>DDXR01000083.1 GCA_002347565.1 bacterium UBP2_UBA2255 | reverse complement strand
TTCGAGTCCCTCCTGGCCTGCCAGGACCGACCGCAACCCGGCGGTCAACACGGACAAGCGAGCGATAGCGATCATGTTCAAGAACATCCTGCAGTTTTTCGGCGACGTCAAGGTCGAATTCACCAAGGTCACCTGGCCCAGCTCCCGCGAGCTGTGGCAGTCGACCGTGATCGTCTTCGTCGTTTCCGCCATCGTGGCCGCCTTCATCGGCATCGTCGACCTCGGCCTGTCCAAGCTGGTGACACTGGTGCTGGGCTGACCGCCATGGCGATGCGCTGGTACGTCCTCCACACCTACGCCGGGCACGAGAACCGCGTCAAGCTGGCGCTGGAGTCGGCCGTCCGGGCGAGGGGGCTGGAGGGCAAGATCGGCCGGGTGCTGATCCCGACCGAGGAGGTGACCGAGCTCAAGAAGGGCAAGCGCAAGGTCAGCTCCAAGCAGCTGTTCCCCAGCTACATCATGGTCGAGATCGACCTCACCGACGAGGTGTGGAACATCGTGTCGACCACCCCCGGGGTCACCAGCTTCCTGGGCACGCGGCGCAAGCCCCAGCCGATGCGCGATTCCGAGGCCCAGATGCTGATCGGGCGGATGCAGGGCGACAAGCGCAGCGGCCCGGTGGTCATCCCCTACAAGAGGGGCGAGACCGTCAAGATCAATGACGGCCCGTTCGCCACCTTCACGGGGGTCATCGACGAGATCGACGCCGAGCACGGCCGGGTCAAGGTGATGGTCACCATCTTCGGCCGCACCACGCCGGTGGAGCTCGATTTCATGCAGATCACTTCCATCTAACCGGAACCATTTTCGCGAGCATAGCGTCATGGCAAAGAAGATCACCGCCCTCGTCAAGCTGCAGATCCCGGCCGGCCAGGCCAACCCGGCCCCGCCGGTCGGCCCGGCGCTGGGGCAGCACGGCGTCAACATCCCGGAGTTCTGCAAGCAGTTCAACGCNNAAGACGCCGCCGGCGGCGGTGCTGCTGAAGAAGGCGGCGGCCCTGGCCAAGGGCTCGGGCGTCCCCAACCGCACCAAGGTGGGCATGGTCACCGAGGCCCAGGTCCGCGAGATCGCCACCCGCAAGATGGTCGACCTCAACGCCGGCTCGCTGGAGGCCGCGGTGCGGATGGTCAAGGGCACGGCCCGCAGCATGGGCATCGAGATCCAGGGTTAGGCAGGCGACCACCGGGCCGAGCGGCCGATTCTCGGGCCGCCGCGCCCAGCAACCATACAACCCGTTCCCGCTGGGAGGCGGACCGGACGGGCCCCGCGCGCTCCGACCCCGCACGATTGGTGACTCGGTCATGCGGCAGGCGCCGCCGCCCGAAGGCCGCCGCTAGGAACCAGAAAGGAGACAATGAGCCAAGGGAAGAAGTACTGCAACTCAGCAAAGAGGGTGGAGGACAATAAAACCTATCCGCTGAAGGAGGCGATGGCGCTGGTCAAGGAGCTCGCCTACGCCAAGTTCGACGAGACCNNCTGGTGTTCGCCAAGGGCGAGAAGGAGTCCGAGGCCGCCGCCGCCGGAGCCGATTTCACCGGGGCCGACGACCTGATCAAGAAGGTGTCCGAGGGCTGGACCGACTTCGACGTGGCAATCGCCACGCCGGACATGATGGCACAGGTCGGCAAGCTGGGCAAGATCCTGGGTGTGCGCGGGCTGATGCCCAACCCCAAGACCGGCACCGTCACCTTCGACGTGGCCAAGGCGGTCAAGGACTACAAGGCCGGCAAGCTGGAGTACCGGGTGGACAAGAACTCCAACATGCACCTGCCGATCGGCAAGAAGTCGTTCGATCCCGGCAAGCTGTACGACAACGCGGTGGCGGCCATCGCCGAGCTGATGCGGGCCAAGCCGTCGTCGGTCAAGGGGACCTACATCCGGTCGCTGTCGGTGTCCACGACCATGAGCCCGCCGGTCAAGATCGCCCTGTCCGAGCTGGCCACCATAGGAAAGTGAGTTTCGAGCATGCCACGAGAAGACAAGGAAAAACAGGTCAAGGAGCTGACCGAGATCTTCAAGCGGGCCAAGGCCGTCTACTTGACCGACTTCAAGGGCCTGGGAGTCAACCGCACCACCGAGCTGCGCAAGCGGTTCCGGGAACAGGCGGTCGAGTACCGGGTGGTCAAGAACACCCTGGCCCAGCTGGCCGCCAAGAACGCCGGCTGCGACCTGCTGGTCGATTACCTGACCGGCCCCACCGGACTGGCCTTCGGCATCGCCGATCCGATCGTCCCGGCGCGGATCCTGACGGAATTCGCCAAGGACGAGGCGGTGAAGCTGTCGGTCAAGGTGGGCCTGGTGGAGGGCGCGATGTTCGACCCCGCTGCCGTCAAGCGGCTGGCCGCGCTGCCGACCCGTGAGGTGCTGCTGTCGCAGGTGCTGGCCGGGTTCCAGGCGCCGATCGCCGGTTTCGTCGGGGTCCTGGGCGGCATCCTGCAGAAGTTCGTGGGAACGGTGGACGCCATCGCCAAGCAGAGGGAGCAGGCGGCCTGACCCGGTGGTCGGCGCGCCTCGCCAGCAATCAACCGTCAGTAACCGAAAGAAGCAATAGAGGAGCCAAGGAACATGTCGGACAAGAAACAAGCCGTGATGGATGCGATCGAGACGATGACCGTGCTGGAGCTGGCCGAGCTGGTCAAGACGCTGGAGGAGAAGTTCGGGGTCAAGGCAGCCGCGCCGGCGGCAGCCGCAGCCGCGCCGGCGGCAGCCGCCGTCCCGGCCGAGGAAAAAACCACCTTCGATGTCATCCTGGTGTCGGGCGGCGACAAGAAGATCCAGGTGATCAAGGAGGTCCGGGCCATCACCAACCTGGGCCTGAAGGAGGCCAAGGACCTGGTGGAGGGTGCGCCCAAGCCGATCAAGGAGGGTGTGTCCAAGGACGAGGCCCAGAAGATCAAGGCCACCCTCGAGGGGGCCGGCGGCCAGGTGGAGCTGAAGTAACGCGATTCCCTTTCCGGTGATAGCGGGGGCGGGGCGGCCCGCTTCCGCATTTCGAGCGTTTGATGGGGCCTGCCCGGATGTGGTGCCGGGGCAGACAGGCTTCATCAAACGCTGTCGTTAGCGGGCAATCCCGGCGGCAGCCCGCACCCCGGTCGTGCGCCATCCGATCAACGCCAGGAGCCATGCCGTGAAGCCCATCAAGCGGAAGAACTACTCCAAGATCGCCTCCGGCATCCAGCTGCCCAACCTGCTGGAGCCCCAGATCGCCTCGTTCGAGGACTTCCTCCAGGCCTCCGCCCCGGCCGAGAAGCGCCGCAACGAGGGGCTGCAGGGAGTGTTCCGGGAGCTGTTCCCGATCGACGACCCCCAGGGGCGCCTGTCGCTGGAGTTCGTCTCCTACAGCATCGGCAAGCCGCGGTACTCCATCACCGAGTGCCACGACCGGGACATGACCTATGCGGCGCCGCTGAAGGGGGTGCTGCGGCTGGCATTCAAGGACCCCGCCGATCCCAAGGCCCGGCCCAGCGAGGCCATCGAGAAGGAGGTCTTCCTCTGCGAGATACCGTTGATGACCGAGACCGGCACCTTCGTCATCAACGGCGCCGAGCGGGTGGTGGTCAGCCAGTTGCACCGCAGCCCGGGCGTGTTCTTCGCCGAGAAGAGCCACCCCTCGGGCAAGCGGATGTTCACCGCCGAGATCATCCCCTATCGCGGTTCCTGGATCAAGTTCATGCTCGATTCGCACGACCTGCTGTGGGTGTCGATCGACAAGCACCGCAAGTTCCACGCCACCCTGCTGCTGCGGGCGGCCGGGTTCGCCACCAACAAGCAGATCCTGTCCCTGTTCCATCAGGCGGAAGAGGCCGGGTTGGCCGGCGACAAGCAGGTGATGGGCCGTTACCTCTACGACGACGTGGTGGCCCCCAAGACCGGCGAAGTGCTGGCCGAGGCCGGCAAGGCCATCACGCCGGAGATCCTGGCCACCCTGCGGCTGGGCAAGGTCGACAGGGTCAAGGTGGTGGCCATCGATCCGGGCAAGGACCCCGCCATCATCCCCCGCACCATGCTGGCCGACAACAACAAGGGCGTGCGCGATGACGCCCTGTCGAAGATCTACAGCATCCTGCACCCGGGCGACGCCGTCAGCCCCGAGCTGTTCAAGGGCGTGATCGACAAGCTGTTCTTCGACCGCAAGCGCTACGACCTGAAGCGGGTGGGCCGCTACCAGCTGAACAAAAGGCTGGAGATCGCCGGCTCGTCCGCGCCGGTGCTGTGCCCCGACGACTTCGTCGAGGTCATCCGCTACCTGCTGAAGCTGCGCGCCAACCAGGGCGTGATCGATGACATCGACCATCTGGGGAACCGCCGGGTGCTGCGGGTGGGCGAGCTGATCGCCAACCAGTTCTCGACGGCCTTCTCGCGGATGGCCCGGATGGCCCGCGAGCGGATGTCGCTGTGGGACGGCCAGGAGCAGATCACGCCCCAGGACCTGGTCAACTCGCGGCTGATATCCTCGACGGTCAACACCTTCTTCGGTTCCTCCCAGCTGTCCCAGTTCCTGGACGAGCCCAATCCGCTGGCCGAGCTGCGCCACAAGCGCCGGCTGTCGGCGCTGGGCCCCGGCGGCTTGACCCGGGAGCGGGCCGGCTTCGAGGTGCGCGACGTCCACTACACCCACTACGGCCGGCTGTGCCCCATCGAGACGCCGGAGGGACCCAACATCGGGTTGATCGCCTCCTTGGCCTGCTATGCCCGCATCAACGACCTGGGGTTTCTGGAAACGCCGTACCGCCGGTTGAAGAACGGCAAGCTGACCGGCGAGGTCGAGTACCTCTCGGCCAACGACGAGGACCAGTACACCATCGCCCAGGCCAACACCCCGGTGGACGGCGCCGGCCGCGTGGCCGCCGAGGCAGCGCTCTGTCGGCACCGGGACGGGTTCCCCCGGGTCCGGCCCGAGAAGGTCGACCACATGGACGTCTCTCCCCAGCAGCTGGTCAGCCTGTCGGCGGCACTGATCCCGTTCCTGGAGCATGACGACGCCAACCGGGCCCTGATGGGCTCCAACATGCAGTGCCAGGCGGTGCCGCTGCTGCGGCCGGAGGCGCCGGTGATCGGCACCGGCCTGGAGGGCAAAGCCGCCCTCGACTCCGGCACCATGGTGTTGTGCAAGCGCGACGGTACGGTGGAGAAGGTCGCGGCCGACGCCGTGTTCGTCAAGCCGTCCAAGGTCGACTCGGCCGATGTCGATTTCCTCAAGGAGAGCCAGCACGACATCTACCATCTGACCAAGTTCCGCCGGTCCAACCAGGACACCTGCATCAACCAGCGGCCGATCGTCAAGGAAGGGGACTCGGTGCGGCGGGGCGAGGTGATTGCCGACGGCGCGTCGACCGAAGGCGGCGAACTGGCGCTGGGCATCAACTGCCTGGTGGGGTTCCTGCCCTGGGCCGGGTTCAACTTCGAGGACGCCATCATCATCTCCGAACGGATGGTGACCGAGGACAAGTTCACCTCGGTGCACATCGAGAACTTCGAGTGTTTCGTGCGCGAGACCAAGCGGGGGCCCGAGGAGATCACCCGCGAGATCCCCAACGTGGGCGAGGAGGCCCTCAAGGACCTTGATGAGAACGGCATCATCCGGATCGGCGCCCGGGTCGAGGCCGGCGACATCCTGGTGGGAAAGGTGACGCCCAAGGGCGAGACCGAGCCCACACCGGAGGAGAAGCTGCTGCGGGCCATTTTCGGCGACAAGGCCGGCGACATCAAGGACACCTCGCTCAAGGCGCCGCCCGGCATGGACGGCATCGTCTGCGACGTCAAGGTGTTCTCGCGCAAGGGCACCGACCGCCGGGCCAGCCTGGAGGAGAAGCGCAAGATCGAGGAGATCCAGAAGGACGGCCGCAAGCGGATCGAGCGCATCCGCGCCGACCGCGACCGCCGCATCCGGGAGCTGCTGGCCGACCAGACCTGCAACGCCACGGTCAAGGACGGCGACCGGCTGGTGGCCCGCAAGGGCCAGCGTCTGTCGGCCGAGGTGCTGGCCGAGATCCGGCTCGAGAAGCTGCCGGCCGATGACCTGGCCTCGCTGAGCGAGGACGGCGAGCTCAACGCCAAGGCGGCGCGGCTGATGGACTCCGCCCGCAGGGCCATCGAGTCCGTCCAGAACGACCTCCAGATCGAGAAGGAGAAGGTCGAGATGGGCGACGAGCTGCCGCCCGACGTCATCAAGCTGGTCAAGGTGTTCGTGGCCCGCAAGCGCCGGCTGATGGTGGGTGACAAGCTGGCGGGCCGCCACGGCAACAAGGGGGTGCTGGCCAAGATCGTGCCGATCGAGGACCTGCCCTACCTGGCCGACGGCCGGCCGCTGGACCTGATCCTCAACCCGCTGGGCGTGCCGTCGCGGATGAACGTGGGCCAGGTGCTGGAGACCCACCTGGGATGGGCTGCCCAGCTGTTGGGCTTCAAGGTGGCCACCCCGGTGTTCGACGGAGCCACCAGCGACGAGGTGTCCGCCGAGATGAAGCTGGCCGGCCTGCCCGACACCGGCAAGGTGCCGCTGTACGACGGCCGCTCGGGAGAATGCTTCGACCAGCCGGTGACCGTGGGCGTGATGTACATGCTCAAGCTGTCCCACCTGGTGGACGACAAGATCCACGCCCGGTCGATCGGCCCCTACTCGCTGATCACCCAGCAGCCGCTGGGCGGCAAGGCCCACTTCGGCGGCCAGCGGTTCGGCGAGATGGAGGTCTGGGCGCTGGAGTCCTACGGCGCGGCCTACACCCTGCAGGAGATCCTGACCGTCAAGTCCGACGATGTCCAGGGCAGACAGCGGGTGTACGAGGCCATCGTCAAGGGCGAGAACCTGCCCGAGCCGGGGACGCCGGCTTCGTTCGACGTGCTGGTCAAGGAGCTGCAGGGCCTGTGCCTCGACGTGCAACTGCGCAAGGAGGACGACAATGCTGACTGACAAGCCGGCGGCCGCCCACGACGGCGACCAGAAGGTCTACGAGTTCGACTCGATCCGGCTGAAGCTGGCCTCCCCGGAACAGATCCGGTCGTGGTCGTTCGGCGAGGTCACCAAGCCCGAGACCATCAACTACCGCACCTTCAAACCCGAGCGCGACGGGCTGTTCTGCGAGAAGATCTTCGGGCCCACCAAGGACTGGGAGTGCAACTGCGGCAAGTACAAGAAGATCCGGTTCCGGGGGGTGGTCTGCGACCGCTGCGGCGTGGAGGTGACGCTGTCCAAGGTGCGGCGCGAGCGGATGGGGCACCTGGGCCTGGCGGTGCCGGTGGCGCACATCTGGTTCTTCAAGTCCCTGCCGTCGCGCATCGGACAGCTGCTGGACCTGTCGATCCGCGACTTGGAGCGGGTGCTGTACTACGAGTCCTACATCGTGATCGACCCCGGGCCCTCCGAATTCAAGAAGTACCAGCTGATCAACGAGGAGCAGCTGATCGCCGCCGAGGACGGATTCGGCAGGGCCTTCGTCGCCAAGATGGGCGCCGAGGCCGTCCGCGAGCTGCTGCGCGAGATCAACGTCGACGACCTGTCGGCCGAGCTCAAGGCCCGCCTGTTGCACGAGACCTCGGCCGAGATGAAGAAAGACCTATTGAAGCGGCTGCGGGTGGTCGAGGCCTTCCGCCAGTCCGGCAACCGGCCGGAGTGGATGATCCTCTCGGTGATCCCGGTGATCCCGCCGGACCTGCGGCCGCTGGTGCCCCTGGAGGGCGGCCGGTTCGCCACCTCGGACCTCAACGACCTCTACCGCCGGGTGATCACCCGCAACAACCGGCTCAAGAAGATCATCGAGATGCGGGCGCCGGAGATCATCCTGCGCAACGAGAAGCGGATGCTGCAGGAGGCGGTGGACGCCCTGTTCGACAACGGCCGGCGGTCGCGGGCCATCAAGGGCCGCGGCAACCACGAGCTGAAGAGCCTGTCCGACATCCTGCGGGGCAAGCAGGGCCGGTTCCGGCAAAACCTATTGGGCAAGCGGGTCGACTACTCAGGCCGCTCGGTGATCGTGGTCGGCCCCGAGCTCAAGCCCTACCAGTGCGGCCTGCCCAAGAGCATGGCGCTGGAATTGTTCAAGCCGTTCATCATCAAGAAGCTGGAGGAGAAGGGCTACGTCCAGAGCGTCAAGGGCGCGAAAAGGCTGGTGGAGAAGGAGAAGCCCGGCGTCTGGGAGATCCTGGAGGAGATCGTCAAGGAGCACCCGGTGCTCTTGAACCGCGCCCCCACCCTGCACCGCCTGGGCATCCAGGCCTTCGAGCCGGTGCTGATCGAGGGCAAGGCCATCAAGATCCATCCCCTGGTGTGCACGGCGTTCAACGCCGACNNCAACGCCGACTTCGACGGCGACCAGATGGCGGTGCACGTGCCGCTGTCCTACGAGGCCCAGATCGAGGCGGCCACGCTGATGCTGTCGACCAACAACGTGCTGCTGCCGGCCTCGGGCTGGCCGGTGGTCACGCCCAAGCAGGACATCACCATCGGCTGCTACTACCTGACCAAGGACCGGGCCGGGGCCCGGGGCGAGGGCAAGGTGTTCGCCAGCCAGCAGGAGGTGGTGATGGCCCACCAAAACGACGTGGTGGACATCCACGCCAAGATCAAGGTCCGGATCGACGGCCGGTTGATCGAGACCACCGTCGGCCGCGTGCTGTTCAACCAGGTCGTGCCGCCGGAGCTGGGATTCATCAACCAGACCCTGGTCCAGAAGGCGCTGGACAAGCTGGCCTACAGCTCCTTCCGCAAGCTGGGCAACTACCGGACCGCCATGTTCATGGACGACATCAAACGGCTGGGCTTCGAGTTCGCCACCAAGGGCGGGGTCACCATCAGCCTGTCGGACATCGTGATTCCGGCGGACAAGCAGGCCCTGGTGCGGGCCGGCATCGACGAGACCGACAAGATCAACCGCCTGTACCAGAAGGGCGTGATCACCGACACCGAGCGCTACAACAAGGTGATCGACACCTGGACCCACGTCAACAACCAGGTGACCGACAAGCTGGTGACCGGGCTGCGCGAGGACAAGGCGGGCTTCAACCCGGTGTTCATGATGATCGACTCCAAGGCCCGGGGCAACGTCGAGCAGGTGCGGCAGCTGGGGGGGATGAAGGGCCTGATGTCCAAGCCCCAGAAGCGGCTGACCGGCCAGGAGATCATCGAGGCGCCGATCCTCAACAGCCTGAAGGACGGGCTGACGGTGGTGGAGTATTTCATCTCCACCCACGGCGCCCGCAAGGGCCTGGCCGACACCGCGCTCAAGACCAGCGAGGCCGGCTACCTCACCCGCCGGCTGGTGGACGTGGCCCAGGACGTGATCATCACCGAGGAGGACTGCGGCACCATCATGGGCGAGGACCGGGGGGCGCTGAAGGAGGGCGAGGAGGTGATCGAGTCCCTGCGCGACCGCATCCTGGGCCGGGTGGCGATGGAGGACGTGGTCAACCCCATCACCGGCGAGACCATCGTCTCCAGCGGCGGCGAGATCACCGAGGAGGAGGCCGAGGAGATCGAGGAGGCCGGGATCGAGAAGGTGCGGATCCGCTCGGTGCTGACCTGCGAGGCCCGGCGCGGCCTGTGCCGCAAGTGCTACGGCCGCAACCTGGGAACCGGCCGGATGGTCGACCTGGGCGAGGCCACCGGCGTGATGGCGGCCCAGTCGATCGGCGAGCCCGGCACCCAGCTGACGCTGCGCACGTTCCACATCGGCGGCACCTCGTCGCGGATCGCGGCCCAGAGCAAGGTCACGGCCAAGCTGGCCGGCACGCTGGAGTTCAGGAACCTGGAGACCATCGCCCGCGAGTCGGGCGAGATGGTGGTGATCAACCGGGACGGCGAGATCATCCTCCACGGCCAGAAGCCCGGCGCCAAGACCCGGTTCGCCGTGCCCTACGCCACCGTGCTGCGGGCCGCGGACAAGGCCGCGGTGGCGGCCGGCGACGTGCTGTTCGAGTGGGATCCCCACTCGGCGGCCATCCTGGCCGAGCACGCCGGCACCGTTCGGTTCGTGGACCTGGTGCCGGACGTCACCATCGCCGAGGAGTTCGACGAGATCACCGGCATGCGCCGGCCGATCGTGATCGAGAGCAAGGACAAGACCCTCTACCCCCACGTCGACATCCTGGACAAGCGGGGCAAGGCGCTGTCCAGCTACCCGATCCCGATCGGCGCCCGGATCCTGGTGCAGGGCGGGCAGAAGATATCGGCCGGCGACTTCATCGCCAAGACGCCGCGCGAGATCTCCAAGTCGCGCGACATCACGGCCGGCCTGCCGCGGGTGGCCGAGCTGTTCGAGGCCCGCAAGCCGGCGGACCCGGCGGTGGTGACCGAGGTCGACGGCCGCGTCAAGTACGGCGAGATCACCAAGGGGCAGCGCACCATCGTGGTCCGGACCGAGAACGGAGAGGAGCGCAACTACCTGGTGCCGCAGGGCAAGCACCTGTACGTGCGCGAGGGCGACCGGGTGCGGGCCGGCGAGAAGCTGACCGAGGGCAGCATCAACCCCCACGACATCCTCCGGATCAAGGGCACGGCCGCGGTCCAGGTGTACCTGGTCAACGAGATCCAGGAGGTGTACCGGCTCAACGGCGTGACCATCAACGACAAGCACATCGAGGTGATCGTCCGCCAGATGTTGCAGAAGGTCAAGATCGAGAACTCCGGGGACACCGTCTTCATCGAGGGCGACGACGTGGACAAGTCGGTGGTGCGCGAGGAGAACGAACGGGTGCTGCGCCAGGCCGGCCGACCGGCGACCTTCCAGTCGCTGCTGATGGGCATCACCAAGGCGGCGTTGTCAACGGCCAGCTGGGTGTCGGCGGCGTCGTTCCAGGAGACCACGCGGGTGCTGACCGAGGCCACGGTGCAGGGCAAGACCGACTTCCTGATGGGGCTCAAGGAGAACGTGATCGTGGGCCGGCTGATCCCGGCCGGGACCGGCCTCAAACGCTACCGGGGACTGAAGGTCGTCCCCCAGCCGGACAAGGACCCGCCCCCGCCGGCCCCGGCGCCGGTGGTTGCTGTGGCCGAGGAAGAATAACTATCTGGCCGCAACCGGTCATGCCCCCATCCCCAGCGGGATGGGGGCATTGCGTTGGAACAGACATTGCAAATGCGGTTTGGAACACGGGGTGAAGAGGTCTACTGGCCGGATCCGCGAAGGGAGGGAATTCGCATGATTGCCGGGGAGTGGCCGGCACAACGATGGCTCTCGAAAGTGGCACTATCACGCGACGTGCAATTCACTGGGAGTCATGCGGATACAGGAACAGCGCATCGGAATAAGTGGCAACGGCCGGAAACCCGTCACAGCCCATTGACCATTGCGGTGACAGTAGTATTGTTACACAGCGGATTCAAGGCTGCGCAGGGGTGGTTACTGCGTTCTGAAGCAATATTTATTTTTTATTTTTGTAAAAATCATTGACATTCTTGGGTTTTTATATTATAATATGCGTTCTCCAAATTTTCCCTAAATTTCTCAATTTAGGAAAGATACGGGAATCCGGAGAGAACCGGGCCGAGCGGGTCGGACCGGCCTGTTTCTTTTATTGTCCCCCAACCCCTGCGCCGGGCGGCGCGGGCCCGCATGCAACCGCAAGGAGTCCCCATGCCCACCGTCAACCAGCTGATCAAGCACGGCCGCACCAGCGCCAAGAAGAAGACCAAGGCGCCGGCCCTGACCAACTGCCCCCAGCGCCGCGGCGTGTGCACCCGGGTGTACACCACCACGCCCAAAAAGCCGAACTCGGCCCTGCGCAAGGTGGCCAAGGTTCGGCTGTCGCACGGCTACGAAGTGGTGACCTACATCCCGGGCGAGGGCCACAACCTGCAGGAGCACTCGATCGTGATGGTGCGCGGCGGCCGCGTCAAGGACCTCCCGGGCGTGCGCTACCACATCGTGCGCGGCACGCTGGACGCGGCTGGCGTCGACGGCCGCAAGAACAGCCGGTCGCTGTACGGCACCAAGCGGGCCAAGAAGACGTCCTAGCCCCCGACCGATCATCGTCCATTGCTCACCGCAAATTGGTAATCGAGATATGCCGCGAAAGAAACGGGTGATCCATAAGCTGGTCCTGCCGGACCCCAAGTACCACGACACCCTGGTGACGCTGTTCATCAACAATCTGATGAAGCGGGGCAAGAAGGGGCTGGCCGAGAAGATCTTCTACGGGGCGCTGTCCAGCGTCGAGGCCAAGACCAAGCAACCGGGCATCGACGGCTTCAAGCAGGCGCTCAACAACATCAAGCCGGTGCTGGAGGTGCGGCCGCGCCGCGTCGGCGGCGCCACCTACCAGGTGCCGATGGAGGTCAAGCCCGAGCGTCGGACCGCGCTGGCCATCCGCTGGATGATCACCTACGCCCGCACCCGGGCCGAGAAGACCATGCGCGACCGCCTAGCGGGCGAGATCATGGCGGCCATCAAGAACGAGGGCGGCGCGGTCAAGAAGAAGGAAGATACCCACAAGATGGCCGAGGCCAACAAGGCCTTCGCCCATTACCGGTTCTAGGCGCCCGGTCAACCACGCGCACCAGCAACCCCTGGATGCCCCGTCGTCCGTGAACCGGCCTGGTCGAGCCCGGTCGCCGCGGAGAGCGAATTGAGGCGGTCCGGCCGGAAAGAGCACACATGTCGCAGCCCCATTCCCTGGAGAAGACCAGGAACATAGGCATCATGGCCCACATCGATGCCGGCAAGACCACCACCACCGAGCGGATCCTGTTCTACACCGGCCGGGTCCACCGCATCGGCGAGGTGCACGACGGCGCCGCCACCATGGATTGGATGGAGCAGGAGAAGGAGCGCGGCATCACCATCACCTCCGCCGCCACCACCTGCACCTGGCGCGACCACCGGGTAAACATCATCGACACCCCGGGCCACGTCGACTTCACGGTCGAGGTGGAGCGTTCTTTGAGAATCCTGGACGGCGCCGTCGCCATCTTCTGCGCGGTGGGAGGCGTCGAGCCACAGAGCGAGACCGTATGGCGCCAGGCCGACCGCTACCACATCCCCCGCATCGCCTTCATCAACAAGATGGACCGGGTGGGCGCCGACTTCGACGAGGCGGTGGCGATGATGCGCCAGCGGCTGGCGGCCAACGCGGTGCCGGTCCAGCTGCCGGTCGGTTGCGAGGACGCCTTCGTGGGGGTGATCGACCTGGTGGCCATGCGGGCGCTGACCTTCACCGGCGACGAGGACGGCACGCCCGAGGCCGGCGAGATCCCCGCGGACCTGCGGGAGCGGGCCGAGGCCGCACGGGAGCGCCTGGTGGAGCAGGTGGCCGAGTACGACGACGAGGCCATGCACCGCTACGTCGAGGGGGCCCCGGTCCCGGAGGAGCTGCTGCGGCGGGCCATCCGCAAGGGGACGCTGGCGGTCAAGATGTTCCCGGTGCTGTGCGGGGCCTCGTTCAAGAACAAGGGCGTGCAAAACCTGCTGGACGCGGTGGTCGACTACCTGCCGGCCCCGGTCGACCTGCCGCCGATCACCGGCACCAATCCCTTCACCGGGAAGAAGGAGGAGCGGCCCGACGACCCGGCGGCCCCGCTGTCGGCGCTGGTGTTCAAGATCGCCACCGACCCCTACGTGGGGCGGATCTCGTTCATCCGCGTCTACTCGGGCACGATCGAGTCCGGCTCCGGCGTCTACAACAGCAACCTAGAGCGGATGGAGCGGGTCAACCGCCTGCTGCTGATGCACGCCAACAAGCGAGAGGACATCGAGTCGGCCTCGGCCGGCGACATCGTGGCGGTGGTCGGGCTCAAGGAATCCCGCACCGGGCACACCCTGTGCGACAAGGCCAGCCCGATCGAGCTGGAGTCGATGAAGTTCCCCGATCCGGTGATCTCCGTGGCGGTCGAGCCCAAGAGCAAGGCCGACCAGGAGAAGCTGTCGACCGCCCTGTCCAAGCTGTCGGACGAGGACCCGACCTTCAAGGTGCGGTTCGACGACGAGACCGGACAGACGCTGATTTCGGGCATGGGCGAGCTCCACCTCGACATCATCGTCGACCGGATGAAGCGCGAGT
Source organism: bacterium UBP2_UBA2255 (assembly GCA_002347565.1). Lineage (GTDB taxonomy): Bacteria > Edwardsbacteria > AC1 > AC1 > EtOH8 > UBA2255. The sequence goes on along the minus strand of DDXR01000083.1, from coordinate 32,177 downwards.
TCGCGGTCGGCGCCAACGTCGGCAAGCCCCAGGTCAGCTACCGCGAGACCATCCGCAAGTCGGCCCGGGCCAACACAAAATTCGTGCGCCAGACCGGCGGCCACGGCCAGTACGGGCACGTGGTGATCACGGTCGATCCCCAGCCCGCCGGCGCCGGCTACGAGTTCGTCAACGACGTGGTGGGAGGCACCATCCCCCGGGAGTACATCCCATCGGTGGAGAAGGGGGTCCGGGGCGCCCTGGAATCGGGCGTGCTGGCCGGCTACCCGGTGGTGGACGTCAAGGTGACGCTGGAGGACGGCTCCTACCACGAGGTCGACTCCTCGGACATGGCCTTCAAGATCGCCGGGTCGATGGCCATGCGCGAGGCGCTGGAAAAGGCCGGGGCCACCCTGCTGGAGCCGATCATGAGCGTCGAGGTGGTGGTGCCCGAGGTCTACATGGGCGAGGTGATGGGCGACCTGACCGCCCGCCGCGGCAAGATCCTGGGGATGGTCAAGCGCAAGGACAGCCAGGTGATCGCCTCCATGGTGCCGCTGTCGGAGATGTTCGGCTACGCCACCCGCCTGCGGTCGCTGTCCCAGGGGCGCGCCATCTATACGATGCAGTTCTCGCGCTACGAGGACGTGCCGCGCTCCATCGCCGACGAGATCGTGGCCTCGACGACCGGGAAGTACTGATCCCTTACGACAGCATGACAATCGTCTGACGGTTGTTGCACGATGGCCATGCAATAGTAACGGACGATAGAAAACTCATCCAGCCCATACACAGGAGAGACGACCATGGCGAAGGCGAAATTCGAGCGGACCAAGCCGCACGTGAACATCGGGACGATCGGTCACGTGGACCACGGGAAGACGACGCTGACGTCGGCGATCACGAAATACCTGTCGTCGAAGGGTCTGGCGAAGGCGAAGAGCTACGAGGAGATCGACAACGCGCCGGAGGAGAAGGCGCGGGGGGTGACGATCAACGTGCACCACGCGGAGTACGAGACGGAAAAGCGGCACTACGCGCACGTGGACTGCCCCGGGCACGCCGACTACATCAAGAACATGATCACCGGGGCGGCGCAGATGGACGGGGCGATCCTGGTGGTGGCGGCGTCCGAGGGCGCGATGCCGCAGACGCGGGAGCACATCCTGCTGGCGCGGCAGGTGGGGGTGCCGGCGCTGGTGGTGTATTTGAACAAGGTGGACCAGGTGGACGACCCGGATTTGATCGAGATCGTGGAGATGGAGGTGCGGGACCTGCTGACGAAGTACCAGTTCCCGGGGGACAAGATCCCGGTGATCCGTGGCAGCGCCTTGAAGGCGATGGAGGAGGACAAGTCGGAGATCGGGATCGGGTCGATCGACGCGCTGATGGCGGCGGTGGACAGTTTCATACCGGACCCGGTGCGTGACATTGACAAGCCGTTTTTGATGGCGATCGAGGACGTGTTCTCGATCACGGGCCGGGGGACGGTGGGGACGGGCCGGGTGGAGCGGGGCCGGGTGAAGGTGGGGGACAAGGTGGAGCGGGTGGGGGTGCGGGAGACGAAGGAGACGACGGTGACGGGAGTGGAGATGTTCCGGAAGCTGCTGGACGACGCGCAGGCCGGGGACAACATCGGAGTGCTGCTGCGGGGGATCGAGAAGACGGACCTGGAGCGGGGGATGGTGCTGGCGGCGCCGAAGAGCATCACGCCGCACAAGAAGTTCAAGGGCGAGGTGTACGTGCTGACGAAGGAGGAGGGCGGCCGGCACACGCCGTTCTTCAACGGGTACCGGCCGCAGTTCTACTTCCGGACGACGGACGTGACGGGGACGCTGCAGCTGCCGAAGGGGGTGGAGATGGTGATGCCGGGGGACAACGTGACGATCGAGGGCGAGCTGTTGACGCCGATCGCGATGGACAAGGGCCTGCGGTTCGCCATCCGCGAGGGCGGCCGCACCGTCGGCTCCGGCACCGTCACCGAGATCGTCGAGTAGCTATTCTGATGTTGGTTGCCGGTTGTTCGTTGTTCGCGGATGACCGCACACGACCAACAACCAACGGCCAATAACCAAAACAAATACGGAATCAGGAACAGAACATGGCAGTGCAGAACATCAGGATCCAGCTGAAGGCCTACGACCACTCGGTGCTGGACAAGTCGGTGAGCGAAATCGTCAACACCGTGAAGCGGACCGGCGCCAAGATATCGGGCCCGATCCCGTTGCCCACCCGGAGGACGGTGTACACGGTCAACCGCTCCACCCATGTGGATAAGAAGTCGCGGGAGCAGTTCGAGCGGCGCATCCACAAGCGGCTGATCGACATCTTCGAGTCGTCGCCGCACACCATCGACGCCCTGACCAAGCTGGAGCTGCCGGCCGGCGTGGACATCGAGATCAAGACCGGACTATAATGGCTGCGAGCTGCCAAGCTGACAGCTGTGAGCGGTAATACGTAGCGTAGGGTAGACTGACCATGAACGGACTGATTTGCAGAAAAATCGGCATGACCACGTACTTTGGGGACGGCAACCGGGCCTTTCCGGTGACCGTGCTCGAGGCCGGCCCCTGCGTGGTGACCCAGGTGAAGAGCTCCGGCAGCGACGGCTACGCGGCCGTCCAGCTGGGTTTCGGCGCCAAGAAGGAACGCGCGTGCACCAAGGCCATGAAGGGCCATTTCGCCAAGGCCGCGGCCGCCCCGCAGTCGGTGGTGCGCGAGTTCCGGGTGGCCGATCCGTCCGGCTTCCAGCCCGGCCAGGTGATCAAGACCGACATCTTCGCCGCCGGCGACACCGTCAAGGCCACCGGCACGATGAAGGGCCGGGGAACGGCCGGCGTGGTCAAGCGGCACGACTTCCGGGGCGGGCCGGGCAGCCACGGCCAGACCGACCGCCTGCGCCATCCCGGCACCAACGGGGCCGGCACCACGCCGGGGCGCGTCTACAAGGGGCGCCGCATGGCCGGCCGCATGGGCGCGTCGACCGTGACCGTCCGCAACCTGACGGTGGTCAAGGTCGACCCCGACAAGAACCTGCTCCTGATCCGGGGCGCCGTCCCAGGCGCCAACGACGGTATCGTGATAATCCGGAAGGCATAAGACGATGTCTGCTATCCAAGCCACCAAGTACGATGCGGCCGGCCGCCAGGCGGGCTCGGCCGACCTGCCCCCGGAGCTGTTCGGCGGGAGGGTCAATCAGCAGCTGCTCTACCTCGCGGTCAAGGAGCACCTTGACAACCGGCGCCAGGGCAACGCCAGCACCAAGGGCGCCAACGAGGTCTCGGGCGGCGGCAAGAAGCCGTTCCAGCAGAAGGGCACCGGGCGCGCCCGCCAGGGCAGCAACCGGTCCTCGCTGATGGTGGGCGGCTATGTCGCCCACGGTCCCCATCCCCGCAGCTATTCCTGGGACCTGCCCCGGAGCATGCGGCGCCAGTCGGTCAAGTCGGCGCTGGCCGACGCGCTCAAGCACGGCAAGCTGGCGGTGATCGAGTCGATCGCGGTCCCCGGCGGCAAGACCGGCGAGATGGCCGCCCTGATGAAAACGCTGGCCTTCACCGGGCAGCGGGTGCTGTGCCTGGACCGCCAGCCGGCGCCCGCCCTGGTCCGGTCGGCACGCAACATCCCTGGCCTGGCCGTCAAGGCAGCCCGCGAGGTCAACGCCTACGACCTGTTGCTGGCCGCACGGGTGCTGGTCACCGTCGACGGGGTGCAGGCGCTGAAGGAGACGATCGGATCATGAAGGACTACAAGAGCGTCATCAGGCGGCCCCTGATCACCGAGAAGCTGACCGCCCAGCGCGAGGCCTACAACCGCTATGGGTTCGAGGTCGACAAGCGGGCGAACAAGCACGACATCAAGCGGGCCGTCGAGGCGGCCTTCAAGGTGACGGTGGTCGATGTCGCCACCATCAACATGCGCGGCAAGGTCAAGCGCTACGGCCGAACGCAGGGGCCGCGGCCCGACTGGAAGAAGGCCATCGTGACCGTGGCCAAGGACCAGAAGATCGAGCTGATCGAGGGCGTCTGACGGCGCCGCCGGTTCTGAATTATCGATTTGGATTATAAGGAGACGATGGACCATGGGCATCAAGTCCTATAAACCGGTCACGCCGGGGCTGCGGCACCGCACCGGATACACCTTCGAGGAGCTGACCGGCGGCGGCAAGCCGCGCAAGTCGCTGCGCAGGTCCCTGCGGTCGAGCGGCGGCCGCAACAACTACGGCCACGTCTCGGCGCGGCACATCGGCGGCGGTCACCGCCGCACCTACCGCATCATCGACTTCCGGCGCGACAAGCCCAGCATCCCGGCCACCGTGACGGCCATCGAGTACGACCCCAACCGCTCCTGCCGCATCGCCCTGCTCAAGTACCGGGACGGCGAATGGCGCTACATCCTGGCGCCGCTGGGCGTCAAGGTGGGCGATGTCCTGATGTCCGGCGTCGGCGCCGAGATCAAGCCCGGCAATTGCCTGCCGCTGGCCGAGATCCCGCTGGGCACCATGGTGCATAACGTGGAGCTGATCCGGGGCAAGGGCGGCCAGCTGGCGCGCAGCGCGGGCGCCGCGGTGCAGCTGATGGCCAAGGCCGATGATTACGCCCATCTGCGGCTGCCGTCGGGCGAGGTGCGGATGGTGCGGCTGGCGTGCCAGGCCACGGTGGGGCAGGTCGGCAACCTGGAGCATGAGAACGTTTCGCTGGGCAAGGCCGGCCGCCGGCGCTGGATGAACTACCGGCCCTACAGCCGCGGCGTGGCCAAGAACCCGCACGACCATCCGATGGGCGGCGGCGAGGGCAAATCGTCCGGCGGACGGCATCCCTGTTCGCCCACCGGCGTGCTGGCCAAGGGCAAGAAGACCCGCAACCGGCGGAAGCTGTCTAGCAAATTCATCCTCAAGAGGAGGAAATAATGTCCCGCTCCCTGAAGAAGGGCCCCTTTATCGACCCCGCGCTGCAGCGGAAGGTCGCCGCCTTGGCGTCGTCCCGCGAGCGCAAGGTGATCAAGACCTGGGCCCGGCGTTCGATGATCCCGCCCGAGTTCGTCGGCTACACCGTCGCCGTCCACAACGGCAAGAATTTCATCCCGGTATATGTCACCGAAAACATGGTGGGGCACAAGCTGGGGGAGTTCGCCCCCACCCGGACCTTCCGCAAGCACGGCGCGGTGGGCAAGGAAGAGGACAAGAAAAAGAAGACCGAGACCGTGACCGCCACCGGTCCGGCGGCGGCCCCGGCCCCGGCGGCCGGCGATGCGGCCAAGAAGCCGTAAACTGCGAGCGACCAGGACGCCGCTGAACCATTTTCAATAAGGAATCCAGGAACAACGGAAGGCTTTTCTGTCCTTCATGGTTTCCTTATCATCCGGTTTATCCGAGTGAGGAGTTTTCATGGAAGCAATCGCCAGACAGAGATTCATCCGTGTCACCCCCAGGAAAATGCGGATCGTGGCAGACCTGGTGCGCGGCCGGGACTGCAATCGGGCCCTGGCCATCCTGCGTTTCACCCCCAAGGCGGCCAGCCCGTACCTCACCAAAGCGATCAAGGCGGCGGTGGCCTCGGCCGTGGAGCGGGCCGGCAAGGCAAAGCTCGATCCCGACGGGCTGCGTATCTCCGAGATCAGGGTGGACGACGGCGTGATCATGAAGCGGATGATGCCCCGCAGCCGGGGCCGGGCCGACCGCCGGCTGCGCCGCACCAGCCATTTGACCGTCAAAGTTTCGGACCAGCAATAGAGCACGGAGGTTACCCTTGGGCCAGAAGACACATCCCGTCGGCATGCGGCTGGGGATCATCAAGACCTGGGATTCCCGGTGGTTCGCCAAGAAGGATTTCGCCGACCTGCTGGAGGAGGACCAGCGCGTCCGGCGGTACATCCGCCAGAAGCTCCAGGCCGCCAGCGTCTCCCGGATCGAGATCGAGCGCACGCCCAAGCGGGTGACGGTCACCATCCACACGGCGCGGCCGGGCATCGTCATCGGCAAGAAGGGCGGCGAGATCGAGAAGCTCAAGGCCGAGATCCAGCTGCTGACCGGGCAGAAGGAGGTGCACCTCAACATCGCCGAGGTCAAGGTGCCGGAGCTGGACGCCCAGCTGGTGGCCGACTCGATCGCCCGGCAGCTGGAGCAGCGGATCTCGTTCCGCCGCGCCATGAAGAAGGCCGTGCAGTCGACCCTGCGGATGGGCGCCCTGGGAATCAAGATCATGTGCGGCGGGCGGCTGGGCGGCGCCGAGATCGCCCGGGTGGAATCGTACCGCGAGGGCCGGGTGCCGATGCAGACCCTGCGGGCCGACATCGACTACGCCACCTCGACCTCGCACACCACCTTTGGCTGCATCGGGGTCAAGGTCTGGATCTTCAGGGGCGAGGTGCTCAACCGGCCGGTCCCGGCGGCCCGGGCCTAACGCGACGACGACAGATCACGACAGGCGGGGAGAGAACACACCATGTTGATGCCAAAGCGGGTCAAGCACCGCAAACAATTCAGGGGACGGCGCTGCGGCCTGGCCACCCGGGGGCAGTTCGTGTCCTTCGGCGACTACGGGCTGCAGGCGATGGAGGCGTGCTGGATCACCGACCGCCAGATCGAGGCCGCCCGCGTCGCCATGACCAGGTTCATCAAGCGGGGCGGCAAGGTCTGGATCCGGATCTTCCCGGACAAGCCGGTGACCAAGAAGCCGGCCGAGACCAGGATGGGAAAGGGCAAGGGCGCCCCGGAGCACTGGGTGGCGGTGGTCAAGCCGGGGCGGGTGCTGTTCGAGATCGGCGGCATCGCCGAGAAGGAGTCGCGCGACGCCATGGAGCTGGCATCGCACAAGCTGCCCATCCATACCCAGATCATTCAACGCGAGCGGCCGGTCCGGGTCGCCTAGGAAGGATTGCCAATGGCCAAGAAAATCACCACCAAGGAGCTGCGCGAGCTGACCCGGGCCGAGGCCGAGCAGAAGCTGAAGCAGGAGCAGGAGTCGCTGTTCAACCTGCGGCTGCGCCACAGCGCCCAGCAGGCCCCCAGCCCGATCCAGCTGCGGCTGACACGGCGGGCGGTCGCCCGGATCAAAACGGTGCTGGCCGAGGACTCGGCCGGCAAGCGCAAACTGGCCGCCGGCGCGGCGGACAAAAAATAAGGGGCGACGATGGAAGCACGAAACCTCCGCAAGACCAAGACCGGCACCGTCACCAAAGCCAAGATGTCCAAGACCATCGTGGTCGAGGTGGAGCGCAAGGTCAAGCATCCGCTGTACGGCAGGGTGGTCAAGCGCTATTCGAAGTTCTACGCCCACGACGAGCAGTCCCGGGCCAAGCAGGGCGACATCGTCAGGATCGCGGAGACCCGCCCGCTGTCCAAGCTCAAGCGCTGGCGGCTGGTGGACGTGGTCACGGCGGCCAAGTAACACGACGCAACGGGGACGGGCGCGGGGCGCGCCGCGGGGAGGGCCGCGGCTGCGGGTCCGGGCGGTTCCCGACCGATAGCCACAGACCGAAGGGACAGGTGCACCAATGCTACAGCAGTACAGCCGGCTGACGGTGGCCGACAACACCGGCGCCAAGAAGGCGATGGTGATCCAGGTGATGGGCGGCAGCCTCCACCGCTACGGTTCGATCGGCGACGTCATCAAGATCACGGTCAAGGACGCCATGCCGGGCGGGACGGTCAAGAAGGGCGAGATGGCCAAGGCGGTGATCGTCCGCACCCGCAAGGAGGTGCGCCGCAAGGACGGTTCGTACATCCGGTTTGACGACAACGCCGCGGTGATCATCGACGACAAGGGCGAGCCCAAGGGCACCCGCGTGTTCGGGCCGGTGGGGCGCGAGCTGCGCGACCGCCAGTACATGAAGATCGTGTCCCTGGCCCCCGAGGTCATCTGAGGAGCAAGCCGATGAAGATTAAGAAGAACGACACCGTGGTGGTGGTCGCGGGCAACGACAAGAGCGCCCGGGGCCGGGTCAAGAAGGTGTTTCCGGCAACGGGCCGGGCAATCGTCGAGGGAGTCAACTTCGTCAAGCGGCACACCAAACCCCGCAAGCAGGGCGACAAGAGCGGCATCCTGGAGATGGAGGCCCCGGTGCACCACTCCAACCTGATGGTGGTGTGCGCCAAGTGCGACAAGGGGGTCAGGGTCGGCACCCGCCGCCTGGCCGACGGCCATCGGGCCCGGGTCTGCAAGTCCTGCGGCGAGATGCTGGACAAGGCCTGATCGGCGGGCCGGCGCGAACTGATAATCGATAATTGAAATGTGCAGGCGAGCATGGCGCGATTAAAGGAAACATACAACAAAGAGGTCCGGCCGGCCCTGATCAAGAAATTCGGGTTTTCCAGCCCGATGCAGGCTCCCCGGCTGTCCAAGATCGTTGTCAACATGGGGATCGGCGAGGGCACCCAGGATCCGAAGCTGGTCGAGGCCGCCTCCAAGGACCTGGCGGCCATCACCGGGCAGCGGCCGTCGGTGCGGCGCGCCAAAAAGTCGATCGCCAACTTCAAGCTCAGGGCGGGCATGCCGATCGGCTGCATGGTGACCCTGCGGGGCGACCGGATGTACGAGTTCTTCGACCGGCTGGTCAACGTGGCCATCCCCCGCATCCGCGATTTTCGCGGCGTGCCCACCCGGTCGTTCGACGGCCGGGGTAACTATACCCTGGGGCTGAAGGAGCAGATCATCTTCCCGGAGATCAACTACGACAAGGTGGTCAAGATGTTCGGCATGGACGTCACCATCGTCACCACCGCCGGCACCGACGAGCAGTCGCGCGAGCTGCTGTCGCTGATGGGCATGCCTTTCCAGGGCCGGTAGCCACAAAGGTCCATCCGTCAACCGCAATGCAGGGAACCGAAGGTCTATGGCCAGAAAGGCGATGATCCAGAAAACGAAACGGACCCCGAAGTTCGGCGTCCGGCAGTACAATCGCTGCCGCCGCTGCGGGCGGTCCCGGGCGTTCTACCGCGAGTTCGGCCTGTGCCGGATCTGCCTGCGGGAGATGGCGCTGCGGGGAGAAATACCCGGGCTGGTCAAGGCCAGCTGGTGACCGCCGCCACGGGCGCAGGTGACGCGGCGGCGTCCGCCGGACGTCACCCCGGCCGGGCATCACGGCAACCGCAGCGATCAGACACGCCTCATCCCAACCAGAGGAGCTTGTAGCACCGATGTCAATGACCGACCCCATCGCCGACATGCTGACCAGGATCCGCAACGCGGGCCAGGCCCGGCTCAAGAAGGTCGATGTCCCTGCCTCGAAGATGAAGCTGGCCATCACCAAGATCCTGCTGAGGGAGAAGTACATCTCCAACTTCAAATACATCACTGACGGCAAGCAGAACGTCATCCGCATCTACCTGCGGTACGGCGACAAGGACCGGCCCATGATCCAGGGCCTGCAGCGGGCGTCCCGCCCCGGCCTGCGGCTGTATGCCGGCGGCGGGGCCATCCCTTGGGTGCGCCGCGGCACCGGCGTGGCGGTGATCTCCACCTCCAAGGGGCTGCTGACCGACCGCGAGGCGCGGCAGCAGAAGATCGGCGGCGAAGTGGTGCTGACCGTCTGGTGACGGCGATTCAACACGACGTTCATACGTACGGAAGGAGAACCGAACCGTGTCGCGGATAGGAAAAATGCCGGTGGTGATCCCCGCGGGCGTCACCGTGGAGCTGGCCGGGAACACAGTCAAGGTCAAGGGCCCCAAGGGCGCCATCGAGGAGCGGATCCACCCCAACATCAAGGTTGCGATCGAGAACGGCCGGCTGGTCTTGACCCGCGGCTCGGACGACAAGTTCGACCGGGCGCTGCACGGACTGTCGCGCTCGCTGGTCAGCAACGCCGTCACCGGCGTCAGCCAGGGCTTCGCCAAGGTGCTGCAGGTCTACGGGGTCGGCTTCAAGGTCCAGGTTACGCCCGCTGGGCTCGCCATGCAGCTGGGGTTTTCGCACCCGGTCGAGGTCAAGAAGCCGGCCGGGATCGAGTTCGATATCTTCGAGGATCCGGCGCTCAAGGCCAACAAGAGCACCGGCTACCAGGCGGACATCATCGTGCGCGGCATCAGCAAGCAGCTGGTGGGCGAGATCGCCGCCGAGATCCGCGGCCTCAAGCCGCCCGAACCGTACGCCGGCAAGGGGATCCGCTACAAGGACGAGCAGGTCCGGCGCAAGGCCGGCAAGACCGCGGCCGGCGCGACGGCTTGATCCGGTCCGACGAGCTTATAATACCGCAGCGACAGGGAGAGCCATGGCAGACATATCCAAGCAGGGCAGGGATTCGCGGATCCGGCGGCACATCAGGATCAGAAAGAAGGTCGTGGGCACCCCCGATCGGCCGCGGCTGTGCGTGTACCGCAGCCTCAAGCACATCTACGCCCAGATCATCGACGACAGCAGCCGGAAGACCCTGGTCTCGGCCGGAAAGCTGCCGCGGACGGAGAAGGGCAAGCTGTCCCAGAGCAAGCTGGTGGGGGCCAGGATCGCCGAGCTGGCGCTGGCCCGCGGCATCACCCAGGTGGTGTTCGACCGGGGCGGCTACCAGTATCACGGCCGGGTCAAGGCGCTCGCCGAGGCGGCGCGGGCGGCCGGGTTGAAATTCTAAGCATTTTTCGCAAGCGGGAGAGACGACGGTGGCCAGAATCAATCTCAACAACCTCGGCGAACTGCGGGAGACCATGATCCATCTCAACCGGGTGGCCAAGGTGGTCAAGGGCGGCAAGCGGTTCGGGTTCACCGCCTTGATGTCGGTGGGCGACGGCCAGGGCCACGTGGGCATCGGCAAGGGCAAGGCCCGCGAGGTGTCCGAGGCCATCCGCAAGGGCACCGAGGACGCCAAGAAAGCCATCCAGGCCTACACCATCATTGACGGTCGGATCCCCTTCCACGTGGTGGGTCGCTACGGGGCCAGCCGGGTGGTGCTGCGCCGCGCCGCCCCCGGCACCGGCGTGATCGCCGGCGGCGTGGTGCGCGCCGTGGTCGAGGCCGTCGGCATCACCGACATCCTGACCAAAAGCTTGGGATCGAACAACCCGCACAACCTGGCCAAGGCCACGCTTGACGGCCTTGCCCAGCTGCAGTCGCCCCAGCAGATCAAGGCCGTCCGCTTCAAGGAGAAGGCGGCCGAGTCGGCCGCCCCCCGTCCAGTCGCGGCACCGGCGGAGGCCGCCGAGCCGGCGGCCCCGCCGCTGCCGGCCTCGTCCGAGGCCGGAACGGCCTGACGGCCGCCCGCTGCCACAGCCGATCGCCAGACCCCAATCAGAGGATAGCACCGTGCCCAAGAAACTGCGCATCACCCAGATCCGCTCGGCCATCGACCGGCCCGATATCCAGAAGCGTTCCGTCAGGGCCCTCGGGATCCGCCGGCTGCACCACACGGTGGAAAAGAACGACACCCCCCAGATCCGGGGCATGATCAAGAAGATCGAGCACCTGCTCAAGGTCACTGAAGTGGCCGGCTAGGAGCCCATCCAAGGAAGGGATCAGACGATGAAACTGTCGGACGTCCGACCGGCCAGGGGCGCGGTCAAGAAACGCAAGCGGCTGGGCTGCGGCACCGGGTCGGGGCACGGCGGCACCAGCACCCGCGGCCACAAGGGACAGAAGGCGCGGGCCGGCGCCGGGGCCAAGGTGCCGCGCTGGTTCGAGGGCGGCCAGATGCCCCTGCAGCGGCGCCTGCCCAAGCGCGGGTTCAAGCCGTTGAACAAGACCGTGTTCCAGGTAGTCAATCTCGGATCGCTGGCCGGGCTGGCCGGCGCCGCCGAGATCACCCCGCAGCTGATGCACCAGCGGCGCCTGGTGAGCTCGTCCGTTCGCCCGGTCAAGATCCTGGGACAGGGGGAGCTCAAGTCAGCGCTGACGGTCAAGGCCCATGCCTTCTCGGCCTCGGCCAGGAAAGCCATCGAGGCCGCCGGGGGCAAGGCAGAGCTGCTGACCGCGTAACGTCCGGGCCGCCGGCGCCGGGCGCCCGCCCTCCAATCGCACCAACGAACGGATTTCCAGATGTGGGATAAAATCCAGAATATCTTCAGGATCCCCGAGCTTCGCAAGAAGATCCTGTTCACCGTTGCCCTGCTGGTGATCTACCGCATCGGTGGCCACCTGCCCACGGCCGGCATCGACACCAACGCCCTGGCCGAGTTCTTCCGGGCCCAGCGGGGAAGCCTGTTCGGCATGTATGACCTGTTCGTGGGCGGCAACCTGTCGCGGGCGACCATCTTCGCGCTGGGGATCATGCCCTACATCTCGTCGTCGATCATGATGCAGCTGCTGGGCGCGGTGATCCCCTTCCTGGAGAAGCTGCAGAAGGAGGGCGAGGCCGGCCGCAAGAAGATCAACCAGTACACCCGCTACGCCACCGTCGGCCTGGCGTTGTTCCAGTCCTACGGCATCGCGCTCTTCCTGGAATCGCTGTCGCCCAACGGCATGGCGGTGGTGCCGCACCCCGGCTTCGGCTTCAGGCTGCTGACCATGATCACCATGACCGCGGGCACCGTCTTCGTGATGTGGCTGGGCGAGCGGATCACCGAGCGCGGCATCGGCAACGGCATCTCGATGATCATCTTCGTGGGCTGCCTCGACATGATCCCGGGCCAGGTGATCCAGACCCTGACCGCCCTGTGGGCCGGGGCGGTGGGCGCCGTCACCGTGATCCTGATGCTGGTGGTGGTGGTGCTGGTGACCGCGGCCGTGGTGCTGATGACCCAGGCCTCGCGCAAGATCCCGGTGCAGTACGCCAAGCGGGTGGTGGGGCGCAAGATCTACGGCGGCCAGAACACCTACATCCCGCTGTCGTTCAATTCGGCCGGCGTGATCCCGATCATCTTCGCCCAGAGCGTGCTGGCGTTCCCCATGACATTCGTCACGTTCTTCAAGGCCGACTGGGCCCAGGGCGTCGCCGCGCTGTTCACCACCGGCTCCTGGCTGTACAACGTCATCTACGCACTGCTGATCATCTTCTTCGCGTACTTCTACACCGCCATCGTCATCAACCCCAACGACCTGGCCGACAACATGAAGAAGTACGGCGGCTTCGTCCCCGGGATCAGGCCCGGGTCCAAAACCGCCGAGTACGTCGACCGGATCCTGACCCGGATCACCCTGCCGGGCGCGATCTTCTTCGCCATCATCGCCATCCTTCCGACCGTCCTGATGAGCCTGACCGGGCTGCCGATCTACTTCGGCGGCACCACCCTGCTGATCATCGTGGGCGTGGCCCTGGACACCCTGAAGCAGATAGAGTCGCACCTGCTGATGCGGCACTACGAGGGCTTCATCAAGGGCGGCAAGCTGTCGGGCCGCGGCGGAAGGATGTAGGGCGCGTGATCGATGCCGCCACGGCCGGCCGCGACGCCATGAGACTGGTGCTGCTGGGCGCGCCGGGTTCCGGCAAGGGGACCCAGGCCGCGCATCTGGCCAGGGACCTGGCCATACCGCACATCTCCACCGGCGACATCCTGCGGGAGTCGGTGAAGCGGGGCGCGCAGCTGGGGTTGTCGGCCAAGGCGTTCATGGACCGGGGGGCGCTGGTCCCCGATGATGTGATGCTGGGGCTGGTGCGCGAGCGGTTGTCGCAGGCCGACGCCAGCCCAGGGTTCCTGCTGGATGGTTTCCCGCGGACCGTGGCCCAGGCCGACGGGCTGGACAGGATCCTGGAGGCGGCGGGCGCCCGGCTGGACCGGGTGATCTCGCTGGAAGTGGCCGCCTCCGAGCTGGTGCGGCGGCTGACCGCGCGTTGGAGCTGTCCCAAGTGCGGGGCGATATTCAACCTGATCTCCCAGCCGCCCAGGCTGGTCGGCATCTGCGACGCCTGCAACGCGGCGCTGGAGCAGCGCCAGGACGACCGGCGGGAGACGGTGGAGAACCGGTTGCGGATCTACGCCGACCAGACCGCGCCGCTGATTGAGTACTACCGCGGGCGAGGGCTGCTGCTGACGGTCGATGGCGGCCAAGCCCCGGAGGCGGTCTACGGCTCTTTCAAAGGGCGGCTGCGGGCGTAGCGATGATCCCGGTCTACTCGGCCCGCCAGGTGGACCAGCTCGTGGCCTGCGGCCGGATTCTGGCCGAGTTCTGGGAGGTGCTCAGGCCGCTGGTGGCGCCGGGCGCGGTGACGGCCGACCTCGACTCCTTCGCCGAGGCGTTCATCCGGGAACGCGGCGCCGACCCGGCCTTCAAGGGATACCGCGGCTACCCCGCCACGCTCTGCATCTCGGTCAACCACGAGGTGGTGCACGGCGTCCCGCGGCCGGACCGCCGGCTGGCGGAGGGGGATCTGGTGGGGATCGACGTCGGCGCGACGCTGGACGGGATGGTCACCGATGCCGCCCGCAGCTACCTGGTGGGCGGCCGGCCGGACCCGGAAGGTCTGCGGTTGCTGGCGCTGGGCCGCCAGGCGCTGGACGAGGGCATCGCCCAGGCCCGCGCCGGCAGCCGGGTGCGGGACATATCGCAGGCGATCCAGCAGCGGGCCGAGGGCGCGGGCTGCTCGGTGGTGCGCGAGCTGTGCGGGCATGGCGTGGGCGAACGGCTGCACCAGGAGCCAGAGATCCCCAACTATGTCCGGCCGGGTCTCAGCGCCCGGCTGCGGCCGGGGATGTGCCTGGCCATCGAACCGATGATCAACGCCGGCGGGCACCAGGTCAGGTTCCTGACAGACGGATGGACGGTGGTGACCGCGGACGGCCGCCCCTCGGTCCATTTCGAGGACACCGTGATCGTCACCGGCGGCGATCCCCTGGTCCTCACCCGGCGGTGACTTTCACCGCCCGACACCAATAAAGGACACCATGGCCAAGCAGGAAGGGATCCAGGTCGAGGGGACCGTCATCGAGAACCTGCCCAACGCCACCTTCCGGGTGGAGCTGCCCAACGGGCACCGGATCCTGGCGCACATCTCGGGCAAGATGAGGATGCACTACATCAAGATCCTGCCGGGCGACAAGGTGACGTTGGAGCTGTCGCCCTACGACCTGTCCCGGGGGCGGATCATCTATCGCTTCAAGTAACCACGTCCACCATCAGTCACACGCAAGGAAGCCATCATGAAGGTCCGGGCATCCGTCAAGAAGGTCTGCGCCCACTGCAAGCTGGTCCGGCGCAAGGGAGTGCTCCGGGTGGTCTGCAAGAACCCCCGGCACAAGCAGCGGCAAGGGTAATCAACCGAGAAATCCGAAGGAGAAACGTCCGTGGCCAGAATCGCTGGAGTCGACCTGCCCCGCGAGAAGCGGATCGAGATCGCGCTCACCTACATCTTCGGCCTGGGCCGGACCTCGGCCAGGAAGATCCTGTCATCGGCCCGGGTCAACCCCGGCAAGCGGGTCAAGGACCTGACCGAGGAGGAGATCGGCCGGATCCGGGGCATCATCGAGCAGGAGCACAAGGTCGAGGGCGCCCGCCGCACGGAGGTCTCCCTGTCGATCAAGCGGCTGATGGAGATCGGCTGCTACCGCGGATTGCGCCACCGCAAGGGCCTGCCGGTGCGGGGCCAGCGCACCCGCACCAACGCCCGCACCCGCAAGGGTCCGCGCAAGGGCGCCATCGTCAAGAAGAAGGCGCCGTCGAAGAAGTAACCCATTGTGAATTCAGAATTCTGAATTCAGAATTCGTAGTTTCGTAGTTAAGGGGCAGCAATGGCTGAAGAGAAGAAACGGGTCGAGAAACGGGCCGTCCGCAAGAAGGAAAAGAAGATCGAGTCGTACGGCATCGCCCACATCCAGTCGACCTTCAACAACACCATCGTCACCATCACCGACCGCAACGGCAACGTCATCGCCTGGGCCTCGGCCGGGACCGCCGGCTACAAGGGCGCCCGCAAGTCGACGCCGTTCGCCGCGCAGATGGCGGCCGAGGCCTGCGCCAAGACTGCGGTCGGGCTGGGCATGCACAAGGTCGAGGCCTGGGTCAAGGGCCCGGGTTCGGGCCGCGAGTCTGCCATCCGGTCGCTCCAGGCGGCCGGCCTGGAGATCTCGTCCATCCGCGACGTGACGCCGGTGCCCCACAACGGTTGCCGGCCGCCCAAGCGGCGCCGGGTCTAGCCCGCGCCGGGCCCGGTCCGGTTTCCCCAGACCTGCAATCATTCAGGAGGTTTCCCATACATGGCCAGATACAAGGACGCCCGCTGCAAGCTGTGCCGGCGCGAGGGCATGAAGCTGTTCCTCAAGGGCGAGCGCTGCGGCACCGCCAAGTGCGCCTTCGAGCGGCGCAGCTACGCCCCGGGCGAGCACGGCAAGGACAGCATGCGCCGCCCCACCGGCTACGCCATCCACCTGCGCGAGAAGCAGAAGGTGCGGCGGATCTACGGCATCATGGAACGGCAGTTCCGCAAGTACTTCGACAAGGCCGCCCGGATCAAGGGCGTCACCGGCGAAAATCTCTTGTCCCTGCTGGAGCGCCGGCTGGACAACGTGGTGTTCCGCCTGGGCCTGGCGCCGTCGCGCTCGGCCGCCCGCCAGCTGATCCTGCACGGGCACTTCCTGGTCAATGACCGGGCCGTCAATGTGCCGTCGTTCTCCCTGCGCGCCGGCGACGCGGTCCGGGTCAGGGACAGGAGCCGCGAAAACGTGATCATCAAGGACGCCGCCGACAAAACCAAGAGCCGGCCCATCGCCGCCTGGCTGGAACTGGACCGGGCCGCGCTGGCCGGGAAAGTGGTCTCCCTGCCCACCCGCGACGCCATCGGCCTGCCCATCAACGAGCAGCTGATCGTCGAGCTCTACTCCAAGTGACGCCCCGTCCGGCGGCCCGGCGCCGCCGGCCTGCCTCGCGCCCGGGCGCGCGTCGCCCCGGGCCCATTCACGATTAACGACGGAGGCATTGCGGACCATGATCAAATGGCGCAGCTTGCAGATGCCCAAGGGCATCGCGATAGAGGAAAGCTCGTTCACCCGCACCTACGGCCGGTTCGTCGCCGAGCCGCTGGAACGCGGATACGGCCTGACGCTGGGCAACGCCCTGCGCCGGGTGCTGCTGTCGTCGATCCCGGGCGCGGCGGTGGTGGCGGTCAAGATCGAGGGCGTGCTGCACGAGTTCTCCACCATCCCGGGGATCGTCGAGGACGTGACCGAGATCGTGCTCAACCTCAAGCAGATCCGGCTGCGCCTCCATACCGAGCATCCCAAGACCCTGTACCTCAAGGCCACGGCGCGGGGCGCGGTGACCGCTGCGTCGATCGACGGCGACCCCGACGTCGAGATCCTGACCCCGGATCAGCACATCGCCAACCTGGCCGAGGACGGCAGCCTGCGGATGGAGCTGACCGTGGACCACGGCCGCGGCTACGTCCCGGCCGAGGTGTTCCGCAAGTCGTACAACTCGATCGGCCTGATTCCGCTGGACGCCTCGTTCTCCCCGGTGGTCAAGATCAGCTTCCATGTCGAGAACTGCCGCGTGGGCGAGCGCACCGACTACGACCGCCTGATCGTCGACGTCCACACCGACGGCACGGTGCGGCCGGACGAGGCCATGAGCCATGCCGCCAAGCTGCTGCGCGACCATCTGGCCCTGTTCCTGTCGTTCGGCGAGGAGGCCGAGGAGGCCGCCGAGGAAGGCGGCGACGCCGACTACCTCAAGATGCGGGACCTGCTGGGCAAGCCGGTGGAGGAGCTGGAGCTGTCGGTGCGCTCGGCCAACTGCCTGCGGGCCAACAACATCTTCACCATCGGCGACCTGGTGCACAAGACCGAGAGCGAGATGCTGAAGTACCGAAACTTCGGCCGCAAGTCCCTGGCCGAGCTGATCGAGATCCTGAAGAACATGAACCTGTCGTTCGGAATGAAGATCGACCAGTACGTCGACGCCAAGAAAAAAAAGTAGCCTTTCACCACAGAGGACGCAGAGAATGTCCCATGTGCGTTTCCTCAGTGGTCTCTGTGGTTAAAACCGAACCAAGCTGACAATCAGGATAGGGGCAGATGAGACACCGCAAGAAAACGTTCAAGCTCCAGCGCACCCGGTCGCACCGGGCGGCCTTGGTGTCCAACATGGTGACGTCGCTGTTCAAGCACGAACGGATCCGCACCACCGACACCAAGGCCAAGGCCGTCCGCGGCATCGCCGAGCATATCATCGCCGTTGCCAAGCGCGGCGACCTGGCGGCCCGCCGGCAGTGCGCCCGCACGGTCAAGGACCCCGCGGTGCTGCGCAAGCTGATGGCGGTGATCGCGCCCCGGATGAAGGACAAGACCTCGGGCTTCATCACGGTCACCAAGCTGTGGCCGCGGCCCGGCGACGCCGCCCTGATGGCACTGATGGCGCTGCACGGCGCGCCCGACAAGCCCAAGGCCGAGGAGAAGCCGGTGACCAAGCAGCCCAAGTACAGGAAGAAGGGCGAGAAGAAGGCCGAATCCAAAAAAGAAGACAAGCCGGCCAAAAAAGAGCCCACCCCCAAGCTGAGCTCGGGGCAGGCTCCGGAGAAGAAGGCCGAGAAAAAGGCCGAGAAGAAGTAGCCCCGCAGGTATTACTTAGGGTGCAAGATCGTTTTGATCCTGCACCCTTTTTACATATACAAAGATAGGTTATTAGCTAGACTTCATTCATCTGTGCAAAGATTAATAATTGCTTCTTGACAGAATTAGCGAAATGATATAAACTATTAAGTAATAATCCGAAAGGGGAATAATGTGAAGATGCGATTGCTGTATTTAGGCTTAGGCGTTGTGTTTTTTTCGGCAACGCCGATGTGTATATTAGTTGCACAAGAAAACAAACTAGCCTATCAAGTGATTGATCTAAGTTCTGAAGGATTTTCTTTTACATTGCCAAGTGGGTGGAAGGAACTACCGAAAGATAAGCTTGAAAAGAAAATAGAGAGAGTAAAAAAAATAAATCCAAATGTGAAGATATCCAATTTTAATCATTTCTTTAGTACGCAGCCCATAGACACTTGGTATTATAATCCGAATATTCTTGAAGTTAGCGAATTGTTAGAAGACTATACCGAAAAGAACGTTGTAATTGAGATATATGGTAATTTAAATAATTCTGGCGAGATAATTGCTTTTTCACATGATTCATTAAATCATAGAGTTAATTTTATTGTAAGGAACAATACGACCATTGTTACGGGTTCATATTACTTTACAACAAAAAGGGTGATAGCCATTACTTGTTTTTGCTATGAATCTGAAATAGACTCATACAAAGGTATCTTTGCTAATGTATTAAATTCTGTTGTTATCAAAACAGACGAGAAGATTCATAATGCAAGTGCGATATCAAATGTGGTAAAGATCGGTATGTTATTGCTGGGAATTCTGATTTTCGCTATTTGGGTTTTTCTTGGATGGAAAAAAAGACTAGGCCCCAATGGATGGAAATGGGTTGTTGCAGTACCACCCGGTTATATTGTTCATTGGACTCTCATAGGAGACATAACCAAGGATGTAATTAATCTACCATTTTTCATGTTGTTTACCTATTTATTTGCGATGCTTTTCAAAGTTAAAGCATTCACGGAAAAGGTTGAATCTCCGGGCCTTGATAATAAAATAAAGAAAAAGAAATGGAAATTGACGGTTGGCTTGGGTCCGAATGGTGCGAAATGGCTATGGGCAACGATTGTAGGCTATGTTTCTTATAATGCACTGAACTATGTCGTAAAAAATAAAGGGTTAGGTGATCCACTAAAATTTGCTGATGGTGTTGGTTATGGATTTGTAGCATTATTGCTCTTGATTATTGCTATTGGTATCATTGCTATAATATTTGGGGTTAGGAAATATAACCCATCATCACCTCCCAAAACCGAGGCATAATACATTTTAGTTTGATGCGGTATAGAACGGCACGGGTAACGCTGGTAAGGTGACAGCAGGAATATATTTCTGCCGATGATATCTGGTGAAAACAACTGTGAAGTAGAGGGTGATGATAAATAAATTGAATGATGTAAAGCCCTATCTGATTACAGATAGGGCTTTTTATTTACGATTAAGTGTTGACCCACTGGGATAATTGTAGGATAATTACCCTATGGTAAAAGTGAAAGCTTTATATCCGCTATTTTTCCCTTTTGCGGTGTTTCTGTGCGCAGCCATCGCCCAAGCCCAGGTCAAGGGCATGTGGGTGGTGCGCTACTCGCTGACCTCGCCGGCCGCGGCCCGGAAGATCGTCGACCGGGCGGCCGAGGCCGGCGTCACCGACCTGTTCGTGCAGTTCTACGCCCGGGGCGAGGCCTACTACCACTCGGCCAACATCCCACGGGCCGACTGCGTCTCGCCCGGGTTCGACCCGCTGGCCATCATGCTGGCGGAGTGCAAGGCCCGCAGGATCAGGATCCACGCCTGGATCAACGTCTACTTCGCCTGGTCTTCGGACCAGAAACCCAAGGACCGCCGCCACGTCTATTACCAGAGAAAGGACTGGTTCGAGGCCGACCCGTCGGGCCGCAGCCTGCGCGACTACAGCCAGCGCGAGCTGACCGCTGCGGGCATCGAGGGCATCTACCTGTCGCCGGCCGGCGAGGAGGCCAAGCGCTACCTGCGCGAGCTGGTGCGGGAGATTCTGTTCAAGTACGACGTCGACGGCATCCATCTGGACTACGTGCGCTACGGCAAGCTGGACTTCTCCTACGGCCCGGCCAACAGGGCGGCCTTCAAGTCCCGCTACGGGCTGGACCCGATCGACCTGCGGAACGGCGACGCGCGGCTGAAGCAGTACCGGGACACCTGGCACCTGTGGCGGATGTACCAGATCACCGACCTGGTGGCAAGCCTCAAGATCGACATCCACCGGTTCAACCCCTGGGTCAGGCTGTCGGCCGCGGTCAAGCCCGACCCGGACGAGGCCCGGAACGGCTTCGGCCAGGACTGGCCGGCGTGGCTGGCCAACGACTGGGTGGACTTCGTGGTGCTGATGAACTACTCGCAGAACACCGAGACCGTGCTGCGGCTGGCCCAGAAGTCGATGCGCCACAAAGGACGGGGCCGGGTGTACGTGGGGCTGGGCGCCTGGCGCGACAGCATGGACGGGATCATGGACAAGGTGCGCGCCCTGCGCCAGGCCGGCATCGGCGACATCGTGCTGTTCTCCTACGACGGCCTGGCCCAGCGCGGCATCACCTTCGAGACGCTGAAGCAGCGCGGGTTCTAGGGTCGTCGGATCCCGCGTCGGGACCCGTAGGGACATGGCGCGCCATGTCCCAACAACATTCGTCTTGTTCCCTGCCCGAGAGGGGACGGGGGATCGGACCGCCGCGATGCGGCTTTTTGCTTTTGCCCTTGAAAGCGTCGGGCCGGAGTGGTATAGTACAATGACACCCAACCGACACCACTGTCGGCGGGACACACCCCATGTTCCCCTCTTGCCAGAGGGGACTTGGTCGCTGTGACCGGCCAAAAGGAGAAACCGTGAACAAGGTCAAGATCCTGAAGGCGCTCAACCTGATTCTGTTCCTGCTGTTCCTGCTGCAGGCGGCCACCGGGCTGCTGATGGCGGCCGGCGCCGGCGGCGCCTTCCTGGTGCACGTGGCCGGCGGCATCTGCCTGGTGCTGGCCGGGGCCGCCCACCTGGCGCTCAACTGGGGATGGGTGCGGATGCAATACCTTAAGCCACGTTGAACATACGACGTACTGACGTTCAACGTCGGGAGCGCATGAAGAAGCTCAATAAGGGCAAATCCGTCGCCGCGGTGTACGGCCCGCAACCCGCGCCCCGCCTGGGCCGGCCGCTCTACCTGGCCAAGATCCCGGCCGGGTTCCCCTCGCCGGCCGACGACTTCATCGACAAGAAGCTCGACCTCAACGAGCACCTGGTGAAGCACCCGGCGGCCACCTTCTTCGTCAAGGTGCAGGGCAGCTCGATGACCGGCGCCGGCATCCACTCCGGCGACATCCTGATCGTTGACCGTTCGCTGGAGCCGGCCGACAAAAAGATCGTGGTGGCGGCCCTGGGCGGCGAGCTGACGGTCAAGCGGCTGCGCAAGGCCAAGGGCCGGGTCTACCTGGTGTCGGAGAACCCGGACTATAAGGCCATCGAGGTCACGCCCGAGATGAACATCGAGGTGTGGGGCGTGGTGGTCCACGTCATCCACCCGGTGTGAGCGGACTTGCCACGGAGACACGGAGACACAGAGGGAACTTAATCTTGGCTGTTTGTCTGGATGTCAGTGCGCGGCCGACTTACTGACTGGATCGACAGGCGGTTTGGGAGCAACAAGCACTCAAAAGAACTCATCCCTATTGCCCCTTCTCTTTGAAAGAGAAGGGGGTGGGGTTGAGTTCGAGGACCATCATGGAAATGTCTTGGCGTCCTTCGCGCCGTGGCGGTGAATGGCCGGCATGAACCAGGTCTTCGCGCTGGCCGACTGCAACAGCTTCTACGCCTCCTGCGAGCGGGTGTTCGACCCCTCGCTGGCCGGGCGGCCGGTGATCGTGCTGTCCAACAACGACGGCTGCGTCATCGCCCGCACCGCCGAGGCCAAGGCGCTGGGCATCGTCGGCTTCGAGCCGGTCTTCAAGTACCAGGCCATCATCGAACGGAACAATGTCGCCGTGTTCTCGGCCAACTTCACCCTCTACGGCGACCTTTCCAACCGCGTGATGTCGGTGCTGCGGAGCTTCGCGCCCCAGACCGAGGTCTACTCCATCGACGAGGCCTTCCTGACGCTGACCGGACTGTTGGAACCGCCCGACCCCTACTGCCGCCGCATCTGCGGGACGGTCAGACAATGGACCGGCCTGCCGCTGTCGATCGGGATCGGCCCCACCAAGACGCTCGCCAAGCTGGCCAACCGCATCGCCAAGAAGCATCCCGAGCATGACGGCGTGTTCGATCTCTGCGCCCGGCCGGACCTGGACGAGCTGCTCGATTCCGTCGACGTCCAGGACGTCTGGGGCGTGGGGTGCCGCTACGGCAAGTTCCTGCGCGCCCGCGGCGTGGACACCGCGCGCCAGCTGCGCGACCTGCCCGACCAGTACGTGAAGAAGCACATGACGGTGGCCGGCCTGCGGACGGTGGAGGAGCTGCGGGGCAACCCCTGCATCGCCGTCGAGGAAACGCGCAAGCCCAAGCAGGCGATATTGACCTCGCGCTCGTTCGGCCGCGACATCGGGGCCCTGCCCGAGTTGCGCCAGGCCGCGGCCGAGTTCGTCTCGATGTCGGCCGCGAAGCTGCGGGCCCAGCGCTCGGCCGCCGCTTGCGTCACGGTGTTCGTCGAGACCAACAGCTTCCGCGAGGGGCCGCAGTACTCCAACGCCGCCACGGTCGGGCTGGCCGAGCCGTCGGACTACACGCCGCGGCTGATCGCGGCCGCGCTGGAGGGGCTGGCGCGGATCTTCCGGCCCGGTTACCCCTACAAGCGTTGCGGCGTGCTGCTGTCCGGGCTGGGGCCGGCCGCAGAGGTCCAGCGCGACTGCTTCGCGGCCGAGCAGCGGCCGGCCTACGGCGGCGCGCTGATGCGGGCGCTGGACGGCCTCAACGCCCGCTGGGGGCGGGGCACCCTGACGTACGCCGCCGCCGGGATGGCGCGGCCCTGGCGGATGCGCCAGCTGCGGCTCTCGCCGCGCTACACCACCAGGTGGGACGACCTGCCGGTGGCGAGGGCATTGTAGCAATGAACAACGAACGGTCAACGATGAACGGGAAACGGTAACAGTATGTCAGGCATCATCGACTGCCACCTGACGCTCGATCCCTCCGGCAAGTTCAAACGGGAAGACTTCGCGCCCGAGATCCCGGCCCTGCCGGGGGACCTGGTGGCGGCCATGGACCAGCAGGGCGTCGAGCGGGGCGTGGTCGCGGCCGCCCGGCCGCAGGACAACGACTACGTCCTGCAGTGCCGGCGCCAGCATCCGGCGCGGCTGGCGGCCGCGGTCACCGTCGATCCCCGCGACCCGGGCGCGCTGCTCGAATTCACGGACCGGGTCAGCGCCGGCGCCTGCGGCCTGCTGCTGGACCCGCTGGACCGGCCGGCCGCCGGCGAAG
The DNA here is from genome assembly GCA_002347565.1 of bacterium UBP2_UBA2255. Taxonomy (GTDB): domain Bacteria; phylum Edwardsbacteria; class AC1; order AC1; family EtOH8; genus UBA2255. Next base: position 8,325 of record DDXR01000083.1, on the reverse strand, counting down.
ACCGGGAACTGCTCGGCCCGCTGGCGGAGGCGGCCGGCACCATGGACGCCTTGCTGCTGGTGGGCTGCCGGCGGCCGGCGGGCCTGGCAGCGGCGGAGTGCGCGCTGCGGCTGGCCGGCGACTTTCCCGAGACCGCGGTCGTCCTGCTGCACACGGGGGGGCAGCGCTTCGTCGACCTGCTGCCGGCCGCCGGGGACCACGGGTCGGGCCGCTGCAGGAACCTCCTCGTCGACGTTTCGGGCACCATCGTCCGGTTGCGTCATTCGCCGTTCTGGGAGCAGTACCGCTGGACCATGCGCGAGCTGGGGGCGCGGCGCCTGGTGTTCGGCTCGGGATGGCCGGGCGGCGACATCGGCGAGACCGCGCAGGCGGTACGCGACCTGGGCTTCTCGGCGGAGGAGGAACTGCTCATTTTCCGCGAGAACATGGCGAGGTTGCTGGACCGGCGCGGCTGATCGCCGCGCCTTTTTGGTGTTGATTTCTCTGGGAGAAAAGCATATAATTACACGCTCCGGCCGCGTGCGGCGACGGGCCTTCGCGTTTGCGGGGACGCCGACCGGTCCGGAACCGGCCACCTGCCGCCAGCAACAGCAATACCATCCAAACCTCAGGAGCACGCATGGACATCCGCAAGGAATTGGAGGCGTTGGGCATCGCTGAAGTTCGGGCTGTCCACCGCAACCTGGCGCCATCACAGCTGATCGAGCGCGCGCTGGCCACCGGCGAGGGGATGCTGGCGGCCAACGGCGCGCTGGTGGTCCGCACCGGCGACCCCAGCGGGCGGTCGCCCAACGACCGGTTCTTTGTCGACGAGCCCCTGGTGCGCGACACCATCGCCTGGGGCAGGGTCAACCTCAAGTGCGAGCAGGGGCTGTACGGCCGGGTGCTGCGCAAAGCCCACGACTACCTGCGGGGCAAGGATGTCTACGTGTTCGACGGTTTCGTCGGCGCCGATCCCGCGCACCGGCTGCCGGTGCGGGTTGTCACCGACACCGCCTGGCACGCCCTGTTCTCCCAGACCCTGTTCATCCGGCCCAGCGCGGCGGAGCTGGCGGGCTTCGTGCCCGGCTTCACCGTGCTGGGCTGCGGCGCGATGAAGGCCGACCCGGCGTCCGACGGCACCCGTTCCACGGTCTTCGTCGGGATCAGCTTCGAGCGGAAGACGAACCTGGTGGTCGGCTCGATGTACGGCGGAGAGATCAAGAAAAGCGTCTTCACCATCCTCAACTACCTGCTGCCGCAGCGGGGCGTGTTCCCGATGCACTGCTCGGCCAACGTCGGCGCGGACGGGCAGACCGCGCTGTTCTTCGGGCTGTCCGGCACCGGCAAGACCACGCTGTCGGCCGACCCCCGGCGCCGGCTGATCGGAGACGACGAGCACGGCTGGTGGGATGGCGGCATCTTCAACTTCGAGGGCGGCTGCTACGCCAAGGTGATCAAGCTGTCGGCCGAGGCCGAGCCCCAGATCTACAACGCCATCCGCTTCGGCTCGCTGCTGGAGAACGTCGTGGTCGACCAGGCGACGCGCGCCATCGACTACGACTCCGACGCCATCACCGAGAACACCCGGGCCACCTACCCGGTGGAGCACATCCCCAACTGCGTGATCCCGGGCGTGGGGGCGCACCCCAAGAACGTGTTCTTCCTGGCGTGCGACGCTTTCGGGGTGCTGCCGCCCATCGCCAGGCTGACTCCGGCGGCCGCCAGCTACCACTTCCTGTCTGGCTTCACCGCCAAGCTGGCCGGCACCGAGAGCGGCGTCACCGAGCCCCAGCCGACCTTCTCCGCCTGCTTCGGCGCGCCGTTCATGCCGCTGCACCCGACCAAGTACGCCGCGATGCTGGCCGAGCGGCTGGCCAAGCACGGCGCCAATTGCTGGCTGGTCAATACCGGCTGGTCGGGCGGGCCGGTGGGGACCGGCAGCCGGATGAGGATCGGCATCACCCGCGCCCTGCTGACAGCGGCGCTGGAGGGCAAGCTGGAGCGGGCGAAGTTCACGGCCGATCCCGTCTTCAACGTGCTGGTGCCGGATGCCTGCGAGGGCGTGCCCTCCGAGGTGCTGACCCCGAGAAACACCTGGAAGGACCAGACGGCCTACGACGCCAAGGCCAGGGAACTGGCGGCGATGTTCGCCAGGAACTTCGAGCAGTACAAGGGCGATGCGGCACCCGAGGTGGCGGCGGCCGGGCCTACGGCCTGACGGCGGCCGCAGGCAACGAGACGAACCAAACGCGGAGGACTGATGGGCGGATACGATATCAGGCACACCCAGCTGATGGCCAAGCTTACCCTCAAGTCGGTGCACGACAAGCCCGGGATCGCGGCCGAGGTGTTCTCGGTCCTGGCAGAGCAGGGGATCGCCGTCGACCTGCTGACCACCATCCCCACCGGCCGCGGCAAGGGCGACGTTTCCTTCGCCATTCCGCAGGGGCAGGCGGATGCGGCGGCGGCGGGGCTGGAAAGCCTGCGCAAGGAGACCGGCTTCAAGTCGATCGACGCCGACCGCGGGGTGTCGGTGGTCACCGTCCATGGCGAGGGGCTGTCGCGCGACCCGGCGGCGGCATCGCGCTTCCTGCGGGCGCTGGCCGGGGGCGGGATCAACCTCCAGATGATCAGCCAGTCGCTGAACTGCATCAGCTTCCTGGTTTCCCGGTCCCAGCTGGACCGGGCGCTGGAGATTCTCACGGCCCAGGCCGGGGTCCCTTGAAACCCAGGGTCATCGGGCTGATCCCGGCCCGGTACGGCTCCACCAGGTTCCCCGGCAAGCCCCTGGCCCTGATCGCCGGCCGGCCGATGATCGAGCTCGTGTACCGGCGCTGCCTGCGATCGCGGCTGCTGGAGGAGGTGGCCGTGGCCACCGACGACCCGCGGATCGCGGCCTGCGTCGCGGCCTTCGGCGGTCGGGCCGTGATGACCTCCCGGCGACACCGCTCGGGCACCGACCGCATCGCCGAAGCGCTGGCGAAGCTGGAGCACCGGCGCCGGAAGTTCGAAATCGTCGTGAACATCCAGGGCGATGAGCCGCTGGTGTCGCCGGCCGCCATCGACCAGCTGGCGTCGGCCATGATTTGCGATCCCACGGTCCCGATGGCGACCCTGGCAGCGCGGTTCGGCGACCGGCGGGAGCTGGAGGACCCCAACACGGTCAAGATCGCCGTCGACCGGGACGGGGACGCCCTCTACTTTTCCCGATCGGTCATCCCGTTCGCCCGGCAGCCGGGGAAAACCGACCTCGGCCGCTACCGCAAGCACATCGGCCTGTACGCCTACCGCGCCTCATTCCTCCGGCGGTTCACCTCCTGGCCGCCGGGCCGGCTGGAGGGCATCGAGCAGCTGGAACAGCTGCGAGCCCTGGAGCGCGGCGCCCGGATCCGGGTCGTGCCCACCCGGCACCACTCCCCGGCGGTGGACACGCCGGCGGATCTGAAAAGGGCGGAGTCGATGCTGCGCCGCGCGCCGGCCGCGGTCACCGCCGCCGCCGGGCCTGGCCGACGGGCACCATAAAACGCTTGACTTTGCTTCCCATAAGCGGTAAAATATTTTTCTTCGCAACCAACCACCGACAACATAAACAGGAAGACGGACATGTCGAAACGCTCGACCCGGTTGATGCTGGCCCTGGCCCTGGCGGCCATGCTGGGGCTGTTCGCGACGGGCTGCGACCAATTCATGAGCAGCGCCCTGATCTACCTTTCGCAGGACCCGCCGGCGTACGACAAGGCCATCGAACAGCTGAAGGAAGGCCTGACCGTGGTGCCGGAGAACGGCAACTACTTCCGCCTGCTGGCCTATTGCTATTTCCACACAGAGCAGTTCAAGGATTCGCGCGCGGCCTACGATAACGCGATCAAATTCCTGCCCGACAAGAAGGATTCGCTGGTCCAGGCGCGGGACGACCATTATGACGAGTTGTACCGCCGGGCCGCGGCCTTCGCCAACCGGTACGCCGCCGCCACGGGGGACTCGTCGCAGGTCTATCTCGAAAAGGCCTCCAAGGCGATGGGCAACCTGTTCGACTTCATGCCGGAACGGGATGGGAATTACATGATGCGAGCATTCCTGGCTCAGCGCCAGGGCCGCGCGGAGGAGGCCAACAGCGCCTATCTCAAGGCCGTCGAGCTCAATCCCAAGAACACCGCGGCCCTCAGCTTCCTGGGCGTCGGCGCCTACAACGCGGGCAAGTTCGACGATGCGGCCGGCTTTTACCGCAGGATCATCGCGGTCAACCCCGCAGACACTATCACCCATACCCGGCTGGGGATGACCTATTTCGCCCAGAACAAGTTCGGCGAATCGATCGAGCCATTCCGGATGGCCGCGACGCTGGACCCGACCAACCGGTCCTCGTTGCTGTACCTGGCTACGGCGATCATCAACGAGGGCAAGAACGTGGCGGCGGCCTTCGATCCCCTGGACAAAGCGCTGAAGATGCAGGAGGACGACGAGACCTGGAAGATGATGGGCGTGGCCGCCATGCGCGAGTCGGTCAAGGACTACAACCGGGCGATCAGCGCGTTCAAGCGGACCACCGAACTCAAGCCCGACGCCAGAGAATACTGGGCGTATCTGCGAGACGCCTATTTTCTGAAGGGCGACAAGGCCAAGGTCAAGGAACTGGACGCTAAATTGAAAAAAATGAAGTGACTGGCGGCATTGTGCCAGGCCGGTCGGGGGAAGGCGGTGGTTCCGCCTTCCCTTTTTGCATCCCCGGGAAAATGCAGAAAAATGAAAAAACGACTGTTTTTTGTTGAAAAAATGTGATAAAATCTGACACCATGTAAGTTATTGCATTTTCATTGCATTAATCGGTGCCATGGCGAGAGACCAGCGGACTGACCCTGACGTGATCGTCATCGGCGCCGGCCCGGCGGGGATGATGGCGGCCATTGCGGCAGGCAGCCTGGGCGCGCGAGTCTTGGCCGTGGAGCAGATGGCCCAACCCGGGCGCAAGCTGCTGCTGACCGGCAACGGCCGGTGCAACGCGACCAACAGCGACACGCCGCAGCGGTTCATCGAAGCCTGCGGCCCCGGCGCCCGTTTCCTGAACAACGCGATCAGACGGTTCGGCTGCCGCGATACGGTGGCGTTTTTCGCCGGCCTGGGCATCGAACTGAAACTCGATGACGGGCATGCCTACTTCGCCACTTCCGGCGGAGCGGCCGCCGTGCTGCGGGCGCTGGTGCGAGCCCTGGAGCGACAGCGCGTCCGCCTGGTGACCGCCGCGGCGGCCACCGCTCTCCGCTGGAGCCGGCCGGGATTCGAGCTCGAGACCAGCGCCGGGGTCTTCCGGGCCGCGCGCCTGGTGATCGCGACCGGCGGCCGGTCGTACCCGGCCACCGGTTCGGACGGCTCCGGGTTTGCGCTGGCCCGCGCGCTGGGGCATATGGTCAGCCCCCTGCTCCCCGGCAACGCGCCCCTGGTCCTGGCGGGCGCCTGGCACCAAGCGTTGCAGGGAATCAGCCTGCCGGACTGCCGGTTATCCTTCGAGGCCGGCGGACGGTGGCACGCCCACGGGGGCGGACTGGTCTTTACCCACTTCGGCATTTCCGGGCCGGCGGCGCTCGCCGCCAGCCGTACGCTTGCGCCATTGCTGGCCTACGGCCCGGTCGAGGCCCGGCTGGACCTGCTGCCGGGAGTCGATCAATCGCGGCTGGCCGGCATGCTGACAGGGGCCGCGGCCGGCGCAGCGCGAAAGCAGCTGAAGGGATTGCTGGGGGCGCTGCTGCCGCGACGGTTGGCGCTGGCCATCATCGACAGGGCCGGCCTCAGGCCCGACGGGCCGGCCGGCCAGTTGGGGGCAGATCAACGGCAGCGGCTGGTCACAATGGTCAAGCGATATCCCCTGTCCGTTGCCGCGACCCGCGGGTTCGGCGAGGCGATGGTGACGCTGGGCGGAGTCGACACGGCAGGGATCGATCCGATCACGATGGAGTCGAGGGCCGTTCCCGGTGCGCATTTCTGCGGGGAAATGCTCGACGTCGACGGGCCGTGCGGGGGGTACAACCTGCAGATCGCCTGGACCACCGGGCACGCGGCCGGTTCGGCATGCGGCCGGGCGGCGGCGGGGAGCAGCGCCCGATGAGCGGCCCGGCCGCTGCCCCGGTGCCGGCGGCGTTCCAGGAGCGCCTGGCCATCTGGGTGCGCTGGGCGGTGTTGTTCCTCGCGCTGGCGCTGGCCGCGGTCGATCCGGCGCCCGGGGGCGGCCGCGGTCTGGGGTTGTTGCTGACGCTGGCCGGCGCCGCCGGCTACAATATCCTGCTGTTCTTCTCAAGCGCGTCGGTGCTGTCCTGGCTGCGGCGGCGCTGGATCACGCTGGGCGCCGACCTGGTGCTGATCGCCCTGCTGGTGCTGTCCACCGGCGACGGCCGGTTCTATTACCTGAACGTTCTGCCTGTTTTCCGGGCGGCGCTGGCCGGCGGCAAGCGCACCGCCCTGGCCGTCGTCCTGCTGTCGTTGGGCCTGTACGGCGCCGCGCTGGCGGCCCGGGTCGGGTGGCTGTGGGATCCGGTGTTCCTGGGCGACCAGCTGTTCAAGGCCGGCCTGCTGTCGCTGGCCGCCCTGTGGGCGGGGCTGGTCGCCGACCAGCAGCGGGCATGGGCGCTCCGCTCCAGCGAGCTGGCCAGCATCGCGGACCAGTGGACCAAGACGGCGTCCGACATCCGGTCAGCGGCCCTGTTCGGCATCGGCGCGCTGCTGGCATCGTCGAAGAGCATAGAGGAGACGCTCAACCTGACGCTGGACGCGGTGCAGGAGATCGTCCGGACCGACCGCTGCTCGATCCTGCTGCTGGACGAAGCCGGCGGCGAGCTGGTGCTGCGGGCGGCCCGCGGGATGCGGGCCGGAATGGTCGGTAAGCTCAGGCTCAAGAGCGACCAGGGCATCGCCGGCCGCGTGCTGTCTTCGGGCCGTCCCCTCAACGTGCCCGACACCGACCGGGAGCCGCTGTTCGTGCCGTCACCCCGCGGCTACGACAAGATCCGATCGATGCTGGTGGTGCCGCTGATCGTCCGCGACCGGCGGATCGGCGTGATCAACATGTCCGAGGTGCGCGAGGCCCGGCAGTTCACCACCCGCGAGCTGGAGGCGATCGAGCTGGTCGCCACCTATGCCGCGCTGGCACTGGAGAACGCCGGCATCCTCGAGCAACGGCAGAAGGAGGCGGTCACCGACGGGCTGACCGGCCTGTACAACTACCGGTACTTCCTGCGCCGGCTGGAGGGCGCAGTATCGGAGGGCGGGACGGATCCGGTGGCCCTGGTGTGGATGGACCTCGACCATTTCAAGGAGTACAACGACGCATTCGGGCACCTCAAGGGCAGCGAGATACTGAAGCGGCTGGGGGAATTGATCGACGGCGCCACCGGCCGCGGGCCGAAGGTGATCTGCCGCTACGGCGGGGACGAGTTCGCCGTGATCCTGGCGGGCGCCGGGCGCGACCAGGCGGTCGACGCGGCGGAGCGGATACGGCTGGCGATTCGCGGCACCGAGTTCGCCGAGCGCCGTCCGGACGGACGCCAGCTGTCGGCCAGCCTGGGCGTGGCCTGCTTCCCGGCTGACGCTGCCGACGCCAGGTCGCTGATCGAGAAGGCGGACCAGGCGATGTACCTTGCCAAACAGCGGGGCAAGGACCGCACCGCCTACTGGGATCATCAAACAATCACTATACGGAGCGCGACATGAGAATCGCCGTGGTGGGAACCGGCTACGTGGGCCTGGTGACCGGGACCTGTTTCGCCGACATGGGCAACGACGTCTGGTGCGTGGACATCGACCGGCGCAAGATCGACAATCTGAAAAAGGGGATCATCCCGATTTTCGAGCCGGGATTGGAGGAGATGGTGCTCCGTAACGCCAGCCAGGGCCGCTTGCGGTTCACCACCGGGCTGCCCGAGGCGCTGCGCGACGCCGAGTTCGCCTTCATCGCCGTGGGGACGCCCCCGGGCGAGGACGGCTCGGCAGACCTGCGCCACGTGCTGGCGGTGGCCCGGGAGATCGGCCGGTCGATGAACCGCTACCTGGTGATCGTCAACAAGTCGACCGTGCCGGTCGGCACTGCCCTCCGAGTGCGGCAGGCCGTGCGGGCGGAGCTGGCGCGGCGGCGGAAGGCGTCCCTGGATTTCGACGTGGTGTCCAACCCGGAATTCCTCAAGGAGGGTGACGCCATCAACGACTTCATGCGCCCTGACCGGATCGTGGTGGGCTGCGGCTCCGACCGCGCCGCCGGGCTGATGCGGCAGCTCTACGAGCCGTTCATCCGCAACGGCCACCCGCTGCTGGTGATGGCCGTGGCCTCGGCCGAGCTGACCAAGTATGCCGCCAACGCCA
>DDXR01000021.1 GCA_002347565.1 bacterium UBP2_UBA2255 | reverse complement strand
GGCAAGCTGAGCCTGGTCAGATAGGCGGCCCACGGATCGACGGCGGCCCCCCGGCGACGGGGGGCCGCTGGTTGTCATCACCAGTGAAAAAGAACCCCGTCATTGACAATGCCCGGAAGATTTGGTATAATATCCCCGTTCGCGGGGTCGTAGTTCAGCTTGGTTTAGAACGCCAGCCTGTCACGTTGGAGGTCGCGGGTTCGAACCCCGTCGGCCCCGCCATTCCGGAAGCGAAAGCCTTGCCCTTGCAAGGCTTTCGCTTGCTTGATATCCGCCGACGCCTCAGTACGCGGAGGACGGAAGCCAACAAAAGGTATTGACTAATCCCCTCAAATGGGGTATAATTTCGTCATAAGCGGGCGTAGCTCAGTGATAGAGTGCCACCTTGCCAAGGTGGACGTCGAGGGTTTAAATCCCTTCGCCCGCTCCAGCATAGAAAAGAGCAGTGTCCCGCTGCTCTTTTTTCATACGTAAGACCGACGCGCAATGGTGTCTCCTGTTTCAATCCTCACCGCATCGTGCCAGCGTGCCGATGCCCGGCCTGCGATCATATGTTGAAACCCCTTCCTTTTACGGAAGGGGTTCCTCATCATCTGATCGGCATGGTGCCGGGGGTCGGAATCGAACCGACACGTCCCGTTGGGAACGAGGGATTTTAAGTCCCTTGCGTCTACCAGTTCCGCCACCCCGGCGAGTTTATTTTGTGAAAATGGAGGCGGCAAGCGGGATCGAACCGCTGAATAAAGGTTTTGCAGACCTTCGCCTTACCACTTGGCTATGCCGCCTCGTCCGGATTGGCACCGCAGGATGGCTATGACGCAATTGTAACAGTTTTCAGATACCGCTGTCAAGGGCTGTTTTGAAACGGGCCCGCTGCGGAAAATCGCTTGACGAGCGGGTACAATTCACTATATAATAATCGGTTACTCAATTCATTGGCCAAGGGAACGCGCACCATGCAGGAACTTCCCAAGACATACGAACCCTCCCGGACGGAAGAGCGTGTTGCCCGGCGCTGGCTCGAGGCCAAGGCTTTCGCCGCCGCCCCGGACGGCCGTGACCGGCGGTACGTCGTCATGATGCCGCTGCCCAACGTCACCGGCGCGCTGCACATGGGCCACGCCATGGACAACGTGATGCAGGACCTGCTGGTGCGCTGGCACCGGATGTCCGGGGACAACACGCTGTGGATGCCGGGCACCGACCACGCGGGGATCGCCACCCAGGCGGTGGTGGAGAAACGGCTGATCGAGCTGGAGGGCAAGACCCGCCACGACATCGGCCGCGACGCGCTGGTCAAGCGGATCTGGGACTGGAAGGAGCAGTGCCAGTCCCGCATCATCCGGCAGCAGCAGAGCATGGGCTGTTCCTGCGACTGGGACCGCTACCGCTTCACCATGGACGCCGTCTGCGCCCGGGCGGTGCGCCACACCTTCTTCCGGCTGTTCCGCGACGGCCTGATCCACCGCGGCACCCGGCTGGTCAACTGGGACTGCGCCCTGCAGACCGCGGTCTCGGACGACGAGATCGAGCACGAGACGGTGCTGGGCCACTTCTGGCACCTGCGCTACCCGGTGATCGATCCCGCGCCCGGCGAGCCGGACCACGTCATCGTGGCCACCACCCGGCCGGAGACGATGCTGGGCGACACCGCGGTGGCCTGCCATCCCGATCCGGAAGGTGCGCTGCGGAGGTCGATCGACAAGGCCCGCAAGGGGCTGGCGGAGGCCTCGGCCAAGGATAAGCCGGCCCTGGAAACGGAACTGATGGCATTGGAAGAGCGGTTGACCACGCATCTGCCGACGCTGCGCACGCTGGCCGGGATGGTCAGGGCCGGCCGGAAGATCAGGTTGCCGCTGGTCGATCGCGAGATCCCCCTGATCCTCGACGAATGGGCCAAGCCCGAGCTGGGCAGCGGCTGCGTCAAGATCACGCCGGCCCACGACCCCAACGACTACGATGTGTGGGGGCGGCACCGGGACGCGATCCAGGTCATCAACATCCTCAATCCCGACGGCACCCTCAACGCCGAGGCCGGGCCGTACCGCGGGATCGACCGGTTCGAGGCCCGCGACCGCGTGGTCGCCGATCTGGAGCAGCTGGGCCTGCTGGAGGCCGTCGAGGACCGCCAGGTCGAGATCGGCCACTCCGACCGCTCCAAGACGCCGGTCGAGCCCTACCTGTCGCTGCAGTGGTTCGTGCGGATGGGCGACGTGCCGGGCGGGGTGGTGATGGGGCGGGGGACGGCCAATGAATTCAAGGCGCCGGGGCTGGCGCAGGCCGCCATCGCCGCCGCCGACGGATCGTGGCGTTCGCGCAGCGGCCGGGCAGTGGCCTTCCACCCCGACGGCGGCCGCTACCGCGACACCTGCCTGGACTGGCTGTCAGAGAAGCGCGACTGGTGCATCAGCCGCCAGCTGTGGTGGGGCCACCGGATTCCGGTCTGGTCCAAGGCCCTCGATAATGATGCGCTCGCCAAGGAACGTCCGCTGCTGGAGCGGTGGTCCGGCCGGGACGATGTCTGCATCAGCCTGCGCGACCAAGGGGGCAGGGCGTTGAAGCTGGAACATGCCGGGCCGGAGTCGCCGGGCACGTTTGACGTCCAGATCTGCCTGCGGGACCAGCAAACCGACCGCTTGGTGGCCGCCGAACTCGACGCGGCTGGTTTCATCCGTGATGCTGACGTGCTCGACACCTGGTTCTCCAGCGCGGTCTGGCCCCACAGCACGCTGGGCTGGCCCGACCCGGCCACCGCCGAAATCGAGCCGGGACAGACTGCACTGGGCGCGGTCGATGGATTGGCAGACTGCCTGAGCTATTATTATCCCGGCTCCTGCCTGGTGACCGGGCGGGACATCATCACCCTGTGGGTGGCCCGGATGGTGATCACGGGGCTCTACAACTTGGGCGACGTGCCGTTCACCGACGTCTTCATCCACGCCAATATCCAGGACGGCAAGGGCGAGCGGATGAGCAAGTCCAAGGGCAACGGCATCGATCCGGTGGACATCATCGAGCAGTACGGCGCCGACGCCATGCGCTACGTGGTCTGCGAGATGCAGACCGGCACCCAGGACATCCGGCTGCCGGTGCAGGCCGTCTCGCCCTTCACCGGGGAACTGGTCGACCTGGCGACCGCCCGGCACGGCGGCAGCATCTTCACCTACCTCTGCCCGGCCACCGGCAGGGAATTCGACGTGCTGGGCACGATGCCGGGCGTGCCGCCGGCCAAGCTGGTGAGCGACCGCTTCGACGTCGGACGCAACTTCTGCAACAAGCTGTGGAACGCCTTCCGCTTCGCCCTGATGAACCTGGAGGGCGCCGCGTTCGCCCCGCTCGATCCCGCGGCCCTGCCCGACGAGGACCGCTGGGTGCTGTCCCGCCTGGAGGACTGCACGGCGACGGTCCAGTCCCAATTGCAGGCCTACAATCCCTCGGCCGCGATCGGCGCGGTGCGCGAGTTCTTCTGGGGCGAGCTGTGCGACTGGTACCTGGAGCTGATCAAGCCCCGGCTGCGTGCCGGCGGCCCGGGGGCGACGGCCGCCCGCCAGGTGCTGGCCCACGTCATGGACCAGGTGCTGCGCCTGTTGCACCCCTTCGTGCCGTTCATCACCGAGGAACTGTGGGCGCACCTGGCCGCTGCCGCGCCGCGCCGCGGGATCGACCGGGAGCTGCCGGTGACGCCCCTGCTGATCGCCGCGCCCTGGCCGCCGCCCCGGCCGGAATGGCGCGACGCGGACATGGAAGAGCGCTTCTCGCTTGTGGCGGAGGTGGTCCGGGCCGTACGCGACATCAGGAACAAGCACGCGGTGACACCTGCCCGGAAGCTGGCCGTCGCTGTCAGGGCGGAAGGCGCCGCCGCCGAAGCCATCGGCCGGGCCCGCGGCCACATCATGCAGATGGCCGGGCTGGAAACATTGGAGGTCGCGCCGGACGCCGGCCGCCCGCCCGGCGCCGCTGCGGCGGTGGTGGCAGCCGCCGAGGTCTTCGTGGCCGGCCTGGTGGACGCTGGCAAGGAGCGGCAGCGGCTGGGGAAGGAGATCGCCTCGCTGGAGCGATCGGTGGCCGGCATCGCCGCCAAGCTGGACGATGACGGGTTCACCGCCAAGGCGCCGCCCCGGGTGGTCGCGAAGGAACGCGACCGCCTGGCCGAGTACCGCGACAAGCTGGCCAAACTCGAGCGGCAGCTGGCGGCGCTCGGCTAAGCGGCGCCTCGCTTGACGCGCGGCACGGGAACTGGTATAATAATGATCCGATGCGACGAACGACGCCGATGAGCGGCGAGGGGCCGGTCTGCGACCTGCTGCGGCTGGCTCTGCGATGGTCCCCGGCCGACCAGACCGAGGCCGTAATCCACGCCGAGGAATCATTCCTGACGCGGTTCGCCGAGTCGTCGATCCACCAGAACGTCGCCCAGCGCAATGCCGTGCTGACGGTGCGGGCGGTGTTCGGCAGGAAGGTCGGCTCGGCCAGCACCAACATCCTGGACCGGGACGAGGTGCGGCGGACGGTGCGGCACGCCTGCGAGATCGCCCGGGCCCAGCCGGACAATCCCGATTTCATTTCCTTGCCGGGCCCGACGGCCATTCGGTCCGCCGCCGGGATCTACGTGCCGCGGACCGCGGCGTACACCGCCGCACAGCGGGCGGAGGCGGCCGGCGCCGTGTGCGCCCTCGCCGCCCGGCACGGCGCCCGGGCCTACGGGGCGCTGTCGACCGGGACCCTCGAGGTCGGCGTGGCGAACTCGCTGGGGGTGATGCGCTATGCCCGGGCCAGCGATGCCGACATCAATACCATCGCGATGACGGAGACCGGCTCGGGCTACGCCCAGGCAGCGGCCCGCGACGTGCGGGACATCGATTTCCGGCGGTTGGCGGCCCGCGCCGTCAGGAAGGCCTTAGAATCGCAGCATCCCGCCGAGCTCGCACCCGGACGGTACGACGTGGTGCTGGAACACCCGGCGGTGGACGAGCTGGTTGGCTTCCTCGCCGGCGGTTTCTCCGCGCTGGCCGTGCAGGAGCGGCGCAGCTTCCTCTGCGGCAGGTTCGGGAAGCGCGTGGTCAGCGAAGCGGTGACGATCGGGGACGATGCGTTCGACCGCCGCGGTTTCGCCTTCCCCTTCGATTTCGAGGGGGTGGGCAAGCAGCGCGTGCGCCTGATTGCGAACGGCATCGCCTGCGGCGTCGTGCACAACTCGTTCACCGCCCATCGGGAGAAGCAGACCTCCTCGGGCCACGGGTTCCCGGAGCACGGCAACTCGCCCGTCACGGCCAACCTGGTGATGCGGGGGGGCGATTCTTCGCTGGCCAGGATGGTCGCCGCCACCGAACGGGGCGTCTACGTGACGAGGTTCAACTACTGCAACATCATCGACCCGATGCGGGTCGAG
>DDXR01000026.1 GCA_002347565.1 bacterium UBP2_UBA2255 | reverse complement strand
CCCCAGCAGGCCGACCACCTCGCCCTGCCGGACCTCCAGGCTCAGCCCGCTGACCGCGTGGTGCCGGCGGTACGACTTGTAGAGGTTGGCGGCGCGCAGCACCCGGCGCGGCGTAGCATCGATGGTCATGTCGTCCTCTGCGTCATCGGTGAGGTCAGGGCTGCCGCCGGGGCGACAGGGTGCCGCCCTTCAGCTCCAGCACCCGGCCGGCCCTGGCCGCGATCTCGTGGTTGTGGGTGACGATCACCAGCGCCACCTTCTTGGCGGCGTTGACCCGCCACAGCAGGTCGGCCACCAGCGCGCCGCTGTGCTGGTCCAGGTTGCCGGTGGGCTCNNCACCCGCTGCTGCTCGCCGCCCGACAGCTCGCTGGGGCGGTGGTCCAGCCGCTCGGCCAGCCCCATCTCCAGCAGCAGCTCCTCGGCGATCGCCCGCGCCCGCCGCTGCGGCAGCCCGCTGATCAGCAGCGGCATGGCCGCGTTCTCCAGCGCCGTGAACTCGGGCAGCAGGTAGTGGAACTGGAACACGAATCCGATGGTGCGGTTGCGGAACGCCGCCAGCTCTCGTTCCCCGAACCGCCCGGTGTCCTGGCCGTCGATCCGGACGCAGCCGGAGGTGGGCCGGTCGAGGCAGCCCAGCACGTGCAGCAGCGTCGACTTGCCCGAGCCCGAGGCCCCGACGATGGCCACGGTCTCGGACGGACGCACCGTCAGGTCGGCCCCCGTCAGCACCGGCAGCGGCAGCGGTCGGGCCGGGAACGTGCGCTCGATGCCGGTGGCCTCGAGGATCGCGTCCGCCACGCTCAGGCCCTCCGCTTCACCAGCGCCACGAACAGCCCCGCGGCCAGCAGCGCCATTCCCGCGCCGTAGAGGAACGCCGCCGCCGGGCCGAACGCCTGCCACAGCAGACCGGCCGCGGTGCTGGCCACGAAGGTGGCCAGTCCGACCGACATGTGGTAGACGCCCATGCCGGTGGCCCGCAGGTCCTCCCGCACCAGCTTCGAGGCGTAGGCCTTGCCCACCCCGTCGGTGAAGGCCGTGTAGAACCCGTAGACCGCGAACAGCGGCCACACCAGTGCGGCGCTGCGGTTGAACGCGAAACCGACGTAGACCGCGGCGAACAGCAGCAGGCCGGCCAGGAACACCCGGCGCGGCCCGAAGCGGTCGGCCAGCAGGCCGGCCGGATAGGACCCCAGCGAGTAGGTGAGGTTGTACAGTATGTAGGCCAGGATCACCGTGACCATCGCGTTGCCGGTCGACGCGAACAGCTCCTTGGCCCGCACGATCAGGAAGGCGTCCGACGAGTTGCCCAGCGCGAACACCAGGTTGACCAGCACGAACACCTTGAAGTCGCGGTTGAACGTGCCCCAGCCGAACTGCGGACGCTTGAAGCGGGGGCTGAACGGCTTCTCCTTCACCAGGAACAGCAGCACCACGCCCAGGGCCGCCGGCAGGAAGGCCCACAGGAAGATGCTGCGGTAGGCCGCCAGTTGGGCGGTCTGGTCGCCCTGGCCGATCCGGGCCAGGAAGTAGAGCGCGGCCAGCGGCCCCAGCACCGCGCCCAGGCTGTCCATGGCCCGGTGCAGTCCGAAGGCCCGGCCCCGCAGGGCGTCCGGCGTATAGTCGGCGATCAGCGCGTCGCGGGACGAGGTGCGCAGGCCCTTGCCGGTGCGGTCGGCCACGCGCATCGCCAGCACGAACGGCCAGCCCAGGTACTGGGCGAAGGCCAGCAGCGGCTTGGAGAAGGCCGACAGCCCGTAGCCGCCGATCACGAACGGCCTTCGTTTGCCGACCCGGTCGGACCACCAGCCCGAGAAGATCTTCAGCACGTTGGCCGCGCTTTCGGCCAGCCCCTCGATCAGGCCCAGCGCCGCCATCGGCGCTCCCATCACCGATGTCAGGAAGATGGGGATCACCGGATACAGCATCTCCGAGGAGATGTCGGTCAGCAGGCTGACCCAGCCCAGCTTGACCACGTTGGGAGACAGTTTCGCTGACCTGTTCTGCTCGTTCGCTGCTCCGCCGGCCGGGGCATGATTCTCATTACTCATCTGGGTTTTCATTTTCGCTTTCGCACTTTTCATTCATCAGTATGCCCCCTTGCCCAGCAGCACCACCGGAATGGTCTTGAACAGGATCTCCAGGTCCAGCGCCGGCGACCAGTGCTCCAGGTAGTAGATGTCGAGCAGGGCCATCTCGTCGAACTTGAGCTCGCTCCGTCCCGACACCTGCCACAGCCCGGTCATGCCCTGGGGGCCGTCCAGCCGCCGCAAATGCCATTCCTCATAGCGGGAGACCTCCGCCGGCAGCGGCGGCCGCGGCCCCACCAGGCTCATGTCGCCGGCCAGCACGTTGAGCAGCTGGGGCAGCTCGTCCAGGCTGAAGCGCCGCAGCCAGCGGCCGATCCGCGTGATCCTCGGATCGTTGCGGATCTTGAAGATCGGTCCGTCGGCCTCGTTGTGCTCGGCCAGCCGCTGCTTGATGCCGTCGGCGCCGGCCACCATGGTGCGGAACTTGATCAGGTCGAACGGCCGCCGTCCCTCCCCCAGCCGGCGCTGGCGGTAGAACACGCCGCCCCGGGAATCGAGCGCGATCAGGCCCGTCACCAGCAGGAACAGCGGCGCCAGCGCCAGCAGGATCAGCGCCGCGCCGGAGAGGTCGGCCGCCCGCTTGACGGCCCGGGCCAGCGTCCGCCGGCCCGGCGGGTCCGGGTCGACCAGGGTGATCCCGGTGACCTCGTCCAGCTGGGCCGCCCGCAGCAGCAGGTCGATGCGGTGCGACACCACCTTGAGGCCGATCCCCATGCTGCGGCAGCACTGCAGCACGTCGCGGTTGTCGAACACGCTGCTGTGGACCCACGGGATGAGCACCTGCTGCACCCGGTGCCCGGCCAGCACCTGGCCGCAGTCGCGGTGGAGGCCGATGGCCCGGACCCCGCCGTAATGGAACGCCAGCTCCCCGGGGGTGTCCACCAGGAAGCCGACCATCTCGTACCCCAGCACCTGATTGACCGCCAGGTGGTCGAAGATCTCCCGGGCGGACGGACCCGAGCCGACCACGGCGGTCCGCACCCGGCCCCAGCCCCGCAGCAGCAGGAACAGGTTGAGGCGGTGCAGCACCATCCGCCCCAGCCCGACCAGCGGCGGCGCCGCCGCGAAGTAGGCCAGCACCAGGCCCCGCGACAGCTGGTAGCCCTTCAGCAGGAACACAGCGCCGGCGATCACCAGCAGGGCATAGAGCGCCGCCCGGGTTACGCCGAGCAGCTGCGCCGCGACCGGCTGCGAGCGGGCGCCGGTGGTGCTCCCCAGCGCCAGCAGGAACAGCAGGTAGACGGCCGGCGCCGCCCACCGCAGCTGCAGGGTGAGGTCGGTGGTCGAGGACCGCGGCTGCAGCCAGTGGAACACCAGCAGCCAGGCCAGCCAGCCGGCCAGGAACGCCAGCCCGCAGTCCGACAGGAACACCAGGGCCGAGAACAGGCCCGTGCGGAACCGTTTATTCTTCATGAGATCCTTCCCTCCCGCCGGCGGGCGGCGCGCTCGATGAACTCCATCAGCCTGCCGGCAAAGATGGCCTGGTCGAATTGCAGGGCGTGGCGCCGGATCTCCTCCTGGTCAAACCCCATCGCCTCGAAGCGGCGCAGCGCCGCGGCCAGCGACTCCGGGGTCTGCTCGCCGAAGAACAGGCCCGTCCTCCCGTCGACCACCGTCTCCAGCGCGCCGCCGCCGCCGTAGGCGATCACCGGCGCCCCGCAGGCCTGGGCCTCCAGCGGCGTCAGTCCGAAGTCCTCGTGGGTGGGGAACACCAGCGCCCGGCAGCGGCGGTAGTGGTCGCGCAGCTCCCCGTCGCTGATCCGGCCCAGGAAGGCGACCGTCGGCCCCGCCAGCCGCTGCAGCCGGCGCCGCTCCGGCCCGTCGCCGGCCACCACCAGCCGCTTCCCCAGCGCCGTGAACGCCCGCACCGCCACGTCGATCCGCTTGTAGGGCTTGAGCCGGGAG
>DDXR01000003.1 GCA_002347565.1 bacterium UBP2_UBA2255 | reverse complement strand
CGCATCACCGGCGCTTGCACGGTTGCTATTCGGGTACGGCCGGAACCCTGGTGGAATCGTCCGCCCGGACCGTCCGGCACCCCTCGACGATCTGGCGGATGGCGTCGATGATGACCTCGGGCTGCTGCAGCTGAACGACGTGGCCGCTTTTATCCGCGACCACCTGCGTGCCCTGGGGCGACAGTGCCGCCAGGTCCTGCTGGAAGACCATCCACTGCTCGCGCCACGACTTGGTGTCAAGGATCCATCTCTTTCCAGCGGTGATCACCGCGACGGGGACGTCGGGAAACGGCCCGGCCGCCTTGATATCATCGGCGACCACGTCGAAATCGAAGAGCTCGTAATTGAAGGTCTTTACGGCGATCACGTTGGCGATGAAGCTCTGGACGGGCAGGTGCTTGTGCCACCAGTTCTCCTGGCCGGGGTGCGAGGCGTCGACGAAGACCACGCCCGCCACTTCGTCCGGATAGGTGCGGGCGTAGAGGTTGGCGAACAGTCCGCTGTAGGAGTGGGCCACCAGCACGTAGGGCGGCCGCTGGCCGGTCTCCGCCAGCAGTTTATGAAGGCGCTCCACCACCCGTTTACCGGTATTCCGCCCCATCTGCGGCTTGCTGCCGCCGTGCCCGGGGCGGCTGTCGGCGAAGACCCGGGTGACCTTGGCCACCTCGGGCAGGACCTGGCCCCAGGAATCCATATCGGTGTTGGAGTTGAAGACCACCGTCGGCGAGCCCTCGCCCTGCGACAGGTACTCCAGCCGCTGTGCGCCGACCCACTCGGTTTTCTTACCTTTAAGGGTATGTGCGCAGCCCGTGAAACCGACGAGCAACAGCGGTGCAGCCAGCAGCGAGAGCGATACGTTGGACATTTTGCAATGCGCATAACGTCGGTATCTCGGGCGTTCCATCTCGTTCTCCCTGCATGTTCGTTGGATGTTACCAAGGCTCATTGCTTGCCGATGAGACTCTCCAGCCGCTCGACGTACGACTCGAATGCCCGGCGGCCCCTGGCCGTCAGCCTGTAGGACGACAGCGGCTTGCGGTCGACGAATCGCTTCTGGACCGACACGTAGCCCGCCTCGTCCAGCTTCTTGAGATGGACCGACAGGTTGCCGTCGGTGGCGTTCACCTTCTCCTTGAGGAAGGTGAACTCCGCCTGGTCCACCGCGATCAGCACGGCCATGATGGCCAGCCGGATGCGCGAGTGGATGACGTCGTCCAGCAGGGTGTGGTCGTAGTCCGCCATCTCAGCCCCCCGCCACCTCGTTCCGCCAACGGCGGTAGAGGATGATGCCGGGGACCACCTGGAACAGGATCATCATCACGGCGAACAGCAGCATGTCGGCGTGGAGGCGCGGGTGCACCGGTCGGGCCCAGGGGCTTTCCAGGTAGAACATCGCCGCCGACCCCGCCCACCAGCAGGCCGCGGAGACCTTGAAGTACACGAAGTCCAGCAGCACGCCGGACACCAGAAACCCGATGCCCAGCACCGCCGCGATGGCCGGGCTGGGGCTCTGCCGCAGCATCGGACCGCCGATGAAGATCAGGATCATGATCACGATGCCGCAGGCCAGCCACAGCGCGTTGAGGATGGCGCCGGCCATGGTGCGCACCCGCTCGGTCGACCGTTCCCGCAGGTGACGGACCAGCGAGAACACCCAGCCCCCGCCCATCACGGCGATCCACAGCAGCAGGTAGGCGGCCCCGGTCACCCGCAGCAGCTCGAGGCCGATGGTGGCGAACATCCCCAGCGAGACCAGCACGCCCCAGACGATGTAGTCCACGCCGTTGTCCACCGCCACCCGCCGGCTGTCCTGGATGACCTTCCGGATGAAGGCCAGCTCCTGTTGGGCGTCTATTCGATCCATGGTGATGTCCTTTTTAAAGTTCTTTGTTTTACAAAGCCATTATATCGTAAAAAGCCGCTCGTTGTCAAGCGGTTTTTTGCACCCGAGAACAATGCGTCAACGCTGGAGCGCCAGCACGCCGATCCCAATCAGCATCGTCGCTACGGTGATGAAGAATCCCACCCGCAGGTACTCCCGGAACCCGACAGCGACCGTGCCTCGCGCCCGTTCGAAGACGATGATATTGGCCACCGAGCCGATCACCGTCAGGTTGCCGGCCAGGGTCGACGACATGGCCAGCGCCAGCCAGTAGGTCCTGGGCTCGTCCAAACGGGGGATCAGCTTCAGGAACAGCATCACCGCCGGCACGTTGCTGGCCAGGTTGGAGACGGCAGCGGTAAATTCCGACAGCCAGGCCAGTCGTTCCAGCTTCGGTCCGGTGAAGAATTGCTGGAAGTGGCCGAACACTCCGCGCATCAGGCCGGATTGCTCCACTCCGCCGGTGATCACGAAAAGACCGGCGAAGAACAGCAGCAGCTCCCAGTCAACCTTCTGCAGGGCGGCCCGGGGCCGGCGGGCGCCGGCCAGGATCAGCAATGCGGCGCAGCCGGCGGCCGCCAACGGCGGCGGATAGTCAAGGATCAGCAAGAACAGAAACAACGCAACCGTCGCGGCTGCTGCGATGAACATGCCGCTGCGGATACGGGGGGGATTGAGCGTCGGCGCCGGATCGAACTGTCTGCCGGAAAGATCTCGCCGGTAGAGCCAGCGCACCGCGGCATAGACTACGACCAGCCCGGCCAGCGAAACCGGCCACAGCGCCGCCACAAACGAGGTGAAGGATATCCCGGAGTGGACGGCGATCAGCATGTTCTGGGGGTTGCCGATAATGGTGCAGGCGCTGCCGACATTGGACGAGGCCGCAAGGGCGATCAGGAACGGCACCGGCGGCAGCTTCAAGTCTTCGGTCAGCCGCAAGACCACCGGAGCCAGCAGCAGGCAGACGGTGTCATTCATGAACACCGCGGACATGGTGCCGGCGCAGGCCACCACCAGCGCCAGCAGCTGGCGGGGCGTCTTGGCGCGGCGCAAGACGGCCGCCCGCAGCCAGGCAAAGAAACCCGAGATTTCAAGGTAGGCAACGATGATCATCGCCCCCAGCAGGAACACGATGGTGTTCCAGTCCACCGCCCGGTAGGCTTCGCCCGGCGTCAGTACGCCGAAGACGACCATGGCCACCGCGCCCAGCAGGGCGCCCGCCGGCCGGGTGATGTGGAGCCGGGGCAGCGACTGGAACGCTATCAGGGCGTAGGAGCCGATAAAGATCAGCAGCGCGGTCAACATGACAGCGCGGGGGCATGGCGCGCCGTGCCCCCGCCTCTCCGCTTTGGGCCGGCCGTCAGAGGACGGCCGGCTGGCCGGTTTTCAACGAACCGGTCACCGCCTCCAGGATCCGCACCACGTCCAGCCCGTTCTGCCCGTCGGACAGCGGCCGCTTGCCCTCGCGGACGCACTCGACGAAGTGGGCGGCCTCGACCTTGAGCGGCTCGGTCATCTTGAAGTAGGGAATGTTGATGTCCCCTTCGCGCAGCGTCAGCACCTCGTCGTAGCTGCCGTAGCGGATCTCCTCGTTGACCCCCTTGTTGTAGACCTTGATCTTCTCGGTGGCCTCCATGTCGTCGAAGGCCGCCATCTTCCTGGTGCCGACCACGGTGAACTTGCGGATCTTGTGGGGGTCCAGCCAGGACACCTGGGCCTGAGCCATCTGGCCGCCGGGGAAATCGAGCAGGAAGAACACCACGTCCTCGATGCCCCTCTGCAGGTAGCATTTGCCGTTGGCCATCGCCCGCTCGGGGTTCTTCCCCAGCAGGTAGAGCATCACCGAGATGTCGTGCGGGGCCAGGCTCCACAGCGCGTTCTCGTTCCTGCGGATGGCGCCGAGGTTGACGCGCATCGAGTACAGGTAGAGCACCTGGCCCAGGTCGCCCGAATCGATCAGGCCCTTGAGGTAGCGCACTGCCGGATGGTACAGCAGCAGGTGGCCGACCATCAGCACCCGGTCATGCTTGGCCGCGGTCTCGACCAGGTCCTCGGCGTCGCGCACATTCAGGGCCAGCGGCTTCTCCACCAGCACGTGCTTTCCGGCCAGCAGCGCCTGCCTGGCCAGCGCGTGGTGCGATTCGGAATTGGTGGCGATGACCGCGGCGGCGACCTCGGGATCATCCAGGGCGGCGGCGAAATCCGCGGTGGCCGTCGCCGGGCGGACGATCTGCTGGGCGCGGGCCAGCCGTCCGGGATCGGCGTCGACAAGATACTTGACCCGGACCCCGGGCAGGTTGCCGAATGTTCGGACATGGTTGCTGCCCCACTGGCCGCAGCCGGCGATGGCGACGGATAGGTCTGGCATGGCGGTGCTGGCTCCCTCCCGTTTGCGGCTATCTGAACACGTCCCACCAGCGCCGGCGGCGCTTGGCTTTCCGGTCGTCGCCGTCGTAGTAGTAGTAATGGTAATGGTACGAGTAGCTGCCGGACAGCCCGCCGAACTTGATGCGATTGAGGACCGCGCCCGCCACGTTGGCCTTGACGTTGGCCAGCAGGGTCTGGGCCCGGGCGAATGCCCGCCGGTCGGTTCCGTGCGCCAGGGCCACCAGCACCACCCCCTCGACCTGGCTGCCCAGCACCGCGGTGTCGGTGACCGTGATCACCGGCGGGCTGTCGAACAGCACCAGGTCGAAGCGCCCGGCCAGGACCTTGACGAGGTCCCGCATTTTCTGCGATCCCAGCAGCTCCGACGGGTTGGGCGGGATGGCTCCCGCCGGGAGGATGGACAGGTTCTCGATGCCCGAGGGCCTGATCACGGAGTCCAGCGGCAGCTTTTCCACCAGCATGTTGATCATGCCGGGCTCGCGATCGAGGCCGAACAGGGAGTGGACCACCGGGCGTCGCAGGTCGGCGTCCACCAGCAATGTGCGGGCGCCGGCGACGGCGGTGGTGATGGCCAGGTTGGCCACGGTGGTCGACTTGCCTTCGGACGGGCCCGGCGAGCTGATCACCAGCGTCTTGAGCGGCTCGTCGATCCTCAGGAACTGGATGTTGGTACGCAGGGCGCGGTAGGCCTCCGAGATCGGGGAGCGGGGGGCGAACCGTGTCACCAGTGTCGAGGCGATCTGCTCGACCTCGTCGATCCCGTTGCGGCGGCGGCGCAGTTCCTCGGCGTGGATGGCCGGTATCAGCCCCAGCACCGGCAGGCCGAAGCCGTGCTCGATCTCCTCGGCCGACTTGATCGAATTGTCCAGCGAGTCCAGGAAGAAAGCCAGCCCCACCCCCAGTCCCAGCCCGGCCATCAGGCCGATCACCAGGTTCAGCGCCTTGCGGGGCCTGATCGGCGACCGGGGCGGCCGGGCCTGGTCGATGATCCGGATGTTGCCGATCTTGCCGGCCTCCGTGATCTTGGCCTCCTCGTTTTTCTCCAGCAGCAGCTTGTAGATGTTCTCGTTGACCTCCTTGGCCCGCAGCAGGCGCGCCAGCTGGAGCTCCTTGACCGGAAGCGTGGCCAGTTCGGCCTCGTACCCGGTCAGAATCGCCTTGAGCGCCACCTCGCGGGACCGGGCCGTCACCAAGTCGATCTGCAGGGGGGGGATCTGGGCCAGCAGGTTTTCCATCTGCGGCATCGGCGTCAGGCTGGAACTGCGGTTGATCTTGGCCAGTTCCTCGGACAGCTTGCGCTTGGTCGACTCGATCTGGGCGATCAGCGTCAGCATCTGGGGGTGGTCCGGGCCGTAGCCCTTGACCGCCAGTTGGGTGGCCTGCATCTCCAGGTCGACCAGGTTCCGGCGCATGCCGTCGGCCAGCGATCCGGACGTGATCTCCACCCCGGCGTTGCCTCCCTGGGCCCTGACTTGGTCCGTGATGGCCGCCAGTTTCTGCTCCAGCCCCTGCCGGTCGGTGGCGGCCACCGTATACTGGTTCTCGGCCCCGGTCACCCGGGACAGGATCTCGCGGGCCTCGTCCGACAGCGACACCACCTGGTTGGACGATTTGAAGCGCTTGAGCGACTCCTCCGTACGGCCCAACTGCTGCTCCACCATGGGCAGCTGGGCCTCGATGAAATGCCGGGTGCTGGCCGCCTGCTGCCGCTTGATCATGGCGTTGCGCTCGATGATCACCTGGGCGACCAGATTGGCGGTCCCCGCCGACGCTTCCGGCGTCGGCCCGGTGGCACGGACCTTGAAGATGTCGGAGTCGCGCACCGGATCGGCCGCAATGCTGCCGCGGATGATCTCCGTCAGGGCATCCAGCCGCTGCTCGTCGGTGTACCCCGCCCCGCGGCCCCGCAGCAGCGCCGAGCGGGTGCCGGAATCGAGCTTGGCCGCCACCTCGGCGGCCAGGCTGCGCGACTTGATCTCCTCGATCTGGTTGACCAGGTAGCTCTTGTCCCAGTAGAACGGCTGGGTCATCGAAAACGACGGCAGCGGATCCTGGGTGCGCTCGAAGATCAGCGTGGCCTGGCTCTCGTAGACCGCCGGCGCAGTGACATTGGTGACGGCGATGGGCGCCGCGACTGCCGCCAGGCAGATGGCGATCAGGTGCTTGCGCCGCCACAGCAGGTCGACGACCTCATAGAGGTTGGTTTCCTTGGCCCGGCTGTCGGTGTCGGGGTTCACGCGTTGCTCCGCTGCGGTGAAATCAAGAAGAGGGTCTGGGTGTCATGGCGACATCAACCCTCTCGAGTGCTCCGGCATGATATGCGGATCGGCTGATGCGCTCCCGGGCGCCGTCCCCGGTTGCCGCGCCCGTTGGGCTGCCCCCGCGGGGAGACGTCCTACCGGTTGCGCGAGATCAGGTAATAGACGTTGACGATCAGCGCGATGTCGGCGACCAGGGACACCGCGTCCTTCCAGAAGAATCGGGCGTTGCGCGGCACCAGCACGGCATCGCCGGGCCGCATCACCGGCGGCGGATCGCTCCGCTCCCTCCCGAGGTACCGGTCGAGGTCGACGGCCTGGATGCGGGGCGTCGGGCCGGGCGCGTGGGACAGACGCACGCGCGACAGGGCGGCAAACTGGGTGGGGCCGCCAGCGGCCGAGATCACATCCAGCATCGTCGAGCCGTCGGGAACCTGATAGCTTCCCGGCTTGTTGACCTCTCCCCACACGTGGACCTCGATCAGCAGCTGCTGGCTGGCGTCCATGCGGAAACTTTCCCGCTGGAACCGGCCGTGGCCCTGCTCCTGGGCCAGCGCCGGCAGCGCCAGCAGGATGGCGACCAGCCCCGCCCGACCAGCGCACCGCGCCTTCATCCGCAATGATGCGGCATGCCCGCCCCGCATGGCCCCGGCCGCCGTCATCATCCCTTGAGCTTCTTCAGCCGGTCCCTGGTCTTGCCCAGGTATTCCTTGGCCTTGGCGTTTCCGGGATCGCTCTTCAGGACCTTCTGGAACGTGGACAACGCCTTGTCGTACTCCTCGTTCATGAACTGCTCAACGCCGGTCTTGTAAAGGGCGGCGACCTCGGCCGCTGATAGCTTGGCCGGGGCTGCGGGTTTGGCCGCGGCCGGCTGCGCCGGCCGCGGCGCTGCCGTTTCGGCGCGAGCCGGCCGGGGGGGCGGCGCCACGGCGCGGGGCCCGGCCGGCGGGGCCGGGGCGGCCGGCTGCAGCGACGCCACCTGCGGTTCGGCGGCCGCCGGCTTCGCCGGTGGCCGCGCCGGCGCCGCACCCGGGCGCGCCAGCGGAAAGTCGGCCGTCTTGGTGTCCCGGTCCTTCACCGTGAGCTCGACCTGCCTGTCGGCGTATCCATCCGCCTTGGCGACCAGCTGGTACTTTCCCGGCGGCACCAGGGCCGTGAACTCGCCGGTGCCGGGGTCGGCCGCCAAGTTCGGCAGCCTGGAACCGGCGAACGAGAGGACTGCGGTCACCGGCGCGCCGGTGGCGGCGTCGCTCACCCGTCCGGCGATGGTGCCCAGCTTGCGCTTGAGGGTCAGGTCCCACTTCTCGCCCTTGCCGGGCTTGACCTGGATCTTGCGCTGGATCCAGCGGTACCCGTTGGCGTAGATATGGATCTTGTATTCACCGGGGGGCAGCTTTGACACGTAGGAACCCAGCTCGTCGCTGACCACCCCCGGCACGTCGGAGCCCGGGAAGGTGATCATGCCTTTCATCGGGATCCCGGAGTCGCGGTCCTTGATCAGCCCGGCGATCGATCCCAGCAGCGAGGCCGCCAGAAACCGCCCGGCCGAGGCCGGAACGTCGATCCCGAGGACCACCTGCCAGGGGGCCGCGCTCGGCGCCAGCCCGACGTCCACCGCCAGGTTCACCGCCGCGAACGGGAACGGCGCGTACCGCACTCCCGGCGTGGCCCGGAACTCCGTACGGTCGAATCCCGACCCCCGTGGCACCAGCGAGTCGGCCACCAGGTCCTTCTGGGCGCCGATCCGCAGCTCACCGGAACCCTCGATGAAGGCCGAGAACTTCTCGCCGAACCCGTACTCCAAACCGGCGCCCACCGGCACCATGGCCCGCTGCTCGCCCCGTGTCAGGAAACCGGCGTTGAGGTATACCGTACCCCACCCCAGGTTGATGTCGCACAGCGCCTTCGCGCCCACGTCCAGCTTTCCGGTCTGCGACGGGTAGTCCTGGTACTTCTCGCGGTCCATCGGGATCGACACCATCGGCAGCACCGCCAGGTCGATCATCTCGTTCGGGGACAGGCGGTACTTGCCGGACAGGAACGGGTCGCCGGGGCACCCCAGCGTGTTGTCGCCAGCGGCCAGCGGCGGCGTCCGGCTGGCGATGCTCCAGCTCTCGCCGTGCGCCACCCCGGTCACCATCACCGCCAGCTGCTCGTTCGGCGCATACCCCACGCTGTGGTAGCTCCACAGGTCGCTGTACGAATCCTGCCGGCCCACCGCCCCCCAGTAGGTCGCGCCGCTGTAGCTGCTGGCCGCGTTGAAGCTCCGGTACATGATCCCCTGTCCGGTTTTCGCCGACTGCACGTGCACCAACCCCGGTCCGCCCAGCAGCGGGTACCGCGCGCCCCGGAGTTCGCCGGCCGACAGCGCCAAGGGCACCGTCAGCAGCATCGCGATCCTTGTCGTCAGCATGGCATGTCTCCTCATGCGGCCTGAAGCCTGGCATTATGGTCCCGGCGCCGCCGGACTGGCTGGTCAGGATGCATCGGGCTTGGACCGGCGCACCCTGCGCTTGCCGCTGTCCTGATGGTAGTAATGGTAGTAGTAATAGTACCCGGCCTGGAGTTCGGGGCTGATGTTGTTCAGCACCACGCCCGCGATGGTGGCTTTGACGTTGTGGAGCAGCACCTTCGCCCGCTTGGCCATCTCGCGGTCGGTCTTGCCGGACTGGACCACCAGCAGCACTATGTCGGTCTCGGCGGCCAGCACCGCGGCGTCGGTGACCGTGATCACCGGCGGGCAGTCGAAGATCACCAAGTCGCAGCATTCCTTCATCGCCTCGATCACCGCCTTCATCTTCTGCGATCCCAGCAGCTCCGACGGGTTGGGCGGCAGCGTGCCGGCCGGCACGATCAGCAGATTGTCGACGCCCGAGGGGCGGGCCACCTTCTTGAGGTCGCCCTCGCGGATCAGCAGCTCGGTAAGGCCGGGCTGGCCGTCGATGCCGAATACGCCGGCCACCATCGGCCGCCGCAGGTCGCCGTCCACCAGCAGGGTGCGGGCGCCGACCTGGGCCATGGTGATGGCCAGGTTGGCGGCGGTGGTGGTCTTGCCCTCGGACGGGCCGGCCGAGGTCACCAGGATGCTGCGGATGGGTCGGTCGGGGGTCAGGAACTGGAGGTTGGTGCGCAGCATCCGATAGGCCTCGGAGATCGGCGACCGCGGCAGGTGGTGGGAGATCAGTCGCTCGGCGATGGCAGTCGCGCCGTTGGCATAGGCCGCGCCATGGC
The DNA here is from genome assembly GCA_002347565.1 of bacterium UBP2_UBA2255. Classification (GTDB taxonomy): domain Bacteria; phylum Edwardsbacteria; class AC1; order AC1; family EtOH8; genus UBA2255. The sequence continues at coordinate 91,260 of DDXR01000003.1, read as the reverse complement.
CGGCGGCGCTGCTGACGTCCTCGAGGTCGATGGTGGGTATCGATCCCAGCACCGGCAGGGAGAGGATCTTCTCCACCTCGTAGCTGGTCTTGATCGACGTGTCCAGGTACTCCAGGAACAGGGCGACGCCGATGCCGAAGCACAGCCCCAGCAGCGCGCCGAACACGATGTTGACCAGGCGGCGCGGGCCGACCGGCAGGTCCGGCACCACCGCCCGGTCGATGACCTTGACGTTGCCGAGCTTGCCGGCCTCGCTGATGCGAGCTTCCTCGTACTTTTCCATCAGCATCTTGTAGATGTTCTCGTCCAGCTGGAACTGGCGGGTCAGCCGGGCCAGCTCCACCTCCTTGGCGGGGATGCGGTTGAGCCGGGCGGCGTACTCCTCGACCACCTTGCCCAGCGCGGCCTCGCGAGCGGCGGCGTCATCGAGTTCGACCTGCAGCTCCAGCACCCGCGCCATCCGGTCGGACTGCAGCTTGAGGGGATCGTAGCTGGCGCTCTCGTTCTCCAGCATCAGCCCCAGCTCCTCCTTCAGCCGGGCCTTGGTGGCCTCGATCTTCTTGTCCAGCTCGCGGGCCTGGGGCGAATCCTCGGCGAAGCCCTGCGACAGCAGCGTCGCCAGACGCACCTGATGGGCGTTGAGGTCGTCGCGCAACCCGGAGACCACCGCCGAGGACGAGCCGCGGGACAGGTTGTCGAGCAGCGTCTTCTTCTGGTCGTCCAGCTGCGAACGCAGGAACGATATCCGCCGCTCGATGGTCTCGCGCTCGATCCTGGTCGAGTTGTACTGCGACTCGAAACCGGAGACCCCCTCCAGCAGCGCCCTGGATTCATCCGACAGCAGCACCACCCGGTTGCTCTGGCGGAAGCTGCGCATCACGTTCTCCTCGGCGGCCAGGCGCTGCCGGATCACCGGCAGCTGCTGCTCCAGGAACCGGCGCACCTCGGACAGCTCGCCGCGCGAGATGGAGAGGTTGAAGTCGATGTAGGCGTCGGCCACGCCGTTGGCCACCGCGGCCGCGGTTCGCGGATCATCGGTCTCGGCCAGGATCGAGACGATGTCGGTGGTGCGGCTGGACAGGACGCTCAGCGACAGCAGCACCAGCTCGGCCGCCCGGCCCAGCTCGGCCGTGCCCAGCCGATCGGCGTCGGGCAGCTGGGTCAGGCGCCGGGCCGCCTCCAGCGCCACCGTGCGGCTGCGGATGATCTCCACCTGGTTGTTGATCATGTTGCGGCTCTGCTCGGTCTCCATCATCATCCCCAGGATCGGCTTGTTCTCGCGCTGGATCATCAGCGTGGTAGTCGCCTGGTAGATGTTGGGCTGGCGCAGCGAGAACACCAGCGTGGCCAGGAACACCGCCCCGAAGACGGAGAGCACGATCCAGCGCCGCCGGTTGACGATGCGGTACAGGTCCCGCAGGGTGTTCTGCGGCGCCTCGGGCGAGCCGATCTTGAGGTCGGGCTGGCTCTTCATTTGCTACCCACGATCACGAGGTAGGCCGTGATCACCACCGCCAGCTGGCTGACGAACCCGGCGAACTGGGAGACGCGGTGGGCGCAGCTGGTCGGAACGATCACGACGTCGCCGGTCTCCAGCATCGGCACCGAGCCGCGGTCGCCGGCGGCGGTATAGCGGTCGAGGTCTAGCTTGACGGCCTTCCCCTTGGGAAAACCGTTGCGCACCAGCCGGACGCGGGAGAGCGCGGCGTGCTCGGTCGGCCCGCCGGCGTAGGAGATCAGGCCGACGGCGTCCGTCGCCACCGGCACCTTGTACATCCCCGGCCGGGTCACCTGGCCCCACACCTGGACCTCGATCAGGATCTCCCGCTCACCGCTGGTGATGGTGACCATCGATGGTCCGCTGGTGCGGTCGATATACCCCAGGCCCTGCGCCGCAGCCAAGCACGGCAACAGCAGGACCATGCATGAAACAATACACGCCAGTCCGTGCAGAAAATTCTTCACGATCTTCCTTGCGCTAGTGCGAAATGGGCTTGAACGCCAAGTGGTTATGGCATGGTTAGATTAGCACATTTTCCCACCGGTGTCAACTACTTCGTGGAATGTTTTTCACGGGAGCGGGCGCCACATCGCGCCGGGGAGCCGCCCCGGGGCCGCGTCGATCTGGGCCCAGTCCCTTGACTTTCACTGCGGTATCTGGTACAGTCCTGTCTTGATGGCGAAGGCGAAGAGACAACGCTTGGTCCGTTTCCTGATACTGGCCATGACCGTCGGGCTGGCTGCCGCGCTGGGATACCGGTCCCTGGCCCGCTGGCAGCCGCCGCTGTCGCGGCTGTCGCCGCGGGCGGACCCGGCCGCTTCGGCTGGCCGTTTCTGCGACCTGTTGCGCGGCGGGTCCGACAGCGCCCGCCTGCTTCCCCCTGAGCCGGGACGGCCGTCGCGGCTGGTGATCGCCAGCCGCCGCGGCCGCCCCCTGGTCCTCGCCAACCTGGGGCTGCAGCGGCAGGCGAAGTCCTGCGGCCTGGAGCTGCTGGCCGCGGCCGAGGACCGCAAGCGGCAGAGCCTTGAGCTGGCCTACGGCATCGGCGACCGGCCGCTGGTGACGGTGCAGGTCAGGATGAGTCCGCCGGCGCTGCCGGGCCGCCCGGTCAGGCCGCGCATCGCCCTGGTCGCCTACCGGCTCGCCGGGGCCGACAAGGCGGCCCGGTCCGCGCTGGCCAGGAGGACGGAGATCAAGACCCTGGTCGTCGACCGCCCGATCCGCGCCCCGGGCCGGGAGCTGCTGGTCGCGCTGCCGCTGGAGCCGATCGGCTACCCCAAGCAGGACCCCGGCCCCAACACCATTCTGCTGAGCGACAGCGACGCGCGGATCGCCTCAAAACTTGCGCGGGCACGGGGGACGGTGGCGGCGCCCGCCGGTTTCTCGGTCGAGGCCGGGTCGCGGGCGCTCAAGGACCGGAGGATCGCCGAGCAGGTGGCGAGGTTCTGCGCCGCCGGCAACCTGGTCCTGCTGGAGCCGAGGTACACCGCCAACTCCCTGGCCGGCGAGCAGGCATTGGCCAACGACTGCCGCTATCGCAGCGCCGACGTGTACATCGAGCCGGGGGTTTCAGCCAGGGTGGCCGAGGCCAGGATCAGGGCCGCGTTCGTTCGGGCCCGGGAGAAGGGGGCCGCGCTGGCGATGCTCCCGGCCCGCGCGGACGTCCTGAACGCGCTGGGCAAGGCGCTGACCGGGGAGGTGCTGGCCGAGTTCGAGTTCGTGGGGGTGACACGGCTGGAAAAATAGCGGCGGCAACCGTAAAAGAAAAAGGGCGGCTGATGGCCGCCCTTTTCTTCATGCCGCTTTGTCTTGTTCGTATGCCGGCTCAACTGCACTTTGTCATCGCCCCGGGGTCGCGCCCCTCCCGCATCATGCGCGGGGTCGATTCCGGATGGCATCCGGGGTCGGATCCCCCCCCCGCCAAGGGAAATGGCGGATCGTTGCGCAGCATTGCCGCGCCCAACAACGCCATGCCGTCGCATGCCGCATGTCCACCTCATCCCGTCAGCCCTTGCCCACCGTCACCGGGATGCCCCGCAGCACCGGCGTCTCCAGCGCCGGGTCGAACGAGAACGGCGCCAGCGCCAGTCCCCCGAAGTGGACCGGCATGAAAGCCGTTCCCTTGGCCTGCGCCGGGTTGGCCCGCAGCTGCGCCTCCAGCGATCCGGCTTCCGACGAGACCATCACCTTCCAGCCGGCCCGGACGCCCAGGGAGGCGATGTCCTCCGGGTTGAGCTCGATCCAGTCGCCGGCGAACTCCCGCGCCAGGTGGCGCGTGTTGGCCGCCAGGGCGTCGCCGCCATACAGGAAGGGGTAGACGCTTCCCAGCTCCAGTGTGATCTGGCCGGCAACCGCCTTGGGCGGCTGGCAGCCCTTGATCGGGTCGAGGGAAGCCGCCGGAATCCCGGCCGGCCGGCCGTGCCCGGCTTTCGTCCGGAACGGCGCCGCCAGGTCCCGCAGGGCCGCCTCCAGCGGCCGGGCGCGGCCGGCGGGAGCAAGCGCCGCGGCGAACCTCTGCTCCGCGCCGTCCATCGCCGCAAAGCTGCCGGCCTTCTCCATCGGCAGCGACAGCGGCAGCACGGCATGGCAGTGCTCGTGGACCGGGCCGGAGAACGAATCGATCGACAGGATGAACTCAGCGCCGGCCAGCGCCCTGCCGACCTCGCCCGTTCCCGGCAGGACCCGCAGGGGATCCTCGCCGGCCAGCACCAGGGCCTTCAGCTTCCGCCGGCGCAGCGCGCCGATCATCGCCGGGTACGACAGCCCCCCGCCCGGCGGCAGGATGCGCAGCGCGGCGTGCTCATTGGCCGCGGCCGCGGCCGGCAAGACCGACAGCCGGTCCCGCATGACCAGGGCGATGTCCGCCAGCGCGGCCAGCGCTGTCCCGGCGCCCGGCGCATGCAGCAGGTCGCGACCCGCGACCAGCAACGGCGCCGCGGCGCTGGCCAGCAGCGCGGCCAGCGCGCCCACCTGGGCCGACGGCACGCCGGCGCCATCCAGCAGCCCGGAGTATGACAGCTTGGCGAGGCTTTCCCTGAGCTTCGGGAACGCCGGATCGGCGCTGGTCTGCCCGTGGCTCTCGACCAGCGCCTTCAGGAGCGCCACAACCAGCTGCGGTTCGCAGCCGGGCCGGGGCCGGAGATGCGGCTGGGCGATCTCGCCCAGCGCGCCCGCCCGTGCGGCGGCCGCCGCCAGCCGGACCGGCGGACCGGGGACGACATGGGTCAGGTCCGGGGAGACGTACGGCCGATCGGCCGCCGGCTTGCACCGCGACATGATCCGCGCCCCCAGGACCGGATTGTCCTCCAGCAGGTTGGCGCCCAGCACCACGATCAGGTCGGCCCGGTCCAGGTCGGCCAGCTCCGCCGGCCGCGGGAACTCGACGGGAAAGCCGGTCAGCCGCGCGCCGCTGTCGCAGTGCGGCGTGCCGATGACGTCCCGGGCGAAACGGAACAGCGCGGACAGCTCACCGGCGGTGAGCCGGGGCGAGGCGAGGATGCCGATCGCTTCCGGGCCGTGCTGGTCGCGGACCGACTTGAGCCTCCTGGCGGAATAGTCGGCCGCCTCCTTCCACGATGCCGGTTCGAGGGAGGCGCCGCGGCGCAGCAGCGGCTCGACGAAGCGCGCCGGCGCCGACGGCAGCTGGTGGCAGGTCCAGCCCCGGGCGCACAGCTGCCCGCCGCTGAACGGATGCCCCTGGCTGGCGGTGACGCCGCCGGTCAGGCCGTCCTGGCGCACCAGGTGCAGGCCGCAGCCGCAGCCGCAGTGGGGGCAGATCGTGTACGTATGCTTCATGCTCATCGGTTGGAACTCGTGCGGTGGGAGGATCGCGATGCTCAGTGAGGGACCGCCAGCGAGCGGGCCTGCTTCGCCAGTTCATCCAGCCCCGCCTGGTCGGGCGGCCCGAACCGGGCGCAGTCCAGCCGGGCCAGCAGTTTCGAATGCTCGGCATTGGACGGCGCCAGCCGCAGCAGGGCCTCGGCCACGCGGGCGGCCGCATCGGGGTCCGCCCCGTCCAACGATCCGCAGACCCAGCCCGGCACCGGCTCCCCTTGCGCCAGCACCCGCAGGCCGGACGAGTCGGCCCCGGCCATCGTGCGCCGCCCCAGGAAGGCGGCGTCCGCCCGGCCCGACCTGACCAGCGCCGCCGCCCGTTCCATCGTGCCGCAGGCGACGAGCCGCGCGGCATCCGGCAGAAGGATCCCCGCGGCCCTGAGGGCCAGCGCCTGCGACAGGTAGCCCCCGGCCGACCTCCGGGCCACGCAGGCGATGGTCTTGCCGCGCAGCTGGGCCGGATCCGTCAGGGCCGAGCCGGCCGCCACCGCTATCACACCGCGGTCCTCCCGGCCGCCGTCCTGCGGCAGGCCCGACGCCAGCGCGGTCGCGCCCTGGGTCCGCCGCAGGGTCACGAACACCAGCGGATCGCACAGCACCACCTCCGCGCCCGAGCTCGCCACCGCGGCGCCGAAGCCGTCGTAATCCTGGCTGGAGATGTACCGCACCTCGTATCCGGTTTCCGATGACAGGTAGTCCAGCAGCGGCTGGTACGCGTCGCTCATGGCCCGGCCGTCGTGCACCGGCAGCACCGCCAGCTTCAGCGTCGCCTGCCCGGCCCGGCCCCGGCCTGGGTCTCCGCAGCCGCCGAGGCCGGCGATGCAAAACACCAGCGGCAGGATCAAACAAGAAACGACGCGGCGGCCGGCACTCCCGGCTTTCGGCCTTCCCGCAGTGCAGCTTCCGCCGATTGCGCTCATTTCCACACGCCCTCCCTGATCGGCCCTTCGGCCGAGGTCTCGGCGGCCGCCTTCTTGGGGGCCAGCCCCAGCGCCACGGCCACGCCGTAGAGGATGGCCTCGGGCCGCGGCGGGCAGCCGGGGATGCAGTAGTTGACGGGGATCACCTTGTCCACGCCGCCGGTGACGTTGTAGGTGTCGAACCACAGGTTGCCGCCGCAGCCGCAGGATCCGACCACGATCACCAGCTTGGGGTCGGGGATGGCGGCGTAGGCCCGCTGCAGCGACGGCAGGGCCTGCCTGGTCACCGGCCCGGACACCAGCATCACGTCCGCATGGCGCGGGCTGCCGGCCAGCTTGATGCCGAATCGCTCGGCATCGTAGAACGGGGTGATCACGTCCACGATCTCGATGTCGCAGCCGTTGCAGGACCCGGTATTGACGTGGTAGATCCACAGCGACTTAGTGAAGGCGGTGCCGCAGAGTTTTTTCAGGATCATCGTCTGCTTTCTGCTGTCGGTTCGGGTGGGTCCGGCACTACTTGGCCGCCTCCGGCTTGTGCGGCTTGAACTCCCCGCCCTTGACCGTCCAGATGACGTAGGGGGCGGCGGTGATGTCGCCCTTGACGTCAAAGGCGATCTGGCCCATGGCGCCGGCGAACGTCGCGGCATGCAGCACCCTGACCAGCGAGTCGCCGGCCGTGGTGCCGGCCTTCTCAATGGCCTGCAGCAGCGCGCCGGCCGCGTCGTAGGCGTAGACCGAGTACGGGCCCAGCTCGCCGTAGCGGGACTTGAAGGCGCCGTAGAACCGCCCGGCCTGCGGCATCTCCTCCACCGCCGGGCCGAAGGTGAAGAAGATGCCCTCGGCCGCCACTCCGCCGCGCTTGATCAGCTCGGAGTTGGCCACCGCGTCGCCCGACAGGAAGACGGCGGGCAGCTTGCGCTCCTTGATCTGCCGCACCAGCATCGCGGCCTCGGGGTAGTTGCCGCCGAAGTAGATCAGGTCCGGCGCCAGGGTGATCAGCGGGTCCAGCAGTGCGGCGTAGTCCGGCGCCGCGCCCTCGCGGGCCGGCGGCAGCTCGGCTTCGGCCACCACGGCCGGGCCGGCCTCGCGGACCCGCCGCTGCGCTGGAACGACCGCCTGCGTGAACTCCTCTGCCAGTCCCTTGCCGTAGGTGGTGCCGTCATGGAACACGGCGATCCGCCTGGCGCCCAGCGTCCCGGCGAAGGCAGCCGCGATCTTGCCCTGCTGGTCGTCGCGGCCGCAGGTGCGGAAGACATTGGCGAAGCCGTTCTCGGTGAACCTGGGGTTGGTCGACGCCGGCGAGATCTGGGGCAGCATCCGCTGGCTGTAGATGCGGCTGCCGGCGATCGAGCAGTGGCTGTTGTAGTGGCCGATCACCCCGGCCACGCCCTGGTCCGCCAGCCGCGCGGCGATGGCGAAGGCCTCGCGCTCCTCGCCGCGATCGTCGCCGGCGATGATCACGATCCGCTTGCCCAGCACGCCGCCCCTGGCGTTCCACTCCGACACCGCCAGCTGGACGCCGTGCAGCAGGTCCTGGCCGGCCTTGCCCTGCTCGCCGGTGAGCGGGCCCGCCACGCCGATCTTGATCTGCTCGCCGCCGGGGCCGCAGGACAGCGTCAGGGATCCGGCGGCCGCCAGTGCTGCCAGTGCGGCGATGATTGGTGCGCGCTTCATTGGTCGCTCCGAATTGTATGATATGGCACGGTGCTGCTCACGGTCACTGGGCCACGGACGGGGCCGGGAACCCGCCGCGATCACGGCCCTCCCGGCAGGGGCAGGGGCAGCGGCATCGGCTGCGCTGTCGCCGGGGCCGGCTCTTTCGCGGCATCCTTCGCTTGCCCGGATACCGGCGCTGGGAGCGGCGCCGGTTTGGCGGCGTCGTTGTCCGCTGGCGGCAGGGCCTTGGCCGGTGCCGGCGGCGGGACCGCACCCTGCGATGCCGGGGATGGCGAGGTTCGGACGGGGGCGGGCGGCGGCTGCGGCACGGCGACGGCGTCTGTTTCGAGCGCCGCCGGCTGCTCCAGCACCTGGCGGTCCTTGATCGGGAACGTGAACTCGCGCGGTTTGTAGCCAGGCGCCGCGACGGTCATCACGTACTTGGCCGGCGGCAGCACCGCGGTGAACTCACCGGTCGCCGGATCGGCCTTGATCTCCGGCAGCTCGGTGCCGGCGAACCGGACGGTCGCCGCCAGCGCCGCGCCGGTGCGGGCGTCGGCCGCCCTGCCGGTGACCGTTCCCAGCTTGCGCTTGAGGGTCAGGTCCCACTTCAGCTTCTTGCCCTGCTCCACCGAGATCTTGCGCTGCAGCCAGCGATAGCCGTTGGCGTAGATGTGGATTGTGTAGTCCCCGGGCGGCAGTTCCTTGACGTACTTGCCGACGTCATCGCTGACCGTGCCCGGCAGGTCGGCTCCCGGGAAGGTGATCATCCCCTTCATCGGCACGCCGCTGTCGCGGTCCTTGATGCGGCCGGCGATGGCGCCCAGCACCGTCCCGCCGCGCACCCGTCCGGCCGACGCCGGGATCTCCACTCCGATGATGACGTGCCACGGCGCGGCCGCCCTGGTCAACCCGGCCTCGGCCGCCACCAGGACCTGCAGCAACGGCAACGGCATCAGCCGGACGCCGCCGCCGGCCCGGAATTCGCTGCGGTCATACCCCAGACCGCGGGGCACCAGCGCGTCGGGGACGGCGTCCGCCGCCGCGCCGGCCCGCAGCTCGCCGGACAGCTCGCAGAACCCCGACAGGATCTGGGTGAAGCCGTACTCCAGGCCCGCACCCAGCGGCAGCTGGGCGCGCTCGCCGCTCCGGGTCAGGAATCCCAGGTTGGCCAGCACGGCCATCCGGCCGAGGTCGTAATCGGCCAGCACCTTGGCGCCGACATCGAAGCCGCCGCTGTTGGAGGCGCGGTCAACCACGATCGGCGTCCCATCGGGGTGCTCGCCCTTCTTTCCTAGCGGGATCGAGACCATCGGCAGGCCCGCCAGGTCCAGCTTGCCGCCCAGCAGGGACCGGTGGTATTTGGCCGCCAGCACGGCGTCGCCGGCGTTGCCCAGGGTCAGATCGACCGGCTGGGCCGGCTGGGTTCCCAGCGTCCACTTGTTGCCGTGGCCGGTCAGCGAGGCCAGCACTGCCAGGTCCGGGTGCGGCGAGTAGCTGGCCAGCTGGTGGCTCCATGCGTCCAGGCAGGACGAGCCGGGCAGCGTCGCGTCCTGCAGGTACCCGATGTCCGTGTAGTACGTCAGCAGGTTGAGCGTGCGGTAGCCGAACGCCGGACCGATCTTGGCCGACTGCAGCCGGACCAGCCCGGGGCCGCCCAGCACCGGGTGCCGCGCCGCCTGGACGGCGCCGGCCAGCAGGACCATGGCGCACAGGGCCGTGGCTGTTTTCCTGGTCATCCGGTCGCTCCCTTCGATTGTGGTGCGCGCCGCGCCGCAGGCGCGCGCGTTGCCGGCCGGTCCGGGCCGCTTGTCCCGGCCCGGGTCAGCCGCCGATCAGGATTCGCAGGATGCACTTGGCGGCGCTGTCCAGCAGCGGGTGCATGATCTGCGGAAACACGCCCAGGACGACGGCCGCCACCGCCAGCAGGACCATGCCGGCCCACATCCCGGCCGGCACCTCGCGGGCCGCAGCGGCCTCGGCCCCGACCGCCGGGACCTGCCTATCCGACCAAAAGATCCGCGACCCGGCGCGGAAGAAGCACACCAGGGTGAACAGGCTGGTGATGATCCCCACCACCGCCGCCCACAGCAGCCGGGACTGGCCCAGCGCCAGGAACAACGTGAACTTGGAGACGAAGCCGTTGAACGGCGGCATCCCCGACAGCGCGAACACGCCGGTGAAGAAGGCGAAGGCCGTCACCGGCATGGCGAACCGCACCTTGGCCAGCTCCGAGATCCGGCGCTTGCCGGTCGAATAGATCAGCGCCCCGACCGCAAGGAACAGCAGGCCCTTGACGATGGAGTGGTTCACCAGGTGCATCAGCCCCGCGTAGATCCCCAGGTAGGTGCCCATCCCCAGCCCCTCGATGACGTAGGCGATCTGGGCCACCGACGAGTAGGCCAGCATCCGCTTCAGGTCGTCCTGCGCCAGCGCCATCAGCATGCCGACCACCATCGAGAGGGAGCACAGAATGGCCACGAACAGCGGGATGGCGCCGTAGTGGGGCGCGAACACCGAGATGGTGCGGGCCAGGGCATAGGCCCCGACCTTGATGACGATGCCGGACAGCAGCGCCGACACCGGCGCCGGGGCCTCGGCGTGGGCGTCCGGCAGCCAGGCATGGAACGGCACCAGACCGGCCTTGGTGCCGAAGCCCACCACCAGGAAGGCCGCGGCCAGCAGCACGATGTTGGTGGGTATTTTGGTGGCGATGGTTCCCAGCTCTGTCAGCAGCAGGATGCGCGACACCGGCAGGTAGGGGATGGCCGCGGCGTACAGCAGCACCGAACCCAGCAGCGCGAACACCACGCCCACGGTCACCAGCAGCAGGTACTTGTAGCCCGCCTCCAGCGCCGGCTTGTTCCAGTGGAACGTCACCAGGAACACCGTGGCCAGGGTGGTGAACTCCAGCGAGACGTAGAGCATGATGATGTTGTTGGTGGCGCAGGTCCAGTTCATCAGCCCCAGGAACACCAGGATCTGCCCGTAGTAGGAGGTCATGCTGGTGTAGGGGTGCGCCTCCTCCCGCTCCGTCTTCTCGCCGAAATAGAAGATCGAGTAGACCACGACGATCACGCCCATGACGCTGGCCGCCAGCTCCATCAACGTGGCCAGCCCGTCGATGTAGAAGTTGTTGTTCCACCAGGTGAGCACCTCGCCGTCCAGCACCCGGGCGGTCATCACCGCGGCGATGGCCAGGGTGGCCAGGATGCCGATCAGGGCCAGGCCGTGGCGGAAGAACTTGCCGTGCCGTCCCAGCAGGAAGATCAGCCCGCCGAAGCACAGCGGCACGATGAACACCAGGAACGGCAGGATCGACACCGCCGTGGGGTTGATCGTCACTACCATAACTGTTATCTCACTACGTTCTGCGTTGGCACAATTTCACTGCATCCTTCATCCCCGACGTTACAACGTTGAAGGTTTAACGTTATAACGCGGTCTCAGCGGCACTGCGCCGCCATGCTCACCAGCTGCAGCCGGGTGTCCTTGAGCCGCGAGGCGATCACCAGCAGGATCCGGTGCATGAACTTCCAGGCCAAGTCCTTGTCCTGCTCCAGCAGCCGCAGCACCTCGGCCCCGTCGGCCACGATCACCCGGGTGTCGGCCGCGGCCCGGGCGCCGGCGGTGGCGCCGGCCTTGGTGGTGTCGATGGCGCTCGACCACTCGATGATCCGGCCCGGCGTGTCCTCCATCGTGACCACGGTCTTCTCGGCGCTGGCCGACAGGCTCATCGATACCTCGATCGCCACCCGTCCCGCCAGCAGGATCATCATTTCCTTGTTCTCGGCCCGTTCCGGGATCACGACCTCCCCCGACGCGAACGAGCGCTCGCTGAACAGCGCGGCCAGCTTGGCCGCCTGGGCGTCGCTGAAGTCGGCGAACAGGCTGTTGCCCTTGATCAGGGTTTTGTCGACCATGGCAGACTCCTTCTGTTGCCTTTTTCACCACCAAGACACAAAGAACACCAAGAAACATCGGCCTTCGTTTTCCCGGGGCTTTCCATTGCCGCCCGAGCAGGAATGGCCTTTCGTGGATATCCGGGATCGCTGCCGCAGCAGGATGCGAGAATAGTGAACACCTTCGTGTCTTGGTGTCTTTGTGGTTCGGTCCCGGGATTACCGTTTGAGGGTCGATAGCTTCATGGTGTCGGCGGTGCCAAAGGCATGGTAGATGCTTTCGGTGAGGAACAGCAGCATCACCGCCGCCACCACCACGTTGGACACGATGCCCAGCACCGTGGTCACCGGCAGCTGCGGCACCAGCGTCACCAGCGCCAGGTGGACGCCGTTCTCGATCAGGTGCAGGCCGATGATGATCTTGACCGCGTCGCGGTGCACCACCAGCACATACAGCCCCAGCACGAAGATGGTGAAGGCCAGGGCCAGGGCCGAGCGCGAGGGCTCGGCCGAGGCGGCCGCGGTCGGCGCCAGGAAGTTGACGTGGGTGTGGACCAGCTGGTAGAACGCTATCAGGAACACCGCCAGCACGATGAACGACACCACGAAGCTGACCAGCGGCTTGACCTCCATGTAGTTGGTGCGCCGGATGTGCCACCACAGCAGCCCCGGGATGATGACGGCCTTGGTCAGCACGGTCAGCCCGGCCCACCAGTACAGCGAGTAGTTCTGGCTCTGCTCGGCGAAGGCCACGATGATCAGCGCCAGCAGCAGCGATTGCCCCAGCAGGAAGGCGGTCGCTGTCCTGAGGTTGCGGATCTCGGCCGCGCACACCGAGGCGATGAAGTGGCAGACCATCAGGGTGGTGATCAGATCGCCCATATCAGTCGTTCACTGTTTCGTGTTTGCTGTTGAAGCGCCGGAGAGAGCGCTCGTTGGAAGTCTCTCTGTGACCCCGTGCCTCTGTGGCAGCGTTTGGCGCTACGTGCGGAACCCCGTGGTCATCATCCGGTCGAGGGTGGTCCTGGTCTCGAAGCAGCGGCCGCAGCGCTGGCAGGTGCCCATGTAGACCTCGGCCGAGAGGTGCATGTCGTCGTGCACCCTGTCGGTGGCGGTCTCGAACTCGCCGGTCATGGTGATGGCACCCTCCGGGCAGACCTCGGCGCAGCGCCCGCAGTAGGTGCAGCGCTCCAGGTAGAAGTCCAGCCGGCGGACCGCCTTGCGGTCGGTGACGATGATCAGCCGCGAGGGGCAGACGTTGGCGCAGCCGGCGCAGCCGATGCACTTGGCGGCGTCGATCCGCGGCCGGCCGCGGAAATCGGGCTGCGGCAGGGCCTCGGGGTTGCGCTTCAGCGGGTAGGGGAAGGTCACCCGCAGGTGCTTGAAGCAGATCACTGCTTCCTTCAATTTGGAGAGGAACATACGCTACTTCGCCTTTTTTCCGATTTGGGATTTGGCGGCCTTGAATTTTATGCCGGCAATTGGACTCCGCTGCAGGTACACCATGAAAGAATGCAGTGCTGCGGCGATCCTGTCCAATTGGCGATACGTGTCCTGGAACTGCCCCTGTGTAATGTAGCCCTGATCAACGGCCACGTAGAGATGGCATTGCGATTCCGCGACGGATCCTTTGGCAATGGCCAAGAACTGCACGAATTCCCTGTTACCTCCCCGGCAAAAGCCCTCGGCGATGTTCGCCATGATCGAGACTGATGACCGTCGCAACTGGTCGCGCAGAGAGCGGTCCCTCATGAAGGCTGATTGGTTGGTCAGGGTATAGACTTGTTTCGTCAAGTCGCGCGCAGATCGCCAAACTTCGATTTCTTCGAAACGCTTGAATGTTGCCATCTCCCCAAATCCCCAATCCCAAATCGCAAATCGATCACGCCCCCACCAGCGCGAACACCAGCCCCACCAGCGCCATCAGGATGACCCCGAAGTAGTAGCCGATCGCCTGGTCGATCCGCAGCCGGGGGTTGACCGCGTCCACCAGGCCGACCAGGACCGCCACCAGCAGCACCTTGACGACCTGGGCGGCCACCGCCCACGCACCGGTCAGGCCCAGCGGCCAGGGGAAGAAGATCTGGGTCAGGATCAGGGCGAACACCACCTGCTTGACGATGAAGCCCCAGCGGTACATGGCGAAGGTCGGGCCCGACATCTCTGCGAAGACGCCGCCCATCAGCTCGCCCTCGGCCTCGGGGATGTCGAACGGCAGCTTGGACAGCTGGGCCTGCAGGGCCAGCAGCAGGGCCGCGCCGGAGATGATCATCGACACCGACGTGCCGGACACCTGCTGAAAGAAAGCCATGTCGGCGAACCGGAAGCTGTGCGACTTCAGCGCGGCGGTGATCAGCGCGATGAACAGCACCGGCTCCACCACGAAGCTGGTCATCATCTCGCGGCCCATGCCCAGGAAGGCGTAGGGCGAGCCCGAGTCCATGCCGGCCAGCATGGTGCAGACCGAGGCGAAGCCGACCAGGTACAGGAACAGGAACAGGTCGCCGCCGGCGATGGCGGCCGTGGTCCCCAGCGGCACCAGCAGGCCGGCCGCCAGCAGCGCCGCCAGGGACAGCCAGGCCGGCAGCGGCCCCAGCAGCGAGTGGGGCGAACGGACATCGTCCTTGCCCAGCAGCTTGAGGATGTCCCAGTAGGGCTGCAGCAGCGGCGGCCCGATCCGCGAGTGCACCAGCGCCTTGAACTTGCGCAGGATCCCTTCGATCAACGGCGAAAGGAACAGCAGTATGCCGATTGTGGCAACAATCCTAAACATTGATCACGCCTGTCTGTTCTGACTGTTTGATCGTTTGAAACCGTTTGAAACGGTCAAGATGCCTTGTGTTTTACGCCTTTGATCGGCGATGTTCTCAGATACCTGATGAGCTTCGCGATCATGATCGAGAGACCGGCCGCTTCACTTCGCAACATGCTGCCTTCCCTCGCAGTGAGAAATGTCAGCTCCTCTGCGATCCATACATGGCTTCGCAACTCACCGCATGAACCCTTGGCGATGTAGAGATATCGAATGAACTCCTTATTATTCTCACGCTCAAAACCCTCGGCGATGTTTGCCATGACCGAGACCGCTGCCCGCCGTGTTTGATCGACCAGGGAGAAGTCACGATGAAATTTCTCCGCATTCGCGACCGAGTAGACTTGCTTCGTCAACTGCTTGGCCGTCTGCCAGATCTTCAAATCCTCGAAGTTTTTCACCGTCATACCCGTTCACTCCACGAACGATTCAAACCGTTCAAACAGTTTCAAACCGTTCTCGACGGTTTTTCGTCCAATTGAACAATTCCTCCTGGGAATAGACCTTGATCGAGCCGGTCGACACGTCGCAGACCTCCATCCGCTCGGTGCAGCTGAAGCAGGGGTCGATCGAGCCCAGGATGATCGGCACGTCGGCCACCTGCTCGCCCTTGACCATCACCTGGACCGTCGGCAGGTTGGGATACGTTGGGCAGCGCACCCGCCAGCGGTAGGGCCGGTTGTCGCCGCCGGTTAATAGAAAATGCACGTCCTCGCCCCGCGGCGCCTCCACCGCCGAGATGGCGATCCGGCCGGCCGGGATGTCCTCCCGGATCTCGGTGATAATGTCGCCCTCGGGCAGCTCCATCAGCGCGTCCAGCGACTGGTAGACGATCTTGAACGACTCGATGGTCTCCAGGATGCGGACGATGGTGCGGCCCCAGACGTCGTTGCTGTCGGCGGTGATCACCTTGAAGTCGACGGCGTCGTAGGCGCAGTAGGGATGGTCCTTGCGGGCGTCCATCGGCAGATCGGCGGCCCGGGCCACCGGCCCCACCGCGGCCCACTCGTGGCACTGGTCCTTGGTCAGGATGCCGACCTTCTCCAGCCGCATCCGCAGGGTGGTGTCGTCCTTGACCGCGTCCAGCACCGCCCGCCATTCCTTGTCCATCGCCTGGATCTTCTTGCGGATCTCGGGGACGAGCGCCTTCGGGATGTCCCGCCGCACGCCGCCGATCAGGTTCATGCCGTAGGTCTTGCGGTTGCCGGTGAGCTTCTCGCACAGCCACATGATGGGCTCGCGCATCCGCCAGGTCTGCATCAGCACCGTGTCGAAGCCGATGATGTGCCCGGCCACGCCCAGCCACAGCGCGTGGGAGTGGATCCGCTCCAGCTCCAGCATGATCACCCGGATGTAGTCGGCCCGGCGCGGCACCGTGATGCCGGAGGCGTGCTCCACCAGCTTGCAGAACGACACGTTGTGGACGAAGCCGCAGATGCCGCAGATCCGCTCGGCGATGAACGGGATCTGGTTGTAGGTCAGCGAGGCGTCGCCCAGCTTCTCGATGCCGCGGTGGGCGTAGAACCCGCGGTAGTCGACGTCCACCACCTGCTCGCCCTCGACGTACAGCCGGAAGTAGGTGGCCTCCTCGAACACCGGGAAGTACGGCCCCATCGCCACCACGGTGGTGCCCGGCGGGTTGTCCTTGAAGGGGTAGGCGTTCTCGGGCTTGGACGGCGGCTTGGCCGAGTAGTCGAAGTCGCGCCGCAGCGGGTGGACGCCCTGGGGCCAGTCGTCGGACAGCACCAGCCGCCGCGGGTCGGGATGGCCGTCGAACTCCACGCCCAGCAGGTCGCGGATCTCGCGCTCCGACCAGTTGGCCCCGGCGATCACCGGCGTGATCGAGGGCAGCCGCGGCTTCTTGGGATCGGCCGAGACGTCCAGCGTGACGAAGAAGTGCTGCTGGTCGAAGGTGAACAGGTGGTAGACCCCGAAGCGGTCCTTGAGCTCGCGCTCGTCCGAGCCCACCGACATCAGGTAGCGGGCGTCGGTCTGGCGGTGCAGCAGCTCCACGGCCTGGACCGTGGCCTCGGGCCTGATCTCCACCCAGACCTGGCCGGGGATCGGCTCGCTGTGCCTGAGGTATCCCTTGCCCAGCTGGGCCTTGAGGAATTGGACGATGTCCTGCTTGGTCATTACACTACACGTTCAAGATGTTGTAGATGTTTTAAACGTTTCAGAAGATCCGCACCGTTTACGTTTCATATCGGTTGACTGAAGATATCGGATAAAATGGTTGAGCATGGCGGATTGCCCGGCGGCCATTTCGCGGGCTTTTTCATATTGTGCGGTCGTGACGTAGCCCCGTTCGTGAGACAATATCAAATGGCTGCGCAATTCCCCGCTGGACCCTTTGGCGATGAATAGAAATTGGACAAACTCCTTGTTGCTGCCCCGTTCGAATCCTTCGGCAATATTCGCCATGATGGAGACAGCCGCACGGCGCATTTGATCGACCAGCATCCGGTCGCGTTCAAATGTTTTCTGGCCGGTGTATTCATAGATCAGGGATGCGATCTGCTTCGCCTGCTGCCATACTTTGAGTTCCTCAAAATTTTTTACTGTCATACTATGTTCCAGATAAACGTCTCGAACGTATCAACGTCTCCAACCTCTCAAACCATCGTGCTTACCGCACCGCGAACATGATGACCAGCGCCACGGCGGCCCCGATCACCATCCACAGCAGGTACCACTGCGGGAACCCGGAGTGTGTGCGCGAGAACAGCTCCAGCCCCTTGCTCCCCAGGTACGCCAGCGGCCGGTACAGCCAGCTGTCGATGTCCAGCAGGTGCGCCACCGAGAACGGCTTTCTGACCTTCGGCAGCTTCCAGGCGGGATAGACGCCCTCCTGGGTATAGCGGCCGACCCGGATGTTGAAATGCTGCTTGAAGGTCTTGAAGTAGCTGTTGGCGTAGTAGCGCACGGCCTGGGGCGACTGCACCTCGCCCGAGTACCACAAGTCCATCACGACCTTCTTCGACCCGCCGGACTTCCAGAACAGCCAGGCCACCAGCGTCAGCGCGGCGATGGCGACCAGCAGGACGACGGGATTGTAGAAACCGGAAAAGCCGGCGCCGGCGTCCAGCCGCAGGCCGCCGAAGCTGGCGTCCAGCACCGCGGCGAACTCGGGCCAGTAGCCGGGGGTCAGCAGTCCGGCCGCCGCGCGGTACAGCGCCGCCGCCACCGGGACGATCAGCACGCCCTGCAGCAGCACGAACGCCGCCAGGACGAACTGGGACGCCGTCATGCCGGCCGGCGCGTCGCGCTCGACGCCGCGGTTGTGCGGCAGGCGCTGCCCCAGGAAGGCCAGGCCCACGTACTTGACCATCACGCTGGCCATGGTCAGCAGGCTGGTGAACAGCGCCGCCAGGCCGGCCAGCAGCAGGATCGGCGTGTGGAACCCGGCGCTGATGGTGCTGTGGTAGATCAGCCATTTGGAGACGAAGCCGTTGAACGGCGGGATGCCGGAGATGCCCATGGCGGCCACGATCGCGGCCGCCGCGGTCAGCGGCATGTACTTGCCCAGGCCGCCCATCCGGTCGAGGTCGCGGGTGCCGGTCTTGTATTGCAGCGAGCCGGCGGTCAGGAACAGCAGCGACTTGAACATGGCGTGGTTCACCAGGTGGTACAGCCCGGCGATCATCGCGATGGCGCAGAGGGGGGGCGACACCGGCGCCAGCAGCAGCCCGGCGCCGACGGCCAGCAGGATGTAGCCGTTCTGGCCGATGGAATGGAACGCCAGCACCCGCTTGGCGTCGTGCTGGAACATGGCGGTCATGGTGCCCACGAACAGGCTGACGGTGCCGAAGGCCACGAACACGTTGCCCCAGACCGTGGAAAATGACGACACCGGCAGCATGCCCAGGAAAACGCGCAGGATGCCGTAGATGCCCATCTTGATCATCACGCCCGACAGCACGGCCGAAACCGGCGCCGGCGCGGCCGGGTGCGCGTCCGGCAGCCAGTCGCCGAACGGGAAGATGCCGGCCTTGGTGGCGAAGCCGATGAAGAACAATAATAGAATTGTGTGCAGCAACGCCGGGTTGTCGGAGCGCAGCAGGCCCATCACCGGCGCCAGGGCCTCGAAGTCGAACGACTGGCTGTGGTGGTAGAGGGTGTTGGCGGCGACGATGATGCCCGCCGTGCCGATGTGGGTCATCAGGAAGTACTTGAACCCGGCGTTGACGTTGGTGCGGTTGCCCCACTCGTAGACCACCAGGCCGTACGAGGTCAGCGTCATGAACTCCCAGAACACGATGAAGAAGAACAGGTCGCGCACCACCACCACGCCGTACATCCCCAGCAGGAACAGCAGGAACAGCGGGTAGTAGCGGGCCAGCGACTCCTTGTAGTGCTTGATGTACTCGATGGAGTACAGCCCGGCCGCCCAGGAGACGACGGTGGTGACCAGTAAAAATACCGCCGACAGCGCGTCGACCTTGAGCAGGAACGACGCCCCCAGTCCGGCCACGGCGAACAGCGGCCGCTCCGGGTTGAACGTGCCGTGCAACAGCACCTGCAGGGCCACGTAGAGGAACCCCGCGCCGGCCAGGGTCTGGAACGCCAGGGACACCCAGCCGACGGTGCGCTTGGAGTACGGCATGGTCAGCGTGGCCGCCGCGCCCACGAACAGCGCGGCCAGCGAGAACAAGATGTAGGGTGTGAGGTTCATGTTACAATCCGGAAATATTGCGAAATATAATCCTAATCCGTGCTGTTCTCGCGCACCGCTGTTGATGCACGCAGCACGCGGTTGTATTCAGCGATCAGGCCGTTGAGTCTGCGCGCCTGTTCCGGGGTAACATCCGATCCGACCATCGCTCCCGCGGCCAGCCACCCGATCAGCGCGCCGCCGGCGACGACCAGTGCGCCGATCGCCAGTTTCGCCCCGGTGGAAGGTTCGAATTCCGGGACGTACCCTTCGTTCGAATGATCGTCGTTTGCGGTAACCAGAATGACGGCCAGCGCCGAGCCTGCAAGGGCGCCGATTCCGGCAGATTCGACACGACGCTGGGCGTTTTTCGCCTCAGTCACGTTCTGCTCGTCGTCCAGCCGGTCGATGGAGCGGGACAACGCCGCGTACGCCGTGTCCGCGGAATGGAACGTGAGGATATTTCCCTTCAGCTCGGCAATCTTGCGGTGGAATGTATCGTAGCTGACGATGTCGTCCTGGACTGGCGCGATCGACCAGGGCATGACCTCGAAGATCTCCGCCGGCGGCGTGGGCCTGGGCATGCTGGCGCAGCCGAACTGTGTCAGCACCATCGCCGCGGCCAGGAAACAGCAACAGAGCTTCCTTACGATCACCAAAATCCAATCCATCGAATCTGCGTTCATCCGCGTCCGGGAAAAGTCTACCGCACCAGCTTGACCAGCGGCAGGCCCACGAACGGCGCGATGATGGTCAGGAAGATCAGCGCCAGCAGTATGATCTTGGAATTGAGTGGCAGCGGCTGGGCGGCGTCCACCTTGGGCGACGGCTGGCCAAAGAACACCTTGTGGGCCACGATGAAGTACCAGGCGAAGGCGATGATCAGCTCGGCGACGAAGGGGACGATCAGGAACAGCGCGGTCTTGCCGCCCATCTCGATCACGCCCTCCATCAGGAACAGCTTGGACCAGTAGCAGGACAGCGGCGCGATGCCGGTGACGCCCAGCGTGCCGATGATGAAGGCGATCGAGGTCAGCGGCATCATCTTGGTCAGGCCGGAGAGCTCGTCGATCTTCCTGGTGCCGGTGGCGTAGGCGATGCAGCCGACGGAGATGAACAGCAGTGCCTTGGCCGGCGCATGGCAGACGATGTGGAGCACCGCGCCCTGGTAGCCGTAGTACGACCCCATCACGCCCAGCCCGATCCCCAGGAAGATGTAGCTGAGGTGGGCGATGGTGGAGTAGGCCAGGAACTTCTTGAGGTCGTTCTGGAAGAAGAACAGGAACAGCGCGGTCAGCATGGTGAACACCGCGAAGGACGCCATCACCAGGCCCAGGCCGTAGGAGAAGCCGACCGTGGAGATGGCCACCCGGGCCATCAGGTAGACGCCGGCCTTGACCATGGCGGCGGCGTGCAGGTAGCAGGACACCGGCGTGGGCGCGGCCATGGCGTTGGGCAGCCAGGCGAAGAACACGATCTGAGACGACTTGGCCCAGGCCGCCACCAGGAACAGCAGGAACACGGCGGTCTTGAGCTGGGGCGTCAATAGATTGATGGCGTCGAACTCGAAGCTGCCGGCGCCGGCGTACAGCACGATCAGCGCGATCAGGAAGAAAATGCCGCCGAAGAAGGTCTTGATCAGGGCCTCGAACCCGGCGTCCAGCGACTCCTGGTTGTGGTAGTAGGAGATCAGCGCCCAGGAACAAATGGTGGTCATCTCCCAGAACACGAACAGCTGGAGGAAGTTCGGGGCCGTGGCCACTCCCACCATCGCGCCCAGGAACATCAGGTGCCAGAAGTAGAACCGCCGCTTGCCGCCCGCCACCGGGTGGTAGCGGTTCTCGGGCGAGATGTAGTCCCGCGAGTAGAACGTCACCGCCAGCCCGATGATGGTGGTCACCAGCAGCAGCACCAGCGACAGCGGGTCCATGAACAGCCCGGCCACGCCCGGGCTGCCCGGCAGCCACGGCCAGGCGAACAGTTCCAGGGTGAAGCGCTTGCCCCACACCACGGCCACGGCGGCCAGCGACGCCAGGCAAACCAGCACGGCGGTCAGGGCCGCCAGGGTGTCCTGCTCCCTTTCCGGCCACAACTGGGCCGCCAGGGCGCCGGCGAATGGCGCCGCCAGCATGAAGACCAGCAAGAATCCCGTCATGTCGTAGATCCGTTCCGCGTTTTGTCTTGAGCCCCCTCTCCGCGGAGGTGGGGCTTATCGGTTCGGTCCCGTGGACACCCGGCGGCCAGCAACTCCTTCAGCGCCCGCACCGTCCTCGCCACCTCGGGGCTGAGGCCTTTCCCCGGGTCGATCTGCCTCGGCTGCACGCCCAGGATCCGGATGTCGGTGCGGGGCAGCTGCTGCCGCAAGTATTTGAGGAACATCACCAGCGGCAGGTTGTGGGTGGTGACAGCCACCTTGTCCCCCAGCTGATCCGGCGCCAGCAGCACCAGCTCCCCCGGCGCCCCGCCGAAGGCCACCGCGTCGGCGAACAGCAGCTTGTCGGGGCGGGCCGCCAGCACCTGCGGGCCGCAGTCCTCCGGCGATTCACCGCCGTCGATCGCCGGGCAGCGGGCGTTCCCCGCCAGCCGCGCCGCCAGCTCCGGGCCGAACCCGTCGTCGCCCCGCAGGGCGTTGCCGACGCCGACGATCAGCGACCGCTGTCCCAGCGACCGTAAATATTCGAGCAGCTCCGGACTCTCGTCCGGACGATCGTCACACCGTCGCTTCACGATCGTGAGACCATCGTAACACGACCGTTAAAACGCCTCCTCGGCCAGGCCCTTGATCTCGCCGTAGTCGAACACCGGCCCCTCGGTGCAGACGTACTTGTGGCCGATGCAGCAGTGGCCGCACTTCCCGACGCCGCACTTCATGTAGCGCTCCAGGGTGGAGACGATCTGCTTGTCGGGCAGGCCCAGCTTCACCAGCTCGACGATCGCGAACTTGATCATGATCGGCGGGCCGCAGGTGTAGACCACGGTGTTGGGTATGTCGAGCTTGAGTTTGTTGAACAGCGTGGTCACCACGCCGACGTAGCCCTTCCAGCCGGGGTCGGCCACGTCCACGGTCTGCAGCAGCGTCAGGTCGGGGCGCTTGGCCCACTGGGCCAGCTCGCCCTTGTACATCTGCAGCTCCGGGGTGCGGGCGCCGTAGATGATGGTGAAATCGCGGTAGTCGGCCCGGCGGTCGAGGATGTAATGGATCATCGAGCGCAGGGGCGGCAGGCCGATGCCGCCGCCGATCACCAGCACGTCCTTGCCGCGGGAGTCGATCTTGTCCAAAAAGCTGTTCCCCAGCGGCCCCTTGATGCCGACCTCGTCGCCCACCGCCAGTTTATGGAAGGCGTCGGTCACCCGGCCGCAGGCCCGGATGGTGAAGGTCATCACCCCGGGCTCCCGGGGCGAGGTGGTCAGGCCGAAGGGCGCCTCGCCGGCGCCGAACACCGAGGCCTCGACGAACTGGCCGGGCCGCGAGACGAACAGCTTGGCCTCCTTGGGGTCCTTGATCCGGACGTCGAAGGTCTTGGTGTCCGAGCACTCGCTGCGGATGCCGGTGACCGTGGCCAGGTAGGGCAGGTGGATGTTGGGATTCATTGCAGTATCAGATTCGCACTAGTGGAATCATTGTCATCCACGAATCATCTCGCGGATTATACCTATTGGTGTCATTCCTGCCCCGCATCGTTGTGCGGGATACACTCCAGCTGGAACCCGGGGTCCATGGATCCCCGCCTGCGCGGGGATGACAAACACGCGGTTGGTCTCGCTGCGATCGCGCGGTCAGCGCACCAGTAGGAGTTTGCGCACCTCGGCGCCGTCCGGCGTCGCCAGCCGGTAGAAGTAGGCGCCGTTGGGCAGGCCGCGGCCGTCGAAGGGTATCCGGTGCTTCCCCGCGGCCAGCTGCCCGTCGACCAGCGTGCGCACGGCCTGGCCGATCTGGTTGTATACGGTGAGCGAGGTCCTTCCCGCCGCGGGCAGCGCGAACTCGATCACGGCATGGTCGGACGAAGGATTGGGAACGCTTTGTTCAAGAGCAATGCCCGGGGCGCGGGCCGTCCCTGGCCCCGGCCCAGCCACCGCGGCGGCGATTCCCAGCGAATAGACCAGCAGGCAGGACGGCTGGCCGCCGGCCATCCCGGTCGATCTCTCGAGCCCGAATTTCAGGGTAGCGCTGCCGGGCGTCGGGGCGATGAACCTGGGTAAGTACGAATAGCTGGCGCTCGACCAGGAGGCCAGCAAGTCGCCGGAGGACATGTCGATGATCGTCGTCGAATAGCAGGAGGTGGCCAGGCTGTAGCGGTAGACGACCGCCTCCGGATGGCCGTTGCCGTTGGCATCATCGATGTAGTTATACCAGAGATACGTGTACGAATTGACCGGCATCCCGAAGAAGTACCGCTGGGCAAAATTGTCAGGATCGTAGATCCGGCAGGTCCCCGCAGTGCTGTCCAGCGAATAGAGGTAGTCGACCCGCGAGCTGCCCGGAGCCGTCAACTGGCCTTGGGTGCCGGAAGTCAACGGGCTGGACCACAGCGAGTCGATCGAGGCGTGCGCGGACGGGCCGAGGACCGCCAATAAGGCCATCAGGCAAGCGAATCGCGATGCCGTTCTCATCACACTATTCCTCAATGGATACAATCTCTGTGTCTCTGTGCCTCCGTGGCGAACGGTCATTCCACCTTCCTCATCCAGCGCACCACCGTGGCCATGTCCACGCCGCCGGGGCAGGTGATCACGCAGCGGCCGCAGCCCACGCAGCCGATCACCGGGTTCTTCTCCAGGTAGTCCATGGACAGCTTGTGGTAGAACCAGCGCTGGCGGCGGTCGGCCCTCGTGGCCCGCGGGTTGTGGCCGCTCACCTCGCGGGTGAAGCCGGCGAAGTCGCAGGTGTCCCACGACCGGACGCGCGCGCCCTCGGTCCCGGAGATCTTGACATCGTCCACGTCGAAGCAGCTGCACATCGGGCAGGCGTAGATGCAACCGCCGCAGCCGATGCAGTAGCTGGCCACCTTCTGCCAGAACGCCGGCTTGACCGCGCCCCGGTCCAGCTTGCGCATGGCCTTGGCGAAGAAGCTGACCGGCTCCTGGAAGGTCTTCTCGGCCTGGACCTCCAGTGCCCGCCGCTTCTTCATGTCGTCCTCGCGGCCGGCGCCAAAGAACTGCCGGTGCCCGGCGACGAACTGCTCCCCCTTGGCGGTGCCGGTCTCGGCCAGGTAGTGCGACCCCAGGTCGGTCAGCTGGACGTCGTAGCCCTTGGAAAGGAACGGTCCGCTGTCGGTGCAGACGCAGAAGCACTTGGGCCCAGCGGTGTTGCAGGCGATGCTGACGAACACCGCGGCCTCGCGCCGCGCCACGTAGAGCGGGTCGGGCAGCGGGTCTCCGGCCTTCCAGTTGGGCCCGGACTTGGCGCCGCGGCCGAAGAAACTGTCGAAATAGAGCACCGCCGACATGTCGCAGGAACGCAGGCCCCAGACCACGGTGGGCTGCGGCGGCGGCGGCGGGGACAGCGTCAGCCCGGCGCCGGTCTTCCTGAACCGGAACATCTCCTCCAGCTGCGGGAAGACATAGCGCTTGGCGCCCAGGAACCCGTTGACATAGTCCCGGCACAGGTCCTTGGCCGAGGACAGTTCGTTGAGGAAGGTGTCGCCGTGCTCACCCTGCACCGGTCCCCACACCCGGTGCTTGGACTTCAGCAGCGCGGCGATCAGCCCGGGGACCTTGGCCTTGGGCAGAGAATACAGCTTCTTTTCCGGCATGGCGTCGAACCTGTGAATGCATGAAAGAGGGCGTGCTGAGGGACAAAAGCAACACCAGCCATAGCGCTATCAGGCTACGGCTCCGAACCAAGAATTGTGAATTATTTCACATTGACCTGAAAAAGTCAAGCTGATTTTCTATCAGGCGCCCTTCCATCGGGCCGCCGAGCTGGCGTCACTCCTCCCACCTCGCCGCCACCGGCATCCGTCGCCCGGCGCCGAAGGCCTTACTGGTGACCTTCAGCCCCGGGGCCGCCTGGCGCCGCTTGTACTCGCTGTTGCGGACCATGGCCACCACCCGGTCGACGGTCGATCGGTCGAACCCCAGGCCGGCGATCTCGGCCGGCGGCCGGTGCTCCTCTATATAATGGTGCAGGATGGCGTCCAGCACGTCGTAGGGTGGCAGGGTATCCTGATCTGTTTGGTTGAGCCGCAGCTCGGCCGATGGCGGCTTGCCGATGATCGCGGCCGGGATCACCTCGCGCCCGCGGTTGACATGGGCGGCCAGCCGGTAGACCAGCGTCTTGGGAACGTCGGCCAGCACCGACAGGCCGCCGCTCATGTCGCCGTACAGCGTGCAGTACCCCACGGCCAGCTCGCTCTTGTTGCCGGTGGACAGCACCAGGTGCCCCTGCTTGTTGGAGATCGCCATCAGGATGTTGCCCCTGATCCTGGCCTGGATGTTCTCCTCGGTCGTGTCCGAGGCCCGTCCGTGGAACTGCGCCCTGAGCGCGCCCAGGTAGCCGTTGAATATCTCGGTGATGGGGATGGCCTTGCACTGGATGCCAAGGTTGGCGGAAAGCTGCAGCGAGTCGTCGACGCTGCCCTTGGACGAGTAGGGAGACGGCATGGTGACGCCCAGCACGTTGCCGGCGCCCAGCGCGTCGCGCGCCAGGCAGGCCACCAGCGCCGAGTCGATGCCGCCGGAGAGCCCCACCACGGCCCTGCTGAACCCGGTCTTGGCCAGGTAGTCGGCGATGCCCAGCACCAGCGCCTGGTAGACGCTGTCCACCTCGGCGGCGGCGGCCGGCTCCACGCCGCCGCCCCGCGTCTCGAAGGCGCAGAGCGCCTCACGGAAGCCGGGGCACTGCGCCAGCAGCCCGCCGCCCGCGCTGGCCGCGAAGCTGTTGCCGTCGAACACCAGCTCGTCGTTGCCGCCCACTTGGTTGGCGTAGACGAACGGCAACCCGCGCTTCTTGGCGTGGCCCCCGATCAGCGCGAACCGGGCCTGCTCCTTTCCCATCTCGAAGGGCGATGCCGAGATATTGACCAGCACCGTGGCCCCCTTCTGCGCCAGCTGCTCCACCGGGTCGAGGGTATAGATCCGGCGGCCGCCCCACAGCGCCGGATCGCTCCAGGCGTCCTCGCACACCGTGACGCCCAGCAACTCCTTCTTGAACTCGATCGGCGCGATCCCGCCGGCCGGATCGAAGTAGCGCGTCTCGTCGAACACGTCATAGGACGGCAACAGCGACTTGGGCTGGGTCCCGACGATCGCGCCGCGGTGGATCAGCACCGCCGAGTTGTACAGGCCCTTGCCGGAATGCCGGCCGTTGGCCGTGGGCGCGCCCAGCACGATGCCGGCCTGGTAGTCGGCCGAGCGCTTGACCGCCTCGTCCAGCCCGGTGCGGACCGCGGCCAGGAAACCCGGCCGCTGCAGCAGGTCGCGCGGCGGATAGCCGGTCAGGAACAGCTCGGGGAACACCACCAAGTCGGGATTGTCGGCCCGGCACTGGTCCATGGCTCGCTTCAGCAGGGCCAGGTTCCCGGCGATGTCGCCGACCACCGGGTTCATCTGGGCGATGACGATCTTCATCGGTATGGGTTCATCTCCGTGGTGCCGGTCCGGCCCGCGAGGACGCGGGGCATCAGCGATAGTTCTCGGGGAACAGCAGCCGCTCCACGCCCTCGATGATCACGTGCAGCACCGCCATGTGCACCTCCTGGATGCGGTCCGAGGTCCGGCCCGGTGCCACGATCTCGAAGTCGCACATCCCTTTCATCTTCCCGCCGCCGCGGCCCAGCAGCCCGACGGTGACCATCCTGCGCCGCCGCGCCGCCCGCACCGCCCGGATGATGTTGGGCGAATCGCCGCTGGTGGAGATGGCCACCAGCATGTCGCCCGGGACCCCGAAGGCCTCCACCCCGCGCTCGAAGACGCGGTCGAAGCCGTAGTCGTTGGCCGCCGCCAGCAGATACGAGCTCTCGGTCAGGGCGATGGCCGGCAGGGCCCGGCGGTCCTTCCGCAGCTTGACCACGAACTCCTCGGCGAAGTGCGCGGCGTCGCAGGACGAGCCGCCGTTGCCGCAGGCCAGCACCTTGTTGCCGCGCTGGAACGCCGCGGCCAGCGTGTGGGCCACGTCCTGCATCGCCGCGACGTTGGAGCGCTTCGAACAGAATTCCGCCAGGGCGCGCTGCGAGTCCTTCAGCGGGCCGTTCAGGTCGAGTTTGATCGTTGTTTTCTTCATCGAGGGCGTCGGCGCATCAGTGGTGAAGTGAACTGTGGGGTATTGTATAACTATTCGGTTTTTTTCGCAATAACTTTCTGTGAAAAGTGCTTGGGCATCACTGCGTCGGACCGCACCGGGGACGCGGCCGGTTCACGCCACGAACAGGCTGTGGCTGGAGAAGTTGGGGTCGCTGGTGAGGTTGACGCCCAGCTTGCGCAGCCCCTCGTCGTCGCCCGGAGTGGGGATGTGGGTGCTGTGCACCTCGCAGCCCTGCAAGTCCTTGAGGTGCTCCACCGCGGCCGCGGCCGTGGGATTGGTCATGGCGCTGACGGCCAGCGCGATCAGCGTCTCCTCCAGGTCCAGGCTGGCCGCGCTCTTGTGCAGCACCTGGCGGTCCAGCTTGGCGATCGACTCGATCACCGCCGGCGCCAGCAGGTGGATGCTGTCGGGGATGCCGGCCAGCCGCTTGACCGCGTTCAGCACCAGGCTGGAGGCGGCGTGCATCTGTGCCGAGTTCTTGCCGGCGATGATCATCCCGTCCGGCAGCTGCAGGGCGGTGCCGCAGAAGATCCCCTCATTGCCCTTGCCTCGGTCCTGGCCCTCGGCCGCGGCCCGGCGGGCCGGCGCCACCACCGGCCGGTCCTCCGGCGTCAGCCCCAGGTCGTTCATGATCAGCTCGACCTGCTGGACGGTGCCGCCGTCCACGAATCCCATGATGTGCTCGCAGCGGTAGCGGAAGTAGCGCCGGATCACCTCCTGCCGCGCGGCGTCCTGCACCGCCCCGTCGTCGACGATGCCGAAGCCGGCGCAGTTGACGCCCATGTCGGTGGGCGACTTGTACGGCGGGTCGTCCATGATCTTGGCCAGGATCCGCCGCAGCACCGGGAACACCTCGATGTCGCGGTTGTAGTTGACCGCGGTCTGTCCGTAGGCCTCCAGGTGGAAAGGGTCGATCATGTTGCGGTCGCGCAGGTCGGCCGTGGCGGCCTCGTAGGCCACGTTGACCGGGTGCTTGAGCGGGATGTTCCAGATCGGGAAGGTCTCGAACTTGGCGTAGCCGGACTTCAGCCCGCGGCGGTGGTCGTGGTACATCTGGGAGAGGCAGGTGGCCAGCTTGCCGCTGTTCGGTCCCGGTCCGGTGACCACCACCAGCGGCTTGTCGGTGGCGACGTAGGGGTTGGCGCCGTAGCCCTCGTCGCTGACCACGGTGTCGACGTCGGTGGGGTAGCCCTTGGTGAAGCTGTGGGTGTGGACCGTCAGCCCGCGCCGCTCCAGCTTGTTCTTGAAGATGGTGGCGGCCGGCTGGCCCTCGAACCGGGTGATCACCACTGCGGCCACCGACAGGCCGTGGGCCTTGAGGTCGTCGATCAGCTTCATGGCGTCGATGTCGTAGGTGATGCCGAAGTCGGCGCGGATCTTGCGGCGCTCGATGTCGCCGGCGTAGATGCACAGCAGGATGTCCGCCCGGTCCTTCAGCTGTTGCAGCAGCTGCATCTTGACGTTGGGGTGGAAGCCGGGCAGCACCCGGGCGGCGTGATAATCGTAGATCAGCTTGCCGCCGAACTCCAGGTACAGCTTGTTGCCGAACTGCTCCATCCGCTTGAGGATGGCCTCGCCCTGCAGTTTCAGGTATTTCTCGTTGTCGAAACCGGTCTTCATGCGATCATCCAATCGTTCGTGTCAACACCATGTCTTGATGTAGCAGCGCCGCCGCTTGTGCTGCCGGGCGTCGTAGTACTTCCAATGGTTCTGCACCGCGACGTTGTCCTCCAGCTCGATGTTGGTCTCGACCGAGACGATGCCGGCGGCAATCACCGAGCGGTTGAGCTCGGTCATCAGCAGGGCGTCGGTGCCGCTGTTGTGGAGGTCGGGCCGCACCGCGCCCAGGTAGAGGTCGATGTACTTCGGCTTGCGCATCGCCAGCAGGATGTGGACGAAACCGAACGGGAACAGCCGCCCCCTGGCCTTCTGCAGGGCCCGCGACAGCGAGGGCATGCCGATCACGAACGCCGCCACCTTGTCGTCCTTGTCCAGCACGATCTTGGTGAACTCGGGCCTGATGAAGGAGAAGTACTGCTTGACGTAGAGGTCGATCTGCTTCTCGTTGAGCGGCACGAAGGCGTAGATCGGCGCGAAGGCGGCGTTGAGCACGTGGAACATGTCCCTGGCGTAGGGCAGCATCTGCCTGGCGCTTTTCGCCTGGAGCACCCGCACCCCCAGTTTCTTCATCACGATCTTCTCCACCCGCTCGGCCTTCTCCGGCAGTGTTTTCGGGACCTTGACCTCGAACTCCACCCAGTCCACGTCCTTGGCGTAGCCGATCTCCTCGAGCCGCTTGGGGTAGTACGGGTGGTTGTAGATGGCGGCCAGCGTGCCCAGCTCGTCGAAGCCCTCGACCAGCATGCCTTCGTGGTCCATGTCGGTGAAGCCCAGCGGCCCGTGGATGCCCGTCATGCCCCGCTCCCGGGCCCACTGCTCGGCCGTGTCGAACAGGGCCTTCACCACTTCGGCATCATCGACGAAGTCGACCCAGCCGAAGCGCGCGTACTTGTTGCCCCACTTCTCGATGTAGCGCCGGTTGATGATGCCCGCGATCCGGCCCACGACCGCGCCGTCGCGATATGCCAGCCAGTACTTGGCCTCGCAGTACTCGAAGGCCGGGTTCTTGGCGCGGTTCAGCGTCTCGTGCTCGTCGAACAGCAGCGGCGGCACCCAGTTGGGGTGGTCCTTGTAGAGCGAGAACGGAAAATGGATGAACTGTTTCAGTTCCTTTTTATTGGAGACTTCCTTGATCGTTACAGACATTATTATTATTCCTTACAAGTTTAGTTTTTCATTTTCCATTTTTTATTCAGCCATTTAACCAAATCATATACATTTATTGCGACCAGAGCAATAAATACAATCAGAATTATAACTAGATAATTTTCGACATTAAGCATATTTTTAATATCAAATCCCATGATGAATAACGTTAAAATGAAACTTGCAAATAGCACTGTCGTGACAATATTTATTGCTTTGTGTTCTTTTTGTTTTATGATATGCAATATATTTCTTGAAAGAACACAGCCCGCAGAACTTACAAGCAGCCCCATAGAGACGATGCTTGTGAACGATAATAATACAGATATTATGAATGCACAAAATAGTGCCAAAGATAGATATAGTAATATTTTCCCGGGTTTCATTGTTTATTCCTTGCATCTAATTTGCTATCAGACCAGTTCCACCATTTGAGCTTTTCCGGGTCGTGCCGCACGTGTGAGGCGAAATAGACCGCCTCGCGGAACACGTACAACAGGCAACGATCGATCCGCCTCCATTCCATCGCGCAGAACGTGGCGTAGAGCTTCTCCGGGTCTTTCCCTTTTAGGCACGAGACCTTCTTGATGCCCAAACGGTAGAGATCTTCCGCGATGCTGGGCCCCACGCCGGGGATGGCCTGCAGCCGCCGCAGCGCGGCTTGTTTGGCAGTTTCCATATATGTCCCTCGTTTAGCATTAACCACAGAGGGCACAGAGACATTTTTCACCCCGTGGTCCTTACCCTTGGCAATGACCACTCTGAGTTCTCTGTGGTTATGCTGTTCGTTTCTTCATCTCGATGCAATTCACCGGGCACACGTCGACGCACAGCCCGCAGCCGTAGCACTTGTCGCGGTCTACCGTTAGCGCGCCCTGTTTCATCTTGCGCGCGCCGAAATGGCAGGCGCTGGCGCAGGCGCCGCAGTGCGTGCATTTCCCCATGTCCGTCTTCTCGATCTGCGCACCCTTGTCGCAGACCTCCGTGGGGTCGAGGAAATAGCCGCAGCAGTCGTCGCAGCAGAAACAGATGCCGTCGATGGTCGAGCGGTCGTCGCTGCGGAACGGCCGCGCCACCAGCCGCTTGGACCGGGCCTCCTCGAGGATGGTTGCGACGTCCTGTTTCGTGATCTCCCGCTTGCCCGAGCCGCTGGCGCCCTGTCCCCCGCTGAACATCAGGCAGACGTCGGTGCGCGAGCGGGCGCAGCCCTTCTTGTTGCCCTCGCGGCAGCCGCAGTTCGACACCCAGAACTCGCCGTGCGACCGGCACAACTGCTCCGCCTCGTCGATCGTGCCGACGTAGTGGATGGGGATGGTGTCGTCCGGCATGGCGTCTCCCCGCTGGTTTCAGTTTCCCGGGAACAAGTACTTCCCCTTGGCGGATATGGACGCTTTCGGGACCATGCGGTCCCGCTCGAAGCGGTCGAACCCCGGCTTGAGCTCGGCCCAGAAGTCGAGCAGCGCGCGGTCGTCCTTGAATTCGGCGCGCAGCGCCGCCATGCCCGCGCTGTCCATCCGGCAGGGGAAGATGTGGACGGGGACCTCGCGGCGGTTCTGGTCCGAGGCCTCCAGCGCGGCCACGTAGACATCCTTGATCTTGTCGTCGGTCAGCGGCATGCAGCCGATGGTCACGCAGTCGCCGTGGATGTAGATGGCGCCTCCCGGGTCGCGGCCGGTCTTGCGCAGGACGTCGGAGCGGTTGGGGTAGCTGACGCCCAGCGACAGGTAGAAGGTGCTCGTCGGATTGAAGTGGTTGATGCGGTAGAAGCCTTCCGGCACCTGGCCGTCGCCGCGCCGCCGCTTGGGTCCGGGGCCGCCCGACGCGGCGCAGATGTCATAGGACGCGACCAGCGCCAGCCGCTCCGCCGGCCGCGACGCCGCCCACAGCTCCAGCCGCCCCTCGCGCTTGAAGACCCGGATGAACAGCCGGCCCGGCGGGTAGGCGACGCCCTTGTCCGCCAGCAGCTTTTTGACGGCCGCCTCCTTGTCGCGGTAGGCCGCCTGGACGTGGGCATGCCGCAGCTGCTGCTGTTTGAAGGTCTGCGCACCGGCCGGGTGGCAGAGCAGCGCCAGGGCGACGGCGACCCCGATGCGGAACGCACTAGGATTCATCGCTCTTCCTCCATTCCTCGCGCAGGATCGCGTACAGCTTCAGGTCGATGCGCCGCCCCTTCACCATCATGGTCTGCCGCATGGTGCCTTCGTGCCGCATCCCGCACTTCTGCATCACCCGCTCGGAGGCGATGTTGTCCGGCATGCAGCGCGCCTCGATCCGATTGAGCTTCAGCACATCGAACCCGTACGAGATGCAGGCGCCGACCGCCTCGGTGACCAGGCCCTGGTTCCAGTACTGGCGGGAGATGGCGTAGGCGATCTCGGCCTTGCCATGCTCGGGCCGCCACCACGTGAACCCGCAGGTGCCGATCATCTTGCGGTCGGCCGCGTGTTCCACGGCCCACGAGGCTAGTTCGCCGTTGCCCGCCAGCTGGACGTGCCGGTTGACGAAATCGATGCTCTCCTGAACGGTCGTGTGCGGCGACCAGAAAACGAAGCGGGTCACCTCGGGATCTGAGGCATAGTCGAACACGTCCCGCGCGTCATCCGGGGAGAACGGGCGCAGCCGCAGCCGGACGGTCTCCAGCGCGGGCAGGTCGATCCGCGCCGCGTCGGATGTGGTCATGGGAAGCTCGAGAGGATGCTGTCGGCCAGCGGCCGCGTGCCGCCCATGCCGTAGATCAGGAACCCGCGGGGCCAGCCGTCGCAGGTGTCGCGCGGTACGTAGACCACCTGGCCCGGCCGCAGCGCCTTCCAGTCGGGCGGATAGGCCGGGGAAACGATCACCGCCGGGTGCACCGGGTCGAACGGGTTCTGCAGGCGGCTCAGCATCATCCGGACGTCGCGCAGGTCGGGCTCGCCGGGGCTGATGCCGCGGGCGTCGAGATCGACGGGATAGCGGCCGTATTCCGCCGCGTACTGGTCCATCGCCACTCGCAGCGACCGCATGTTGCTACGGACGACGGCCTCCTTGGCCATGGCGATGTGGCGCCGGTACAGGAGGTACTGGGGCACGGCGATCGCCAACGACACGAACCCGATCGCCGCCAGCCCGATCATGCACCCCAGCCCCGGCCCCGGCCGGTACGCGAACCAGGACCGGTCGCGGCGGCCCGGCACCGGCATCTCTCCGCCGCACTGGGTGCAGCGGGCGATGCCGTCGGGGTTCTTTGTGCCGCAGAACGTACAGAACATGGCCGACCTCCCTCTCGCTGTTAACGGACGCCCCAACGCTTGTGCATCTGCGAAATGATATGGACCTGGTCGAGGTGCCGGTCGGCCGCGGCCTGGCAGCGGCGGACGAACTGCATGTCCGGGGCCAGCTGCCCCTCCGCCGGCTGGAGCACGAAATGCATGACCCGGCCCCGCTCCGCCACCAGCGCCGCGGCCCGCTCGACCTCGGCCATCTGCGTGTTGGCCGCCACCACCAGCTTGACGAACGCCCGTTCCCCGGCGATGCGCAGGAACTCGCGGTGCGCGTCCCACAGGTCGGCGCCGCAGGCCGACGGCGGCTTGATGTCCATCGCGGCGACGTCAAGCAATGCGACCACCTTCGCCAGCTCGGTCAGCAGCGTGCCGTTCGTTTCCAGGTACAGCTTGTACCCCGCCGTTTTCAGAACCTGGCCGATCTCGGCGATGAAGTCCGCCCACAGCAATGGTTCGCCGCCGGTCAGCGCGATGAACTCGCCCGGCTGTCCGAGCGAACGCACCTGCGCGACGGCCTGGTCCGCCGACATCTCCGTGGCCCGAGTTTCGTCGGTCGCGTAGCGCGTGTCGCAGTAGTCGCAAGACAGGTTGCAGCCCAGGAATCGGACGAAGGTCATCGGCTCCCCCAGATGGATCCCCTCGCCCTGCAGCGAATGGAATATCTCGATGATCTTGGCGGTCGGCATCGCGGCGCATCTCGTTTCGGGATGGCGGTCGGTCGTCCCGGTGGGTGCGGTGCGATAACTTTACACCGTTCCGCGGATAAAATCAACCCATAAATGACCGGGCCCCGCCGTGGGCGGGGCCCGGTCGTCAGCGCGGCAGCACCGCGGCGCTGGTCGAGTATTCCGGGATCATCTGGAATCCCTCGCTGAGCCTGACGCCGATTCGGCCCGGCTTGAGCAATGCGAAGATCTTCTTTTGCTCGGACAGTTCCGGCCACACCGGGTAACCCGGGCTGATCCGCCGCGTCCGTTTCCAGCCGTTCTGCTTGGCGAGCTTCGCGTCGCACCACTTGGCCAAAGCTTCCGTCAGCTCCGCGGCCAGTCCGTGCAGCAGGAACTTCTCCTCGGCGGTCACCGGCTTGGTTCTCCCCAGGTCGGTTCCCAGCGTCACGAGCTGGATGCCGTATTCGGCCTGCTGCTTCATGATGTTCATCTTGAAATCGAAGCGCCGGTCGTCCACGTGAACCATGGCGTACATGGCCTTGGGCCGTATCATCGGCCGCAGGATGCGCCACAATCCGAGCAGGCGCGTTTCGGCCTCGAGCCTTTGCTTCTGCGAGAGTTCCCCCAACCTCCAGCGTTTTTTGAACAATGCGGCTTTATCAAGTTTGTTGAATACTTCTGCGCTCGATATATTTCGCACGACCGTAACACCGTGAGTTCGGGCATGAACGATCGACTGTTTGGCTCTCCCCCGTGGGCCGATATTCTTTTTCGATTTATGCTTTCGTTTTCTGATGACACTCCTCGATGTAATATCAGGTTTGCCGACGATCTCCTTCAGGATTTTCAGCCCATCCATCGCGTCCTTGGCGTAATGGACGCCCGCGGGGTAGGACGGCTTCATCCGCACATCGAGGTATTTTTTCGTCAGCGCCGCACCGCCGCAGATCACGGGAATATGCAATCCTGATTCGGCGAAGATCTCCAGATACTCGGACATCGCCTTGACCGACTCGACCAGCAATCCCGACAGCCCGATGGCGTCGGGCCGGTGCCGGTCGGCCGCCAGCAGTATGTCCTCCGCCGTCCGTCGGACCCCCAGGTTGACCACACGATAGCCGTTGGCGGTCAGGATCATGTCGACCAGGTTCTTGCCGATGTCGTGGATGTCACCCCGCACCGTGGCCAGCACGATGGTGCCCCTCGACGCGACTTTGTTCGCCTTGAGCTGCGGCGCCAGCAGCACCATCGCCTGCTTTACCACCTCGGCCGATCGCAGCACGAACGGTAACTGCAACTGCCCCCGGGAGAATAGGCGCCCGACCTCGTCCATTCCCGGCAGCAGCATCCCCTGAATGATGCCCGCCGCGCCGTGACGTTTCAGCAGCGCCGCGACCAAGCCCTCCAGCCCTTCGGCGTTGCCGTCGACCACCAGCCGCGACAGCTGCCGCTCCGGGGGCAGCGGGGGCGCCCGCCGTCCCCTCGTCACTGGAAGATCCGTGCGCGAGAAGTGTTCCAGCAGGCGCTCCAGCGGCCGTTGGCCGGCCGCGGCATCGCCGTCGATCAGGTCGTCGCAGAGCCGCCTGACCGCGGACGGTATCGCGTGCAGCGGCCGGATCTTTCCGGCGTGGATGATGGCCGCGTCCAAACCTCGCCCGACCGCGCGGTGCAGGAACACCGAGTTGAGATAGGGGCGCGCGACCTGGGGCAAACCATATGATACATTACTGACACCCAGCGACGTGAAGGAACGCGGGTAGAGCTTTTTAACCTGCCCGATGGCGTCGAGCGTGGCGGCGGCCGAGCCGCGCAGCGACGGCTCGCCGCTGCCCAGGGTGAACGTCAGCAGGTCGAAGAACAGGTCGCCGTCCGACAGACCGCCGGCCAGCGCCAGCTCGCGCAGCCGGGCGGCGACCTCGACCTTGTGGTCCGCGCTCATGGCCATGCCCCGCTCGTCGATGGCCAGGCAGACCAGCGCCGCGCCATAGCGCGCGCACAGCGCGATGATCCGCTTGGCCTTGTCCTCGCCGTTCTCCAAATTGGCCGAGTTGACCGCGCAGCGCCCGGCCAGTCGCTGGAGGGCGGCCTCGACCGCAGTGGGGTCGGTGCTGTCGACCATCACTGGCGCCCGCAGCCGCTGGTTGAGCATGGCCGCAAAGCGGCAGAAGTCCGCCGCCTCGTCCCTTCCCGCCGTGGCCAGCGACAGATCTACCGCATGCGCGCCTTCGCGCTCCTGCTCCAGAGCCAGCGCCGCCATGCCTTCGCAGTCGCCCTTCAGCAGCAGCTCCTTGAAGACGCGGCTGCCGCTGGCGTTGGTGCGCTCNNGTGCCGCAGCAGCCCCCCGCGATGTTCAATCCTGGGTTTATCGCGTAGCGCCGCATCTGCTGCGCGAAGGCCTCGGGTCCGAGCGAGTAGACCGCGCGGCCGCCGACCAGCTTCGGCAGCCCGGCGTTGGGCATCACCGACAGCAGCTTGGTCGAGTGCGTCGCCAGGAAGTGGACGGCCTCGGCCATCCCGTCCGGCCCCAGCCCGCAGTTCAATCCGATCGCCATCACCGGCAACGATTCCAGCGTTCCCAGCACGGTTGCGATATCCGAGCCAGTCAGTGTACGCCCGGTTTTATCGATCGTGACCTGCGCGATGATGGGCGGCTTCGCTGCGTGTTGTCCGCAAACGTCAGTGACAGCAACGATGGCGGCCTTGAGTTGCAGCAGGTCCTGCGATGTCTCGCAGATGAAGCAATCCACCCCGCCCTCGAACAGGCCCCGCGCCTGGGGCGTGTAGCTGGCGACCAGCTCGTCGAACGTGATCTGCCCCAGGCTCGGCAGCTTCGAGCCCGGGCCGATGGACCCCGCCACGAAGCATGGTGCAGCGGATCTTGGAAAATCATCGGCGACCGTGCGCGCCAGCGCCGCCGCGGCCCTGTTGATCTCGATGCAACGTTCGGCCAGCCCGTGCTCGGCTAGGACATGCGCCGCTCCGCCGAAGCTGTTGGTCTCGACCATCCGCGCGCCGGCCGCGAAATAGTCGCGGTGGATCTGCGATATGACATCGGGCCGCATGATGTTGAGGAACTCATGACAGCCGGGATGTCCGCCGTAGTCCTGATCGGACAGCCCGGCCTTGAGCAGGCAGCTGCCCATCCCGCCGTCGCAGACCAGGATGCGGTCGCGGTGCTCGGCGAGATATGTCGCGAGGTCCGTTCTCATGCGGTCAAACGATCATTGCCGCGCCCAGCGTCCCGCGTTGCCCAGGACCGTCGAGATGAACGACGCTTTCGCATTGGTGTAGGATTCGCGGTCGTTGCCGAAGCGCGTTGCCAGCGTTCTCTTCAAGCGGTCGTACTCATCGGCGACCGCGGGATGCGCATGCAGAAAATCG
Source organism: bacterium UBP2_UBA2255 (assembly GCA_002347565.1). Classification (GTDB taxonomy): domain Bacteria; phylum Edwardsbacteria; class AC1; order AC1; family EtOH8; genus UBA2255. The sequence goes on along the minus strand of DDXR01000003.1, from coordinate 53,661 downwards.
CGGAACAGGACGTGCTCGTCAAAGAACGGGTCCGCCTCCGCCACGAGATGAAGATGGCACGTCCGTCGGCCGGTGTCCGGATCGATCTTGCGGAAGAACTGCCGGCCGGGGATGCCGGCCTCTCCCCGGTGCTGGTATCCCAGCGATCGCAGCGGCCCGACACACTGCCGATGATCCTGCAGTGTGGGCAACGACGCGATGATATCGATGACCGGTTTCGCGCCCAGACCGGGCACCGCCGTGCTGCCGATGTGCTCGATCCGGACGAGCTGCGCGCCGATGGCGTCAAGGATGAGGTCCCGCTCCCGCTGGTAGCGCTCCGGCCATGCGGTATCGTACGGCACGACGACGATCGGCTCGCCCAGTGAATCTGCGACGGTCAAATCAGCGCCTTGCCCTTCAGCGCTCCCAGCACCTCGGCCACCGAACCGCCCCGGCCCATGGTGTAGAAATGCAGGCATGGCACGTGTTGCTCCAACAAATCGAGACACAGCTTGACCGCGAAGCCGACGCCGGCCGCGCGCGCCTGGATGTGGTCCTTGGCATCGCGGATCAGCGACACCAGCTCGTCCGGCAGGTTGACGTGGAAGTCGCGGGGGATGGCCGTCAGCTGCCGCTCCGAGGTGATCACCTTGACGCCGGGGATGATCGGCACCGTGATGCCCGCATCGCGGGCCATTGTGACGAACGTGCCGAAGGCCGCCGCCGAGAACACCATCTGGCTGATGATGTAGCTGGCGCCCTGGTCCACCTTGTGCCTGAGGTTCTTGATGTCCTCGGCCAGGTTGGGCGCTTCGTAGTGCTTCTCGGGATAGCCGCCCACGCCCACGCAGAAGTTCGTCGGGATGGCGTCGTCGAGTTTCTCCAGGTACTCGCCACGATTGAGGGCCGCGATCTGCCGCACCAGCTCGGAGGCGTATCGGTAGCCGTCGGGCTCGGGGCGGTACTCGCTGTGGCCGGGCGGCGGGTCGCCCCGGATCACGAACAGGTTCGCGAAACCCAGGTACTGCAGGTCGATCAGCGCGTCCTCGGTCTCGTAGCGGCCGAAGCCTCCGCAGATCAGGTGGGGCACGGTCTCGATCCGGTACTTGTTGGCGATGGCGGCGCAGATGCCCACGGTGCCCGGCTTCTTGCGGGTCGGCACCTTGCGGATGGCCCCGTCCGGCTGCTCCTCGTAGACGATGCTCTGCTGATGATAGGTGACGTTGACGAACGACGGCGCGTAGGGCGACAGCAGGTCCAGCGTGTCGTAGATCCCCTGGATGCTGTGGCCCTTCTCCGGCGGGGTGATCTCCAGCGAGACCAGCGGCTTGGTCCGTTTGTTCAGATGCTCGGTGACGTGCATGTACTATTTATTCTCCCAATTGAATATTCCAATATTAACTCCAACGTACGGCTCATTGTTATCAAGATAGCTGCTATTCAAGGGGTAACGGTACTCACAATATAGCCGGAGATTTTTAGTTTTGATCTTAACTCCAAGAATGGCTTCGCTATAAATCACGGAGTTCTTGTAAAAGAAATAGTAGTCGGTGTTCATACCGCCTCCTATTCTAACATGATCTGTAATAATCGGGAAATAGACCTTGCCGTTACCAATCATTTCGGGCAGCAACGATGCAAATACCAAGTCTTGATCACCCATCCCCAGCGCGAAAAAAGTCAACGGCATTATTACTATTGGATAGTTAGATGATAGTCGGGTCTTTCTATCCTTCGATGTGATCGTAGCAATACTGAAGAGATTGGTTTCGAAAACTGAATGTTCAATTGTCTGGCAGGTCTTGATATTGACATATCTATTAATAGCTGCTCCACTTTTCCAAAACAGAGTACCCGGAAAGGGAAACGGTTTTTCTTTGGGTTGCGAAATCGTGGTTTGAGACACATGTGTAACATCTGCTGAATCGCTCTGTGCGAAAGCGGTAGAAACGAATGCAAGCAATAAGACTTGAATTGTAACTACGTAAAATAGATGACGACGGATTATACTTCCCTTTTCCGGCGGGGTGATCTCCAGGGAAACCAGCGGCTTGGTCCGTTTGTTCAGATGCTCGGTGACGTGCATGATGCCCCTTGCCTTTGAATGATGCAAGAATACCGCAGGATAATACCAAAGTCAAGAAAATGCTCCTGAAGACCAAAGGGAAAACCCTTCCCCGAAGCGCGTGCCATCAGGAAAGGGTTTTCGGCCTTTCGCTCATCTTCAAGTGATATGGCATCACTTCAGGAGTTAGCACCTTGGGGACCTTGCGGTCCCAGGTTGCTGAGGCATCGCAGGGCCTGTCCCTCCGCCTCTCTGGATGAGATAATGGCTAAAATAGTAGCAGATTGCCAGCAGCTTGTCAAGTCCTTTTCTTTTCCCCTTCATTCCGCCCGTCGCCCTTCGGACGGAGGCGCTGACAGCCGGTCCAGACCGTGATCGTCCAACTCGCCCCACCAGCGGTCGAGGTGCTGCCGCAGGGCCTCGTCGTACTGCGCGTCGGTCATCTCATGCACTGCGTCGTGGCCCCGCTCGCGCACCAGGTCGCGCTCGGCCAGCCGCTCGGCCAGCAGGTCCCAGAAGACATGGTCGTCGTACTCTTCGATCAGGTGCCCCAGCGCCTTCTCCATTGCCCGGGTCGGGACCAGCCGCTTCTCCTTGTCGTCCCGGTCGATCCAGTCGCCGCAGCCGGCATCCCCGGCCAAGCCGTACACGTGCTGCTGGGTGCGCTCCAGCAGGAAACGGCGCCTGTCCTTCTGGTACGCGTTGGCCATCCACTCGCCAAGGTAGGCCAGGGCCAGCAGGTCGCGCAATTGCTCCTTTGTCAGGTCGGTTTTCATGGCGCGCTCAGATCCGTTGCATTGCGGGGTCGGCCAGGCCTGCCCGCGCGAAGCCCGCGGCGCGCAGGCGGCAGGAATCGCAACGGCCGCAGGGCACCGGGCCGCCCCGATAACAGGACCAGGTCAGTTCGTAGGGAACGCCCAGGCGCAGTCCCATCGTGATGATCTGGGATTTGGTGAGCTTGAGCAGCGGGGCCAGGATCCGGACCGGCCGCCCCTCGCGGCCCGCCTTGGTGCCCAGCGTCACGGCCCTGGCCATCGCCCGGATGAAATCCGGCCGGCAGTCGGGGTACCCGGAGTAGTCCAGCGCGTTGGCGCCGATCACCACGGCACCGCAGCCCTCGGCCTCGGCGTAGGACGCCCCGAACGCCAGGAAGATGGCGTTGCGCCCCGGCACGTAGGTGGACGGGATCCGCGTGCCGATCGCGGCCCGGGTCCGCGGGTGCGGCAGCGGGCGCGACGGATCCAGCAGGCTGCTGCCGCGCCAGGGCAGGGAGAACCGCACCAGCTCGAAGTCGATGTGGAGCCGCTGGCACAGCGCCATGGCCGACCGCAGCTCGCGGTCGTGCCGCTGGCCGTAGTCGAACAGCAGCCCGCGGGCGTCGTATCCCTTGGCCCGCGCCCAGTACAGCGCCGTGGCCGAATCCAGGCCGCCGGACAGCAGGACGACCGCCTTCCTAGTGCGCGGCATAGCTGGCGAATGACGATTCGGTCTCCCACACGGTCACCGAGCCGATCTTGACCTTGCGGGAGCTGAACTTCAGCGCCATCTCCTCGTAGATCAGCTTGGCGATGTTCTCGGCCGTGGGGTTGAGCGCGTCGAACGGCTTGATCTCGTTGAGGTCCTGATGGTCGAAGCGCTGCAGCAGCCGGTCCAGTTCCTCGCGCATCTGCACGAAATCGGCCACCATCCCGGTGCGGTCCAGCGCCGGCGATTTCAGCTGGAGCTCGACCTTGTAGTTGTGGCCGTGCACCCGTTCGCACTTGCCGGCGTAGTCACGCAGGTGATGGGCCGCCGAGAAATGCCTGATGACCGTGGCGTAGTACATCGCTCGTTCCCCGCTGTTCGCCGCCGGCTCTCTCCGTCCGCGCCCGGCGGCCCGTGTCGTCACCGCCTGCGGCGGCGGTTCCCGGACCGGCCGTGCTGGCCCCGCAGCCGGTTGGCTCCGGTCCCTCCGGAGCTCCCCCCCGCCGGGCGGGACTCCGGCGCGGCCGAGCCGTCGTGATGTCCGGCGACGACCGGGATCGCCCGGCCCAGTAGCCGCTCGATTTGGCGCAGGTCGTCGCGCTCGTCGCGGTCGCAGAACGAGATGGCCCGGCCGGTTGCGCCCGCCCGTCCGGTGCGGCCGATGCGATGGACGTAGGCCTCGGCCTCGTGCGGGATGTCGAAGTTGATGACGTGGGAGATGTCGTCGATGTCGATGCCGCGCGACACGATGTCGGACGCCACCAGCACACGGGACTCGCCGCTCTTGAAGGCCGCCAGCGTCCGTTCGCGCGCGCCCTGCGACTTGTCGCCGTGGATGGCCGAGGCCGGGATGCCCCAGGCCGTCAGCTTGCGGGCCACCCGGTCGGCCCGCACCTTGGTGCGGGTGAACACCAGCGCCCGGCTGATGCCGGGGTCGGCCAGCAGCCGGCGCAGCAGCTCCGGCTTGTCGTCGCGCTCCACGTAGTACAGCACGTGGTCGACCGTCTCGGCGGCGGAGACGTCCGGCGTCACCGCGATCGACACCGGGTCGTCGAGGATGCCGCCGGCCAGCGTGCGGATCTCGGGCGGCATGGTGGCCGAGAAGAACAGCGTCTGGCGGCGGCTGGGCACCTTGGCCACGATCCGCTGGATGTCGTTGATGAACCCCATGTCCAGCATCCGGTCGGCCTCGTCCAGCACCAGGATCTCGACCTTGTGCAGCAGCACCATCCGCTGCCGCATCAGGTCCAGCAGCCGGCCCGGCGTGGCCACCAGGATGTCGACACCGCCGTACATCGCCTTGACCTGCACGCCCTGGAACACGCCGCCGTAGATCACCGCGTACTTCCGCTTGGTGTGCCGGCCGTAGGCCTTGAAGCTCTCGCCGATCTGGGCCGCCAGCTCCCGGGTGGGCGTGACGATCAGCGCCCGGATGTCGTGGTAACGCTGGCTGACCACCTCGGCTCGGTCCAGTTTCTGCAGGATCGGCAGCGCGAAGGCCGCGGTCTTGCCGGTGCCGGTCTGGGCGCAGCCCAGGATGTCCCTGCCTGCCAGTGCCACTGGGATGGCCTGCTGCTGGATGGGCGTGGGTTCGCTGTAGCCCTCTTCCATCACTGCTTCCAGCAGGTTCGGCTTCAGACCCAGCTGGTCGAACCGCAGGGACGGGCCGGCCGGCGCCGGTTTCGGGGCACGGGGAAGGTGGGCGGGGGCCGGCGGGACATGCGGGGCGCGGACGGGTGGTGCGGGAACATGCGGGACGTGCTGCGGCCGCGCCGAGTGCTGGGCGGCCGACCGCGGGGCCTGGTGAACGGGCTGCCTGGCGACCTGCTGCGTCGGGCGCGGGCGCCCGTGCTGCGGCTGCTGGGCCGGGCGCCGCTGCCCGCCCTGGCGGTGTGTCTGCGTCGGCTGCGCCGGCTTGTGCTGGCCGTGGTGCTGCGCCGGCCGCTGCGGTTGATGATGGGATTGCTGCGGCGGTTTGTGCTGTTGGGCCCCGGCGGGGTGAGAACGGCCTGCGCCATGCTGTTGATGCACCGTGGGGCCTGCGTGGTGCTTGTGCCTGGCGATGTCCTCCTTGGACGCAGTATCATCGTCACGCCGTGATTGGGATTTTTTCTTGCGCTTGAACAGCGACATCAGTCTACGCAATGGCATGTGTCTCTTTCCTGGACGAGTGCAGAAATGAATGCTTCACGTTCACCTGTTCATTGTCCGTCGTTGATCGTTTAGCCCGGATGCCCGGCGGTCACGGTGATGGCAATGCCGCCCCTCACATTGAAGGTTCCCTTGACCTCCATGGTGCGCGGCTTGATGGCCCTGACCAGGTCGTCGAGGATGCGGTTGACGACCTCCTCGTGGAAGTGCCCCTCCTGCCGGAAGCTCCAGAGGTAGAGCTTAAGCGACTTGGACTCCACGATCAGCTTGTCCGGGACGTAGCTGACGGTGATGGTGCCGAAGTCCGGCTGGCCGGTGATCGGACACAGCGCGGTGAATTCGTCAGTTTCGATAATCACCCGATAGTCCCGCCCGGGATGGCGGTTGGGGAAGGCCTCTAGCTTCCTGACCGGGCGTCGGACCCGCCGGCCCAGCTGGGTCAAGAATCTGCGTTTCGTCGTCATGCCGGGCCGCTCCCGCCGAGATCGGTCTGCGGCAGACAGACGTTGTCCTGGGGATCTCGAATCAGGTAGCGCCGCGCCGCCATCAGGGCCACGAACGCCAGCACCGACAGCGCGATGTCGGCCGCGGTCAGATCGGGCTTCAGCATCTTGCGCGCGATTACGAAGGCCAGCAGCTCCATCACCGCCACCAGGCTGTGGGTCACCAGCATCCGGGCCAGCTCCAGGCCGATCACCAGCAGCAGGATCCGGTAGATCAGCTCGTAGAAGGTCTGGGTCTCGGTCCAGTCCAGCCGCACCAGGTGCATCGCACCCGTGACGGCCGAGATTACCACGCCGACCAGGACCAGCGCCGCAAGCAGCCGCTCGAACAATTTGACCAGCTGGCCGTACCGCACCGTTATGCCCGCGTTCATGTCGCTCACCCCCCCATTATACTACATTTCGCACCGGATGGATAGCGGTCTTCTTGGCCGTTGGTCACGCCTATCCGCACACCCGGTTGCGGCCGGCCCGTTTGGCCTGGGCCAGCTTGGCGTCGGCGGCCGACAGCATTTTCTCGTGGTCCGGCACGGACAGGTCGCCGGTCAGGCCGATGCTGACCGTTACCGCCAGCCCCGCGCTGATCTTGGCCCACCGGTGGCGCTCCACTTGGTCGCGAATCCGCTCGCACACCAGCAGCGCGCCCTCGGGCGGCGTCTCGGGCAATACGATCGCGTATTCCTCGCCGCCGAACCGGCCCGCGGAATCGCTGAGCCGGAGATTCTTGCAGACCAGCTCGGCCACGGCCTTCAGCACCTCGTCGCCCGCCTGTTGGCCGTGGACCTGGTTGATCTTCCTGAAGTGGTCGATGTCGATCATCGCCACCATCAGCATCTTTTTGAAGCGCCGCGCCGTCGAAAACTCCCTGGCCAGCTCCAGGGCCAGCGAACGCCGGTTGAGCAGTCCGGTCAGGGCATCCTCGCGGGCCATGGCCTCCAACTGCTTGTTCTTGCGGTTGAGGGCGTTGACCAGCTTCGCCTTCTGGGCGTCGGCCAGCTGCAGCGACCGGTTGACCTCCTTGAGCTGGGCCAGGGCCTGCGCCAGCTCCACGTTCTTGAGCCTGAAGATCTCCGCCTTGCGCTCGGCCTGCTGGGTGTCGAATTGAGCCGCCAAGCCCTGCCGCTTGCGCTCGGCGGCGTCGCTGAAGATCTCCCTGTCCAGCCGGTGAAAATGCTCGAAGTGCTCCAGCGCCTCCCGGTGCTCGCCCTCCCGCTTGTGGGCCTCGGCCATGATCTGGTGCGCCCGGCGGACCACGGCCCGGGCCCGCAGCTCGTTGCCAATGTCGAGCGCCTGCCGCAGGAAGGCGGACCCCTGCTCGCGCAGCTGCTGCGACAGCAGCAGCTCGCCCAGCGCCAGCAGGGCCTCGGCCTGGTGGTGCTTGTCGCCGATGGCGGTGGCCGACTGCAGCCCGCGGCTGAACAGCCGTTCGGCCCGCTCCGGCTGCCCCATCGCCAGGCTGACCTGCCCGATGTTGATCATGACGCCGATCGCCGCCTGCCGGTCGCCCGCCGTCTCGACGATGGTCAGCGCCCGTTGGTAGTGGTTGAGCGCGTTCTGGAGCTCTCCCTGCTTTCGGTAGATCTCGCCCATGTTGTTGTAGGCGACGCCCCGGCGCCCGTCATCGCTGGAGCCAAACAGCTCGATGCTGTCGGCGTGGCAGGACAGCGCCTTCTTGAAGTCGTCCAGCTGCTCGTAGACGCCGCCGATGTTCATCAGGCTGACGGCCTGCCCCAGCTTGTCGCCCAGCTGGCGCTTGATGTCGAGGCTCCTGAAGTAGTGCTCCAGCGCTTTCTCGTAGTCGGACATCAGTTCGTAGTCGGCGCCGATGTTATTGAGCGCGGAAGCCTGGCCGGAAAGATCGCCGGTCTCCTGGTGGATGCGCATGGCCGAAAGGTGGTTGACCAGCGCCTTGGCGTAGTCCCCCTGCCGGGCGTAGATCCTTCCCAGGGTGTTGAGCACGGCCGCCTTGCCGGCGCCGTTGCCCAGCTTCTCGTGCAGCCGCAGCGCCTCCTGGCAGGTCTCGCGGGCCCGGGCCAGATCGCACAGGTTGCACCGGGCCTGGGCCTCCATGGCCAGGCCGTCGGCCAAGCCTGGTTGGTCGCCCGTCCCGGCGCAGAGGCGCTTGATCTCCTGCGCCAGCTCCAGCGCCCGTGCGGCGTCGACATTCATCAGCTCGCGCCCCAGCCGGTTCAGCAGTTCCACCCGCCGGGCGGCGTCGCCCGGCGGGCAGGCCGCCAGATCGGCCTCGAGTCGCTTGATCGCATCGTTCATCTGGTCTCTGCCCCCATGCTGCTCGGATGATTGCACCGTTCTCCTCCGGCCGGCGCTGCCCCGTCCGCGCCGATGATCTCGACCGAGCCGGCATCACCGTCCACGATGATCCGGTCGCCGTCCCGGATGGCGGCTGTTGCGCCGGTGGCGCCGACCACCGCCGGGATGCCGTATTCGCGGGCCACGATGGCGCCGTGGCAGACGGCGCCGCCCACCTCCATCACCACCGCCCGGGCCAGCAGGAACAACGGCGCCCAGCCGGGCTCGGTGTAGGGCGCCACCAGGATTTCGCCGGGGAGGAGCCGGCCGGCCTCGGCCGGCTCCCGGACGATCCGGGCGATGCCGGTGGCGCGGCCGCTCGAGGCCGCGATGCCGAACAGCCGGTTCTGACCGGCCCGCGGCGCTGCGTCGATCACCGGCCGGCCGTCGCTGCGGACGATGAACAGCGCCGGGATATCGACCTGCCGTTCCCACGCCGGCCGCCGCTGCGCGACCAGCGTTCTGATGGCTTCCCCGCCCGGCCCGCGGCCCTGTTCCTGCCGTTCGACCTCGGGGATGGTCAGAAAGAAGATGTCTCCGGGATCCGCGATCAGCCCGGCCAAAGCCCAGCGGCGTCCCGTCTCGGCGATGATCCGCCGGCTGCCGGGGAAGACCTTGATGCCGTAGAATTTCTCGTTCTCTCGCCAGGGGAAGAAATCGTGCACCAGCCGCAGCGCCCATCGGAACACCCAGCGGCGGACTGGAATGGCCCGGTCCGCCGGCGAACACGACAGCCGCCGTTCGATCTCGGCCTCCAGTCCCAACCGCTTCCGGCGGGCCTGCTCGAACCGTGTCAGGGGATCGGTGTCCTCCCGGCCCAGCTTCAGGTACGAACGGATCATCTGGTAGACGTAGGTCCGGTCCTCGTTCCAACTGGGATGACCCACGTCCAGGTCCTTCATCCCGCGGTGTCCGTACAGGGCGAAGAACCGCTCGACCCGCACCCGGTACTCGCGGCCCTCGGCCAAACCATCAAGGTCGCGCTCCAGACCAGCGACATCGCCGGGGGTCACGGCCTCCCGGGAAGCGAACACGCGTTTCACCGGTTCTGGGGCCAGCGACAACCGGTACAACTCCAGGGCGGTCTCGGTTGTCTTGTTCCCCGGGATGCCGGCCAGCAGGTCGTCGACCCTCAGCTCGGGCCATCGTCGGACCAGCCGGGCGATCACCGCCAGCCCCAGCAGCGACTTGCTCGATATCACCAGCAGCGGGAAGGCGAAGGCGGCGATGATGCGGCCGTAGCGCCGGGCTTGGGCGAACATCTCGGCGACCGACAGCGCAGCCAGGGGCAGGCGGCAATACTCCTCCGCCTGTTTCCAAAAGACCGCGACCTTGCGCTCGATCCACCGGGGCGAGGCCAGCCACGGGAACGCGGCGTAAGCCTTCAGCCCCTTGGCCAGGGGACCGGCCAACTGGTACCATGGCAGGTCCGGCCGTACCGGCTTGAACTCGCCGGACGCGGCCAGGTCCGCGAATGTCCGGTGCGCCTCCTGGTCAAGGCGACCCAGCAGCGGCATGATCATCCGACCGGCGAACGGGTGCCCGGCCAGCAGCGACATGTTCCAGTAGGCGCGGCCGTCAATCAGGTCGATGAAGTGGCTGCTGCGCGATAGGGCGGAGTCCGGGCCCACGCCCCACAGCACCCTGCTGATCTCCGGCACCAGGATGTCGTTGAAGAACGACCAGGCCATGGGCTTGAGCGGGTACGGCATGTTCTCACGGGTGTTCCAGTTCGACCAGAAGATCAGGTGGCTCGCCGCCAGCTTCCGGTTGGCACTGTCACCCCAGACGACGTCGGGCGGCGCCGGTGGTCTCGCCGCCGTCACCGGCCGCGCCTGCAGCAGATGGAACATTCCGCCCCGGTACGCCCATTCAATGTCCTGCGCGCCGCCGAACAGCGTTTCGACGGTCAGGGCGATCCGCGCCAACTCTGTGAGTTTCCCGTCGCTCAACACCGGCCGCTTGATCATTGCCGATGGCACCGGCGTCTCGATCACGCCCGACCCGTCCGGGACGACCATCGTTTTCTTTGCGGCGATCCGGGCCCGCTTCGTCCTGAGTGTCTTCCGGTCGACGACGAGCTCATCGGGCGTTATCCGCCCCGACACCAAACCCTCTCCCAGGCCCCAGGCCGCGTTGACCAGCAGCTCGCCGCTGTCGCCGCTGACCGGGTTGCAGGTGAAAATCACGCCGGACGATTCCGGCTCGACCATCGCCTGCACCACCACCGCCATTGCCACCGACCGCGGGTCCATTCCGCTCTGGCCGCGGTAGGCCGCGGCCCGGTCGGTCCACAGGCCGGCCCAGCATGCCTTGAGGGCCGCCAGCAGCGCGTCCTGAGTCCTCACGTTGAGGATCGTGTCATGCTGGCCGGCGAACGAGCTCCCGGCCCGGTCCTCCGACCCGGCCGAGGACCGCACCGCCACGCCGATGTCCCCGCCGCAGGACCCGACCAGCTCCCGGTAAGCGGTCAGCACCTGGTGCTGGATGCCGGCGGGGACCGTCCCCCCGGCCAGCAGCTCGCGGATCCGGGGCGGCGGCATCGATCCGGCGTCGACGCCGCACTTCTCCGCGTACTCGCGGTAGGCCCCGGCGGTGATGCAGAAGCCCTCGGGTACGGCTAGGCCGGCCCTTATCAGCCGCGCCAGATTGACGGCCTTGCCGCCGGCCAGCTCCCGCTGGCCCGGCGCGATGTCGGCGAGCCTTCGTACGTACGTCGATCGGCTGTCCACAACATCAATACTACCACAAAACCCCGTTTTTTTCACGGGAAATTTCCGAAAAGAAAGCGGCGCATCGTGGATGCGCCGCTTCATCTGGCTGTCCCCTTTCTATCCCACAGGTGTCAATATATTCGTTCCCACGCGTAGATATTAAACCACTTAGCTCGTCACCCCTATAACTGGTAAATCGCGCCCGAATATTCCACGTTCCAGACGCCGAATTTCCGCGTCAAAGCGAAGGTCCCGCAGCGTCCATGCAGCGGACCGAATTGAAACCCGTAGCCCAGTTTGACCGTGTCACCAATGACCTCAGCACGACGGGGGTGCAGACCGATCACCAATCCGTGTTGGCCGTGGTACTGCGAAATCGGGCGGAGCGAGGAGCGGACGAACGCTGACCACTTCCGTAGCAGCACCGGTTCGGGATCGCCATCATCGATCGCTATATAGTATGTGGACAAACGATAGCCTTTGGTGTTGTCCTCATTTGTGCGGACGATCTCCTGCACGGCTGCGGTCAAAATCGCCTCACGGTCACGCACCAGATCGGGCGGTTTCGGCGTTTCACTGATGACGAACGCGGTGACGAGCGCTAGCAAAAGAATGAGTACAACCGCTATGGGCGCAACCCGGTTCACTTCACCTCCACCCACACGCTGCCCGAGTGGCTGTTGAACTCCGGCGCGTACATGCACTGGATCTCCGCGATGCCGCTCTGGTAACGTCCTTTCAGCTGCACCCGCAGCTGGTACTCGAAGACGTAGGTGCCCTTGGGCAGGTAGTCGATGAAGAAGTGGCTGGCCGCGTCGCGGGTGGATTCGTAGTACAGCAGCCCGTCCTGGTACTTGTAGCGCGACAGCACGTTGACCGGCTCCATCCCCGAGCCCCGCAGGTCCTTGAGGTGGACGTACTCCATGTCGCGGTCGACACGCAATACGACCCGCACGGTGACCAGGTCGCCCACCGCCAGCGGGCCCGTCACCGGCTCGATGGTGACGCCGGACTTGGTGTCGCGGTTGACGAACAGCGTCTTCTCGAGGCTGAGGTTCGTTTTATGAGGCGTGACCTTGGACATGTCCTCGAAGTACTGGAAGTGCACACCGCCCCAGGCGATGCCCTTGTCGGTCTTGGTGACCGTGATGTCCGCCCATTGCGGTTTGACCTCCGGGCCCTGGTAGGCCTTTTCGTAGAAACCGGTGCCGGCCTCGACCTTGTCCGGCCGCACCACCAGGTCGCCCAATTTGACCTCGACCATCTTGGTGGACGCCAGCAGGTCGTCGCCGCGCCGCACCAGCGCGTAGACCGCGTCGGCCGTGGCCTTGGTGGTCTTCCAGTCGCGAGTCTGCTTCTGCTTCAGCAGCCAGACCTTGCAGTCCTCGACCGCGACGGTGTCGCCCGCCACCTCGTCGAAGGCCTCGATCATCAGCGCCTGGGTCTCGATCGGCGCCCGGTACCACCACCACGACAGCTCGTCCTCGCGCCAGAACATGCCCAGCTCCTCGTCCGACACGCTACGCTCCTTGATCGAGGCCATGATCGTCCTCGCGGTCTTGCCGTCGCCGAACCGCTGGCACGCCAGGGCCAAGTACCCCTGGCTCATCCGCGAGTTCAATCTCAACCAGTTTTTATTAGCCTGGCCCAGGAAATAGTCGACCGCCACCTTGTTATGTGCCGAGATGGCGCGGTCCTTGAGATAGAAGCTGCGGCCGTAAAGGTAGAACGCCACCAGCGGCGACAGGTTGTTGAGCTCCTTGTGCTCGATCCGGTCGTAGTATTCCCGCAGCCACGAGTCGAGGTAGCCGACCGCCTTCAGCGGCATGGCCATGTCGGGCTTGGCGCCCAGGTGCCGCAGCCGGGCGAAGCCGGTGGTCACGTACAGCGTGATGTAGGGGTCGGGCCGTCCGCCCGGGAACCAGGGCCAGGCGCCGTTGGACAGCTGCATCGCCGCAAGCTTTCCGTATGCCGACCCGATGTTGGCCTTCAGCGTGTTGTCCTCGAACAATATCCCCGCGTTGCGCTTGGCCTGCGACTCGCCCTGGGCCTGCAGCACCCACGGCGTCTCCTCCAGCATCACGCTCTTGAGCTGCTGGTTCTTCTCCAGATTCGACTTGAGGGCGTCGGTGCCGCGCCACTGGTCGAACACCTGCCGGATGCGGGGATTGGCGTTCGCAATGTGGCCGGCCAGCGAGTTGCCGTACAGCCTGTTGAACACCTGCTCCGAGCACTCGAAGGGATACTCGATCAGGTACGGCAGCGCCTGGATGGCGTACCACGCCGGATTGGAGCTCATCTGCACGGTCAGCCGGTAGGGATCGAACGTCTCGGAGGTGCCGACCTGCCTCAACCGGTCGAACGCGAAGTGCTTCACCTGGTTGCCCCTGATCCACAAGGGCACCGACTCGGTGATGAAGATCCGCGAGGTCAGCACCGGCACGGCCCCGGCCTCGCCGTCGGAGAACTGCTTGCTTCTGGCCGCGACGGTGTAGGCCAGCGGTTTTGCCCCCTTCGGCACGTTGAGTTTCCAGGAGAAGCCCTGTGAGGCCTTGGGCTTGAGGTTGAATTCGTAGGTGGTCGTCTTGAGCCCAAGCTGGGCCTCGACCGGCTGGTCGGTGAGCAGGTCCTTCAGGTTGAGCTGCACCTTTCCCTTCTGGGCCTTCTCCGACAGGTTGGTCACCTTGGCGGTGAAGAAGATCTCGTCGCCCTCGCGCAGGAAGCGCGGCGCGTTGGGCTGGACCATCAACTGCTTCTGGGTGACGGTGTACGACGTGATCGATCCGCTCTGGCATTCCCTGCCGTGGGCGAAGCCCAGGAACTTCCACTTGGTGAGGGCCTCGGGCATGGCGAAACTCATCGTCACCGAGCCGTCCGGCTCCATCAGCAGCTGCGGGAAGAAGAACGCCGTTTCGTTGAGGTTGGTGCGGATGGCGATCCCGGTGAGGTCCATCGCCTTGGCCGCCTTGGAGCCGGGCTCGCCCTTGGCGCCCGGGCTCTTTGCCTTCTCCTCGTCCGCCGCCATCCCGGCCGTCTGGGCGGCCACCGGCGCTGCGGAAGGCGCAGGCGGCGGCGCGGACTCGGCCACGGCGAGCCCGACACCGTCACCCGCGGACTTAGAGGCCCGGTAGCGCCGACCGTTCCGCGGCGAGTCCGCCCCGCCGAAGCCGTACCCGTAGTAGAACAGGTTCTCCATCACGCTGGAGGGAAAATGCGTGTAACTGATGGAGGGATACCCGTAGTAAGCGTTCCAGCCGTTTGTGCGGTAACCATACCCTTGCGCGCCGTTGGCGAACTGGCTGGAGAGGCCGCTGTAATCTCGCCGGAAAACGTCCAGCCCGGGCCAGGAATGGGGGTGGAACTGGTCCAGCGAGAAGTCGTACAGGGCCGCGGCCATCTCGGCCGCCGCGATCTCCTGCTTTTTCCCCTTGATCCGGAACTTCCAGGTTTCCTGCTGGCCCGGCAGCAGCTTGTCGCGGAAAGTCTCGGCCGTGACCTCTAGCTCCTTGTTGTCCCACGGCACATAGATCGGCAGCTGGCTGACGTACGAGCGGTTCTCGCGCACCTGCGTCACCCGCACCGTGAACCCGCCGCGGTACTCCTCGGGCACCGGGACGGTGAACGCATGCTGGGTGGATTGTTTGTCTGTCCAGTAGCGCTTGACGGTCTTCCCCCGGTGCTCGACCTCCACCAGCGCCCGGCCGGTCTGGTAGCCCGTGCCCCACAGCACTCGCAGATTCTTGCCGACCTCGACGGTGCTGCCGCTGGTCTTGACCAGGTTCGGTAATTTGAGCGCGAACTTCCGGCCCTCCCAGTCCGGCAGCGCCATCACCGGCAGGAACGACTTGACCTCCTTGCCGAACTTGTCGCGGGCCACGCACTCGATCTTGTAGAGCCCCGCCGGCAGCTGCAGCCGCAGCGACTCCGGTTTGGCCGAGACCGTGATCTGCCGCTCTCCGGCCAGCCGGTCGGTCGGCCACTCCATCCAGTTGGGGCCGAACTCGCCCGACCACGTCGCCACGCCGCGCTGGTCCCATTGCCAATCGTAGCTCCACAGCTTGCCCCGGACCGGCTGGGAGGGTTCCTTCAGCCTCCAGACGTTCAGCGTGACCTTCCCCGCCGCCAGCGGCTCGCCGTCCAGCGTCTGGCCGCTGACCGCCACGTCGAAGTAGGTGTCGGCCTGGACGTCCTCCTGGGCGGCGATCCTCACCGCCAGCGCGGCGTAGCCCACCGTCACAGTGGCGCTGCCCGAGCGGGTCTCGCCGTCCGGCGCGGTGACGTCCGCGCTGACCGTGTACTCGAACGACGGGTCGTCCTCGGGCGACACCGACAGGTCGGGCTTGGCGAAGAACGAGACCTTGAACGTGCCGTCGCTCTCCGTCCTGACCCGACCGTGCGCGATCTCCTGCGAGTTCTCGGGCCGCGGCCGCCACCAGTACCAGCCCCACCACCACGGCCAGCGCACCACCCGGCGCACCCGGTAGCGGACCTCGGCCCCGTCCACCGCCGCGCCGTTGTAGTTCATCGCGGTGCCCGTCACCGTGACGCTGTCATTCAGGCGCGAAGCGGCCTTGGGCCTCTGCAATTCGACCGTGAACTTGGGCCGCTTGTACTCCTCCACCCGGATCACCGCCTGGCCCTCCACCGGGTGCTCGGCGTAGATCGTCATCTGGCCGGTGAGCCGGCCCTCGGGCGCGGTGAAGGTCCCGGCGAAGCTGCCGTAGTCGTTGGTGGCCAGCGTCTGCCGGGCGACCTCCTGCCAGTTGGCGTCCCGCAGCACCACGGTGACCGATCGTTTGGGCAGGACCGTGTAGTTGTCCCTGGCCTGGTCGACCAGCACGCAGATGCCCTTGAAATGGATGGTCTGGCCCGGCCGGTAGAGCGAGCGGTCGGTGAAGAACACGGTCCGCTCGTCGGCGTGCGGCTCTGATCGTCCGCCGCTGTAAATGCCGTTGGCATCGAACAGCGCCTGGCCCTTGGCCTTCAGGAAGAGGTGGTTGTCGTAGTAGCTGCCCAGGCTCTCGAATATGAACCGTCCGTCACGGTCGGTCGCCGCCTGCTTGCCGAACTTGTAGTGCTCGCCGTCGCGGTATACGACGGTGGCCTCGGCACCAAGGATCGGCTCGCCGGTGGTGGCGTCGACCACCAGGCCGTCCACCTGGCCGTTGCCGGTCCGCACCACCATGGTGTAGTCGCAGACCCACAGCCAGGTGTGCTGGACCATCGAGGAGGAGACGAAGTCCGGCTGCCAGGACGCGAAGATGCGGTAGTAGCCCGGCTTCAGTTTGGGCACGTCGACCTCGATGGCATGCTCCTTGAAGTCACCGTATGATTCCATTCCCACTTCCCAGGACGCCGCCGCCGGCTCGCCCAGCAGGGCGCCCAGCTCGGCGTCGTCCAGGTTGTTGGGGTAGCCCCATTTCTTGGACATGAACCGCTTCCAGTCGTCGCTCACCGCCCGGAAGTACAGCCTGGTGAAGTTTTTATATTTGGCCTGCAGCTTGGACGGCGCCGACGGCACGCAGCGCTCGCCGGTCAATGACAGCGATTTCTGCTCGATCTCGCTGCGGTAGGCCGCGCAGGATTGCCCGCCGACGCTCTTCGGGTACCGCTGCTCCCACTCGGCGCAGATGGCGCGCGCCTTGACGAGGTTACTGTCCTCGCCCCAGGCCCGCGCCAGCTGGTAGGCCGCCAATGCAGCGATCTCCCGCGTGCCGTATTCCGCGACGATCTCCTCCAGCCGCGAGATCAGAACCCAGTGGCGGCGCTCCCCGAACGAGTTGTTTTTAACGTACTGCAGCCGCTCCAGGTCGAGGTCGATCAGGGCATCGGTGTTGCCCGCAGCACGGTGGAACGACAGCAGCGATTGGTACAGTTTGATCGCCTTCAGTTTGGGCGACGACGAGTCGGTGGTCTCCGGCGCGTAGGCCAGGAATTTTTCCAGCGGCCCCATGGCGTCCGAATAGGCGTCGAGCTCGAAAGCGTCCTCGGGCCGCGCGCCGGCCTGCTCGGCGCTGGTGTAGAAGGCCAGCGCCTCGTGCGCCAGGAAATCGTACAGCGTCGGCCGCAGCGACTCGGGCATGGTGCCGGGCTCGAGAAAATCCTTGAAGGCGGCAATTGAAATACCTGTCAGCAGCGCCTTGTTGGCCAGCACGCCCCAGTACAGCGAGTCGATCCGGCCGAAGATCTTCTTCAGTTCCCAGGTGGTGAAGTCGGTGTCGTTGACCTCGGCCGTCTGGGTGCGCTGCAGGAAGCGCCAGCGGTTGCGGTTGTAGTAGTGCCAGTACCACTGGGCCTCGATGGCCTGCAGCAGCGGCCGGGTCGACGTGTCGGCGGCCGCGGCCTGCGCCTTGAGCGCGCGGATCTTCTCCTCGGGATGGTTGCCCCGCACCACGCCGTACAGCATGATCTTCTCGGCCAGGGCCTTCAGCCACTCGCCGTACTTCGCATCGCGCTGGGTCTCGGCCAGGATCCTGTCCAGGTGCTCGATCGCGGTCTTGGGCAGGCCCTTGTTCCTGGCCTTCTCCACATCTTTCCAGCGCTTGCTGGGCGCGGCAGCCAGCGTGGACGCCAGGATCGCCGCCAGCGCGACCGCCATGATCAACCGCTTCATGACCGACCTCCTGTTGGATGAAAAGGGGTGATGACCGATATACCTCGCCATCACCCTACGTATTCCTTTTCTTCCGGAGAAGTTCCATGACCCGCAGGTTCTGTCGGTGGGTCTGCCGGAATTGCCCCTTGTCGTATTTTCCGGTCCCGCCGTTCCGGAACGCCCGGACATACGCGAGATTGCCCTTGATGGTGCCGCGAGTGACGCGCGCGCAGTGCCCGGCGATGATCCGCTGGGCGCCCAGGGAAAGGTACGACTCCAGCGTCCGCTCGTACGCGGCCAGGTCCGTTGAATAGAGGTACGGCAGCGGTTCCTCGACGTTGTCGCCGACCAGCAGCACCCGGTCCCTGCGATCGTGGACCGAGATGGAGTCCGGGCTGTGGCCCGGGCTGCGGAAGAGCTCCACTTCGTCATCCTCGTACACCAGCCGGTCGGTGAACGTGCAATTGGGCAGGACCAGTTTGACGTTGCCTTGCTGCATTGAGCCATGGGCTTTCAGTTCCTTTTCGCCGACGCGCCCGATCTTCGCGCGGCACGACTCGTGCGCCACGACCGGGCTGCCCGGGAACGCGCAGTTGCCCCAGACGTGGTCCCAGTGGAAGTGAGTGTTGACCACCACCGCCGGCTTGTCGCGCAACGCCCGTGCCAGCCGCTTTTTCACAATGTCCATCGATTTCGGGCCTAGGAATGTATCGATGACGAAAGCATGCCTCGGCCCTTCGATCAGGTAGACGCAGGTTTCCAGCCCCTCGAGTTCACGAAACGAGAACAACGTCCCGCGTTTGCCGACCCGGGTTGTTTTGCATTTATCATTTTTCATTTTTCATTCGTCCGGTCCACTCTTCGCGCAGCAGCCCCATCATCACGATGTCGTGGTACTTCCCGTCCTTGAACAGCTCCTGACGCATCACGCCCTCTTTCTTGAACCCCAGCTTGAGGTAGCTCTTGATCCCGCGCAGGTTGTAGTCGTACACCCGCAGGCGGACCTTGTTGAGGTTCATCTGCTCGAAAGCGAAGCGCACCAGCACACCGAAGGCGTCGGTGCCGAAGCCCTGGCCCCACAGCGCCCGGTCGCCGATGAAGATGCCGACCTCGCAGACGCTGTTCTTCCAGTCCACCTGGTGCACGCCGCAGCCGCCGATGTAGCGGCCGTCCAGCGTGTCGATGGCGAAGGAGTAGCAGTCCTTGTTCGCCGAGTTCCCGGCGAAGAACCGCTCCTCGTCCTCCCGCGTCAGCGGGAACGGGATGCCCGGCGCCAGGTAGCGCTTGACCTCGGGGTCGTTGATGTAGGCCAGCGCCGCGTCGATGTCCTCCCTGCGGTAGGCCCGCAGCCGCGTCTTGGCCCCGGTGTAGATGTCGGTCATGGCTCCCTCCCCGGTTTCAACCGTTTCACGTAATGGATGTCCCGGCCCGCCTCGCGGTAACCCATCGCCAGGTGCGCACAGTGGCTGCCTTTGTTGCCGATCCAGGTATCCGAGCCCATATGCCGGAAACCGCGCTGTGCCGCCCATCGCTCGGCGGCCTTGACCAGCTCATGGCCGATGCCTCTTTTGCGGAGCCGTGGCCTGACGTAACAGCCCTCGAGATAACCGACGTTCTCCCGCCCGGCACCGTCGGCATAGTTGCGCACCGAAGCTTCGAGGAACCCGGCCAGTTCGCCGTCCGCGTCCTCGGCCACCCACACCGGCTGGTAGCGGGCGTCCGCGAGGATCCCGGCGATCTCCTTCCTGTGGTCCCGCAGCGGGCAGTCCGGCCACAGCGCCCGCCGCATAGACAGCCACTGCGGGACATCGGTCCGGTGCGCCCGGCGGACGACAATGCTACCGCGCGGTTTCTTCATACGCCATCGTGCCGAAATCACTGACAACGATCCGATGGACCGCCCTTCCCATGGTGTGGTCCAGCTTCCCGTCAACGAACACCGCGCAGGCCGGCTCGTCGATGCCCAGGCCCTGCCTTACACCGGCCAGCTTCATCTCTGCCAGCAGGTATTTCAGCACGCCCCGTTCGCTGAAATGGACCCCGATCATGATGTCGCGGAGCAACCCCAGGCCGGGGCGAAAACCATCCAACTCTTCCGCATCATTGTAATGCGGACATCGGTCGTTCATGATCATCGCCCCGGCGGAGCAGCCGGCGATCGGGACGCCCTGCTCGTACTTGTCCCGGATCAGCTGCGCGACCGGCTCCGTGGCAAACAGCTCCCGGTAACGTTCCGTCGTGCCGCCGCCAATTAAGATGCCCGTGGCCGCAGCGATCTTCCGTTTCGCGTCCTCGATGTCGAGCGCCCCAGACACGTCGGGAAGCACGACATCATACCGGGCGATACCGCGCCTCAGCCACGGCTCGGCGTACTCGGCGACATACTTCGGGGTCTTGTCGTTGTTGCTGAACAGCAGCAGCGCGATTGACGCCTCGGGGCCGCCCGCAGCCGGAACAAATTCCTCGGCCACCGCTTCGAACCCGGACCGGGCGCTGAGCAGGAATAATGTTTTTCGGGCCATCGGCACTCAGCAAAACCGGCATTCTTTATGGACGCGGTACGGGTCCTTCGAGTACGTCCTGTAGACAACCCGATTCTTGGCCGCCAGCAGTATCCTCATCCGGTCCCAGATCATCGGGTGCGTAATCATCCCGAAGACCTCGTCCCTGTCGAACCAGCCGACTTCTGGACTCTCGTCACTGGTCTTGAGCCTCCCCGACACGGCTGTCGCAAGGAAGTCGAACATCACCTTGGTCGGGATCCGGCCTTCCGGTTTGACGTTCGAGTTGATGCAGGCCAGCCGCCGGACGGCGATCGCGATCCCGGTCTCCTCCTTGACCTCGCGCCGCAGCGCCGTGATCAGGTCCTCGCCAGGTTCCACCTGCCCGCCCGGGAATTCCCAGCCGCGCACCGGGTGCCGCATCAGCAGGACTTTGCCGGACCTGTTCCTGACCAAGGCCGATACCGCGACGATGTGTACGGGGTACTTCATTTCGCTGATTGTTTCGCTTGTGCAGGTGGAATAGGCATCTCGCAATGACGGCGAACCTTGGCCAATCGAAAAGGCTTCGCGTCTTTGCGTCTTCGTGTTCAGGTCTTCGTCGCCCTGATCGAGTACATCAGCGGGATCAGCTCCTTGCCGCCGGAGGCATTCACCTTCAGACAGATAATAAAAGTGCGCGCTCCCAACCGCATGTTATTCAGCATATCGCTGGAGGGCCTCGGCCATGTTTCGCATATCAGCAGCACCATTCTTGACAGCTTTCTCGTAATATATACACGCCGAATCGATGTTCTTGTCCAGCAGATATCCTCGTGCCAGATAATACTGAATATCGGCCACATCCTGTTCGTTCTTCGAAAGGCTATCGCCGGCCAGTTCCCGGCACATCTTGGCGCTTGCGAATGCGGCCCTATCCCTTCCTTGATTGAATTCAGCGTCCGCCTTGGCTTTCCATAAACGAGATTCATATCCGAGCGAATCAAGCGCCTCATTATAACAAATACAAGCTTCCTCAAAATTACTCAATCGCGCATACGTATCACCCAGCAACCAGAATACATGACATGTTTTATATCCCCGATCAACCAGTTCATATAAAATAGGTGTCGCTTCCCGATACCTGCCGAGACGGTATAAAGTCAGCGCCCTACCATGAAGTGCATTGCGCTTTCCGGGTGATAGTGCCAAAGCCGAATCATAACACAGAAGAGCCTGATCATTGTATCCCATCTCGTAGCACGAAGACCCATAATTCTGCCAAAGCCGAGCATCATTTGGGCACAAAGATATTGCCTGTTCGCACGCCTGAATGGCTGAAATATATTTGCCATTATCTAATAGGTACTTGGTCAAATTCAAATGCGCGTTTACATCACGGCTGTTCCGACGTAACAATCTTCTTGTGTCCTTCATCGCTGATTCATATTCTCCACACATGAAAAAGGCATATTGCCTATTGCGCAATGCGTCAGGATCGTTCGGATATAGCGTCAATACCATGCTGAATGAGCGGATGGCCCCCCTGTGATCGCCAAGAAGCATTTGGGCGCAGCCTTTGACCCAATATGATGGGGCACTTAATGGGTGCTTCTTAAGATCGTCGTCAGCCAACGCGACAGTACTCTGATATTCACCCTTTCTATATGCGGCGAGTGCTTCTTTATGTTCGGCTGTGCGCTTGAATAAGCCGCTGTACTCAAAAACGTATATGAATGAAGCGATGAGAAGCGCACCACCTGCACATATGATTACTATCCTTTTTACGTGATGCATACGATGTCCTTAGGTACTAATATCGCTTTGTTACCGTTGTCACACATACGACACACTAAATCCTCCGCCACCAAAATGCCGTTTATACTTTGGTCGCCTTGATCGAGTACATCAGCGGGATCAGTTCCCTGCCGCCCGGGAAGCGCCAGCGTCCGTCATTTCCCTTTTCCAGGAACGGAAAGCAGTCGTAGCTGCAGAACGGGAACTCGTGCAGGAACTCGAGTTTGAAATTAACGGACAACAGCGCGTTGACCACGTCCGAGAGCGGGTGGTGCCATTCGTAGGATTTGCAGGCGACGTCGAACTTGGCCTCGTGGTCCGAGTATGATCCGTCGGCGTCGAACGCCATCGGTTCGACCGTGTGGAAATATGAGGCGCATGGCCGCAGTTCGCCCGCGGTCTCGTTGTCGAACACGTTCGCTACCGGATGGAACTCGCGGATATAGAACGTGCCATCGAGCTTGAGGTAGCGGTCGATCAGCCGGGCCCATTTCGTGAGATCGTCGATCCAGCACAGCACGCCGGCCGAGGTGAACACGATGTCGAACTGCCGGTCGAGATGTCTCGGCAGGTCGTAGACGTTGCAGCAGATAAACTCCGCGGGAATGGATAGCTCGGAACTCAACGAATTGGCAAGCTTGATGGCCTCGTCCGAGAAGTCGACGCCGGTGACGCGCGCGCCCATCCGCGCCAGCGACATGGTGTCCTGGCCGAAGTGGCACTGCAGGTGCAAGAGCGTTTTGCCGCTGACATCCCCCAACTCGGTGAGCTCGATCTGGTCCAGCGTGCTCTGGCCGCGTTTGAATGCCTCCAGGTCGTACATGGGCGACTTGGCGTTGACCGCGGTCAGCTTGTTCCACAGCTCGCGGTTGGTGTCAAAATAACGGTTCATGGGTTCCATTGTTGCCTTCATCCGCGGATCGCTTCGTCTGTGCAGGCGGAGCTGCCATTCTCGCAATGACCGTCTGCAGTAAAAACGGTATTTTTCTCTGTGTCTCCGTGTCTCTGTGGCAAGATTATTTCCCAATGCAGAACCGGCTGAAGATGCGCTCCAGCACCTCGTCTCCGATCGACTCCCCGGTGATCGCCCCCAGCGCGTCCACCGCCGCCCTGACGTCCTCGGCCACCAGCTCGTGGGACAGCTTCCGCTGGATGCCTGCGGCAGCCGCCTCCAGCCCCCGCAGCGCCGCCTGCAGCGCCTCCAGCTGGCGGGAGTTGGCCGCCGCGGCCGACCCGGCGTCGACGCCCTTGCCGCCGGTGAGCGCCGCCACCGCGGCCTCTTCCAGCTTATGCAGTCCGGCGCCGGTGAGGGCGGATGCCTTGACCCATCCCTTCTGCGGCGCGAAGGCCGGCTTGAGGTCGCTTTTGTTGACCACCACGATCCGCGGCAGCTCCCGGGTCTGGTCCAGCAGCGTCTTGTCCTCGTCCCGCGGTGGCTTGGAGCCGTCGATCACCAGCAGCACCAGGTCGGCTTGATCCAGCTTGCCGCGCGCCCGCCCCACGCCCTCGGACTCGATCCGGTCGGTCGTCTCGCGCAGGCCCGCCGTGTCGAACAGCCGCACCGGGATGCCGCGGACGTCGATCCAGCCCTCCAACACGTCGCGGGTGGTGCCGGGCAGCTCGGTGACGATGGCCCGCTCCTCCCGCAGCAGCAGGTTGAACAGGCTCGATTTTCCCGTGTTGGGCCGGCCGGCGATCACCACCCTCGCTCCGTCCCGCAGGATCGATGCGGTGCGGCTGCCCTCCAGCAGTTTCCCTACGTGACGGCGGGCCGCATCGACCGTCCTCTTCATCTCGGCCACCACCGGCTGGGGCAGGTCGTCCTCGGGGAAGTCGACCGCGGCCTCCAGCTGGGCCAGCACGTCCAGCAGGCCGGAACGGACGGCTTTGATCTTCTGGGACAGTCCGCCGGCCAGCCGCTCCAGCGCCGCGCGCGCGGCCGCCTGGGTGCCCGCGCCGATGACGTCGGCCACCGCCTCGGCCTGCGCCAGGTCCAGCTTGCCGTTGAGATACGCCCGCAGCGTGAACTCGCCGGGACGGGCCTGGCGCGCGCCAGCCAGGATGGCGATCTCGACCACGGCCGGCGCGGCGGCGTTGCCGCCGTGGCAGGTGATCTCGACGCTGTCCTCGCCGGTGAAGCTGTGCGGGGCCTTGTACGTCGCCAGCACCACCTCGTCGACCGCCTGCCCGCGCTGGCTGGCGATGCGGCCGTGCTGCAGGGTGTGGCCGGCCATGGCCGAGGGCTTGGCATTCCCATCGAACATCTTGTCGGCCACGGCGAACGCCCGCGGCCCGGAGAGCCGCACCACGGCAAGCGCCGCCGGCCCCGGGGCCGTGGCGATGGCGACAATGGTGTCGTTCAGTTGCATGTCTTGATTAACGATCTCACGTTGAGCTTACCATTATCATCAATATAAAATCAAGATAAAACGAAGCCCTCCCGATGTCGGGAGGGCTTTCAGTCATTGCCCCTTCCCCCGCGGGGAAGGGGTTGGGGTTAGGTCTGCGAGCTTGTGCCTGCTATAGACCCCACCCCCGCCTCTCGCCGTATTGGAGAGGAGGGCGCATTATCTCCGCCGCTTCTTGGCCCGCGGTGCGAACAGCTTCTCGGCATCTGTCAGCGGCCGCTCGGCCGGCGGCCGGGGCGCGGGGTTGGCCGGCTTGGCGATCGGCTTGGGCGCGGGACGGCGGGCGCGGTCATTGAATTTCCGCTCACCCTGGGCCGTGGAAGCAGCCGGTTTGGGTGCCTGCGGCCGGAGAGCCGGGACAGCCGCCGGCCTGGCAGCCGTGGCTGGCCGGGGACCGGGCGCTGCCGGGCGGGCGGGCGCCGGCCTGTTCGCCGGCTTGCTGCTTTCGCGGCGCGGTCCACGCTGGTCGCCGGGCCGCGGGCCGTCCGGGCGCTGTCCCTCGGGGCGGTGCCCCTCGCGGGGCGGCGCAGCCGGGCCGCTGCCCTTGGGCGCGATGATCACCTTGCGCCGGTCGTCCTTGCCCACCGCGAAGGTCCGCACGTCGGGGTGGTTCTGCAGGGCCTGGTGGACCATCTTGCGCTGGTGCGACGGCATCGGCTCCAGGGCGATTTCCTTGCCGGTCTCCTTGACCTTGGCGGCGATGTCCAGCGCCCGCACCTTGAGGTTCTCGGTCTGGTCCTGGCGGAAGCCGCCGATGTCCAACTGGATATCCTGGTCGGTCTCGCGGAAGATCTTATTGATCAGGTACTCCAGAGCCTCCAGGGCCGCGCCCCGGCGGTCCTTCAGATACTTGTCGCCCAGGTCGGACTCGATCGACACCAGCAGCGCCTCGCCCTCGTCGCGGAACGACCGCACCGACCCCGGCATCCCCATTTTTTCCAGGATTGTCTCCACCAGGCCGCGGATGCGGGGCTGGGGCATCACCCGCAGCCGCACCTTGGCCGGCTTGGCGAACAGCAACCCCAGGAACCCCGGCGAGCCCAGGCTGATGATCTCGATCTGGACCTCCTCGCGCTGCGCCTTGAGCAGGGACAGCCCCCTCTCGATCGCCTCCTCGACGGTCTTGCCTTCTTTCTCGATGACGATGTTCATGTCCGGATGTCTCTTGCGAAATGTGGTTGGTCGTTGTTCCGCGCCCCGGCCCGGACGTCAGTCCGTGATCGGCTTGACGCGGACGTGGATGAGGTACTGCTCGCCGATCGACAGGATGTTGTTCACCAGCCAGTACAGCACCAACCCCGCCGGCATGGTCATGAAGATGAACACCATCATCACCGGCATCAGGACGGTCATCATCTTCATCTTGGGGTCGGTGGGCGTCATCTTCTGCTGGAAGTACATGGCGATCCCCATCAGCACCGGCAGCAGGCCGATCACCTCCCAGCCGAACAGCGGCAGCTTGAAGCCCAGCTGGATCAGGGCGTCGGGCTGGCTGAGGTCGTCGATCCAGAACACGAACGGAGAATGCCTCAGCTCGATGGTGGCCGTCAGCACGCTGTACAGGGCGAAGAAGATCGGCATCTGGATCAGGAACGGCAGGCAGCCGGCGAAGGGGTTGACGCCGTGCTTCTTGTACAGGGCCATGGTCTCCTGGCTGAGCCGCGCCTGGTCGCCCTTGTGCTGCTCCTGCAGCTTCTTCAGCCGGGGCTGGATCTGCTGCATGTGCCGCATCGATTTCAGGCCCTGGTAGGTGAGGGGGAAGAACACCAGCTTCATCAGCACCGAGAACACGATGATCACCAGGCCGTAGTTGGGGATGAAGCGGCGCAGCGCCAGCAGCAGCCACAGGATGCCGCGGGAGATCGGTTTGAGTATCTCCCATCCAGTGTCGGATACCCGCTCCAAGTCGGGATGCACCGCCTTCAGCGCCGCATGGTCGATCGGCCCGGCGAAGATCCGGAAGGTGTCGCGCGCGGTGCGGTCGGCGGTGACGGAAAGCTCGGTGGTGATCCGGTCGGTGCCGGCGACCACGCCGGTCCGCACCGCCACCGCCTTGCCCGGTCCGGGCACGATGGCCGCCAGGAAGTACTTGGTGCGGACGCCGCTGAACACGATGTTACCGTTGATCGCGTCGTGTTCTTTCGCCAGTTGACCGAGTTTTACGGCATCATATGCCTTGCCCAGCATCGACACCGCTGCGAACTCGGCGTGGTCCTGCTTGAGGTCCCGCTCGGTCGGGTTCAGGCCGCAGCCCCAGCCGACCGTGTACGTCTTGCCCAGGTCGACACCCTCGGGGACGTCCAGCCCGACCTCCATATCGAAGCCGGACCGGCCCGGCGCCAGGGTGTAGCGCTTGGAAACTTCCACGCCGTTGTCCAGCCGGGCCGCGAACGCCATCGTCCGCTCTGTCTGTTCGGCCACGCGGAAGGACACGGCCGACAGGTCGACCGGCTCTCCGCGCACCGTCAACTCGCAGTCCAGGGCGCGGCCACCCTCCGGGATCAGCTGCACCGGCTGCCGGTCCGGGCCGCGATAGTCCTTGAGGGTGAAGCCGACGAGGTCCCCGCCCAGGCTGGTGAACTCGGCCTCGAATCCTTCGCCGGACAGGGTCACCGCCACCATCGGGGCTTCCGCGGCTGGCCGCCGGGCGCCGGGCGCTGCCTGCCGGGGGGCGGCCGCCGGCTGGAAGACGGCCGGGGACGGCGCTGTTGCGTCCGTATCGGCGGGCGCCGGTTTCGGCGCCGCCGGCGGCGGCTTGGGCATCAGGTAATTGAAGCCCACGAACACCAGCACGATCAGCGCCATCGCGATCAGCGTGCGGTTGGTCGATTCGTTCATTCGGCTTTCTTTCCCGCGGAACACGCGGCGATGCCTGCGCGGCAGCGGTCCCCGTGTTCATGGCAGCGTCTGGGGTTGGAGGTGCGTCGCAGCGGGACCGGATCGTGCCCGCCGGGATGGAAGGGATGGCAGCGCAGCAGGCGCCAGGCGGTGAGCGCCGCGCCGCGGAACGGCCCGTGCCGGTCGATGGCCTCCAGCGCGTAGGCCGAGCAGGTGGGCTCGAAGCGGCAGACCCGCGGCAACAGCGGCCCGATCGCGGCCCGGTACAGCCGGATCGGCGCCCGCAGCGCGGCGGCCAGCATCCCGGAGACGGTCACGGCCGCTCCACCAGCAGGTCCGACTGCGAGAGCAGCGCGGACATGGCCCGGCTGAGGGTGTGGTAGTCTGCGACCGCGTTGGCCGAGAACACCAGGTCCCCGCCCGGGCCGATCCCGGCCTTGAGGCGGCGGTAGGACTCGCGCATCCTGCGCTTCATGAGATTCCGCGTCACCGCGCCGCCCAGCTTGCGCCGCACGATGAACCCGGCCCGCAGCGTCCCGTTCTCCGCGGGGACGACGATCAGCGACAGCCCGTCCGCCCGGTAGCGGCGGCCGGTGGTGATCACCGCGGAGATCCGCTCGGACGAGCGCAGCCGCTCATTCCTGCCGAAGGTCTGCCGTTTGGGGGCTGATCCGGTCATTTTCGTTTTACCATTGATCGCATTTGGCACCATCCAAAAGAGGAGCGTACGAAGACGATAAACCCGAAATCCAAATATCGAAATCCGAAACAAGCACCAGGTCAAAAGCCTTCAAAACAGTTTTCAGGGTTTTATGAGGTTTGCTTTGGATTTGTTTGGGATTCCGCATTTCGTGCTTCGAGTTTACGCAGCTTCGGCCGGCTGCGATCAGTGCTTCTCGTCGGAAACGGTCAGCTTCTTGCGGCCCTTGGCCCGCCGCCGCGCCAGTATCTTGCGGCCGTCCGCGGTGGCCATCCGCTTGCGGAAGCCGTGCTTGCGGGCCCGCTTGGTGCGGCTGGGCTGGTAGGTTCGCTTCATCGGGTGCTCCTGGATCGGTTGGCAGTGGGCATGGGAACGGCAAGGCCACGCTGATGGGGAAATGAGGAACCCGGGAAAGCAGCGAGGTCCTGATTTCCGCGCATCCGTGGCCTTGTTCCCACATTATATAGACGGTAATGATACCCGAAAAAAGGTCGTAAAGTCAAGGGTTTTCCTCATTTCCGATCAGCCCCGGTAGTGCTCCGCCGCCTTGACGAACCGCTCGAACAGCCGCCGCTGCTCGGGCTGCGCCGCCGCCAGCCGCTCGGGGTGCCACTGCACGCCCAGGATGAAGCTCCTCTCGGCATCGCAGGACTCGACGGCCTCGATCACGCCGTCAGGCGCCCAGGCCACCGCGGCCAGGCCCGGGGCCACGTCCCGCACCGCCTGGTGGTGGGTGCTGTTGACCGAGACCTGGGTCGTCCCCAGGATGGCCGCCAGGCAGGACTCGGCGGCCACGCTGACGGCGTGCACGGCCTGGTCCGGCTTGTCCTCCTGCAGGTGCTCGAAGGACGAGCCCTGCTCGTCGCCGATGTCCTGGTACATGGTGCCGCCCAGCGCCACGTTCAGCAGCTGCTCGCCCCGGCAGACCCCGAACAGCGGCATTTTCCGCTTGACCGCCGCGGGGATGATCGCCAGCTCGAACTCGTCGCGCAGGGGGTTGAAGAACTTGGCCCGGGGATGGTTCCCCTTCCCCAGGTGCCTGGCCTCGATGTCGCCGCCGCCGATCAACAGCAGGCCGGACACCAGGTCCAGGGCCTCGTCGCAGCGGTCGGGGATGGCCGGCAGCACGATGGGGAACCCGCCGGCCGCGGTCACCGCCCGCAGGTAGTGGCCGGTCAGCACGTGGTGGAACGATTCCTTGTCCGGGCTGCGCAGGGCGGTCAGCCCGATGACGGGTGGCTTGGTCTTCATGATCGTGGCGGCCGATTGTGGAACAGATGGTGTAATCATAGCACATCGGACCGGCGCATGCAAGCGGCCCACCCGCCGATTTTCCTTGACATCGCGGCGCGGCTGCGGTATACTTGATATAACAATATAGCTATATTGATATATAGGGACGGCGGCCGCATGCAGAACCTGGTCAAGGTGTTCAAGGCCCTGGGGGATACCAACCGCATCCGCATCCTCAAGCTGCTGCAGGAAAAGCCGATGAGCGTGGGCGAACTGACCGCGGTGCTGGGCATCTCCCAGCCGGCCGTCTCCCGCCACCTGCGCCAGCTGGCCGAGGCCGGCCTGGTGGCGGACGAGCGGCGGGCGCTGTGGACCGTCTACCGCCTGTCGACCGCGGCGACCAACGAGTACGTTCCGGTGCTGCTGCGGCACATCAGCCGCTGGGCCAACCAGGACAGCCGGGTCGGCGCCGACCAGCGTCTGGCGCGGCGGGCCGGCCGGCGCGCCCCGCGGCGCCGCGCCTGATTTGGCTTGACGCGCCGTCTTTCTTTGCAGTACAATAGCTGTCCCGGCGGACGGCGACAACGATAAACACCAACCTTCGAGGAGCATCATGGCCAAGTACAAGATCGCCTGGCTGCCGGGCGACGGCATCGGCATCGAGGTGATGGAAGCAGCGAAGCTCGTGCTGGACGCGCTCAAGTTCGACGCCGAGTACATCCACGGCGACATCGGCTGGGAGTTCTGGCGCACCGAGGGCGAGGCCTTTCCGCAGCGCACCATCGACCTGCTCGGCAAGGTCAACGCCGCCATGTTCGGCGCCATCACCTCCAAGCCGGTGAAGGCCGCCGAGAAGGAGCTAATACCCGAGCTGCAGGGCAAGGGCATGGTCTACCGCTCGCCGATCGTGCGGATGCGCCAGCTGTTCGACCTCTACATCTGCCTCCGCCCCTGCAAGGCCTACCCGGGCAATCCCATCAATTACAAGGAGGGGATCGACCTGGTGGTGTTCCGCGAGAACACCGAGGACCTCTACGCCGGCGTGGAGTTCAACCCGGTGCCGCAGGAGGTGCGCGACTGCCTGCTGAAGAACGCCAAGGGCTTCGCCGCCTTCAAGGACGTGCCGCTGGACCAGTACGCCATCACCTGCAAGATCAACACCCGCAAGGGCTCGGAGCGGATCATCCGCGCGGCCTTCGAGCACGCCAAGAAGTTCAACTACCCCAAGGTGACGGTGATCCACAAGGCCAACGTGGTGCGCGCCACCGAGGGCCTGTTCCTGGACATCGGCAAGGAGGTGGCCAAGGACTACCCCGGCATCCAGATGGACGACGCCAACATCGACGCCATCTGCATGTGGCTGCTGAAGAACCCCAAGAACTACTCGGTGCTGGTGGCCACCAACATGTTCGGCGACATCGTCTCCGACCTCTGCGCCCAGATGGTGGGCGGGCTGGGCTTCGGCTGCTCGGGAAACATCGGCGACAAGCTGGCGGTGTTCGAGCCCACCCACGGCTCGGCACCCAAGTACGCCGGCATGTACAAGGCCAACCCCATCGCCACCATCCTGGCGGCCAAGATGATGCTGGACTGGCTGGGCGAGAAGGCCATGGGCGACAAGATCGAGAAGGCCGTGGCCGCGGTGATCGCCGAGGGCAAGGCCCGCACCTACGACATGGGCGGCGACACCAAGACCCTGGAGATGGGCGAGGCCGTCGCGAAAAAACTGTAAACCGGAAACCATCGTAAGGGCGCATGGCCATGCGCCCCTACATCGATAATCAAAAATCAACGATAATGCCCAACATCATCATCCACGACGTTGGCCTGCGCGACGGCTTCCAGATCGAGCGCAAGACCGTCCCCACCGACCAAAAGATCCGCTGGATCGACGCCCTGATGGCCTCGGGCGTCGACATCGTCCAGGTCGGCTCCTTCGTCCACAAGGAGAAGGTGCCGCAGATGGCCGACACCGATGACCTGTTCGCCCACTACGCCAAGAACGGAAAGAGGAACCCGAACACCATTCTCTCCGGGCTGGTGCTGAACGAGAAGGGCTTCGAGCGCGGCCTGGCCTGCGGCGTGGAAATGTTCTGCATGGGCGTGTCGGCCAGCGAGACCCACAGCCAGAAGAACACCGGCATGAGCCCGGACAAGGCCATGGGCCAGATCCTGTCGATGGCGAAAAAGGCGCAGGACGCCGGCAAGAAGGTCCAGGCCTCGGTGCAGTCGGCCTTCGGCTGCGGCTTCGACGGCGCCATCCCCGAGGACAAGGTGCTGGCGATGGTCAAAAAATACCTCGACGCCGGCATCCGCAACATCAGCCTGGCCGACACCGCGGGCCACGCCGACCCGGAACAGGTCATCAGGCTGTTCGGGGCCATAAAGAAGCTCGACCCTAAGGTCGAGCTGGCCTGCCACTTCCACAACACCTACGGCCTGGGCATGGCCAACATCTTCGCGGCGATGCAGGCCGGCGTCACGTACGTCGAGACCGCCTTCGGCGGCCTGGGCGGCTGCCCCTTCACCAAGGTGGCGGCCGGCAACATCGCCACCGAGGACTTCGTCCACGTGCTGCAGCGCGAGGAATCAAGGACCGACATCGACTTCTTCGCGCTGCTGGCGGTGGCGCAGGAGGTGCAGGCGTTCCTGGGACGCGACCTGCCGGGATCCATTTTGAAATCCGGACCGCTAATCAAACCGAAGGCCAAGAAGATGCTGCAAGGCGTGCGCGTGCTGGACATGACCAACGTCCTGTCCGGCCCATTCTCCACCATGCACCTGGCCCTGCTGGGCGCCGAGGTGATCAAGATCGAGAACCCCGACGGCGGCGACTTGGCCCGCAAGCTGGGCGCGGTGCCGGCGTTGAACCAGAAGCTGATGGGCACGTCGTTCCTGGCCCAGAACGCCAACAAGAAGTCGATCACGCTCAACCTCAAGGCCGAGGAGGCCAAGGAGATCTTCCGCAAGCTGCTGAAGACCGCCGACGTGGTGGTGGAGAACTTCCGGCCGGGCGTGATGGACCGGCTGGGCTTCTCCTACGCCGAGATCAGGAAGATCAATCCCACGATCGTCTACTGCGCCATCTCCGGGTTCGGCCAGGCCGGGCCCGACGCCTTCAAGCCGGCCTACGACCAGATCATCCAGGGGCTGTCCGGCGAGATGGACGTCAACGGCGACGAGCGGCTGCACCCGCTGCGGGCCGGCTTCCCGGTGTGCGACACCGTGGGCGGCCTCAACGCGGCGTTCGCCATCATGGGCGCGCTGTACTACCGCCAGAAGACCGGCGAGGGCCAGTTCATCGACATCGCGCTCTTGGACTCGATCATGCCGCTGATGGGCTGGGTTGCGGCGAATCTGCTGATCGGCGGGCAGCAGCCGGTGGTGATGGGCAACGATAACTTCACGGCCGCGCCCTCGGGCACCTTCGTCACCAAGGACGGCTACATCAACATCGCCGCCAACCAGCAGAAGCAGTGGGAAGATCTGGCGAATGTACTCGGCGTGCCGGAGCTGCTGACCGACCCGCGGTTCCAGGAGCGCGACACCCGCAAGAAGAACCGCAAGCTGCTGACGCCGCTGATCGAAGAGAAGCTCAAGACTAACACCACCGAGCACTGGGTGGAGGTGCTCAACGCCAAGGGCGTGCCCTCGGGCGACATCTACAGCTTGGAGAAGGCCCTCAATGCCGAGCAGGTCAAGTACCGCAAGACCATCGAGAGCATCAAGGACCCGGACCTGGGCGAGCTGAAGCTGTTCAACCTGTCGGCCAAGTTCTCGGCCACTCCGGCCAGCATCGACGCCCCGCCGCCCACGCTGGGCCAGCACCAGGAGGAGATCCTGGGCTCGCTGGGATACAGCAAGGATGACATCAAGGCGCTGAAGGATAAAGTCGCGATCTGATTTTTCGCCACGGAGACACGGAGGCACAGAGAATATTTTACGTTTCGTGGGCAGTGTGTGCTGTGTCATTCCTGTCCCGCATCACCGTGCGGGGTAAACTCCGGCAGGAATCCAGTAAGCAGAACAACCTTACTCCAATCCAATAAGGGAGGATTGAAAGTCATGGGCATGACAATGGTCCAGAAGATCCTGGCGAAGGCCGCGGGACTGCCGTCGGTCAAGGTCGGCGACGTGGTGGAGCCCAAGGTCGACCTGGCGATGTCCCACGAGAACGGCGCGCTGGTGATCAACCAGTTCAACGAGATCTACCAGGGCACCGGCCAGCCGGCCAACGTCTGGGACCCTTCGAGGATCGCCATCATCTTCGACCACCGGGTGCCGGCCGAGAGCAGCAAGACGGCCACCAACCAGAAGAAGATCCGCGAGTTCGTGGCCAAGCAGGGCATCGCCAAGTTCCACGACATCCGCGGCGACGAGGGCGGCATCTGCCACCAGATCCTGCCCGAGAGCGGCTACGACCTGCCGGGCCAGGTGATCGTCGGCACCGACAGCCACACCACCTCGCACGGCGCGCTGGGCGCCTTTTCCTTCGGCATCGGCGCCACGGAAATGGCCTCGGTCTGGGCGCTGGGCAAGGTGCTCAACGTCGAGGTGCCGGGCACCATCAAGGTGGTGGTCAACGGCACGCTGCCGAAGTACGTCGAGCCCAAGGACATCATCCTGCATTTGATCGGCAAGCTGACCGCCGAGGGCGCCAACTACAAGGTGATCGAGTTCCACGGCGAGACCGTCAGGAAGATGTCCACCTCGGGCCGGCTGGTGCTGTGCAACATGACGGTCGAGGCCGGCGCCACCAGCGGCATCGTGCCGCCGGACAAGGAGATCGTGCGCTACCTGAAGCAGGAGGCCGGGGTGAAGAACATCCCCGCGCTGTTCGGCCCGGACGCCGACGCGCAGTACGAGCAGGTGGTCGAGATCGACGCCTCGAAGCTCGAGCCCCAGATCGCCTTCCCTCACACCGTGGACAACGTCAAGCCCGTCGGCGCGGCCAAGGGGATCAAGGTGCAGCAGATCGTGATCGGCTCGTGCACCAACGGCCGGCTGGACGACCTGGCCATCGCCGCGAACATCCTCAAGGGCAAGAAAGTGGCGCGCGGCGTGCGGA
Source organism: bacterium UBP2_UBA2255 (assembly GCA_002347565.1). Classification (GTDB taxonomy): domain Bacteria; phylum Edwardsbacteria; class AC1; order AC1; family EtOH8; genus UBA2255. The sequence goes on along the minus strand of DDXR01000003.1, from coordinate 19,353 downwards.
TGCTGGTGTTCCCGGCTTCCACCAGGATCTACCAGCAGGCGCTGCAGAAGGGCTATTTGGCGACCTTCATGAAGGCCGGCGCGGTGGTGATGAATTCCGGCTGCGGGCCGTGCTTGGGCGTGCACCAGGGCGCGCTGGCCGACGGCGACAAGGCGCTGGCCACGACCAACCGGAATTTCAAGGGCCGGATGGGCAACCCCAACGCCGAGGTGTATTTGAGTTCGTCCGCGACCGCGGCCGCCTCGGCCATCACCGGCGAGATCACCGACCCCCGTTCGCTGACTGCGTCCAAGGCTAAAACCGCGAAGGCCGCAAAGAAACCAATAATAGCGAGAAAACCCGGTTCCGTCAAACGTTCAACGTCAAACGTTAAACGTTCAACGGGGAAGAAGAAAGGGAGGAAATAGCCATGGCAAAGGTCGCATTGAAACTGGGGGACGATATCTCCACCGATATCATCTATCCCGGCCGCTACATGGCCACCGTGCTCCCGACCGAGACCCCGCAGTTCGCCTTCGTCGACGACGCTGAGTTCAACAAGAAGCTCAAGGCCAAGCAGGTCGAGCCGGGCAGCTTCATCGTGGCCGGCAAGAACTTCGGCTGCGGCTCGTCGCGGGAGCAGGCCGCGTCCTGCCTCACCGGCTGGGGTCTGAAGGTGATCGCCAAAAACTTCGCCCGCATTTTCCTGCAGAACTCGATCAACGTCGGGCTGAACATGGTCATCTGCCCGAATATCGAGGCCGACGAGGGCGACGAGATCGAGATCGTCAATGGCAAGGTCAAGAACATCACCAAGGGCAAGGAGTTCGACACCGTGCCGCTGCCCAAGGCGCGCCAGGCCATCATCGACGCCGGCGGGCTGATCCCCTACACCCGGAAGCTGATCACCAGCGGAAAGAAATAGACCTACCCCCCGCCCTTCCCCACGAGGGAAGGGGGACAGTAAAAGCCCTGACGCATCGTCAGGGCTTTCTGCTTGACACACCGCCGTCGAATGGATACAATGGACCAGCGGAGGCTCGGACGTCCCGCCGCCGGTGCAAATTCGTCACGAAAGGATCGACAGTAGTGGATAATTCCCCGAGGACCCTGTTCATCAACTCGACCCTGGCGTACATTGCCGCCTTTTTCATCACCACCTTCATCCACGAGTCCGGGCATTTCCTGGCATACGTCCTCGCCGGCGCCCACCCGGTGTTGTACCACAATTACGTGCAGGCCGACGGCGGACTGTTGTCCGTTCCGGCGCGGGTAGCGGCCGCCCTGGCCGGGCCGATGGTCAGCTTGATCCAGGGCTGCGTCGCGTGGTTCTTCGTCGCCCGCAACCGCAGCAGTTCGGCCGGCGGACTGCTGCTGCTCTGGCTCGGGCTGCTTGGTTGCGTCAACGCCGGCGGTTACCTGGCGCTGACCCCGCTTTCGGCCGTCGGCGACACCGGCAAGGCCGCGGCCCTGCTGGGGCTGGGCCTCCCCGTCAAGATCCTAGCCGCCCTGGCCGGCGCCGGCATCCTCGCTGCGGCCGTCCGAGGGATGGGACGGCGGTTCGCCGATTTCATCCCCGCCGGACTGGACAAGCCAACGCGGGAAAAGCACGTCTACCGCGTGATGTTCTTCCCGATCATCGCTGGCAGCGCGGTCCAGGTGGCCTTCGCCTTCCCGGCGCCCGTCTTCCTGAGCATCCTGTATCCGGCGACCAGTTCGTTCGTGATCATGAGCGCCTTCGGGATGATCTTGCGTTCGCCCGGCACCGGCGATGGCCCTGGCGCGACCGGCGGGCGGATCTCGCGGGCATTGCTTATCCTGACGCTGGTTGCGATCGTCATCGACCGGCTGCTGACATTGGGCGTCCGCTGGCCCGGCTGACGTTCCGCGGACCGACGAAGATCATGCGCACTCATCGGCCATCGCCGCAGCGGTTGATGCGAAAATGGGCCGTCCTCCCGGCCGGACCGGGGCGGGACGACTACTACCCGTTGGAGGTCAGCCGCAGCAAGGCGGGCGTGCTGCAGCTGGTCGGCGAATGGGGCCGGGCCGAGACGCTGTACCGCAGGGACCTCGAATCCGTGCGGCGTACCGCCGACGACCGGCTGGTGGCAGACGGCGAGAACGCGCTGGGACGTTTCCTGCTGCAAAACAACTCCTTCGCCGAGTCCGGCGATCTTTTCCGCTCCGCGCTCGAGCGATATCGCGGGATCGGCGACGCCGCGGCGGTCGCCCGGATGACGGGCTGCATCGGCGACATCTATTCGTCGCAGGGCGAGTATGGCACGGCGCTGGAGTGGTTCGAGCGCCAGCTGCGGCTGGCGCAGGACGCCGGGGACCGGCGCACGGTCAAGCGCTCGATGACGGCGGCCGCCATCATCCACGCCGAGCAGGGCCGGCTGGACCAGGCGCTGGGCATCTACCGGCAGGTCCTGGCGGAAGCGGAACGGGAGCACGATCCGCGGGCGGTCGCCGACATGGAAGGAGAGATCGGGGTGATCCATCTCTACCGCCAGGACCACCAAGCCGCCCTGCGGAGCATGGAACGACAGCTGGCGCTGGCCACCCGGCTGGGCGACGTCCGCAGCATGGGCGTGGCGTATTGCAACCTGGGGATCCTCCACTCCAACCTCGCCCGGCCCGCGGAGGCGATGCGATGCTTCGTTGCCTACCTCGGCATCGTTCGCAAACTGGGCGACCGCCGCAGCATCGGCATCGCGCTGGGCAACATCGGGGTGGAGCACCTGGACCACGGCCGCTACGGTGAGGCCTTGGCCTGTTTCGCCGAAAAATATACCATCGCCGCGCAGTTGGGCGACAAGCACGGCCAGAGCATCGTTTTGGGTGACCTGGGCGAGCTCTACCGGCTGCAGGGGGACACCGCCAAGGCCGCCGATCATCTCGACCGGGCCATCGCCCTGGGCCGCGAGCTGCAGATGCGAAACTACCTGGGCGGACAGATCAAGAGCAGGGCCGAGCTGTGCCTGATGCTGGGCGGCGCCGACGGCGCGAACGCCTGGAACGACGAAGCGTCGGCGCTGGCCGGGGAAATGAACCAGGCACCGCTGGCGTTTTCCTGCCGGCTGCTCAAGGCCAGGATTCTCGCACTGACGGACGCGGCGGCGGCCGAGGCCCTGCTCGGCGAACTGGCGGCGGGCGAACGGGACGACGAGCGCCAGGCCGATATCCAGTACACTCTATTCCAGGTGTGCGGCTCAGCTGCCGCCCGGGAGTCGGCCATCGGGCGGTACGCCTCGCTGGACCGCAAGGCGACCTCGTTCAAGTATCGCAGCCGGCTGGATGAGCTGGCAGGCTCCGGCAGCTGACTGCCTCCCCGAATAAATCAAGCCCCCGGCGAGCTCCGCCGGGGGCTTGATTTGTATCACGATGCCGGGCCGCTCACCGCCTGCGTTTCAGCCACTCCCGGGGGTCGACCGGCTTGCCGCCCTTGCGCACCTCGAAGTGCAGGATCGGGCCGTCCACCGTCCCGCCCACCGTGCCGATGGTCTGGTCCTTGCCGACCGCGCCGCCGGCGGCCACCGTCATGTCGGCCAGGTTGCCGTACAGGGTGTAGTAGCCGGACTGGTGGTCGACCAGCACCACGTTGCCGTACCCCAGGAACCGCTCGGCGTAGACAACGGTCCCCCCGGCCACCGCCCGCACCGGCGCACCGGGGCGAGACAGAATGTCGATCCCGTTGTTCTGGATGTAGGTATTGTACCTGCTGTGCTTTTTCAGACCGAAATCGGAGTGCAGCGTGCCATCGCAGGGCCAGTCCAGCGATCCCTGGTTCTTCTCCAGGTAGCTGGCGGTCGGCAGCCTGGCGTACGACGGCCGGGCGGCCAGCTCCGCCTTGCGCCTCCGCTCCAGCTCCTCGATCATCTTCTGCAGCTTCTTGGCCGCGGCCGCCAACTCCTTGGCCAGCGCCTCCTGCGAGGTCTTTTCGCGACGCACCTTGTCGAGCAGTTTTTTCTGGCGCGCCTCATCATCCTTGAGCTGCGCCATTTCGCGCTCGGTCTCGCCCCGGACCTCGGCCAGGGTCATCAGCTTGCTCTCGCGGTCGGCCTTGTCGCGCACGATTCCCGCCTTCTCACGCCGGATGGCCTCGTACAACGCGCGGTCCTGCTGGGTGATCAGCGACAGGTACCGGTACCGCTTGGCGACCTCCGCCAACGACCGTTCGGACAGCAGGTACTCCAGCTGGTGCACCCGGCCCCGCTTGTAGATCTCGCGCAGGCGGGTCTGCATCACCGCCTCCTGACGCACCAGCCCCGATTCGGCCACCAGCAGCTGGCCGTCGAGCTTCCTGACCTCGGCGTTGATGCGGTTCTCCTTGGCCCGCAACGCCCCCAGCACCTGGCGGGCCAGGTTGACCTCATCGGCGGTGCGCTCCAGCTGCTCCAGGATCGACCGCTCCCGGCCCTTCAACTCGGTCGCGCGGTTCCGGGCAGCGGCCAGCTTACGGCGGATCTCCTTGAGCTCGGTCTCCTGGTCGCCCTGGTTCTGGGCCGCCAGCGGCGCCGCGGCCAGCGCGGCCAGTGCCAGCAGGGCCAGCCGGTGTCGGGTGAAATGCGGCACGGCTGTACGCCCGCTACTCCCCGGTGCGCGGCGGCCGCGGCGGCTGCTCCGCCGCCGTGGGGATGCCGTCCGATTGATCGTCGGCAGCGGCGCGGGAGCCGGCGCCAGCCGGGGCGACTACCGTCGGCTCGTGGCGCGGCTCTTCCGGCTGCGGCAGGGCAATGGCCGGCGGCGCGCCCGCCGCGCCCTCTGGGGCCGCGGTCTCCTCCTCGGCAATGCCGATCAGCCGCTCGTGCTCCGGCATGGCGGCCTCCGCCGGCCCTTCCGCCGTGGGGGCCGCGGCGGCCGTGGCGCCATTCGCCGGCGGGAGTGTCCGCCGCTTCGGCTGCGGCGGCTGGTACTCGTCGCGCAGTTCGGGCTCGATGTCGGTGCGGTTGGGGGCGTAGATCCAGATCTCGCCGAACAGGCCCCGCTGGCGGACCACCGCACGCCCCAGCCGGATCAGCTCCAGCAGGGCGAAGAAGGTCACCACCACCACGATGCGCCGCGGCTCGCCCTCGAACAGCCCCAGGAAGCTGAGCTTGCCGTGGTCGCGGATCCGGCCCTGGATGAAGTCGATCCGCTCCTCGATGGTGATGTCCTCGCCCACGATGCTGTAGATGTCCACCTTGTCCAAACGGTCCACCACCTGGCGGAAGGCGGCCAGCAGGTCGAACAGGCCGACTTCGGGCGCCGGCGGCTCGGCCGAGGCCGGATCGGGCTTGTCGAAGGCGCCCCGGGGCCGCGGATACATCAGCCGCTGGCGGGTCTCCTTCTCCTCCAGCCGGCCGGCGGCCTCCTTGAACTTCTTGTATTCCAGCAGCTGCAGCACCAGGTCGCGCCGCGGGTCCTCGGCCTCCTCGCCCTCGATCTCGGGGTGGCGCGGCAGCAACAGCTTGGACTTGATCTTCAGCAGGGTGGCCGCCATCACCAGGAACTCCCCGGCGATCTCCAGGTTGAGGGTCTTCATGAACTCCAGGTAGTCCAGGTACTGCTGGGTGATCCGCGCGATCGGGATGTCGTAGATGTCCAGCTCTTCCTTGCGGATCAGGTAGAGCAGCAGGTCGAGCGGTCCCTCGAAGACCTCGAGCTTGACGCTGTAGGGTGCGGTGGGCATTAGTTTGTACTATCCGTTCTTGGTTGTTCGTTGTTGGTTGTTCGCGGGGTCGCGGAAAGTGTTACGAATTCATCAAATCGTAACACGAATAATTGCTGGGGTCTCGTCATTCCCGTGAAAACGGGAATCCAGTCAATGGCCGGGGAGTTTGTTGATTTCCTCTTCCGTCCAAAAATGCCGCGAAGAGGTGCGGTCTGGGTGAACCATCCAGCGAGGCCAAGCATGGAATACATTCTCAGACAGCGTATCCCTGATCATAAAACTGCACCGAGTCAATCCCGAGGTATCGACCGTTACATTGCGGATATACTGCTTATAACCAGTTTTCCGAACCAGAACCGTGTGGGCGCCGATGGGTACATCGAAAATGGCATACTCACCGCTGCTATCCACTGTTGCGATAAGCCCCGTGCCTAACACACGGACTATGGCGCCGGGCAACGGTTCATGCGTTCCCACTACGCTAACCTCTTCCGTGATGCATCCATACTTCCCCGCTTCGGTGGGCCGAGCTGTCATCCCTTTTATTTGTGCATGAGTACGGACGCCCAGAAACACCGCGCACAGCAGGGATAATGCGATTAGTTTGTTCATTTCATCGCCTCCTGAACCTAACCTCTGCCCCTTCCCTCGAGGGAAGGGGACCGGGGTTTGGTCAACGGGTCTTCGACAGATCCAATCGCCGCAGCGCCGGCGAGGCCCCGGCTACGATGCCCGCCGTGATGAACGTCATCCCGCTGTTGAACACCAGCGACGGCACCAGGCCCAGCAGCTTGGCCGCCACGCCGCTCTCGAAGGCTCCGATCTCGTTGCTCGAGCCGATGAACACGCCGTTGACCGCCGCCACCCGGCCCCGCATCTCGTCCGGCGTGTAGAGCTGGACGATCGTCTGGCGGATCACCACGCTGATGTTGTCCACCGCGCCGGAGAGCGCCAGCGCCGCCAGCGACAGCCAGAAGTTGCGCGACAGCGCGAACACCATCATGCCGGCGCCGAAGCCCGCCACCACCCACAGCAGCTTGCGGCCCGCGTTGTGCAGGGGCGGGCGGTGGGCCAGCGTCAGCGCCATCAGCCCCGCGCCCACCGCCGGCGCCGCTCGCAGGAAACCCAGCCCCTGGGGGCCGACGTGCAGGATGACGTCGGCCACCATCGGCAGCATGGCGGTGGCGCCGCCGAACAGCACCGCGAACATGTCCAGGCTCATCGCCGGCAGCACGACGGGGTTGCCGAAGACGAACCTGACGCCGCTCGCCAGGCTGGTCATGATCGGCTCGCCGCCGTTGCGGCGCGGTACGCCGTAGGACCCGATCGCGGCGGCCGCTGCCGAGCCGGCGATGCCCATCGCCAGCGCCGCGGCGTAGGCGGCCTTCACGCCCCAGAACCCGTAGATCAGCCCGGCCACTGCCGGCCCGCCCACGGCGCCGACCTGGAACGTCAGGCTGTTGTAGGCCGCCATCCGGGCGTAGAGCTCCCGCGGCACGATCTGCGCCGACAGCGCCATGGTGGCCGGCGCCAGGTAGGCCCGCACCACTCCCATCAGCGCGATCACGCCGTAGACCGGCAGGGTGGTCCGCTGCAGCGTCGCGCCGCAGCGCCAGGAGAGCCACAGCAGGGTGCCGGCGCACAGCGTCAGCACCGCGGAGGTGGCGGTCATGGTCCGCTGGCGGTCGTGGGTGTCGGCGTAGTGCCCGCCGAACAACGCCACCGAGAAGAACGCCAGCGCCTCGGCCAGCCCGATCATCCCCAGCGCCAGCGGGTCGCGGGTCAGCTCGTAGACCTGCCACCCCACGATCACCGACACCATCTGAATGGATACTATGATGAAGAACCGGCCGGCCATGAAGCGGCGGAAGTCCGGGATGCGCAGGACGTCGGGTGTCTGCATCCGGCTACGACAGCTCCAGCATCCGGTCCAAGGCGCGCTTGGCGCGGGCCGCGATCTCGTCCGGCACCGTCACCTCGTTCGCCTCGTGCTCCAGCGCCCAGGCCACCTTGGCCAGCGTGGTCAGCTTCATGTTGTTGCACACGGCGCGGCGCGACAGCGGGTGGATGGCCTTGTTGGGGTACGCCGCCGATAGTTGCTCGACCAGGCCCATCTCCGTGCCGATGATCCACTCGTCCTGCTTCGGCCGGTTCCGCACCAGCTGCACCATGCCCGAGGTCGAGGCCACGTCGTCGGCCAGGGCCGCCACCTCCGGCGGGCACTCGGGGTGGACCACCAGGCGCGCGCCGGGATGCTCGTCCCGCGCCGTTTCCGCGTCGCCGACCGTGAAGCGGTCGTGCACGTAGCAGTGGCCGGGCCACAGGATCAGCTCGCGGCCGGACATCCTGGCGGCGTAGGACCCGAGGTTGCGGTCGGGGACGAAGAGGATCTTGCGGTCCGGCGGGATCGACGACACGATCCGGACCGCGTTGGACGAGGTGCAGCAGACGTCGCTCTCGGCCTTGACCGCGGCCGAGGTGTTGACGTAGGCGACCACCACCGGATCGCCGTATGCCTTCTTCGCGGCGATCAACTGGCCGGCCGTGACCATGTCGGCCATCGGGCAGCCCGCTGCCGGGTCGGGCATGATCACTTTCTTGCCGGGGTTGAGGACCTTGGCGCTCTCGGCCATGAAGTGCACGCCGCAGAAGACGATCAGCCGGGCGGCTGTCCGGGCCGCGGCCTGGGCCAGCGCCAACGAGTCGCCGATGTGGTCGGCGATCTTCTGGACTTCGAGCGCCTGGTAGTTGTGCACCAGGAACACTGCGTCCCGCGCGGCCTTGAGCCGCGCGATGGCCCGGTACAGGCCGTCGGTCGATTGTTTCTGGTATTCCTCGAGCGTCATGCGCTCTTCCCCGCCGCCGTCACGACCAGATGCTCGAATTGCTCCGCATCCTTCACGAACTCGATGCCGATCCGCAGGACGTACACGGGCTTGCCGGGGCACCAGGTCAGGGGCAGGCGCGCCGCGTCCTTCTCGGTGGTGACCAGCGCGTCGCAGGGCGCCGCGGCGGCGGCGATCCTGGCAAGATCCGCATCCGAGTAGTGGTGGTGATCGCCGAATGTCAGGTTCTGGTGGTACGCGACCCCCAGGTCCCGGACGCTGCGCCCGAAAGATTCGGGCCGCGCGATGCCCGAAAACAGCAGGACTCGCCGTCCCGTCAACTCCGCGGGCTCCGTCGCCGTGCCCGACCGCCAGCGGAGCAATCCCACGGGCACATGGCGCAACGCGAAGGCCGGCTTTCCGGCGGCCAGGCGGTCGAAACCGGAGGGACGCCCGGCCGCGGCGGCCCGGGTGAACACCAGTGCCGATGCCCGGTCCAGCGCGCCGGGGAGTTCCCGCAGACGGCCCGCCGGCAGCAGCCAGCCGTTGCCCAGCGGGCGCCCGGAGTCCAGCAGCACGATGTCCAGGTCCCGCCGCAGCCGCAGGTGCTGGAAACCGTCGTCCAGCACGATGGCCTGAGCCCCCAACTCGACCGCCTTCCGTGCACCAGCGACGCGGTCCCTTCCCACGATCACCATCGCACCCGGCCTTCCGGGCGATCCCAGCAGGCGCGCGGCGATCAGGTACGGCTCGTCGCCGGCCTCGGCCACGGCGCATTTCAACGACGAGCCGTCGCTGGCGACGAGCGGGGCCGTTCCCGAACGAACCTTGCGCTTATAGCCGCGCGACAGTACGGCCACGCGCACCCCACGCTTCATCAGGATCTGCGCGACATGGATGGCCATCGGCGTTTTGCCGGTGCCGCCCGCGGTGATGTTTCCGATCGAGATCACCGGAATGCCGGCAGAATGCGCTCTCAACCAACCCAGTCGATACGGCTCTGTTCGCAACCAGACGACCGCCCCATAGGCCGCCGCCAGCGGCCACAGCAGCAAGATCGACAGCAGGTCCTTCATGCGAGCATTGCCTCGATCAGTTCGACCGTGCGCCGCATGGCACCCCGCTTCTCGTCAACGACCTGCGCCGCACATTTGCCGATACGCGCCCGTTCCTGCGGGTTCCCCAGCCACGCGCACAGGACCGCGGCCAATGCCCCGGCCGAATTGACCGGGACCGCCCCACCCGCCGTGACCAGGCCGTCCGCGCTTTCCTGCGCGTTGAACATGTGCGGCCCGAAGACGACCGGCAGGCCCAGCGCCGCAGGCTCCAGCGGGTTGTGCCCGCCCACCGGCACCAGGCTGCCGCCCACGAAGGCCACGTCGGCCGCGGCATAGGCATCGACCAGCTCGCCGATGGTGTCGAGCAGCAGGACGCCGGCCGCCGCAGGGCCGCGGGCTTTCCGCTGTTGGCTTCTGGTCGTGTACCTGACCGCCCGCTCCTTCAGCAGGGATTCGACCTCGGCGAACCGCGCCGGATGCCGCGGGGCGACGATCAATCTTGCATTGTGCATTCCGTATTTTACATTCTGCATCACGGCCGCCCACGCATCGAGCAGCAGGATCTCCTCGCCCTCGCGTGTGCTGCCCGCCGTCAGCACGACCGCGCCATCGGGAATGCCGAACTCCCGGCGCAGGTTTCGTTTCTCGTCACTTGAAACCGGGCCCTTGATGCCGTCGTACTTCATGTTGCCCAGCACCCGCACGACCTCCGGCCGCACGCCCAGCGACCGGTAGCGGCGGGCGTCCTCCTCGCTTTGACAGGCGATGGCCCGCACCGTATCCAGCAGCGGCCGGAAGAGGAAGGCGGCCCGCCGGTAATGCGGCAGCGATCTCGCGGACAGCCGGGCGTTGACCAGCACCACGGGGATCTTCCGCTGGTGGCACTGCCACAGTAGATTTGGCCACAGCTCGGTCTCGACCAGCACCACCAGCGCCGGGCTCAGCCGTCGCAGCGCGGCGGCCTGCGCCCAGGCGAAGTCGGCCGGAAAGAAAAAAACCTCCCCGGCGGGACCCAGCAGTTCGCGGGCACGCAGCTGGCCGGTCTCCGTCATGGTGGACAGCACGATGGCCCGTTCCGGCCGACGCGCCCGGAGCTCGGTCGTCAACGGCGCGATCGCGTTGACCTCCCCCACCGAGGCCGCGTGGATCCACACCGGAACGTCGGACCGCTTCGGGACCAGCCCGCAGCGGCCGCGCCACTTCCCGCCTGCCCCGGCCAGGCAGGCGGCCAGCAGGAACGGCCAGCAGACGATGAAAACCAGCGCCGCCAGCAGGTTGTAGAGGAGCAACCCGGCGGTCACGGCAGGCGCATCGTCCCGATCAACTCGGCCGGCGTGACCGCGGCCACGCCGAACTTGGAGACCTCGATCCCGGCGGCGTACGTGGCCAGGGCCGCAGCCTCCTCGAACGACGCGCCGCGGGCCAGGGCCAGCGTGATCACGGCGATCACCGTGTCGCCGGCGCCCGAAACATCGTAGATCTCGCGCGCCACCGTGGGGATGTGCGTCCGCCGCCCCCGCCGCGGAAAGAGGTACATGCCCCGTTCGCCGGCGGTGATCAGCACTGCCGCCGCATCCAGGCGTTCCAGCAGGGCGGCACCGGCCCGGTCAATATCACGGTCGTCCGTGATGGCGACCCCCAGCGCCCGTTCCGTCTCGTGGATGTTCGGCTTGAACAGGGTCACGCCCCGGTAGTCGAGGAAATGCCGCAGCTTGGGATCGACTGTCACCGGCACGGCATGCTTCCGGCCGGCGGCCAGGGCGGCGGCGATCACCGCGCCCGTCAGCAGCCCCTTGTTGTAGTCCTCGATCAGCACCGCGTCGGCCCCGGGTATCAGGCGTTTCAACGAGGCGATCACCCTCTTCTCGGCGGCGGGAGAGATGTCCTGCCGGTGCTCGCGGTCCACCCGCACCACCTGCTGGTGGTGGGCGATGATCCTGGTCTTGATGGTGGTGTGCCGGCCGGCCACGGGAATCAGGCCGGTGACGGGGATCCCCTTGGCCCCGAACTCCGCGGTCATGACGCCGGCGGCCCGGTCGCGCCCAAGCACGCCGACGGGCACCGCCGTTCCGCCCAGGGCCCTGATGTTCCAGGCGACGTTGGCGGCGCCGCCCAGCATCAGCCGTTCGCGCTCGACCTCGACCACCGGCACCGGCGCCTCGGGCGAAATGCGCGACACCTGGCCGAACAGGTACTCGTCCAGCATCAAGTCGCCCAAGACCAGCACCCTGGCCCTGGGGAACGAACGGATCAGCGATACTGCGCGGCCGCGGGAAAGAAACTGCTTCATGGCGTTCCTTGCTGGTGGCATCAGGCGCGGACGTCCCTGGCGTCCCGCTTGTATTGCAAGATGTTATAACTTATAATGTTAAACCACACGGATGACAAAGTCAACAGTTAAATTCACACTTTTCCCTCTTGCGCAAACGAAGAGCAATGTGGTATAGTATAAGTTCAATCCGTGCCGGAGCGACAGGGAAACGGGCGATGACGGCGGACGGATCATCGGCGCCCATCGCCGGCGCTGCCAACGAAACAACGCATGAACAAAGAACTTTCCGACACCACCGAGCGCATCTCGCTGGCGGGCATCGACACCATCAACCTGCTGGGCGTGGGCGACGCCAACCTCAAGGTGATCCAAAATTCCTTCCGGTCCAGGGTGTTCGCCCGGGGCGACGAGATTGTGCTCTCCGGCAAGGGACCCGAGGTCGAACTGATCACCAGCGTCATCCTCAGCCTGCGGGAACAGGCGGAGAACGGCGTGGCCCTGACCGAACGGGACGTGGCGTATGCGATCGACAAGGTCATCCACCAGCGCTCCTCCGGCCAGGAGCGGGAACGGGACTCCCAGGTGATGGCGGTCAAGCGGCTGGTCAAGCCCAAGAGCCGGGGCCAGACCGAGTACCTGGAGGCGATGCAGGCCAGCGACCTGGTGGTGGCCATCGGCCCGGCCGGAACCGGCAAGACCTATCTGGCGGTGGCCGCCGCGGTGGCGGCGCTCAACGAGCGGCAGGTGGAGCGGATCGTCCTGTGCCGGCCGGCGGTGGAGGCCGGCGAATCGCTGGGCTTCCTGCCGGGAGACTTCAAGGAGAAGATCGACCCCTACATGCGTCCGCTGTACGACAGCCTGTTCGACATGATGTCGCGCGACAAGGCCAACCGCTACCTCGCCAACGAGGTGATCGAGATCGTGCCGCTGGCGTACATGCGGGGCCGCACCCTCAACAACGCGTTCATGATCCTGGACGAGGCCCAGAACGCCACCCGGACCCAGATGAAGATGTTCCTGACCCGGATGGGGTTCAATTCCCGCGCCGTGGTCACCGGCGACGTGACGCAGATCGACCTGGCGCATGCGTCGGAATCCGGGTTGGTGGACATCCAGGGCGTGCTGCAGGACATCGAGGGCATCAGGTTCGTGATGCTGGACGAGCAGGACGTGGTGCGCCACAAGTTGGTGCATCGGATCATCCAGGCGTACCGGTCCGGCAACGGGCGAGGCGCGGAGCCGGGCGGCTGATGTCCCGCCACCGGCAGCCGCCGATGAAAACGGCCAGCGCCATCATCGCCGGGATCGCCAAATTCTTGCGGCCGCTGTTGCCGGCGGTCCTGCGGATTCCGGCGTCCCAGTTGTTCTGGCTGAAGCGGATGGCCGGAGCCGGGGTGATGCTGTTCGCCATCGCCAACCTGTTCTCGCCGGCCCGCCACGACGAGTTCGACCTCAAGGCCGGCGACGTCGCCAGCCGCGACATCTACGCCCCGTTCTCGTTCCCCGTTCTCAAGCATCCCGATTCGCTGCGGGCCGAACAGGACCAGGCCGCGTCGCGCGTGCTGGCCATCGCCTACCTCGACCCCGAGGTCCGGCGCGCGGTTTCGGCCGACCTCGACCGGTTCCTGATCGACCTGGCCGGGTTGCGCCAGTCGGACGACTACCTGGCGGAAAAGGAGAGGGCCGTCAACGGCCGTCTGCCGGCCCTCTCGTCCGGCAGCGTCTCGTTCCTGGTGAGCACGCCCAACCTGAGGCCGTTCCAGGCCGGATTGCGGGAGCTGTTCGCCCAGGCGCTGGGCGCCGGGGTGGTCGCGGCCGGCGACCACGACCTGGCATCGCTGGGCGCGGACCTGATGCTGCGCGACGGCGAGCAGATCCGCCGATTGCCGGTGTCCGGGTTCATCGCCTCCGAATCGCTGCCGCTGGTGCTGCGGGTACGGAGCCAGACACTCTTCCCGGGATCCGCGGCAGCCGCCCGCGCCTCCGAAGAGATCGGCGCTGCGTTGATCGTCCCCAACGTGTTCCTCAAGCTGGAAGATTTCCGGGCGGCCCAGGCCCAGGCCCGCCTGGCCGTCCCGGCGGCGGTCGGCCAAGTGGTCAAGGGGGAGCTGATCGTCGGCATCTACCAGCGGGTGGACCCGGCCGCCGCCCGCAGCCTTTACTCGCTCAAGGCGCGCCTGGAGGAGATTTCCCTGGCCTCGCGCCGCGGCGGGCTGCGCTACTTCCTGACCCTGCTGTCCAAGCTGCTGGCGCTGGGCTTCTTTCTCGCAATCATCGGCTTCTACCTGCACCAGTTCCGGCCGGACATCTTCCGCAGCGACCGTGCGATGCTCCTGATCGCCGCAGTGATCATGACGACCATGCTCTGCTCGTGGCTGGTGATCTCACAGCGCCAGCTTTCGCCCTACCTGATCCCGGCCGCGTTGGCGCCCATGATCACGGCCCTGATGTTCGACATCACCCTGGGCACCATCATGGCCGTCACCGCCAGCCTGCTGCTGGGCGTGGTGACCGGGCTCAATTTCCCGCTGACCGTGGTGGCACTGGTCGGCGGTTCGGTGGCCAGCTTCGCCGTCAAGGGGCTGCGCAGCCGGCTGCAGTTCATGGTCACCAGCTTTTTGGCGGTGGCTGTCGTCAACATTCTGGCCATCGCTGCGGTGGAGTACCTGCGATTGTCGTCGTTCCAGCAGATCCGACAGGCGGTGACCTGGGGTCCGGCCGGCGCCGCCCTGAGCGTGGTGCTGGTGGTGGTGCTGCTGCCGCTGTTCGAGGTGGTGTTCCGCGTCACCACGGACTACACCCTGCTGGAACTGGCCGACCTCGACCAACCCCTGCTCAAGCGGCTGTCGATCGAGGCGACCGGCACCTTCCAGCACAGCCTGCTGGTGGGCAACCTGGCCGAGGCCGCCGCCAAGTCCATCGGCGCCAACAGCCTGCAGTCCCGGATCATGGGGTACTACCACGACATCGGCAAGTTGACCAAGCCCGAGTACTTCATCGAAAACCAGATGGTCAGCGCCAACAAGCACGACAGTTTGCAGCCCAAGATGAGCTTCCTGGTGCTGGTTTCCCACGTCAGGGACGGGCTGACGCTGGCCCGGGAACACCGGTTGCCCATGGTGCTGATCGACGCCATCGCCCAGCACCACGGCACCACGCTGTCGAAATTCTTCTACGGCAAGGCCCAGAAGGCGTCCGGAGGCGTCTCCGACTCCGACTACCGCTACCCCGGCCCGCGGCCCCAGACCAAGGAAACCGGCCTGCTGATGCTGGCTGACGTGGTCGAGGCCACCGTGCGCTCCATGAGGGACCCCAACCCGGTCCGCATCCGGCGCGTGGTCAAGGCGTCCATCGCCGACAAGGCCAACGAGCTTGAACTGGACGAATCGACGCTGACCCTGCACGACCTGAACCTGGCCGGCGAGGCGTTCCTGCCGATCCTGCTGTCGGTCTTCCATCAGCGGATCGAGTATCCGGCCCGGGAACCGGCCGCCGCCGCCGCTCAACCCGATCCGCCGCGAACGACATGAGAATCCACATCGAGCGCATCGACACCCGCCACACCGTCGACGAACAGGCGCTGCGCCGCCTGATCGCCCGCATCCTGAAGGCCGAAAACTGCTGCCGCTACGACCTGACGCTGGTCTTCACCGACAGCGGCCACCTGCGCCGCCTCAACCGGCGGTTCCGCCGCATCGACCGGGTGACCGATGTCATCTCGTTCGCCATGCAGGAGGGCGCCGGCCGATTCCCGCATCAGCGCAATCTGGGCGATATCTACATCTCGCTGCCCCGGGCCTGGCGCCAGGCCCGCGACTACCGGACCGCCTTCGGGGACGAGGTGTTCCGCCTGGTGGCCCACGGGCTGCTGCACCTGCTGGGGTACGACCACCTGAGGCCGGCCCAGGCCTCACGGATGCGGCTGCGCGAGGAACGGTACCTGTATGGGTAGCGGCCGGCGGGGTCCGATCCGATGAGCCAGCGCTTTTGGCTGGAGCTGGGGCTGATCGCGGCGCTGATCCTGCTCAATGGCTTCTTCTCCGCTGCCGAGATCGCCCTGATCACGGTCAAACGCACCCGGCTCAAGGAGCTGGCGCACGCCGGTCAGCGCCGGGCCCGGCAGGTGTTGCGCCTGCTGGCCGACCCGTCGCGCCTGTTCGCCACCATCCAGATCGGCGTCACCTTCCTGGGGTTCCTGGCTTCGGCCGTGGCGGCGGTCAGCAGCTATGTTATCATCTCCGATGCGTTGATGGTTTTTCCCCTGGCGTTCATCCGGACCCACAGTCAGGCCATCGCAGTCACGCTGGTGACGCTGGTGGTCTCGTTCTTCACGCTGATCTTCGGCGAGCTCACCCCCAAGAACATCGCCTTCAAGTACGCCGAGCCGCTGGCGCTGGCCGTGGCGGCGCCGCTGGCGCTGCTGGAACGGGTGGCCCGCCCCCTGATCTGGCTGTTGGCCCGCACCAGCGACCTGCTGCTGCGGCTGATCGGCATCCCCAAGGCCGAGCAGTCGCAGATGGTGACCGAGGACGAGATCCGGTCCCTGCTGCGGGCCGGGCGCGACCAGGGCGTGCTCGACAGCTCCGAGACCGAGATGATCCACGGCATCTTCGAGCTGGGCGAAAAGACCGCCCGCGAGATCATGGTGCCGCGGATCGACATGACGGCGGCCCCGGGCGAACTGACCGTGGCCAAGGCGGTCAAGCTGCTGGAGCGAACCGGGCGGTCGCGCATCCCGGTGTACCGCGACACCATCGACAACATCATCGGCATCGCCTACGCCACCGATGTCAACCGGGCGGCCCGGTCATCCGGAGCCGGCACGCTGGCCGACCTCGTCCGCACGGTCCATTTCGTGCCGGACTCCAAGCGTCTGGACGGCCTGCTGGCCGACTTCAAGGCCTGGCGGACCCACATCGCCGTCGTGGTCGACGAATACGGCGGCACCGCCGGCATGGTGACCCTGGAGGACGTGCTGGAGGAGGTGGTGGGGGACATTCAGGACGAGTTCGACACCGAGGAGCCGTTGTACCGCCGGCTGGACGAGCGCACCTGGCGGATCGACGGCCGGATCGACATCGAGGAGCTGAACGGCGCGCTGGAGGCCGGCTTTCCGACGGAGGGTTTCGAGACCTTCGGCGGCTTCATCTACGACATCTTCGGCAAGGTGCCCGCCAGCCGGGAAAAGATCCGCTGGCCCAGAAAACAGGCCCAGTGGGAGTTCACGGTCGAAGCGGTGCGCAAGCGCCGCATCATGACGGTGCGGGCCCGAAAGCTGGCCAAGGCGCCGCTCAAGCCCGGATCAGTCCCGGCCGGGCAGCCGGACACCACGGAGTAGCACCGGCGGTCCGCCCCAGCCGCCGTCCCCGATGGAACAGATGGAGCGCCGACCGTGATCCTGCGCGACGATGCCATCGTCCTCAAGCGCCAGAATTGGTCCGAGACCAGCCGCATCGTCCATGTGCTGTCCCGCCGCGGGGGACGGCTCAAGCTGGTAGCCAAGGGTTCGCGCAAGCTCAAGAGCCGCTTCGGGGCGTCCTTCGAGCCGGGAACCTTGGCCCAGGTGGTGTACTACGCCAGCCGCAGCTCGGACCTGCACACCGCCTCCGAGGCCGCGGTGCTGTGGCGGCCGCGATGCGAGGACTTCGACGGCTCCCTGCTCAGGTCGGTGGCGCTGGAGCTGGCGTACAAGGCCGCCCCGGTCGAGACTCCCAATCTGGCCCTGTTTCGCAACCTGCTCGGCTTCCTGCAGGCGACCGGCGGCCCGGCCGACGGCTCGCACCACACCCGACTGGTCGCCTTCTTCCTGCTGGCCCTGAACAATCTCGGCTATGACCCGGGGCTGGACCGCTGCCTGTCGTGCGGCAAGGCGGCGTCGGCCGCCTTGCCGTGGTTTTCGGCCGTCAACGGCGGCCTGGTCTGCGCCCCTTGCGGCCGGCGCCTGTCCGGAACCGTCGCCCTCGACGGCGCCCAGAGCTCGGCTCTGCGGCTGTGGCGCGACCGCCGGGCGCTGCCGGACCTGGACCCCGCCTGCGCCAAGCGCCTGCTGGAAGTGCTGACCTCGTTTCTCAATCACCACGTATCGGGCCGCTCCCGGCTGGCCTGCGTCCGTTACCTGTGACGCCGACCGTTCCCACCGCACACACGGAGGCCCAATGAACCAGACCTTCGCCGTCGAGCGCATGGACGCCGCCATGACCGACGCCCTGTTCGAGGCCGTGCCGGCCGAGATCACCGTGATCGACCACAACGACGAGGTGGTCGGCTGGAACAAGCACGCCACGCGGCTGTTCCCCCGGCCGATGGCCTCGATGGGCGTCAACATCCGCCACTGCCACCCCGAAAAGAGCCTGGACAAGGTGCTGGCCATCGTGGGCGAGATGCGCGCCGGGACCCGCGACACGGCTCGGTTCTGGATCGACCTGCCGGTCGGGCCCGCCCGGGAGAAGCACAAGGTGATGATCGAGTTCTTCGCCCTGCGCGACAAGCAGGGGAGGTACCTCGGCTGCATGGAGTGCACCCAGGACGTCGAGGAGATCCGCAACCTTACGGGGGAGAAGCGGCTGCTGGATTGACCCCCGTCCGGTCTGGCGGCAATAGCGAAGGCCCGGTCCGAACGGACCGGGCCTTCGCATCCGCGGCAATGCCGTCACTCCGGCGCGGCCAGGGTCATCGGCTTCTGCTTGCCCCGCAGCGCCACGTTCTCGAACAGCTTCGCCGGCATTGCTGCGCCCGGCCGCGACTCCCGCAGCTTCGCGAGATACTCCTGCGAGCACAGCAGCGGCACGCCGTAGGTCCGGCAGGCCGCCTGGATGCGCTGGGCGGTGTTGACGGTGTCGCCCCACAGGCCGATCTCCTTGCGCATCGTCCCCAGCTCGCCGATCAGCACCGGCCCGCAATGCAGGCCGGCCGTGCACTCCAATGCCCGCCAGTATTTGGTCGCCAGGGCCTCGCGTTGCTCGGCCAGCTCGGCCAGGATGTCGCGCACCGCCTCGCGGGACTTCGCATAGTTGGCCGGGGCAGCCGGCCAGTAGGCGATCAATCCGTCGCCCAGGTACTTGTATACCGTGCCGCCGTGGTAGTGCACGCTCTGCTCGATGATGTAGAGGAAATCGTTGAGCAGCTGGAAGAACCAGGCGGCGGGCAGCGTCTCGGCGAACGAGGTCGAGCCGGACAGGTCGACGAACAGGATGATCACCCGCTCCTCCCGGGCCGTGTAGTACTTCCCCGAGATGATGTCGCGGAAGAACGCGGTCCCCAGGAATTCGGTGATGGAATTGTGCAGGCTGCCGGCCATGGCCACCACCGCGGTCATCAGTCCGACGAACCCCAGCATCCCGAAGCTCCACATCGCCCCGGGGAACAGCAGGAGACCGAACCCCAGGTACACGGCCAGCATCGCGACGGCGATCAGCAGCACCAGCAGCCCGATCCGCGACAGGTAGGGCAGTCGCCTCACCCGGCGCTGGGCGAGAATGATGTCGAACAGCAGCTGCACCAGCAACGGGATCAGGAAGCCGAACAGGAACCCGATGCCGACGAACAGCGCCAGATCCGGCAGGA
>DDXR01000046.1 GCA_002347565.1 bacterium UBP2_UBA2255 | reverse complement strand
ATGCAGGCCCGCTGGAACGCGATCATCTCCTCGGGCCGGATCAGGATCGAGACCACGATCTCGGACATCAGGGTCGAGTAGCCGTTATCCGATCGAAAGGCAGAAGCCCCGCGACACGCGGGGCTTTTACTATGGCAGATCTTTGATAGAAGCGCGATGAATTGCGAGACATTTTGTCCCTTAAGAAAAAGGGGGGGAGTAGCTAACGGCCGGGATGTGGCTAGTGTGGGAGCGCGTTCTACGTTTTAGCCCCGGCGAAAACGACCGGGAGGTTTTAAAGCCCCTGGTTTGCGGCGTCAATCCGCATCAGCCACACACCTTGTTAGCGGCAGGCATTATAACAACTGAATAAACCTCTGCCACTCCTTTAACAGCTCCGATTCAGTTGTTCTTAGCGTTGACAATATGTCAGTCTTTCTATTTAACGGCAAGATTTCTATCAGTTTAGCTCTTCCATATCTGCGGTCGATAAACATAACTATCGATCCTGAAAGTCCATATTTATTTTTTCCCGACCAAAAATCGTCCAAATTGGCGGGCATGTTATCATTGCTGATTGCATTTTGGACGTCTGATATCCTAAATGAGTCGCACTGCCCAGATATATAAGTGGCTAATCCCTCGACAAACCAATCTATGCCTTCGACATTGCTGAAATCGGGACTGATGTTCAATTGTCCATGATAAACATGTACCAACTCATGCGTGACTAATTGTTGCGTTTTTACCGTTTCTGAGTAGAGATGTTCGCATGCTTCTTTTTCCCAGCGTTTGGGAGAAATCATATCGAGCTTGTTTGCAACACCGCTTGCCACCATCCAGCATTCAGATTTGAACCCTGGAATATTCCAGTCCTTTTGCCACGTACTATCTATAGAATGACGGTCATGATGAATAAATATTTCGAATGATTGTTTGTAATTGGAATTAAAAAAAACTTCGATGTGCTTTATTCCATTATCAATCAGAACAACATAGTCTTTGATATTAGCTTTTTCCTTTGATGTGTAGGACAAGGAATAGCGTTTATGTTTCTCGGTAAGCCATTGTTTGTCAGCATCATTGCAGGCGATCGAAAGAATTGCCGTAGAAATCGCCAGATAGATAATATGATTCAATTTCATATGCGTTCAACCCTCTTTTGTTGTATTCATATTACGTACTATGTGGTCAAAAGTTTCAGGCAGCATATGATTGCGGCTAACTGCCGGGCCAGCGAAGCGTGCATTGTGGCTTCATCCGATTCAGATGTTCGATCAGCACCGGGTCGCAGCGCACTGCTATCGGCTACCGCCCATTACCGTCGGCAGATGGCCCGCTGGAACGCCATCATCTCCTCGGGCCGGATCAGGATCGAGACCACGATCTCGGACATCAGGGTCGAATAACGTTCTGTTGGGCCAAGTGAAAAGCCCCGCGTTGTGCGGGGCTTCTTCCGTTGTCGATCGCCGGCACTGACGAAGGGCCGTGAGTGTCAGAAATAGAACCGGAACCCCACGCCGCCCTGCAGGTCGAACCAGCCGACCGGCGTGACGTTCATGGTGGGCGCGACCTCGCCGTAGAGGGAAAACGGCGAGCGAGGGAACTGGCGCTCCAGCCCGAACACGCCGCGCACGCCCAGGCCGGAGCTTTCGATGGTGCGGCGGTAGCGGTGGCCCAGCCACATCGAGCCGCCGATGCCGTAGTGGAACCACAGCCGGCCGGTGTCGATCCGCAGCGGGCTGTGCCACAGGTAGTCCACGGTGATGCGGGAGAACCCGGCGTCGCCGAACGCCCAGCCCACGCAGCCGTCCAGCGCCGTGCGGCGGGTGGTCCACAGCTTCCAGTCGATGCCGGTGGGGTCGCCCACCACCAGGCCCATCCCGAAACGGGCGGCGCCGGCGGTGCCCGGGGCCGCGGCCAACAGCGCCAGCAGGGCCAGCGCGCAGATGGTCGTTCTCTTCATCGGACGCTCCGTTTTTATTGTATTGATGCGGTGCGCTGATCTGCGACGGCCGCCGGTTCATTGGCCGTGCAGCCGGTGGGCGAGTTCGGCGAAGGCGTCCACGATTGACTTGTCGAACTGGCCCCCGGCGGCATCGCGCAGGCGGCGCAAGGCCTCCGCGCGGCTGAAGGCCTTGCGGTAGGGGCGGTCCGAGGTCATGGCCTCGTAGGCGTCCGCCACCGCGATGATCCGCGCCTCCAGCGGGATCTGTCCCCCCTGCATCTCGCCGGGGTAGCCGCCGCCGCCGTAGTACTCGTGGTGGGCGCGGATGATCGGCGCGCTGTTCGCCAGGTTCTCGATGCGGGACACCATCTGGCTGCCGGTGAGCGGGTGCTGCTTGACCTCGGCGAACTCGGCCTCGGAGAGCGAGGCCGGCTTGGTCAGGATGCTCTCCTTGACGCCCAGCTTGCCGATGTCGTGGAGCAGGGCGCTGTCGTCGACCAGCTTGACCCGGTCGTCCGGCAGGCCCAGGTGGCGGGCCAGCGCGACGGCGTAGCGCTGGACGTTCTCGGAATGGCCCTTGGTGTAGGGGTCCTTGGCCTCCATCGCGGCGACGAACGCCAGCAGCGTGTCGTAGTAGCTGGCCTCGAGGTCGGCGTACAGCCGCAGGTTGTCGACGGCCGTGGCCGCCTGGTTGGCGTAGAGCTCCAGCAGCCGCACCGTCTCCAGCGAGGGGACCCTGCCGTCAGCGGGATCGAGCAGCGCCAGGTAGCCGATCATGCCGCTCTTGGCGGTCAGCGGCACCACCAGGCAGTCGCCGGGGCGCCAGTCGCCCGCGGCCGGCGGGGTGGCCGGCGGGGTCAGCGTCAGCAGCTGCCGCGTCCGGCGCTGATCGAACGGCAGGTAGTACGAGTTGGCGATGCGGTGCTGCTGGTCGAGCAGCGTCCCCAGCAGGTGGGGTGGCAGGGGGGGCGCGTCTCGGACCAGCGCCAGGTCGTCCTGGCCGAGCCCGGCGTGGGACAACTGCTCGGTGCGGCCGTACTGGTCCCGGATGATCATCACGACGCGGGCGAACAGCCGCAGCTCTCCCAGGCCGCGGACCGTGCGATCCAGCATCTCCTGCACTGTCCCGGCGCGGGCCACGGTCAGGCTGATGTCGAACAGCTGCGCCAGCTTGTTCTTCTCGTCCAGCAGCGCCAGGTCGGCCCGGACGTGCGCGGTGATGTCCTCGACCGTGCCCTCGTAGTACTCGATCGCGCCCCCGGCGTTCCGCACCGCCCGCGCGTTCTCCCGCACCACCAGCTCGCTGCCGTCGCGTCGGCGCCAGGTATTGACGTAGTCCCGGATCTCGCCATCGCGCTCCATCCGCCGCTGGAACTCGTCGCGCACCGCGGCGTTGACGAAACCCTCGAGGCTGATGTCGATCGCCATCAGCTCGTCCAGGGTGTCGTACCCCAGCAGCCGCACCAGGGCCGGGTTGGCCATCAGCACCCGGCCGTCCGGCGTGGAACGGTAAATGCCCTCGGCGATCCCTTCGTAGATCTGCCGGTATTTTTCCTCGGAGGCCCGAAAATCCGAGGTCTTGGCGTTCACCTCCCGCTTGAGGACGACGGCGAATACTGCGACCAGCAGCAGCAGGCCCAGCGCGGCCGCGATCAGCCACTTGATGAACAGCGGGACGACCCGGCGCGGCCGCTCGCCCAGCCAGCGGTACAGCGAGCGGTAGTACACCGAGCCGGGGTTGTTCTTCATGGCGGAAAGGTGCTGGTCGATGGTGGCGATCAGGTCGCCGCCGCGCCCCCTGGGGAATGCGAAGTATACCGGCGAGGGGCGGAGCACGATCGGCCGGGGCACGATGTCCCCGCCCCGCAGGTCCGAGAAGTAGAAGAACCTGGTGGCGATCAGCACATCGGCCCGTCCGCGGCGCAGGGCCTCGGCCGTCGCCGGGTAGTCTGGGTACGTCAGCAGGGTGTAATCGATGTCGAACCTTTCCCTGATCTCCCGGGAGAAGTACTCCTCCTGAACCGCGCCCTTGAGGATGGCGATCCGCTTGCCGTTCAGGTCGCGGACGCGGTCAATTCTGGTGTCCCGCAACGAGAAGGCCTGCAGCCAGGATTCGATCACCGGTATCGTGTTGAATTCGAACCGGGCGGCCCGCTCGTCGGAGTGGGTGACGTCGAGGACGAGATCCAGCTGGCCGCGCTCCAGCCGTTCCAGGTTCTCGTTCCAGGTGCCGCGGACGTATTCGACGTGCCAGCCCTCGTCACGGGCGATGGCGTCGACCAGGTCCACGAACAGGCCCTGGGGCCGGCCGTCGCCGTTCCAGAACACCTTGGGACTGTTCTGGTAGATCCCGACCGCCAGGCTGTCCCTGGGCAGGGGCGGTTCGCAGGTCCCGGGGCCGGGCAGCGCCAGCAACAGGGATGACGCGATCGCGGGCAGGAGCATCAGCAGTGGTGTGACCGTTCCCGTGTTCATGGCCGCTCCGTCAGGCCGTATGCAGCTCATGCGCAGGCATGGCGGTGAACAGATCGACCAGGAACGGGTCGAACTGGCTGCCCGCCGACTGCCGCAGCCGCTCGAGGGCCTCGGCGTGGTCGAAGGCCTTGCGGTAGGGCCGGTCGGCGGTCATCGCCTCGTAGGAGTCGGCGATCGCAATGATGCGCGCCTCGATCGGGATGGCGTTGCCGGCCAGCCCCTGTGGGTAGCCCGTGCCGTCCCAGTTCTCGTGGTGGGCGGCGATGATGTGCCCGACATCCCTCAGCAGCTCCACCTGCCCGACCAGGCGGCTGCCGATCACGGCGTGCTGCTTGACCTCGGCATACTCGTCTCCGGTGAGGCCCGAGCGCTTGGTCAGCAGCAGGTCGCTGATGCCGATCTTCCCGATGTCGTGGAGCAGGGCGGCGTACTCCAGCTGCTTGAGCTTGGGACCGGCCAGCCCGGTGCGGGCGCCGATCGCCAGCGCGATCCGGCGCACCTCCTGGGAGTGGCCGCGGGTGTAACTGTCCTTGGCGTCCATGGCCGCGATCACGGCCTGGATGGTGTCGTTGTAGCTGCGCTCCAGCTCGTCCTTGGCCCGGGCCAGGTCGGCGGTGCGCTCAGCCACCCGGCGCTCCAGCTCCTCGTTGTAGCGCACCAGCGCCTCCTGGGCCCGCTTGCGCTCGGTGATGTCCTCGGCGATGGCCAGCACGCCCCAGGGCGTGCGGAAAATGCGGGAGTGGAAGTGGCGGTCGCCGAAGGAGCCGTCGACCAGCTGGGTCTCGCCGGTTTCCAGCGCCTCGCGGTATGCGGCCAGGGTCTTGGACCGCTCCAGCTTGGGGAAGACGTCCAGCAGCCGCCGGCCCTCCATCTCGCCGATGGTCCTGCCCACCAGGTCGGCGTAGGCGTCGTTGCAGTAGAAGACCGTCAGGTCGTCCTTGAGGGCCAGGGTCGGCGTCTGAATGCTGTTGAGCAGCAGCCGGTGCTTGACCTCGCTCTCCACCAGGGCCTGCTCCGCCCGCTTGCGCTCCAGCACGCTGTTGATGGTGGCCGGCAGGACGATCAGGTAGTTGCGCTCGGGGTCCTTGATCAGGTAGTCGTAGGCGCCCTGGCGCATGGCGTTGGCGGCCACCTTCTCGTCGCCGCTGCCGGTGATGAAGATCGCCGGCATGTCGCGGACGTCGGTCAGCACTTCCAGGCCGGTGCCGTCGGGCAGGTTATAGTCCAGCAGCACCAGGTCGTAGCTGCCCCGGCGCAGGCGCTCCCTGGCCTCGACGATCGACGTCGCCAGGTCGAACTGGTACGGCAGGTTCTCCCGCTGGACGAAGCGCTGGATGGCCAGCCGGTCGACCTCGTCGTCGTCCAGCAGCAGGATCTTGATGCGATCACCGGCCATGGTCACCTCCGTTCAGCGTTGAACGATCAACGGCAAACGTGCTATGGCAGCTCGCTGAGGGTCCAGTACAGGTTGAGCACCTTGACGGCCTCCACGAACTTCTCGAACTCCACCGGCTTGATGATGTACCCCGCCACCGACAGCCGGAAGCTCTCGACGCGGTCGCACTCCTCCTTGGAGGTGGTCAGCATGATCACCGGGATCTGCCGGAGCGCCGGGTCGGCCTTCAGCTCCTTCAGGCACTCGATGCCGTTCATCACCGGCATGTTGATGTCCATCAGGATGATGCCGGGCGTGGGGTAGGCCGCAGGATCGGCGAAGGCGCCCTGGTGGCGCAGGCATTCCAGCGCCTCCCGGCCGTTGGCCACCACGTGCAGCGGGTTGATGATGTTGTTGCGCTTGAAGGCCCGCTGGACGGTCATCACGTCGACCTGGTCGTCCTCGACCAGCAGGATGGGGATGTTGTTCCGCATGGTGCTCCTTTCGTTCAGCGATCGGCAGCAGCCCTGCCGTCCGGGCGCCGCGCCAGCTCGGTCTCGGTTCGCGCGATGCGGCGCAGGGTTTCACCACAGCCGTGGGTTTCTGCCAGCGCGCGGGCCCGGTCGAGCTCCGCCCGCGCGGCCGTGACTTCCCCCAACGCCAGCAGGGCGTCCGCTGAGTTCTGCCGGACATGGGCCTGGCCCCGCGGGTCGCCGATGAGCTCGTAGAGTCCCAACGACCGGCGGTAGTGTTCGAGCGCCTCGCCTGGTGCGTTGCGGCGGGCCAGCAGAACGCCGATGTTGTTGTGGCTCTCGGCCTGGCCGCGCCGGTCGCCGACGGCCTCGCGGATGGCCAACGACTCCCGGTAGCAGCGCAGGGCCTCTCCCTGCTCGCCCCGCAGCCGGTGGAGAAGGCCGATGTTGTTCAGACTGAGCGCTTGGCCGCGCCGGTCGCCGATGCGGCGTTTGATCCGGTACGACTCCTGATAGCAGCGCATGGCTTCGTCCGGGTCGCCCAAGCAGTCGTGGCAGGCGCCGATGTTGTTCAGGCAGCGCGCCTGGCCCGCGATGTCGCCGATTTCCTTCCTGATCTGCAGGGATTCTGTGTACAACCCGAGGGCGATCCGGTGGTCTCCCCGGCCGGTGTGGATGTTGCCGATATTGTTCAGGCTGTACGCCTGACCGCTGCGATCGCCTATCCTGATGTCGATCTCCAGCGACCGTTGGTACTGCTGGAGCGCCCCTGCGTGCTGACCCTGGGCGTCGAGGGCGGCGCCGATATTGTTAATGCAAGTCGAGCACCCCCGGAGGTTTCCGGCAGCCTGGTAGCGCTCCAGCGCGTCCGATGACGCCTGCAGCACATCGCCATACCGACCGGTTGCGCTGAACAGCTCGCTTAGCAACGCCAGGCTATCGGCCTCGGACAGCGGTTCGGCCGCTGCCCGCGCGAGGCGCAACCCCTTCTTCGCGTCAGCGAACGCTCCCGCCGCGTCGCCGGTCAGTTCCCGGACGGCGCTTCGCGACAGCAGCGCGCCGATCACCGCGCGATAGTCAGGTGGGCGAACCGCCCTCATCCGGTGGCAGCCCCTTGGGCACGGTGAAGAAGAAGGCGGCCCCGCGGCCGGGCGCCGACTCGACGCGCACCGCGCCGCCGTATAATTCGACGGTCTTCTTGACGATGGTCAGGCCGATACCGGTGGACTCGACCTCGTCGCGGGGCTTGAGGGTCTGGAAGATCTTGAAGATCCGGTCGAAATGCATGGGGTCGATCCCGGCCCCGTCGTCTCGCACGCAGAACTCCCAGGAACCGGGGTGCTCGGCGCAGGAAACGGTCACCTGGCCCGCTGGCTTTCCCAGGTGCTTGATGGCGTTGGAGCACAAGTTTTGCACCAGCTGCTCGAAGTGCGTCCGGTCGTAGACGATGGCCGGCAGCCGGCCATCGATCCGCACCGCGATCTCCGGCGGCGGGGCCAGGGCCTCGATCACCTGGCCGGCCGCCTCGTGGGCGTCGACCCGGACCAGCACCCGCCGGGTCCGGCCCAGCCGCGAGTACGCCAGGATCCCCTCGATCAGGTTGTGCATCCGCTTGGTGCGCTTCAGCAGCAGGGCGATCTGCTCCCGGCCCCGGTCGTCCAGCTTGTCGGCGTAGTCCTCGGCCAGCCAGCCGGCCAGCGAGGAGATGGCCCGCAGCGGCGCCTTGAGGTCGTGGGAGACGATGTAGGCGAAGTCGGCCAGCTCGGCGTTGGCCCGCTTGAGGTCGGCCAGCAGCGCCTCGCGGACCTCCTCGTAGTACTTGCTCTGCGAGATGTCGCTGATGGCCCCGAACACGGTGATCCGGCCCGCCGCGTCCACGGAGACGCGCCCGCAGTCCCGCACCCAGGTCACCGAGCCGTCGGCGCGGACGATCCGGTACTCCATCTCGCTGTCATGGCCCTTGAGGAACCGCGACACCTGGGCGGCGGCCGCCGCTCGGTCGTCGGGATGGATGACGGTGTTCGGCCAGAAACCCCAGTCGGCCTGGAACCGGTCCGGCGGGTATCCGGTCAGCCCGGCCACGTTGGGCGACAGGTAGGCGTTGACCGGGCTGCCGGCGGCGTCGAACTCGGTCATGTAGATGTGGTCGCTGATGGACGAGATCACCCGCCGGAAGTTTTCCTCGCTGGCCCGCAGCAGGTCCATCGCCTGCTTGCGGACGATGGCTCCGGCGATGTGCTGCGAGACGAAGGCCAGGATTCCCTGCTCCCGCTCGTCGACCCGCAGGGCCTCGGTGTAGTTCTGGACCACCAGGGCGCCGATGGTCGCCCCCTCCCAGATCAGCGGCACGCCGATCCAGTCCACCGGCTCGGATCCGATGATCTCCAGCTCGCCCGCGGCCCGCAGCGGCAGGTAGACGTCGGGATCATCGGGCGAGACCAGCAGCGGCCTGCCCGTGCGGATCACGTAATCGGTCAGCCCCTTGCCCAGGGGCCGGGGTTCCGGCCGCTGGTCCCGCTGGTCGGCGAAGTAGGGAAAGCTGACCGCCCCGCTCTCGCGGTCGTACAGCGCGATGTAGAAGTTCTCGGCGTACAGCAGCTCCCCCACGACACGGTGCACGCCGGCGCACAGCTCCCCCAGGTCGGCGGTGCCGCTGGCCAGCTCCGAAATGCGGTACAGAGCGGCCTGCAGCCTTTCCGACTCCCGGCGGGCCGTGATGTCGGTGTGGATGGCCACCAGTCCCACGATCGCGCCGTCCGGGGCCCGGATGGCGTCGGCCCGCAGCGACACGTCGATCCCGGCCCCCTGCTTGGTGCGCATCCGGACCTCGCCGCGCCAGGAGCCGCCCGCCCTGATCGTGTCCAGCACCCGCTGGCCGACGGACCGGTCCTCGTACAACGCCTGGTAACCCCCGGCCCGGTTGGTGTCGCTCAGGGTGTAGTGGAACAGGTCGTAGAACGCCTTGTTGCTGAAGATGTACCTGCCGTCCGGACCGGCCACGATCATGGCGTCGCTGGAACTGCGGACCGCCTTGGATATCCGCAGCAGCTCCTCCTCGGCCCGCTGGCGCTGGGCGATCTCGTTCTGGAGTGCGGCGTTGGAGCGCGAGAGCTCCTCATTGTGGAGCTCGATCAGGCCCTCCTCGCGCTCCATTTCCCTCGCGTAGAACATGACCATGGCCGACTCCAGCAGCAGGCTGGCCAGCATCTGGAGGGTGGTGGAGAGCGAATAGAAAAGAACGACGGCGCCGGCACGGGCCAGCAGGGCCAGCAGCAATATCCCGGCGTACAGGATGGCCAGCCAGCTCAGGCCGCCGCGGAGGCCGAACAGGTAGAAGATGGTGACGGGGAAGAAATAGGCCCAGAAAATCCCGGTGCCGCCCACTCCGCCGGTGGCGTACAGGAACAGGATCAGCCCCAGCAGGCCGACCGTGCCGAACGAGCTGGACAGCCCGACGTTGCCGGTGCGTCGCAGGATGACCAGGTTGGCGCACAGCAGCAAGCCCAGCCCCAGGTCGACCGCGCCGACGACCGCCTGGCCCGACAGCAGCCGGGTGGCGCCGAAGCCGAACAGGAACACGATGCCGAACAGCGACAGGGCGTTGGTGTACTTCACCCGGCGCAGGAAGGTGCGGGACCGTTCCGGGCCGAACCCGCTGGTGACAAAATTTTTCCAGATGGCTTTCAACATCCGCGTCACATCAGTTGATGAACGTGACTTCCCTGACCGCAGCGTTGACCACGAACACCTTGTCGGCGTTTGAATTCTTGTCCGCCGGGAACAGGACGAATCCCTTGCGGTTCGGCATGTAGACCTCGGCCACGCCCGCCAGCACCTCGCCGTCGGAGAAGGTCACCCGCAGCTTCCGGCCCAGGATCCTCTGCCCGGGGTCGTATTCGCGCCGCTCGTCGCACTCGCTGCATCCGGCGAAGTCCTTGACGAAGAACACGGCCTTGACCTGCGGCAGGCGCACCTCCACCGGCGCGCCTCCGCCCAGGGGCGCGATGTGAAAACTGTCCTTGGTGGCGGAGAAGTCCAGGGTGTGGCCCTTGACGACGCGGCCATCGAGGTAGCGGACCACCAGCCTGCTTTCCTTCATGCCCGACCCTCCCGATTGCGTGGGACGCCCGGCTCAACCCAGCCGCTGGCGCTTGTGGAGGTAGCGCAGCAGGGCCTGGTCGAACGGGGTTGCGGTGTCGACCGGGACGTAGTCGATCAAGTGCCGGCGGCACTCGCGGGCCAGCGTGCCTCGCCACTCGCGAACCCGCTTCCGGTAGCGCCCGGCCCCGGCCTCCGGCCCTGCCTGGACGGTCCGGCCGGTTTCCAGGTCGCGGAAGGACGCCCCCTCGCGGAACGGAAAATCGACCTCGTCCCGGTCCAGCAGATGGAACACCAGCACCTCGTGCTTGAGGTGGCGGAAATGCTGGAGTGATGACACCACGGCCGGCCAGTCGTCCCACAGGTCGGAGATCAGCACGATCAGGCCGCGCCGCCGGATGCGGGCCGCCAGCTCGCCGAAGACGCCCTCGAACCGGGTGACCCCGCCGGGCCCGGCCCGCTCCAACGCGCCCAACAGCAAGCCCAGGTGGGAGCGGCGCGACCGCGGCGGCAGGTACTGCCTGATGCGGTCGTCGAACAGCGCCAGGCCGACGGCGTCGTGCTGGGTCAGCAGGAGGTAGGCCAACGCAGCGGCCAGGCACGAGCCGTACTCCAACTTGCCGGAGGTGCCGGAGCCGCGGTAGCCCATCGAGGCCGAGGTGTCGAGCAGGAGGTAGGCCTTGAGATTGGTCTCCTCCTCGAACTCCTTGACATAGTAACGGTCCGACCTGGCGAGCGCCTTCCAGTCCAGCCGCTTGGGCTCGTCTCCCGGCATGTAGGGCCGGTACGCCGCGAACTCCACCGAGAACCCGTGGTACGGGCTGCGGTGAAGGCCGGTGAGGAACCCCTCCACCACCAGCCTGGCCTTGAGGTCCAGGCGCTTGACGCGCGCGAGCAGCTCGGGAGAGAGCGATTGCGGGACGGGCATGCTAGTACTGTCCAGCGATCATTATACAGTAGTATTAGCCAGTGTATGCACGCGAGAAAGTAATATAAACTAATCGCTGACCTGGATGATAACCAATATGGAAGCGAAAATACAGGTTATTATGCCAATCGACCCAATAACTATCGCCTTCATCGATGAGATCACGAAACTGACCGTAATGCGCAGTGTAAAAGTGCACAATCGCTTGTACATTGTCTTTGATTGGCTTGCCGATAGACTATCAAAAACAATGGAATAGTTTACAAGGGCATTGTTTACGAAATAGAATGATAGATGAACAGGATGATTCCATATTCTTGACTGTATAACATAACGAGCATCCGTTTTATATTGGATAGAATCGAGCACAGTCGCTTTTTCCAGGGATAACTGCGGGAATTGTGTAACAAGGTCTTTGTGAGATATTTCAAAAGGAATGTATTTTATTAACAACAGGTTGGTTGTATCGTTGAGTTCTTTGTCTGCTTTGAAAAAAGTTGCGGGCGATATGGTCGTTTTACCGATGGTTCCTGTGATGCCGGGGTTTGCGAATTGCCGCAAGAAAGAATGGCTAATGCAATAAAAGGAAGATACTTCACTTTGAACCTCAATCAAAGCGCTGCCGTTGTGTTGCTCCAGCGGCGCATGACCACTAATCCCAACGCGATGCTCAGCACCGCCAGCAGCGCGCCCGCCCAGAGCAGGGTCACCTTCTCATGGTCGACCGTGCCGAGCGCCGGCAGCACGACCTGGGCCATCAGGCCGAACAGCAGCGCGCTGGCCATGAAACCGGCGTCCAGCACGATGTCCTTCCAGGAAAAGGCGCGGCCCCAGAGGGCCCTGGGCACGGCCTCGTGGAGCAGCGTGTTCTGGGCGACCATCACCGGCGCCAGGAACAGTCCGGCGGCCAGGGTCACCGGGAGCAGCTGCCAGAAATGGCCGCAACGCGAGAATATCACCATGGCCAGGCTCAGGCCCGACAGGCCGAACACGATGATGCGGCGGCGCGACAGGTGGTGCCCCAGGAACCCGATCGAAAGCGACCCCAGCATCATGCCCGCGCCCAGCATCCCGCCCAGCAGCCCCACGCCGCCGGTGCCGGCGCCCGCGCCGTGACGGATGGCCTTCTGCACGATCACCACCACCAGCGGGTAGATGGTGCCGCCGAAGATGGACACCAGCAGCAGCGAGGACATCACGAACCGCACCTTGGCGTCCGCCCTGGCGACGTGCCAGAGCTCGCGCAGGTCGTCGCGGAAGTTGTTCAGCCGCCGCCGCCACATCTCGCCCACCGATTCCCCCCTCGGCCGCTCCGGCAGGCGCTCCTCCACCCGCAGCAGCAGCAGCGCCAGCACCGAAGCGGCGAAGGTCAAGCTGTCCAGATAGAAACCAGCCTCCCACGGCTCGATCGACAGCCGCCGCCAGAATGGTCCGGACACCAGCAGGCCGCCGCCCACGAACCCCAGCACACCGGCCAGCTTGTTGACGAAGTCCATCACCGAGTTGGCCGCGAAGATCTTGCCCTGGGGCACCAGGTGCGGGATCAGCGATGCGCGGGCGGCGTTGGCGAACAGCGTCAGCAGGTAATTGGCGAACACCAGCGGGAACAGCACCAGCACCGAGCCGGCGAGCTTGATCGACAGCGGGATCGACAGGATCACCAGCGCCCGCAGGGCGTCGACCCTCATCAGCAGGCCGCGCTTGGAACGGCGGTCGACCACCACGCCGATGATCGGGCCGAACAGCAGGGCGGGCAGGGCGATGGCCACGGTGATCTGCGAGTAGGCCAGGGGGGCGCGCGTGGTGAGCGCGCCCACCGCGGCGATCAGCGCGATCTGGGCCAGGTAGTCGCCGAACTGCGAGATGAACTGGCCGGCGGCGAACAGCGCGAATTTGGGCTCGGCCAGTGCCGAGGCGAAGTGCCCGGACGGCTTGGCCGGCATGTCAGGCCCTGCGGGGCGGGACGCCCCGACCCGGCGTCTTTCTTGGAGGGGCGTGCCCCGGCGCCGCCCCTTTCCCCGTGTGCCCGAAGCCGCCGGTGCCGCGCGCCGAGGAGTTCAGCGCGGCCGCCTCCCTGATCCGCGCCCGGGCCACCGGCGCGATCACCAGCTGGGCGATGCGGTCGCCGGGTTCGATGATGAAAGGCCGCTTCCCCAGGTTGATCAGGATCACGCCCACCTCTCCGCGGTAGTCGGCGTCGATGGTGCCGGGCGCGTTGACGATCGAGACGCCGTGCTTCAGCGCCAGGCCGCTGCGCGGCCGCACCTGGCCCTCGAACCCCCGCGGGATCTCCAGGGCGATGCCGGTGGGCACCAGCCGGATCTCGCCGGGCCCGAGGGAGATCGTCCCCGGGACCGCCGCATGCAGGTCCATGCCGGCGGCATGGGTGGTGGCGTACACGGGGATGCGCGCCAGCCTGCTGAGGCGACGGCATTTCACGGTAATGGCTCGGTTGCTCATTGTCGGATTATACCGTCTGCCAGGGTAAAAGACAACACATTATTTATGAAAAAACCCCATGGTCCGCCATGGGGTTTTCCCGGTGACGCGGTGCGTCAATCCGTCCCGATGCCGATCCTGACGCCGCCCGAGGGGGCTTCCTTCTCCGCCGCCCGCTTGCCGCCGCCGCAC
Source organism: bacterium UBP2_UBA2255 (assembly GCA_002347565.1). GTDB lineage: Bacteria > Edwardsbacteria > AC1 > AC1 > EtOH8 > UBA2255. The sequence continues at coordinate 9,346 of DDXR01000046.1, read as the reverse complement.
TTGGCGAGATTGTCCTCCGGCCGCTTGTCGATCAGGTAGTATTCCGGGTCGACGCCGGCCTTGAGCGGTTCGCCCTCGCTGACCAGCTCCACGGTGACCGTGTCGCGGTCGGCCAGCACCATCCGCCGGGCCAGCACGCTGTCGCCCTTTCCCAGCGCCGCCACCGGCAGGTAGTCCCGCAACGGCAGGGGCGTCTCGCCGCCCAGGCTGTCGGCCCGCAGCTTGCGCAGGGCCAGCGTCACCGTGGTGCGGTAGCGGCCGTCGCCCAGCTTCACGATCTCGGCCGAAAGTGCTTTGCTGTCGTAGAGGACGATGTCCTCGAACAGGTCCGACACCAGGTACTGCAGGGAGTCGGGGACGGCTGAACGCAGGTAACGCATGAAGGCGGGCGAATTGACGAACGGCGGCCGCTGGAACTTGTAATCACGCACAAAAGCAGCGAGGGCGGCGTTCAGCTTGGCCTCGCCCACATACTCCCGCAGGGCCTCCATCACGATGGCACCCTTGTTGTAGTGGAGGTAACCCTGGTTCTCCACCAGGGCCAGCGGCACCTCCTTCTTGCGCTCGTTGGCCCGGCCCCCCAGGTATTCGTCCAGCTCGTAGCGGCGGTACTTGCGCAGCGCCGCCTCGCCGTAGACGCCGCGCAGCACCTGCAGCGACGAATACTGGGCCAGCACCTCGGACAGCAGTGTGGCGCCCTGGACGTTGCCGCCGATCACCTGGTGGGCCCACCACTGGTGGGCCACCTCGTGGGCCGTGACCCAGGTGACGTAGTCGACCTCGTCGCGCTTCCGTTCGTCCACCCTGGCGATGAACCCGATCGCCTCGGAATAGGGGATGGTGTTGGGGAACGACTGGGCGAACGACTGGTAGCGGGGGAACTCGATGATCCGCACCTGGCGGTGCTGGTAGGGGCCGAAGTTCGCCGTGTAATACTCCAAGGACCGCTTGACGGCCGCGATCATGCGGTCGACGTTGTACGGATGCGCCCGGTGATAATAAATCGCGATGGCGACGCCGTTCCAGTCGTCATGCTTGACGTCCCACCGTCCGGACAGGAAGGAATAGAAGTTGAGGATCGGGCAGTCCATGGCGTACTGGAAGTAGCGCCGGCCCTGGTCGTGCCACTCCCGCTGCGGGTATCCCGGGGCCAGCGCGGTCTGGCCGCTGTCGGTGCCCACGGTGCAGGAGAAGCGGACCCAGTCGCCGTCGTTGCCGATGTAGGTGTTCATCCGGGCCAGCGAATCGTCCACCGGCGCCATCCGCGGCTTGGGCGCCAGCCCGTTGCGCTTGCGGATCTTGTCCTCTTGCAGCTCGGCCTCTTCCTGATAGCCGATCGACGGCTGGTAGTCCTTATTGTTGATGAACATGCCGTTGGCCGCCAGGTCGGTGTTCAGCCCCTTGTTGCGGAACCCGCGCACGGCGCAGGAAACGTCGAATCGCAGCACCATGGAATCGCCGGGCGCAAGCGGCTGGTCGAGCGCGCAAACGAGGAAACCATGGGTCCGGTCGGTGTTCACGATGCGGTGCGGCCGGTCCGGTTCCAACCGTTTGATCTCCAGTTCTTCCTTCGGTATCGCCAGCAGCAGCGTATCGATCGGCGTCGCGTGCGCGTTCCTGAGCAGGTACCGGCCGGCCAGCGACACGGCCTGCCGGGAGGGATACAGCTCGACGTTCACATCGGCCGCCGTGATCCTGGGCTGGGGCCGGTCCTGCCAGCGCTTGTAGATCCGTTCGCACTCGGCCTTCAGCCGCTCGTTTTCCTTGCTGCTGCGATAGCTGTTCAGGAGGTTGGTGTTGCAGTAGATCCAACCGCCCAGGACGATGAAGCACGAAGCGGAAACGAGGGAGGTCACGATAACCGGCCGGGTCGCCCGCCTGCGGGCTACTGCCAGTTTCTCCCTGAACGACGCCATCACCCCCCGGACAGTGAACAGATGGGCGGCAAGTCCCAGCAGGACGGCGAAGCAGGCCCAGTAGAGCTTGAAGGAGAGGAAGCCCGGCAGGAAGCCGCCGTAGCCGTTCATGTCCGAATAGCGGTAGCCCGGGTCCGAGGAGAACTGGTAGAGGTTGTGCTCCAGCCCGAACTGCGACATGAAGGAGCCGGCCAGGTAGTAGCCGATCATCACGAAGTGGCCCAGGTACTTGTTGTCCACCAGTACATGGACGAAGACGGTCAGCACCACCAGCAGCAGGAAGTCGGGCAGGCGCAGGCCGAAGAGGTCGGCCAAGTACAGACCGGGCTGGAATCGGAAGTAGCCGGAGAAGGCCTGGTAGAGAATCCCGGTTGCCGCCAGCACCGCCATCAGCAGAACCATCACCAGCGACAGGCCCAATAGTTTCGAGGCGGGGGTCAGCCAGTCGGGCACCGGCATGGCGTCCAGTATCTGGGCCGAGCCCCGGTCGCGCTCCCGCCACACCGCCTCGCCGGAGAAGAAGGTGAGGATGATCATGACGAAGACGGTGAACAGGCCGTGGAAGTTCTCCGCCAACATGGCGGTCACCGGCCAGACCTCGGTGTCGTACATCCGGCTAATGTTACCGGCGTTCACCAGGACGAACAGCACTCCGAAGATCAGGATGACCCCGAAGTAGATGTTGCCGGCCACGGCCCGGAACTCCCGCCAGGAGGCGTCGAACAGGATCCGCAGACGGTCGGAGCGGGAGAAGGACCTGGCGAATTGGCGCGATTCGACCGGAGGAACCGCCCCGGCCTCTGGCGGCCCCTCCACCGGCGCCGGACGGCCGAACCGGCCGCCCGGGGCGAACTGGGAGAAGCGGAACAGCCAGAAGGAGAGGGCCAGGAAGGCGGCCGAGAGCGACAGCCAGACGGCGCGGTTCATCAGGAACAGGCCTTCGATGGGCATCAGCCGCGTGTTCTTCTCGGCGATGGTCCAGAAACGGAAGGCGGTGATCATGCCGGCGGTCATGCCCAGCGGGTCGGCCAAAGCGGCCAGGGTGCGGTTGTCGATGACGGCCATCATGTTCGAGGCCATCAGGTATCCCAGGAAGAACACGGCCGCGGCCACATAGACCGGCATCAGCTTGCGCATGAGGATGGTCAGCCCGAAGAAGACCGCGCCCATGATGAAGAGGTTGGGGACCACGCTGACCAGGTAGGGCCAGAGGTACGACAGCGGGCGGAACGGTCCGATCAGCCCCTGGTCGAACACCGGCAGGGCGGTGGCCAGCATGATGCCCAGCCCGGATGCCGAAAAGATCAGGACCAGCACCACGAAGGAGCCCAGGAACCGCCCGCCCAGGTAGGCCAGCTTGGAGACCGGCTTGGTGAAGAAGAAGGGGTGGGCCCCGTGCTGGAAGTCGCGGACGATGCCGCCGGCCATCACCGCCGAGACGATCAGCATGCCGAAGTAGGCCATGAAGGCCACCAGCACGTAGATGGTCAGCGGCGAGTTGAGGAACACCTTGCCGGAGGAGTCGCCGATGGTGACGTTGCCCCCGCCCAGGACCCCGCCGGCCCCCAGGATGGCCAGCACCGCCGCCAGGAACACGCCGCCGAAGTACACCCAGGTCGACAGCTTGCGGAAGCGGTAGCGCAGCTCGTAATATAGAATTTCTTTGAACATATTTTTTAACCGCAAAGGCCGCAAAGACCCCTTAAGGCAGCGCAGAATAATGGCTCTGCGTTCTCTGTGGTTAATATCCTACTTGCTATTACCTTCGGTGAAGGCCGCGTCGGCCAGGCGGATGGTGGCGAAGTAGACGTCCTCCAGGTCGGGCGCCGCCGCAGCGAAGCCGTCGCCGGGATCCTGCGCGCAGTGCACCCGGGCGATGGTGCGGCCGCCGTAGAGCCGGGTGGAGATAACGGTCAGCCGCTCCCGCAGCGCGGGCAGCGCCGCCTTGTCCACCTCCCGGGTCCAGATCCGGCCGGCCAGCGCGGCCACCTCGCCCTGCGGCGTGCCGCTGCGCAGCACCCGGCCCTTGTGGATGATGGCCATGCTGCCGCAGAGGTCGGAGACGTCGTCGACGATGTGGGTGGAGAGGATCACCACCACGTTCTGGCCGATCTCCGCCAGCAGGTTGTGGAAGCGCTGGCGCTCCTCGGGGTCCAGCCCGGCGGTGGGCTCGTCTACGATCAGCAGCCTGGGGTCGCCCAGCAGCGCCTGGGCGATGCCGAAGCGCTGCTTCATGCCGCCGGAGAACCCGCCCAGCCGTTTGCGGCGGTGCTCCCAGAGGTTGGTCTGGCGCAGCATGGCCTCGACGGACTCCGTCCGCCCCTTCCCCGCCGGGATTCCCTTCAGGCCGGCGAAATGGTCCAGCAGGTCCTGGCAGACCGCCTTGGGGTCCAGCCCGAACTCCTGGGGCAGGTAGCCCAGCAGCTTGCGCACCTCGTTCTTCTGCTTGAGCACGTCGAGGCCGTCAAGGTCGGCCGCGCCCTGGTCGGCGTCCTGCAGGGTGGCGATGGTGCGCATCAGGGTCGACTTGCCGGCGCCATTGGGCCCCAGCAGGCCGAACATGCCGCTGGAGATGGTCAGCGACACGCCGTCCAGGGCCTTGACGCCGTTGGGGTAGGTCTTGGAAAGCCCGTTGATGGTCAACTGCATCTGCATGCTCCCGAGATCGAAGGATTGATGTTCTTCATCCACGTCCGTTTACGCATATCCTGAATACGTGCGCTCATCCAATCCTGTTCCTTTCTGATTGCCATTGATGAGAAGAAGCGCCAATCAGCAAAAATCACAAATTGATAACATTAGATTCAGCTATAACTTATTGCATCGCTGTCTAATGAATAATATGCACGGCCAGTTTGCAAACATGCGCCGTAAACAATAGTATCTTTTTAATTATTATATAATCTTTAGTACTGCAAAGTATTGCGATATTCTGATCATTATACAGTATAAACATAAGTTATCAAATACGAATCCATCTGTTTTTAGAAATATAAAGCTCACCCAGTAAAAGATTATGATGCAATGTATTATAAACAATATTACGATACGTCTTGTTTTGGCATGAAACTGGCAAGTAATTAATGCATCCCATATCATTAATAAAAAGGAGAGGGCCATGAAGGAACTCAACCGCGAGGAACTGCTCAGCGTGCTGGGCGGCGACGGCGAGATCCCGGGCGATCCGCCGATCGACGGCAAGAAGGAAAACCCCTACGAGCCGAACGTATCCGATTAACCGGCATGCTGCCGAATCGCGGCGGAAGCCGGGATGACGCTTTCGCCGCCAGAAAAAACCATTAACCAGGGATATACAATGAAGAACATCATCATCATGATCGCCATTGTCGCAGTGGGTCTGTTCGTCGGCTGTGGCAAGGTGACGGGCCCGGCCGCGGCGACGGTGGAGCCGGGCACGACCGGCGCGGCCCAGCTGGTCGTGGGGATCAGCGGCGAGGAGCAGGAGCTGGTGGGCTACGCCCGGAACGTGGTCGGGACGATCCGGGTGGTCCGCGGGGGGATCGTTGTCGGCAACCTGGCATCGGGCATGACGCTGTACGATGACGACCAGTTGCAGCTGGTGAGCCGCAACGCGCGGTGCGACGTGGAGAGCGCGCTGGCCGATGTGCCGGTGGTCACCATCCGGCAGGGCGACGAGGGGTACTGGGACGCGGAGACCGGGCAGTTGTGCCCGCCGGCGCCGGACTGGTCGTACTGCCGAGCGATCTCATACTCGGCGTATTGGTGACCAATACTACAACAACACACCAGGAGTCATCATGAAGAATAAGACAATCATAATCGTGATGGCCATTGCAATGGCCATCCTGGCCGTCGGCTGCGGCAAGGCGCAGAACCCGACCGCGGCGACGGTGGAACCGGGCACGACCGGCGCGGCCCGGCTGATCGCGGGGATCAGCGGCGAGGAGCAGGAGCTGGTGGGCTACGCCCGGAACGTGGTCGGGACGATCCAGATCAAACGCGGCGAGACCGTGTTCGATCTGGATGGCAAGATCATCCCGCTGTACGACGACGACCAAGCCCGTTTGGTGAGCCGCAACGCGCGGTTCGACGTGGAGAGCGCGCTGGCCGATGTGCCGGTGGTCACCATCCGGCAGGGCGACGAGGGGTACTGGGACGCGGAGACCGGGCAGTTGTGCCCGCCAACGCCGGACTGGGCGTACTGCCGGGGGATATCGTACGCGGCGTATTGGTGATCCTCATCGCCGGAGCGCGAAATAGTCAACACCTCAACCAACCACAATCAAAAGAAGGGAGATCTCATGAAGGAACTCAACCGCGAAGAGCTGCTCAAGATAAAAGGCGGTGTTGCGGGAGATGATCAACAGCCTATTGTTATTGGTTCTATGAGAAATCCCTGGGGATCGGAAGATCCTCCTCCGAACAACTCGTAGCATCCCTATTGATATTACAACCCCCCGTGGTCTCTGCCCCAGGGTCATTGATTAGAACTCATGAAGGAACTCACCGACCGGGAACTGCTCAGCGTGCTGGGCGGCGATGGCGAGATCCCGGGCGATCCGCCGGTCGACAGTAAAGAGGAGAAACCGCACACACCCAACTCGGATGGATGAATCGAACCATCGGTGCATCGCAGAGACGGCAGACCCCTCTGCATGCTTCGTCGACTAAAATAATCGGGAGGAAAACATGAAGAACTACTTACCGGCACTCCTGCTTGTCACAATCTTGCTGGCTGTGGCTGCCGTCGGCTGCGGCAAGGTGACGGGCCCGACCGCGGCGACGGTGGAACCGGGCACGACCGGCGCGGCCCATCTGGTCGCGGGGATCAGCGGCGAGGAGCAGGAGCTGGTGGGCTACGCCCGGAACGTGGTCGGGACGATCCAGATCAAACGCGGCGAGACCGTGTTCGATCTGGATGGCAAGATCATCCCGCTGTATGACGACGACCAAGCCCGTTTGGTGAGCCGCAACGCGCGGTTCGACGTGGAGAGCGCGCTGGCCGATGTGCCGGTGGTCACCATCCGGCAGGGCGACGAGGGGTACTGGAACGCGGAGACCGGGCAGTTGTGCCCGCCGGCGCCGGACTGGTCGTACAGCCGGGGGATATCGTACGCGGCGTATTGGTGATCGAAAAAACGCCCCAAAAAGTCCACACTAACAAAGCTTAAAACAAATAATTGGGAGATGACCATGAAAGGCCGAATACTCATACGAGCTTTGGCGACCGTCATTATCGTAGTCGCTGTCATCGGTTGCAGCAAGCTCAAGAGCCCCATCGCCCCGGTGGCTAACCAAACTGATGAGGTTGCAATTGCGTCGAACGTTGTAGAACCAGATGCAGTTTGGAGACGGTTTGAAGGTATTCTGATAAATAAAGGTGTAACGCCACCTGTGCCCCTTGCCGATACCTGGTTATTCTGGAAAGTTGGTGATGAGAATCGACGTTGGATAACATTTCCAAATGGTTTGATTAGGGTTGATTTTGGTAGTAATGACCCGCAGGGTAGTTATAAAATCGATGTTGTTGGATATACGGACTTTTACGTTTATTATGACGGAAAACAAGGATGGACTGATCTTGGGTATGTATATGTATGGCCGTACTTAGAAGAATAGATTATTTTGAAGCAACAACAGACGCGTCTCACATTCACCGTCCGCTACGGTGATGAGGTCTACTGGGTACGCCGACAAAGGTACCCTGTGCCCGCCGGCGCCGGACTGGTCGTACTGCCGGGGGATAGCATACGCGGCGTATTGGTGATCCTCATCGCCGGAGCGCGAAATAGCCAACACCTCAACCAACCACAATCAAAAGAAGGGAGATCTCATGAAGGAACTCAACCGCGAAGAGCTGCTCAAGGTGCTGGGCGGCGACGGCGACACCGGAACCGTGACGGTGGGTACGACCGCCGGCCATTTCCAGGGCGTCGATGGCCTCAGCAGTGAGACCTAGGCGATCGAACCGCAACCGATGAGACGAAAGCGGAACGCATGAAAACACTGACCGACAGGGAGCTGCTTCGGGTGCTGGGCGGCGACGGGGGCGAAAACCCGGAGGACCCGGAGACCGACGGCGGCATGCCCAGGCGCCAGCCCGTTTGGGAAAGCGGGAACTGAACCCCGTTTCCCGGGACCTGGAAAAACATCGACGGAAGGGCACAGCCATGAAGGAATTGAACCGCGGGGATATGGCCGGCATTCGCGGCGGGTTCGTCGTCCAGGTAGACGGCGTCGAGGCCGGGCACTTCACCGACGGCCTCAGCGTCGAGCAGGAAGTGATCGAATTCGTTAATGACTGACCGCCGGTTCACACCATCAACAGCGGAGGAGACATGAAGGAACTCACCGACCGGGAACTGCTCAGCGTGCTGGGCGGCGACGGGGGCGAAACACCGGAGGATCCGGGGACCGACGCGATGGGCGCGCATAGTTTCCATGAAATCGTATCAGGAGCATGAGGAGGACCGATGAAGAAGCTGGAAGCACTCGAGCTGGCCGCGATCCGGGGCGGCGACGGGGGCGAAACCCCGGAGGATCCGAAACCTGAGGGCTGGGGGGGCTCGTGGTGGGGACACTGCAACGCCTGGAGCTGACGGGAGACAAGGAGAATCCGATCACTGTCCGGTGACGCGGACACCGACGGGCGGTTTCACGTAAGTGAAGCCGCCCGGTTTCGTTCTTGACCCGCAGGACGGGCCGAACAGCACGATCAGCACTTCGGGAACCAGGGAAAGAACAGCGGCACGCGTTTGCGGTATTCCCTGAACTCCTCCCCGAAGTCCCGCGCCAGCCGCGTCTCCTCGAAGTGCCCGATGTAGACGATCGCGACCGGCAGCATCACCGCCAGAAACAGGACGACGGCGGCGGAGTCCAACGCCAATCCAAGGGCGAAGTAGCAGAGGAACGTGCCGAAGGCCATCGGATTTCGCGTGAACTTGTACGGCCCTGAGGTCACCAGCTTTTGCGTGCGCGGGGAGACGGCCACGTCGAAGCCGTCGGCCGGGCCGCCCTTTCCGGTCACTCGCAGCGCGATGTTGGACCACGCGGCGAAGCCCAAGCCGAAGAACAAGAGGATCGCCACCAGCGCCCAGCGCAGCAATTCGACAGGCAGCAGCGGGAACTGGAACAGCGGCTCGGCCAGCGCATGCAGGCCGACCAGGCCCCAGGGGATGGCCACGTAGAACAGGCCGATGCCGAGGAGGTAGCCGAGGATGTAGCGGGGTTGTTCTTTAATCATTATATAAAAACCTTTTATAAAGGTCTGATGGTGCACTTGGGTTAAATGTTTTAGGAATATCAGGTATCATTTTAGCTAATTTATACAATGGGCCGTCTTGTGTTATGATGAACAAATCATCTTTGGAAAACCCAAAGAAATCCTGCAAGTATTTCGAAGTAGAAAGAATCATTAAATCAATAAGGGTAAAGTACCATTCCGACCA
>DDXR01000064.1 GCA_002347565.1 bacterium UBP2_UBA2255 | reverse complement strand
GTTTATCGCTACTTATTCCGGCATTCTCACTTCCATCTCGTCCACTGCTTGCGCCTGGGCAAGAACCCAGGACCCTGACGGGCCCGCTTCATCCTACTATGGAACGCTCCTCTACCAAATGATCGATGCGAACATCGATCAAGTCCGCAGCTTCGGTATCCGGTTTGATAGTCCCGAGTATTGTCGGCGCAAAGTGACTCGACCAGTGAGCTATTACGCNNTCTAAGCCAACATCCTGGTTGTCTGTGAAACTTCACATCCTTGCGTCACTTAACCGGAATTTGGGGACCTTAGCTGACGATCTGGGTTTTTTCCCTCTCGGCCCACGGAGCTTATCCCCCGCAGCCTGACTCCCGGAATTCTTGTGCACGGTATTTGGAGTTTGAATGGGTTCGGTAATCTGGTAAGATCCCTAGCCCAGCCAGTGCTCTACCCCCGCCACATAACTTCCGAGGCTATACCTAAATATATTTCGAGGAGAACCAGCTATCCCTTGGTTTGGTTGGCCTTTCACTCCTAACCACAGCTCATCCGAGAATTTTTCAACATTCACCGGTTCGGACCTTCATGACGTGTTACCGTCACTTCATCCTGGCCATGGTTAGCTCACCAAGTTTCGGGTCTGCTGCACGCGACTGAATCGCCCTATTCAGACTCGCTTTCGCTACGGCTCCGCCCCAGAAGGGCTTAACCTTGCCGCGTACAAGCAACTCGCCGGATCATTATGCAAAAGGCACGCCGTCATCCCGCGCGAACGCGGGACTCCGACTGATTGTAAGCACATGGTTTCAGGTACTATTTCACTCTCCTCCCGGAGTACTTTTCACCTTTCCCTNNCCTTTCCCTCACGGTACTTGTTCACTATCGGTCAGATGAGAGTATTTAGTCTTGGAGGGTGGTCCCCCCGTATTCCCACGGGGTTTCTCGTGCCCCGTGGTACTTGGGAAATGTCACAGTGGAGGCCGTTCGCTTTCGCCTACCGGACTTTCACCGTCTATGGTGGAGCTTCCCAGCTCCTTCGGCTAGCAACCGGCTTGTTGACTCCACGACCCCGGTCGTTACACGGGATCAATGACATCCCCGAAACACCCGTCCTGCAACGCGCAACGGCTATCACGCAGGACCGAGTTTAGACTGTTCCCCGTTCGCTCGCCGCTACTGGGGGAATCTCGATTGATTTCTCTTCCTCTGGGTACTTAGATGTTTCAGTTCTCCAGGTTGGCTTCCCGGGTCTACTTCCCTTGCGGTTTTCGTCCCGGGATAACCGGACATGACTCCGGCTGGGTTGCCCCATTCGGGAATCTCCGGATCAAAGGATGTTTACTCCTCCCCGAAGCTTATCGCAGCTTACCACGCCCTTCATCGCCTTCATCTGCCAAGGCATCCGCCATGTGCTCTTAGTAGCTTGATCAAATGAGAGTCGACAGCCATCGATCCGTGATCGCATGGCCATGATCTCAGGTGCTATGTATACCCTGTTTAAGACCCAATATTCGGTTGTCAAAGATCGGTTCCCACAATGGGATTCCAGAGCTGTGAATTATACACGTTTTCCCGGTAAAAGTCAAGGGTTAATTTGGGAAAAGATGAAATATATTCGCCCCGGCCGCCATCTTCATTCCGTTAAAGGACTTACGGGCGATACGGAAAAAGAAACCGGCCCGCGGCGGGCCGGCGGTGTGGCGATGGGCACTGGTGGAGAATACCGGATTCGAACCGGTGACATCCAGCTTGCAAAGCTGGCGCTCTACCAACTGAGCTAATTCCCCACCAATCAGGTCAGGCGCGCGCGACTGGTAGCGTGGGTATTATACCCGAATCGACGCGGGAAATCAAGCGGCATCGTGCGAGAACGTGCAGCGGGCGCCGCACGGCGCCCGCCGGGGCCGGGGGCGGCGATGCGCTAGAACCGGACGCCCAGCACCAGGCCGAAGGTCTGGAAGCCGAAGGCGGAGGTCGTCGTCTTCGGGTTCTCGTAGGCCGTGAGGATCACCGCCCCGCCGTTGTCAGTCCCGTCGGAGAACTGCCCCGCGTCCTTGCCCTCGCCGGTCCGGCGCAGGCCGAGCTGGTACTCGGCGCCCAGGGTGATGTCGTCGGTGATGAACCACTCGGCGCCCAGCAGCCCGGCGAGGTTGAACGTCGTCGCCGACCCCTCGTCCGTCCAGGAGTCGCGCCCGCCGGCGTTCGCGATCAGCGTCCCGTTGTTGGTGTAGGAGATCGTCTCGGCCGAATCGCGGTCGTACGAGCTCATCACGAAGCCGATCACGCCCCCCAGGCTGATGTTGACCGCGCCGCCGGAATGGATGCTCTTCTCGACACCGAGATCGAGGCCGAAATCGACGGTGCTGATCTTGGTCTTGTCGCAGACGCGGTGCCAGCGGTACACCGCCGGCCCGCCCGAGTCCGGCGGGATCTCGTTGGACTGCGAGCGGTACCCGAACTTCAGCATGGGGCGGACGGCCAGGCCCTGCGCCAGGTAGTACTTGAAGCCGATGTCGTACGATCCGCCGTAGCCCTCGCCGTCGAAGCCGCTGGCCGCGAACAGCAGGGCCTTGTCGCCCTTCTCGATGCCCTTGGAGGCGTCGGCGGCGAATGCGGCGGTGGCGACCGCCAGCGCCGCCAGGACGAGCAGTGTCTTTCTCATTGATCCGTTCCCTTTGCGTGAGTGTTTGGTTCTCCGATTATATCAGCGCCGGACTGCAAATGCAACGGTTTTTTCATTTCATAACCCCTCCCCGAACGCCTTCGGGGAGGGGTTGGCATGCACTGAGCAATGTCGAAGTGGGTGGGGTCACCGAGAGCGGGGACAAAGCGACGACGGGCGCCTCGCGGCGCCCGTCGTCCGGATCCGGGAAGGGATTAGAACTTGTAGGTCGCGGAGACCTGCGTGAACACCGGGTTCGGGTTGCCGCTCATCAGGTAGCCCAGGTCGAACGGCTGGTCGTCGCCCAGCTTGCCGTCGATCTTCAGGTTGCCGAAGGTCAGGCCCAGGCCGAAGCTGAAGGCGTACGGCGCCGCGGTGGTGGTGCTCTTGGTGGTGACGTTGCCAACGAGCGCGGAATGCCACTGGTCCTCGGTGGTGGTGGAGCTCAGCATCTTGCTGGCGCCGAACCGCACGGCCAGCCACTTGACCAGCTTGGCCTCGACCGCAGCGCTGAAGCCCGGCAGGGTCATGGTCGAGATCGTCGCTTTCTTGCCGCCGCCGCCGACGAACACGCCGTTGGTGTCCTCGACGGTGGTGGAGCCGAAGCCCAGGTGCAGGCCGCCCACGACGGTGACGTTCTCGGCCGGCTGGTAGTTCACGCCGAAGGCGCCGGCGACGTTGGTGGCCGACTTCTTGCCGCCGCGCGGTCGATCTATCGAGGTATCGGCGCCGGTGAAGGCGGTCTTGTAGCCCAGCGAGTACATGTTGATGCCGAACGCCGGGACGATCTTCAGCTGGTCGCTCATGCCGTAGAAGGCGCGGGCGCCGAACATGATCTGCGAGCCGCCGTCGTTCTCGATGGTGGTGCTGCCGCTGACCGCCGGCGCCGGCAGGGTCTGCGTATGCGTGGTGTCGCCCTTGAAGCTCAGCATCTGGTAGGAGAAGGCCGCGTCCAGCTCCACGTTCTCCATCGGGGACATGCTCAGGCCGGCGTTGATCAGCAGGATACCGCTGGAGGCCTCACCCTTGGTGTTGCTGACCGAGTCGGCGTACTCGCCGGTGGCCGAGCCGGCGGCCCGGGCCAGGTGCAGACCGGCGGTCATGGTGCCGAACTTCTTGGCGTAGAACAGGTGGAATTTGTTGTCAGGCATCGGAATCGCACTCGGGGCGATCCAAAGGTTGACCCGCGCCAGATCGGCCTCGAACGCCTGCTCGCCGTGAATGGCGTGGTTGACGTCGATCCCCATCACGCCCCAGGTCTGCTCCTCGTTGTTGGTCCAGGTGATCGAGGCCGACCCGTAGTACGGGTAGCCCGCCGGGGCGGTGCCCAGCTCGGCCGAGATCATGCGCGGATACGCGCTCAGCACCGACGGCAGCATGTAGATGTCGGTGTAATCCTTCAGGAAAGCCGAGGCTCCCCCGATGGTGGCGACCCGCGTGTCCGTCGCCATCGCCACCGATGACGCGACCAGAATGGCCAGCATCGCGATGGTCAGTTTCTTCATGTGAGTGTGCCTCCGTGTGGTTTAAGTTGTGATTGTGGGTAGAGTTGCCGGTTAATTGGCGTTATTTTAACAAATCGGGGGCTGTTTGTCAATACCAAATGAAAAAAAATACAATGTGTTGCGGCCGCGGCACAAGATATGGTGGTGGACCGGACAGTTGCCGGCCGTGCCGCTGCAGGCAGCGATCAGTACCGGTAGATCATCGAGACCTGGCTCACCGGCCAGGTCTTGCTGCCGCTGAGCACGTTGCCGCCCGAGTACAGCACCTCGGGATTGACCGCCAGGTCCAGCGCGAAACCGCCGATGCGGAACCCCAGGCCGCAGCCCAGCCGGTAGCTGTCCGACGTGCGCCTGACGGTCTTGGCTTCGCCCGTCGAGTAGTCGGTGACGATCTCGGTCGAGCTGATGCGCTTGGAGCCGCCGATCCGGGCCGCCAGCCAGCGGGTGAGCTGGGTCTCCAGGCCCAGGTGCACGGCGGGCACGGTCCAGGTCTTGCTGACGGACTTGACGTCGCCGGGGTCGCCGACCACCAGCGAGTCGGCCACGGTCGCCGCGGCGTACCCCAGGTCGGCCGCGGCGATGACCGTGTACCGGGGGTTCGGCGAGTACAGCCAGCCCGCGCCCAGGGCGAAGTCGGTGGCCGTCATCGTCCCGGCCGCGCCCCGCCCGGTGTCGCTCTGGCTGTAGGCGTAGCCCAGGGTCGAGCGCTCCAGCGCCAGGCGCGGCACCAGGGTCATCTCGTCGCCGAGCGAGTAGAACGCGCGGGCGCGGGCCCCGATGGTGCGCGCGGCGTCGGCCTCCAACCGCTCCTCGTACCCGGCGGCGTCCAGGGTGAACCGGCTGGAGAACGAGTGCCCGGCATACTCCAGCGCCGCGTCGGCCCGCAGCCCGTCGCGGGGCTGGTAGCCGGCGGAGAGGGTCACGCCGGTGACGCCCGCGGACGCCTCGCCGGCCGAGCCGGTGATGTTCTCGCTGTCCTCGGCCCGCGACCGCTCGATCCGCAGGCCGGGCGTCCAGTCGCCGAATGACCGGGCGTAGGACAGCTCGATCCCGCCGCCGGGCGCCGGGATGTGGCGCAGCCCCGCGCCCCGCCCGCCCGCCCGCAGCTTGAACCGCTCGATGATGTTGGCCTGCGCGCTGACGCCCGCGGTGACGTAGGTGCGGCGGATGTAGCCGGCCAGCGCCTCCTGGGCCGCGGTCCGCCGGTTGACCGCCAGGCCGATCACGCCCAGCGACCGCTCCTGGTCCGAGTAGTACCCGGCCACCGAGCTCTGGTCGGAGACGCGGCTGCCGTCGACGCCCAGCTCGGCGATCAGCGCCCGGTAGTACAACGGCGCCCGGCAGGGCCAGGCATGGATCTGGCTGTCGTCCAGGACGAAGTCCGACGCGCCGGCCAGCGCGCTGGCGCGCGATCCGGTCGCTGCAGCGGGCCGGACGGCCAGCGCGGCGGCGGCCAGGAGGAAGATCAGCGTTCGTTTCAAGGCATCGGTCCCCATGCTGAGGGTTGTTTCGATGTGTGCCCCATTGTACCAGAACCCCGATGAAAAATCCACCGGTTTTTCGCGGCCGCCAGTGAAAAGACCCGTCGAGCGACGGGTCTGCGGATGGTGGGCCCAAGAAGAGTCGAACTTCTGACCTCGTCCTTATCAGGGACGCGCTCTAACCAACTGAGCTATGGGCCCGGATGAACGTGGGCGCCCGGAGAGCGCCTGAAGCGAAGCAAATGTAGCAAATGGCGGCGAAAAAGTCAACGCGAGGGCGCCCCCGGGAAACGGCGACGCTGTTTCAGCGCCGGGCGAAGGCTTCCAGGTTCCTGATCAGGTATTTGTAGTGAGTGTCAGCGTGGCCGGTGTAGATCTTGAGAACCTCGGCGAGGGTCAGAGGTCCCTTCTCCGGATGGACGATGGCGGCGGCCTCGCGGGTTGCGTCGTCGAGAGTCCGCAGCGATTCGGCCAGGAATTTGCGGAGTGAGACCGCGAGGTCTAGAGAAAAGAGGCCATCGCTTGCGGCATAGTTGTTTTTCGCCCGCCAGGCTTCCTGGTTCCAGACGGGGACATCCCTTCCGGGTTCTGCCACGGCGCCGCGAATCCTCAGCACGAGATTGCAGTCGGCGTCCAGAAGATGGACCAGATGATCGTTGGTGGACCACGCGTCCTTCAGGGCGGGCACAAAGCGCAGCTCTTCGGGGCTCAACATGTTCGCT
>DDXR01000019.1 GCA_002347565.1 bacterium UBP2_UBA2255 | reverse complement strand
TGAAAATGGCACCGTTTCTGATCTAAGTACTATAATAATACTACAGAACAGAGAGCCCTTCCAAAAGGAAGGGCTCTCTGTTCTGTAGTGATAACTTGTCAATCATCCACCCATTCGTCTGGCGAAAAGTCTTTGAATGTATTTTTAGAGGATTTTATATATTTTTCAATCCGCATGAATCTAGAATGAAACTTCCTGATTGCCCCCTTCAGCGCGTCCTCGGGGTCCACCGCCAGGTAGCGCGCCAGGTTGACCAGCGCGAACAGGATGTCGCCCAGCTCCTCCCGGATCATCCGCTTGTCCCGGCGGGCGTAGGCGGCCCCGAACTCCCGCATCTCCTCGTCCAGCTTGGCGAACACCTGGTCGACGTGCTCCCAGTCGAATCCCAGCCGCGCGGCCTTGTCCTGCATGCGATGGGCCTTGAGCAGCGCCGGCAGGTGGCGGGGGATGCCGTCCAGCGCGGAGCTGCGCTCCTGCTTCTTCTCCTGGTACTTGATCTGCTCCCAGTTGAGCAGGACGTCGCCGACGCCCCTGACCTTGGTCGTCCCGAAGATGTGGGGGTGGCGCCGCCGCATCTTCTCGGCGTGGGTGCGGATGGCGTCGTCGATGCCGAACTTCCCCTTCTCGGCCGCCAGCTGGGCGTGGAACAGCACCTGGCCCAGCAGGTCGCCCAGCTCCTCCCGCAGCTTGGCCGGGTCGGCCTCGTCGATGGCGTCGACCACCTCGTAGGCCTCCTCGATCAGATAGGGCCGGAGCGAGGCGTGGGTCTGCACCCGGTCCCAGGGGCAGCCGCCCGGCGCCCGCAGCCGGGCGTAGATGGCGACCAGCTCCTCGAAGGGTGTCGGTTTCCTGCGGGGCGTTCGTTTATCGGCCATCTTTGATCTTTCTGTTCAACACCACGATCTTCGGCAATGCGGGACCGATGAGGTTTTGCGCCTGCATCGAACCCATCCCTTTTCCCTTCTCTTTGACCCCACCCGCTTCGACCTTGCTCAGTGCATGCCTGCCCCTCCCCCGCGGCGGAGATGGGTGTTGTCAAGTGCTTTGTGACGTGGTATCTTTGTGGTTCGGTTTCTAAACCACGATTCGCGGCAGCAGCGGGTTGATGCGGGTCACCACCTCGTAGTTGATGGTGCCGATCCAGGCGGCCAGCTGCTCGGCGGATACATGTTCCTTGCCCTGCTTTCCCAGCAGCACGACCTCGTCCTCCAGTTTCACGCCGGGGATGTCGGTGACGTCGGCCATGCACAGGTTCATGCAGACACGGCCGCGGATGGGCGCCCGCTTGCCCCGGATCAGCACGTGGGCCGTGTTCGACAGTTTCCTGTCATAGCCCTCGTTATAGCCCACGGGCAGCACGGCCAGCTTGGTCCGGCGCGTGGTGCGGTAGGTGCAGCCGTAGCCCACGTACGATCCGGCGGGCACGGCCTTGACCTGCACGATGCGGGTCTTCCAGGACAGCGCCGGCGCCAGGGCGAACTTGCGGCCGCGCTCCGCCAGCGACAGCATGGTCTCGCGCGAGGGCCACAGGCCGTAGAGCCCGATGCCCAGCCGCACCAGCTGCCGGCGGGTCTCGGGGAACACAAGTGCGGCCGCGGTGCAGGCGACGTGGTTCACCTTGGGATCGTGCCCCCTGGCCCGCAGGGCGTCGATGATCCTCTGGTAGCGGGCCAGCTGCGACCGGGGATAGACCGGCGACGTGGTGTCCTCGATGTTGGCGAAATGGGTGGAGCAGCCCTCCAGCTCCAGCCGCGGCGCCCTGCTCACCAGCGCGGCGATCTTCAGCGCGCCGGCGAGATCCACTCCCTGGCGGTTGGTGCCGGTCTCCAGCTTGAGGTGCAGGCGGACCACGCCCGCGGTCTTGATCCTCAACAGGGCCCGGACGCTCTCCTGGTTGTAGACGGTCAGCCGCAGGTCCGCAGCCGCCGCCTCCGCCAGCCGCGACAGCGGCACGTGCCCCAGCAGCAGCACCGGTTGGCGGATTCCCAATGCCCGCAGCCGCAGGCCCTCGTCGAGCGAATTGACGCCGAACCACAGCGCGCGGTCGGCCGCAGCCAGCAGCGGCGCCACCTCGGCCAGCCCGTGGCCGTAGGCGTTGGACTTGACGACCGGCATCAGGATCACCGCCGGGCCGGCCAGGATGCGGAACCGCCGCAGGTTGGCCAGCAACGCCGTGCGGTCGATCTCGACCCAGTTGAGAAGGGATTTCATGTCTCGGCCGGCCTTTCCAGTTCTGGTTGGAGTGCAATTCTACTATGGATCGGGAATTTGTGCAAGTGTTTTAAAAAAGGTGTTGCTTTTTGCCCCAAAGTATGATAAAAATAGATGTTATTCAACGGCAAGGGAATAGAACCGCGGCGGCGCGCGTCGATCGAACATACGTGAAGGAGCGAGCCATGTCCAACCCAACCAAAATGGCGGCGGTCATCATCGCGGCGGCATTGTTCGCCGGCGCCGGGCTGGTCATCGCGCAGGCGGCTTCGACCACCCATGTGGTGGTCCAGGACGAGACCCTGCACCAGATTTCAGAGCAGTACTTCGGCAATGCGTTCTCCTGGCCGCTGATCTGGGAGGCGAACAAGGAAAAGATCGAGGATCCGCACTGGATCTACCCCGGGCAGGAGCTGGTGATCCCGCCGCTGACCGCGGCCGGTCCGGTGGGGCTTCCCGACACCGCCGCCCCGGCCGAACCGGCTCCGGCCGAGGCTGCGCCGGTAGCCGCGGCGCCGGAGCCCGAGCCGGAACCCGAGCCCGAGCCTTCGCGCGAGCAACCCAAGGTGCGGGTGCGGCAGATCGGCCTGGTGTCGCGCCTGATGCCGGCCGTGTCCGAGGAGATGGCGATGCGGGGCGGGTACATCAGCCCGGCCGACGAGAAACCGCTGGGGCGGATCGTTTCGCACCGGGCCGACCTGATAGACAAGGACCACCTGTACACCAACGAGAAGGTGTACATCAACCTGGGGTCGCGCGACGGCGTCAAGGTCGGCGACAAGTACGCCATCTTCCGGCAGTCGGCGCGCATCAAGCACCCGGTGACCAAGCAGGACCTGGGGCGGATCGTCACCATCCCCGGGGTGATCGTGGTCGATGAGGTCGAAGAGCGGACGGCTGGCGCGAAAATCGTCAAATGCCACGAGCCGCTGGGCAAGCGCGAGGCCATCAAGCCCTACCTGGACGTCATCGTTCCCAAGGGCCTGTCCCCGCTGCCGGCCTCCAAGACCGCCGAGGGCCGGATCGTCGCCTTCAGCGCCGTGCGCGAGGCCAACACCTTCAACGACATCCTCTACATCGACCTGGGAACGGCCGACGGCATCATGCCGGGCGACGTGTTCGAGATCTACCGCCCCCAGGACAAGGCCAGGGATCCGGACCGCGGCCAGCTGTCGGAGCTGCCGGTGATCGTGCTGGGCCACCTGCAGGTGCTGGCAGTGCGCAACAGCACCGCCACCGCCTACGTCAACCGGGCCCACCGGGAGGGGATCGCCGAGGGCGAGCGGATCCGCCTGATCAAGCAGCTCCCCCGGTAACGGCCGCCATCATGCAGGACCGGAGGAGGCTGATCGGCGAGATAATGGTGGCCCTGGAGTTCGCCTCGATCGATCAGATCAACGAGGCCCGCCGCCGCCAGATGAGGAATACCGCCAAGCGGCTGGGCGAATGCCTGGTCGAGCTGGGGTACGTCACCGAGCAGGATGTCCAGCGCTCGCTGGAGATCCAGAACCTGTCCTGACGCGCCGCGGCGCCGGCCGCAGAGAGGAGCCGCATGGCACCAGCCCCTAGGAACACCGAGCTGCTGAAGAAGGTCTACCTGTTCAACGACCTGACCCAGCAGGAACTGGAGAAGATACTGGCCATCGCCTACGACAAGGACTTCGCCAAGGAGCAGCCGGTGTTCCAGGAGGGCGAGATCGGCGACGCCTTCTACATCGTGACCGACGGTCAGGTGCGGATCTCCACCATGGTGCCGGGCGTGGGCGAGGAAGCCCTGAAGGTGCTGCGGCCCGGCGACTACTTCGGCGAGATGGCGCTGATCGACGATTTCCCCCGCTCGGCCGCCGCCATCGCCCACGAGGGCGACATCAAGCTGCTGGCGGTGTACAAGCGCGACTTCAGGAAGCTGCTGGCCGACGACAAGGACCTGGCCTACAAGCTGATGTCGGTGTTCATCAAGACCCTGTCGGCCAGGCTGCGCGACACCAACGACAAGCTGAAGAGCATCTTCGCCATCGCCAAGGCGTTCTGAACCTCGGCCATGGCAACAGAACGAGGCCGCCTGCGGCCTCGTTGCGGCATTTACGGAGGAAGCCCGAGATGATGAGAACGGTCCCGATCCTGGCGGCATGCCTGTTGTTGCCCTTGTCGGCCGGTTGCTGCAAGCGGCAGGCCTGCGGCGGCCCGGCGGCGGTGACGGCGGCCGGGCTGGCGGCCGACCCCGGCAGGTACGCCGGCCGGGAGGTCACGGTGGCCGGCACCCTGGACAACGCCGGCACGAACTACTTCACCGACCTCAGGCTGGAGCTTCGCGACGGTGGTTCGGCCGTGGCGGTCAGGCCCTGGCTGCCGCTGGAGGTGCCGCCGCCACGGCCCGGCGCGACCGCCCGGCGCCCGGCGGTGCTCTCCGACTACCTGGGACAGCGCGTCAGGATCAGCGGCACCGTGCGCCGTGAGGGCGAAACCTACCAGCTCGAGGTGCGGCAGGCGGAAATCATCACGGAGGAGGGAAAATGAAACGCTGGATCCTTGCCATCACCGCCGCGCTGGCGGCGGCCGCCGCCCTCATGGCCATGCCCCCCGGGCCGGGCATCGCGCCGCCGCCGGCGCTGCGGGAGGCCGTCGCGTCCGGCCGGATCGACAACCCCTCGCAGGGGATCCTGGCCGAGCAACTGGCGAAGGGCGGCCCGGCCAAGATCAGCGGCAGCCGCACCTATCCGGTGGTGATGGGGAGCTTCGCGGACCTGGCCGCGACCTACAGCCAGGCCCAGTTCCAGTCGATGCTGTTCGGCACCGGAGCCAATGTGAAGTCGGTCAACAACTATTACCGCGACATGTCGTACACGGCGATGAGCTGCACCGGCCGGGTAGACACGTGGCGCAGCAGCGGCGGCACGGTGGCATACTTCGGCGGCGGCACCAACGGACTGACCAGCGGAACCACCGGCAACACCTACGAGTTCATCCGCAGGACACTGGCCCGGGCCGACTCGTTCGTCGATTTCTCGCTGCCGGAGTACGACCAGAACAACGACGGCTACGTGGACGTGTTGTGGGTGGTCCACACCGGCCGGGGCGGCGAGGAGACCGGCGGCAGCAACGAGATCTGGTCGCACAGTTCGCAGCTCAACACCTGGGGCAGCGGCACGGCGGCCTACACCACCAACGACCCCTGGCCCGGCCACGCGGGGCAGTACGTCAGGATCAACCGCTACATCATCATGCCCGAGCTGACCAACTACTCGGGCGAGGCCAACAACATGATCGGCTGCGGCGTGTTCGCCCACGAATTCGGCCACGCGCTGGGTCTGCCTGACCTGTACGACGTGGCGGCCGCCTACGGCAGCGGCATCATGGGCGAGGGGCTGGGGCTGTTCTCGCTGATGGCGGCCGGCTCCTGGGGCGGCAACTATGCCAGCGGCGCCCGGCCGGTCGCGCTCGACCTCTGGTGCCGGCGGTTCCTGGGGTGGAACCTGCCCCAGCTGGTGACGGTCAACGGGACGTACACGGTCAACAGCACCATGGCGGTGGCGACCGCCAGCGGCTACAAGCTGGCCCGGCAGGGGCAGGACACCACCCGCCAGTACTGGCTGGTGGAGAACCGCTCCCGTTACGCCGCCGGGCCGTTCAGCTCGGTCAAGTGGGACAGCCTGCTGCGGGGCGAGGGCCTGGCCATCTACCACGTCGACACCACGTACACCAGCGGAACGTTCCTTTCGACCAACCACGTCAACAGCAACTCCACCAACGGCAGCGTCCGCAACCGGCCGTACGGCGTGGCGATGGAGGAGACCGACGATACCTGCGCCGGATACCATTCGGAGCTGTGGTACGGGTACGCCGGCAACGTCGGCGAGACGGCAGACCTGTGGAACAGCGGCACCCAGGCCAATTTCGACAGCATGGGGACCGCGTACCCGGTGTCGTACTACAACGGCACGAACTCGACGACGCCGGGGACGCGCAGCGGCGTTTCTATCGCCGGTATTCCGGCGGCCTCGACCGCCATGACCTGCGTGTTCAACGTGTTCCCCACGGCGCCCGAGCTGACCATCGCGCTGTTCCAGAACCAGGCCTTCACCTACAGCCTGGGGATCAGCCTGGTGTCTTTTCACCCGCTGAAAACGCCTAGCAATCTGGACACCGCAAACCTTACGGTGGACGCGGGGACGCCGCAACGACTCAATTTCACACGTATCTCGGCCAGCACTTTCCAGACGTCATATGCGTTGTCGCAGGCCGGCAGCTACAGGATCCGCATCGCCTCGCGGGACAGCGCCGATACGATGATCCTGCGGTCCGGGGAGCGTTTGTTCAGCGTGGTGGCCGCCAAGGCGGCCGGCGGCGCCGCGTCCGCCATGGGCGGCGCGGTGGCCCTGTCGTTCCCGCCTGGCGCGGTTCCGGCCGACGAGCTGTGGGTGGTGTGCGAAACCGGCGGGCAGCCCAACCCCGGAGCCCTGGCCCTCGGTCCGGCCTACCAGGTCGGTCCGGGCGGTCGGGCCCTGGCGGCGCCGGCCCGGCTGACGCTGTACTGCGACCCGGCGGCGCTGGCCGGCCGCGACCCGGCCCGGCTGCGGATCTGCAGGCTGGAGAACGGCCGGTGGGCGCCCATCGCCACGAGGGGTGCGACCGACGGCCGCGCCGCCACCGCTGACATCGTAGCCGGGGGCGTCTACCAACTGTGCTGGAGCGAGTCCTTCCCGCCCGCCGTTCCCGGCCGCGACGCGATCCTGTCCGCCAGCCCCAACCCCTTCGCCGGGACGACGGCCATCGCCTACCAGCTGGCGGCGCCGGCGCGGGTGCGGCTGACGGTGTACAATGTCGCCGGCCAGCTGGTGCGGACGGTGTGCGACGTCCGCCGCGAGGCCGGGCCCCACCGCGAGTCATGGGACGGCAGAAACGACCGGGCCGAGGACCTGCCCTCGGGCGTCTACCACTACCGGCTGCGGATCGGCGACCGCGCCCTGACCGGCCGGATCGTCAAGGTCCAGTAGGAGGAGGATCATGAAGACGACACCGATCACCCTGACCGCGCTGGCCCTGCTGCTGGGGGCCGCGGGCTGCGCCAAGAACGAGACCACCTCGCCCCCGGCAGTGGCCGAGACCACGGCGGCAGAGTACCTGGCCCGGGGCTGGTCCAGTTTCGGCGCCGGCGGCTACACCGCGGCCCGCACCAACTTCGACAGCGCCATCGCCCGGGACGCCTCGCTGGCCGACGCCCACAACGGCAGGGGCTGGTGCCAGGGGATCCTGGGCGGCCCGGCCCCGGCGCTGGAGGCGTTCCGCTTGGGCCTGGCGCAGCCCGGAACCGCGGGAGTCCACGGCGAGATCAAGGCCGGCATGGCCTTCGCCCACGCAGCGTCAGATCGCCCGGATTCGGCGATCCTGCGGGCGGCCGAAGTGCTGCTGGCGGACAGCCAATGGCGGTTCTCGCACAGCTACCGGCCGTCGCGCGACTACGTGCTCAACTATCTCGAGCTCTGCCTGCTGTTGGCCCAAAGCCACTTCAAGATGGGGCAGTTCTCCACAGCCGAGGATTACGTGCAGCTGCTGCATCCCGGCTTCGAGGTCGACGAGGCGACGCCGTCGGGCCAGGCCCAGCTGCAGGCGGAGATCGAGCGGCTGGCCACGCAGTTCTGACCAGCGCCCGGCGAAACGCCTCCCGTCCGGCGGGGGGCGTTTCGCTTTGGATTGATATTGACTCAGCCGGGCGATTGGTGTATCATCTGGCCATGCCGGCGACCGGCATGCGGCCGGCACGGGATACGGCTCCCGTTGCCGGGATCAATCCAAGGAGGGAGGCGAGATGAGGCTGAAACGGCAGAAGAAGGCCATGCCCAAGGCGCTGGCGGCCGCGCTCAAGCTGGAGCGCAAGGGCGGCGCGTTCTACCTGAAGATGTCCCAGAAGACCGACAACCTGCTGGCCAAGCAGCTGTTCGACCAGCTGGCCTTGCAGGAGATGGAGCACATCGGGCGGATCAACGAGATCTACGCCGCCATCGCGCAGGGCCAGCCCTGGCCGGTGCCGCCCAGGAAGAAGATCGGCTTCATGGAGGCCGAGGTCAGGCGGATCTTCACCAGGTTGAACCGGACGGGCCCGCGCGAGAGGGCCGACAACATCTCGGGCCTCAAGGTGGCGATGGACATGGAGTGGTACAGCTACAAGATGTACGAGAAGCTGTCGCGCGAGGCGGTGGAAGGGCCGGAACGGGAGTTCTTCAGGCTGCTGATGGGTGAGGAGAGCAAGCACCACGAGGCCCTGTCCAACGTCTACGCCTACCTGGGCAACGACGGCGACTGGCTGGAACGCTCCGAGAGCCAGACCTGGAACTGGATGAACTCCTGACGGCGTCGTCGGGACCAAGCGCAACGGGAGGGAGCATGCAGCAGCTGGCGGTGGAAAAACGCACGGTGCCGGTGACGGTCCGGTTCGAGGACGGCCAGGAGCTGAAGGGCGACCTGTTCCTCAGCCAGACGGCCAAGCGCCACTTGGGCCAGGAGACCGTGCTGGACTACATGAACGAGCCCGACGAGTTCTTCCCGCTCAAGGCCGCCGACGAGCGCACGGTGCGGATGATCAACAAGCGGCGGGTGATCGAGGTGTCGGTGGCCGCCGCGGTCGAATTCGAGAACGAGGAGGTGGCCAAGGCCGGGGCCAAGCAGGAGCGGATGACGGTGATGTTCAAGACCAGCCACCGGCTGTCCGGCACCGGCTACATCGAGATGCCGCCCCAGAAGTCGCGGATCATCGACTTCCTCAACCAGGGCAGCCAGTTCTTCCTGATCAAGGACGGGGACGTTGCCCGGGTCTGCAACCGCAAACAGATCAGCTACGTGATACCGGGAGGCGACTAATGGCGCGCATCGACGATTTCTTCAAGGCGATGGCCAAGTACCAGGCCACCGAGTTCCACCTGGCCAGCGACGCCGAGCCCCAGTTCAAGATCGCCAACGCGCTGCAGCCGGTGTCCAAGCAGCAGTTCACTCGGCAGGAGGTGCTGGGCCTGATCTCCGAGATCCTGCCGCAGGACCGCAAGGAACAGCTGATGAGCCACGGCGTCACCGAGTTCAGCTACAGCCTGGCCGGCGCCGGCGGCTTCAGGGGCCGGGTCACCATGGAGGGCGCCGCGGCCAGCGCGGTGTTCCACCCCGACGCCGACCCGGCACCGTCAGCGGCGGCCGCGGCAGATGCGCCGCCGGCCACCGCCGCAGCGCCGGCCGCGGCGGCCGCGCCCGGGTCCGGCAAGGAGCCGGAGATCAACAAGTACCTGCGGCTGCTGGTGGAGCGCAAGGGCTCGGACCTCCACTTCTCCAGCGGCGAGCGCCCCATCATCCGCGTCGACGGCGACATCCGCAAGCTGGAGGAGTTCCCGGTCACCACGCCGGCCGCCGCGGAGCGCATCCTGGGCGAGATCATCGACAAGCGCCACCGCCGTGAGTTCGACGAGATCAGCGACACGGACTTCGCCCACGAGATCGCGGGCTTGGCGCGGTTCCGGGTGAACATCTTCGCCGACCGCAAGGGCATGGGCGGCGTGTTCCGGGTAATTCCCTCCAGGACCGTCACCGTGGACGACCTGGGCGTGTCGCCATACATCCAGAACCTGTGCAACCTCAACAAGGGCCTGGTGCTGGTGACCGGCCCGACCGGCTCGGGCAAGTCGACCACCCTCTGCGCATTGATCGACCTGATCAACCGGACGCGCACGGCGCACATCATCACCCTGGAGGACCCGATCGAGTTCGTGCACGAGAACAAGAAGTGCCTGATCAACCAGCGCGAGGTGGGCAGCCACACCCAGAGCTTCAAGAACGCCCTGCGGGCGGCGCTGCGGGAGGACCCCAACATCGTGCTGGTGGGCGAGATGCGCGACCTGGAGACCATCTCCATCGCCATCGAGACCTCGGAGACCGGCCACCTGGTGTTCGCCACACTGCACACGTCGACCGCGCCGTCGACCGTGGACCGGATCATCGAGCAGTTCCCGGCGGACCGCCAGGAGCAGATCCGGATCATGCTGTCGGAATCGCTGAAGGGCGTGATCTCCCAGACGCTGTGCAAGAAGATCGGCGGCGGCCGGATCGCGGCGATGGAGGTGCTGCTGGGCCTGCCCTCGGTCTCCAACCTGATCCGCGAGTCCAAGACCTACCAGCTGCCCTCGGTGATCCAGACCAACAAGAAGATCGGCATGATCAGCCTCAACGACGCGCTGATGGAGTACGTCAACAAGAAGCTGGTGGAGCCCAAGGAAGCCTACATGAAGTCGGTCGACAAGACGGACCTCCTGGCCCAGCTAAAGCGCGACGGCCACAGCACGGCGTTCATCGACGAGGTCAGATGAACCAGGGCCGCCATTTCTAAGGAAGCCATGAATCCGGGAACGGCCTTGCCGGGAACGTACCGGCCCCCGATTGTCACGCCGCTCCCACAGCGCGTCCCTGGCCGGCGGGAACCGCTCACAGGCGGCCTGCGGCGCGGCAGGGCCCTGATCTGCGGGCTGGCCGCGCTGGCGCTGTGCGCGGCCGACGCGCGGCCGGCCGCCGCGGGCGCCGGGGACTGGCAGCACTACCGCAGCTTCGGCGGGCGCACGCCGCTGGGGAGGATCACCTCGCTGGCCGCGGACGCCCGCTACGTCTACGCCTTCACCGCCACGGGCGGGGCCCGCTACGACAAGCTGAAGGACGAATGGGATTTCTCCTTCCCGCGGCAGACCCCGGCGTTCGCGGCCGATTTCACCGCCCACGACCGCTACACCGGCGACATCTACTTCGTCGCCGGCAGCCGGCTCCACCCCTTTTCACCGCGCTCCGGGATCTGGTACCCGGCCATCGCCTTCCCGGCCGCCGTCCGCCAGCTGGCCTTCGAGGACCGCTCCATCGCCGCCCGCACCGACCGCGGGATCTACCTCTGCGACCGCTGGAACAGCGCCGTCACGGCCAGCGAGCGCGACCCGTCGTCCTTCGCCTGGGTCAACGCCGGCGGGCTGGACTGGGCGCGCAATGACGGCCGCCTGTCGTTCCTGTGGCCGTACTCGCTGCAGGACCGGTGGGCGCTGGTGCACCCGTTGTCGGCGCTGGCGTTCGAGCCGGCGACCGAGTACGTGTGGGCGGCCTACGACGGCATGGGCCTGTGGAGGTACGACCTGCTGACCCGGCGCGGCGAGCAGGTGACCCGGGGCTTCCTGGCCAGCCAGGACGTGATCGCCGCCTGGGGCGACGGGTCGCGGGTCGGGCTGGCCGGACGGGGCGGCGTCACCCTGTACGACGAGGCCGGCGGGCAGTGGCAGCAGCTGGACCGGCTGTTCAACCTGGACCTGGCCACCCGCGAGATCCGGGCCCTGGCGTTCGACCGGTCCGACATTCTGATCGGCACCGGCGACGGCCTGGTGGCCCTGCGTTCCGGCGACGACTTCGCCCGGGTGCTGACCCGGTTCGACGGCCTGCCGGACAGCCGCGTCAACTGCCTGGCGCTGTCCGGGGACAGCCTGTGGGTGGGCACCGGCGGGGGGCTGGCGCTGTGCCGCCGGCCCTACGGCCGGGCGGCCCGCACCTGGAACGAGCTCAGGCGGGTGATCGTCAACGGGATCGCCACGGCCGGCGGCAACGTCTACCTGGCCACCAACCGGGGCGCATTCTGGCTGGACGGGCGGGACAGCCTCAAGCCCAGGCGGTTCCCGGCCGAGGATCCCGCCGAGCTGCGCCAGGAGCTGCGGGCCGTGGCGGCCGACGGCGACGCCGTCTGGTGGCTGGCGCCCGAGGCGCTGCTGCGGCTGGACCCGGCCAGCGGCGGGTGGCGGCGCTTGCCCCGCGCCGGCGGCTACGCCGCGGGGCAGGGCCTGGCCCTGGCGGCCGACACCGCCAACGTCTGGGTGGGGACCGACGCCGGGCTGGCGCGGTACGACAAGGCGGCGGACGCCTGGCGGACCTACCACGCGGGCGACGGCCTGCTGGACGAGGCGGTGCCGGCGGTGTGGTCGCAGGGCGGGCATGTCTGGTGCGGCGGCGCCAGCGGGGCCAGCAGGTTCCAGTGGGACAAGTGATAATACATTCACGATTTGAAAGAGGAATGCAATGAAAACGATCACGTATGCCGCGATGTTGCTGACGCTATCGGTCTTTTTTATCGGCGCGGCTACAGCCCAATCGCCCCTGGACGGGTTCGATCCGAACGCCAACAACGTTGTGAATGCCGTGGCGGTCCAGGCCGACGGCAAGATAATCGTTGGCGGCCAGTTCACGACGATCGGCGGGACGACCCGGAACCGGATCGCCCGTCTCAATGCCGACGGAACCCTTGACGCCGGATTTATCCCCAGTCCCAACGCCGCGGTCTATTCCATAACCGTCCAACCGGATGGAAAGATACTGATCGGCGGCGCGTTCACCTCCATCAGCGGAATAGAGCGCAACAGGATTGCCAGGCTCAACAGCGACGGCACGGTGGACGATGGTTTCAACCCCGATGCCAACAACTATATCCGCACCATGGCGGTCCAGCCGGATGGAAAGATATTAGTTGGCGGCGAATTTTCCACCATGGGCGGTACAGCCCGGAACTACATGGCCCGGCTCAATGCCGACGGGACGCTTGACCTTGATTTTAATCCCAATGTAAGCGGATGGGTTTATTCTCTGGCCCGGCAGACCGATGGAAAGGTGGTAATCGGAGGCGATTTCTTGGTGGTCGGCGGAACGGCCAGATATCGAATAGCCCGGCTCAACGCCGACGGCAGCCTGGACGCCGGATTCAATCCTAATGCCGGCGGGGATGTCCGATCCATCGCCGTTCAGCCCGACGGCAGAATCGTCATGGGGGGATCCTTCACCACCGTCGGGGGGACAGCCCGCAACCGGATCGCCCGTCTCAACACCGACGGCAGTCTGGACAACGGCTACAATCCCGATGCGAGCAATATCGTCTTCGTCGTCACAATTCAACCGGATGGAAAAATCCTGATGGGAGGGACGTTCACGGCAGTCGGCGGCACGGAACGGAACTACCTGGCCCGGCTCAATCCCAATGGCAGCCTGGACGATAGCTTCAACCCCAATGCTGACGAATGGATGCGCACCCTAGCCGTCCAGCCGGACGGGAAGATATTGGTGGGAGGAGAATTCACCGCCGTCGGCGGCGTAGCCCGCAACCGCATCGCCCGGCTGTATCCCGACGGCAGCCTTGATGTGACAATTGACCCTAATGCGGGGGGCAACAACGTCTACTGCACAATAGTCCAGCCGGACGGAATGATAGTGCTTGGCGGTTTCTTCACAGACATCGGCGGGACAACCCGCAACCGGATCGCCCGGCTGCATGCCGACGGCAGCCTTGACGCCGGCTTCGACCCAGATGCGAACAACGGCGTGACTGCGATTGGCGTCCAGCCGGATGGCATGATACTGATTGGCGGCCACTTCACCGCCATCGGCGGGACAGACAGGAACTATATAGCCCGTCTTCATCCTGACGGTAGTCTTGATGCACAATTTGACCCCGATGCCAGCGGCGTTCTCCGTTCCATCGCCGTCCAGCCGGACGGGAAAATACTGATTGGAGGGGAGTTTACTACGATCGGGGGGACGACCAGAAACCGGATCGCCCGGCTCAATGCCGACGGCAGCCTTGACGCCGGATTCGACCCCGATGCGAATAATTCGGTTGGTTGCATCGCCATTCAGTCCGATGGAAAGATACTGGTTGGGGGATGGTTTACTCAAATGTCTGGGACGAGCAGGAACCGGATCGCCCGGCTCAATGCCGACGGCAGCCTCGACGCCGGATTCAACCCCGATGCGAATGATAGGGTTTATTCCATCATTGTCCAGCCTGACGGGAGGATATCGGTTGGCGGTCCCTTCACCACCATCGGCGGGACGACCAGGAACTTCATGGCCCGTCTCAATGCCGACGGAACCCTTGACGCCGGATTTGACCCCAATGCGAATCACATGGTCTTTTCCAGCGCCCTCCAGCCAGACGGCAAGATAGTAATCGGAGGTCTTTTCACTTCCGTCGGCGGGCAGGTTAGGAACCGGATGGCCCGATTGAACGCCGACGGCACTGTCGACGCCGCATTTGACCCTGATGTGAATAATAGTGTTTATTCCATCGCTGTCCAGCCGGATGGAAAGATATTAGTCGGGGGCTATTTCACCGCCATCGGCGGGACGGCAAGGAACGGGTTCGCCCGGCTGAGCAGCGCGGAAGCGGCGCTGCAGAATCTCTCGGCCGATGACAACGCCAGGATCGAATGGTCACGGGCGGGGACCGGCCCGGAATTGGAGCGGGTCTGGTTCGAGAGTTCGACCGACCTGTCCAACTGGTCCGCACTCGGCGCCGGCGCCCGGATCACCGGCGGCTGGGAGATCACCGGGCTCAGCCTGCCCGAGGCCGGCAATCTCTACATCAGGGCCAGGGGCTATGCCCGGGGCGGATACTTTAACGGCTCGGGCTCCATCGTGGAGTCGGTGCGCAACGTCTTCTTCCCGGACACCGACCCGCCGTCGATCGTCTGGACCTCGCCGGCCTGGGGCGCCACCGGGGTGGGGCTGAGCGAACCGATCGTCATCGCCTTCTCCGAGCCGTTGGACCCGGCCAGCATCGGCGGCTACACCTCGCCGGACGCCGGGACCATGGACATCAGCTGGAACACCACCAACGACACCCTGACCCTGACCCCGCAAAGCCCGTATCAGGTCAACACCGCCTATATGCTGATCGTGACCGCGGGTACGGACGCGGCCGGCAACAGCCTGCCCGGCCTGCCGGACACGGCGGTCAGCTTCACCACCACGCCCACCGGGGTGGCGGGGGAGCCGGTGGCTCAGGCATACACCTTGCAGCTGCTGCCGGCCGCGCCCAATCCGGCCAGAGGGGGGCGGACCAAGTTCTCGTTCACCCTGCCGGCCGAGTCCCTGGTGTCGCTGGATGTCTACAACGTAATGGGACAGCGGGTGGCCGCGCTGGCCCAGGGCAGGTTCCCGGCCGGGCGGCACACGGTCGGCTGGGACGGGACCAACCGGGGCGGGTCGAAAGTGGCCTCCGGGGTGTACCTCTACCAGCTGCGGACCGGCGGCACGGCGCTGACCAGGAAGATGAGCATTCTGCGTTGACCGCAGGCAAAGGATGCATGCCGCTCCGGACCGGGTCCGAGCGGGCGCGCTATGACGAGCTGGCGGCGGCGGACGGCGACGCCGCCGGCTCGCATTTCACCAAGACCGGGCCGCGCTTCCGGCTGCGGCTGGTCACGCGTCAGGCGGCGCGGCTCTCGCCCGCCAGCGTCGTCGACCTGGGCTGCGGCGACGGCGTGGTGCTGGCGGCGGTCTCCCGGGCCCTGCCGGACGCGGCCTGCGCCGGGCTGGACTGGTCGCTGGTCGCCCTGAGGCGGGCCAGGGCGAGGGGATGCAACGTCGCCGCGGCCGACCTGGAGCGGCCGCCGCTGCGATCCGGAACCTTCGATCTGGCGGTGTCGTCGCAGGTGCTGGAGCACGTGGCCGACCCGGGGTCCGCGCTGTGCCAGGCCCGGGCGCTGCTGCGGCCGGGCGGCCGGCTGCTGCTGACCGTGCCGACGGCCGACTGGCACAAGGTGCTGGTCGGCCTGTTCGCGCCGGGGCGGGTCACGTACCTGGACCCCACGCACCGGCGGGAGTGGGCCGTCCGGCGCTTCGGGCGCTTCGGCCACGTCCGCGAGCTGAAGCTGCTGGTGGAGAGCGCCGGGTTCGAGGTCGAGTCCCTGCGGGGGATCTTCTACGGGGTATGGCGGCTGGAGCAGCCGCTGGACCGGTGGCTGACGCCGGACGGCGCGGCCGAGGGATGCCTGCTGGCAGCCGACCGGCTGCTGGGAGCCCTGCCGTGGCTGCGCGGGGCGGGCAAGTACCTGATGCTCGTCGCCCGCAGGAAGGAACGGGAGTGATTCGCCGCTTGACAAGGCTTCGCCCGGAGTGGTATGATTATCGTTCAGACTCGATTCCTGTCACACCCTCCGTCCTCATCCAACGAAAGGGTCCTCCCATGCTCCGCACGCCGATCCTCCCCCTGCTGGTCCTCGCGGCCCTGTGCGCGCCGCTGTCCGCGCAAAAGGCCCGGGTGGCGCTGACCCCCCTCCAGGTGGAGGGCGAGGGGCTGGCCGCACAGCGCGAGGCCCTGGGCAACTTCCTGGAGCAGGAGCTGCTCAAGTCCAAGGCCGTCTCGGTGGTGGCCGCGGCCGACGTCGCCGGGCTGACCGGCGCGGCCGTCGACCTGGAGCTGGCGGCCAAGGCCGGCAAGCTGCTCAAGGCCGGCAGGCTGGTGTGGGGCAAGCTGGCCAACGACGGCGGCCGGCTGTCCTTCTGGCTGAAGATGGTCGACACCGAGAGCGGCGAGCTGCTGTTCTCCAAGTCCTACGCCGCCGAGGGCACGGCCGCCACCCGGCAGGAGTTCGAAAAGCAGACGCTGCTGATCGGCAACGACCTGGTATCGGTGCTGACCGGGCGGGGCCCCGATTCACGCGAGCTGACCATCACCGTGGTGGGCGCGGCCGGGCTGGTGTCCAAGGACGCCATGAGCTCGCCCGACCCCTACGTGGCCGTGATGGTGGGCGACCGCATCATCGGCACCACCACCTTCAAGCAGAACCGCAAGAACCCGGTATGGTACGAGTCGTTCACCTGCACCTACCGCGGCGAGAAGATCCAGTTCGCGCTGTTCGACCGCGACCTGACCAAGGACGAGTACATCGGCAACTGCGAGGTGGCCGAGCCCAAGGACGGCACCTTCGAGGTGACGGCCGGCGGGGGGAAGAAGGTCGGCAGCCTGATGGCCGAGTTCAAGTTCGCCAAGTGAGGACCCCGGGAGAGCGCGGCGGCATGCGAATGCCGCCGCGCGTCCTTATGCGGCCGGCCGCGCCGGCCCGGTGACGGAACCCGCACGGAGGCCACCGCCATGATCAGACGCTTCGCTGCCGTCCTGCTGGACGCGGTCCTGTTCGCGACACTGTTCTACCTGGCGGCCATCGTCGCCCTGCTGCTGGCGGGCACGCTGGAGATCGCCTTCGGCTGGAACATCCTGCTGACGCGCGCCGGCGGGACCGCCGTCTGGCTGCTGGCGCTGGCCGCGACGGCCGCGCTGCACTTCGTGCTGCCACGGCGGCGGTACGGCACGACCCCGGGCCGGAGCCTGCTGGCGCCCCGGCCCCGGCCGGCGTTCCGCTGGTACCTGGCCGCGGCCGCGGCCATGCTGGCCGCCTACCTCGCCGTCTGGGCGGTCTCGACGGCCGCGTTCTCGTCCCTGGTCGCGGGGCAGCGGCGGCGGCTGGCCTCGCTGGGCCTGCCGCGGGAGTGGAGGGATATCGCCCCGGCCTACTCGCGGGACAACAACGCGGCGCAGTTCTTCTACGACACCACGATGGCCTTCACCGGGCTGCAGGGGGTCCACCGGACGTTCGCCGCGGCCGTCGACCATCCCGAATCGCTGGCCGCGGCCGGTGCGGCGGTGCGCGCCATCATGGCGGAGGACGCGGCGGCCCTGGCCTGGTTCGAACGCGGCCTGGCCTGCTCCACGCTGGTGGCCGCCGATTACCGCGCGGCGGCGCCCGACACCCTCTACCGGGCGGCCATCCCCAGCTACCTGCGGGTCCAGCAGGTGGCCAAGCTGTACGCGCTGCGGGCGGCGCTGGCGGCCGGGCGGGGCGACTGGGCCGGGGCCGGGGAGCTGTTCGGCCGGACGGCCAGGCTGTCGCGGCTGCTGGCGCCGGACCCGCTGCTGATCGGCAAGATGGTCGCCCTCGCCCTGCAGCGCACGGCTTACGACGGCATGGCCCTGGCCGTGCGGGCCGGCTGGCGCGATCCCCGCTGCTACCAGGCGATTGCCGGGGCCTGCGCCGCCATGCCCCCGGTCGCGGGGCTGGCGCGGGACGGGCTGAACGCCGAGTCGGTGGTCACCGGCGCGCTGGTCGAGCGCCTGACGGGCGGGTTCCTGCCGCGCGAGCTGGCGGAGCTGGCCGGCGGCGGCCCGGGCGCGAAAGCCGCGGCCGCGGCGGCCTTCCCGCTGTACCAGGTGTGGAAGCGGTGGAACCAGTACTGCTGGCTGCGGATGGACGAGTACGGCCTGCTGGCCAGCGACCCGGCCAACAGCCCGGACCGCGCCGAGTCGCTGCGGGCGGAGTCGGAGCGGTTCCGGGAGCGCCGCAACCGGATCCCGGCGCTGTTCGCCGCCATTGCCGGCCCCAACGTGGCCTCGATGTACCACCGCGAGCTGGAGTGCCGGGCCCTGCCCGGCGCGGTGATGCTGTTCGCCGCGGCGGCCGACCACCGCCGCCGCACCGGCCGGCCGCCCGCCTCCCTCGCCGAGCTGGTGCCGGCCTACTTCCCGTCGCCGCCGGCCAGCCCGATCGACGGCGGCGGGTACCGGCTGGAGAACGACGGGAAGACGCTGTCGGTTTACGCCCCGGCCCGGGACGGCCGCAAGGTGCCACCGTCCGCGGCGATCGATTTCAGGTAACGGCGCGATGCCGGCGGCAGTCAGAACGATCGGGGCCGGGCCGCTGCGGACACCGGCCCCGGCGCTTTGACCCCGGCCCGCATCCGGCCTCGCCCCCGCCCCTCTCCTGCCGCATCGGGAGAAAGGGCGGGGGCGAGGCCGGAGTTCGTCGCTGGCGGAGGCATTGCTGCCGGCCGCGACGAGCCGCGAACAGGGGGGATTGCGTGGGAGAGAGCGGGCGGCCGGAACCGGCCTTGGAAAAACCGCCGACGGGTTGACAACGCCGCGGCGTTCGGCTATGATTGAGCACATTGTCCGGAACTTTCACCGTCCACTGCAAAAGGGACCGATCATGAGGCACCTGCTGTCCGTCCTGCTGGCCGCGTCCGCGGCCCTGGCCCAGCCGGCAAAACCGCCGCACAAGACCACGGCCGCCATCGTCGACCTGGAGGCCAAGGGCGTCTCCGACATCGAGACCAGCGCCCTCTCCGACCGGCTGCGGGTCGAGATGTTCAGCACCGGCGCCTTCGACATGATGGAGCGCAGCCAGATGCAGGAGATCCTCAAGGAGCAGGCCTTCCAGCAGACCGGCGCCTGCAACACCGACGCCTGCGCGGTGGAGGTGGGCCAGCTGATCGGCGTGGAGAAGATGATCTCCGGCAGCCTGGGCAAGGTGGGCAAGACCTACTCGGTGGTGCTGCGGCTGATCGACGTCAAGACCGGGCGGGTGGAGCAGAACGTGGCGCACGACCATACCGGCGAGATCGACAAGCTGTTGACCACGGTGATGAAGTCCATCGCCCAGAAGATGGCCCCGGCGGTGTCGGGCGGGCCGCAGCTGGCCCGGGGCGCCATGCCCCGGCCGGCCTCCGAGGGCAAGCCGGTCTACAAGAAGTGGTGGTTCTACGCCGGGATCGGCGGGCTGGCGGCGGCCGGCGCGGCCGCGGCCCTGCTGGGCGGCTCTGGCGGCGACGGGACGACCACGCCAGTCACCGATGACCCGCTGGGCACGCCGCCCAATCCGCCGCAGGCGCCGGCGTGGGGAGGGTCGGGACGATGAAGAAAACCGCACGATCCCTCCTGTTCGCCGCATTGGTCGTTTGCACCACGACGGTACATGCGCAGCTGGATACGATGTGGACCAGCATCTATTCGAAAGCCACCAACAGCAATGATTACGGCAACGATTGCGCGGTGGACAGCTCCGGTAACTATGTCTACTCGGTCGGATATATACATGTCGGCAGCGTCTATGCATACCTGGCGATCAAGTCTAATGCACAAACCGGTGACACGGTGTGGACCAGGACAACTGACGCGTACGGAGCGTATGGGGGGTACAATGCATGCGCGTTGGACAAACAAGGCGGGTTGTACGCCGTCGGTGGGGATACGGTTTTTTTCGTGGCGAAATATGATGTGAATACCGGCGACACTCTCTGGGTCAGGGTCTTGAACATTGGAGCGGCGACATGGTGTGCTGCAGATAGTGATGGTAACGCCTACGTCGTAGGTTTTTGCCAAGGTGCCAGCCCGCAGCAAAAATATTGGCTGATCGCAAAGTTCAACGCGTCCGGCGACACGATATGGACCAGGAGATATTCGACGCCGACCGACACAATCAACTACGCCCTGGGCTGTGACATTGACAGGAACGGCTTTTTATATGTCGTCGGGAATGTCGGCCCCGATCATCGTGGCTACCATATAGTCAAGTATTCGACGATGACCGGCGACACTGTTTGGACGAGGCATTATGCAACTGCATTGAGCGCCTACCCTTACGGTTGCGCTGCCGATGATTCTGGCGGCTTATATGTGCATGGTGCCAATTATTCAGGCATGAACACCGATTATCTCACGATAAAATACGATGCGATGACGGGAGATACTGTGTGGTCCCGAAGGATTAACGGCCCAGATAACTGGACTGATTTTGGGGGCGGCTGTGCGGTTGACCGACGTGGAAGGATGTTGTATGCGACCGGTTATACATCGGTTAGCGGGAACCAAGACATTTGGACGGTGGCGTATGATGCACGATCTGGTGTCCCGCTAGCCAGCCATCGCTACAACGGCGCGGCAAACTTGGACGATGTCGCATGGGGCTGCGACCTTGATAAGAACGGGCAGCTATACATCGCGGGCATGACGCGGAACGCAAGCTACGAGGACTTCATCACGATCAAGTTCCGGGCGATGTTGCCGCCGCCCCAGCTGATCAGCCCCCCCGTCAATTACTACACCAGCGAGGACACGACCCGCTACTGCTGGCATCCCGTCGATTCGGCCGCGTCGTACCGGATCCACGTGGCCATGGACACGGCCTTCACGTCCGCCCTGTACAACGTCCCCACCACCGACACCACGTGGCAATGGCACATGTCCGAGGGGCTGTGGTTTTGGCGGGTCAAGGCCTACACGGCGGGCACGGCCGATAGTTCCGCCTGGTCGCTGGTGCGCACCCTCCACGTCGACCGGTTACCCCCGAGCATCCCTGTCCTCAAGGGCCCGCCGGACAACGTGTGGGTCTCGGGCGGTCCGACGCTGAGCTGGTCGGCCCCGTCAGGCGCGCAGCTCTACGAACTCGAAGTCGCGTACGACACCGCGTTCACCAACTTCGCGATATACGCACCGACATCGGATACCTTCCACACGGTTCCGGCCTTGGCTGATGGCAAGTACTTCTGGCGGGTGCGGGCCGGGGACAGCGCCGGGCACTGGTCGGGCTACAGCGTAGTGCGGCGCTACCGCAAGGACGCCACGCCGCCGTCGATAACCTGGACCCACCCCGACAGCGGCGCGGTGAACTTCCTGTTCGGCGACACCATCAGGATCGCCTTCAGCGAGCCGATCCTGCCCGGCTCGTTCATGTACAGCTTCACCCCCTCCGTGGCCGGCGTCTACGGCGGCGGTTCGCCCGGCAACGACACGATGAAGTTGTGGTCACCCATGTTCTCGCTGGGCGCGACCTACACGCTGGCGGTCACCGCGGCCTCGGACTCGGCCGGCAACGCGCTGGCGGCCGGGCCCGTGCCCAACCCCTTCACCTTCACCATGACCAATGACAGCACGGCGCCGGTGATCGCCCACACGCCGGCGGCCACGGCGCTCAATCCCGGTTCGGCGGCCGTGATCGACGCCACCATCACCGACTCGCAGAACGGCATCGGCCAGGCCTTCCTGTGCTACCGCGCGGGCGGGGCGGCGGCCTTCACCGAGCTGGCGATGAGCCCCCAGCCGGGCGACGTCTTCCGGGCGTCGATCCCAGGCGCGGCGGTCACCGAGCGCGGGCTCTCGTACTACGTGCGGGCGACGGACGCCCTGGGCAACCAGACCCGTTCGCCGGCCGGCGCCCCAGCGGTGCGGCACCACCGGTCGGTGGCCATCGCGTCCTCGTCCCCGGCGGCGCCACTGCCGGCCGGGTACTACCGGATGCTGTCCCTGCCCTGCCGCTCGTCGGGCGCGGCCTACCGGCCCGACGCTTTTACCGACGATTTCGGCGCCTACGACAACACCAAGTGGCGGATCTTCCGCTGGCGCAACGGGTCCTACCAGGAGTACGACGCCATGGAGGACCTGACCCCGGGACGGGCCTTCTGGCTGATCGCCAAGGCCGGCGGCTTGCCGGACGTGGATGCGGCCCTGACCGTGCCCGACAGCGCCTGGCACATCCCGCTGGGACAGGGCTGGAACATGGTCGGCACGCCCTTCGGCTACGCGGTGAACCGCACCGACCTGCGGGTCTACGAGGGCGGCGGGAGCGAGTACGCCTTCGCTGACACGGCCAACACGCTGACCGAGCACCGGCTGGTGGAGTTCGACGGCGGCGGCTACTCCAATAAGACGCAGATCGAGCCGTGGAAGGGCTATTGGGTGCGGTCGCTGGTGCCCAGCGCCGCGCTGGTGGTGCCGGCCAAGGCCGCGGCCAAAGCGGACGGCGGAGAGGGACCGGAGGACGGCTGGTCGCTGGCGCTGGCCGCCGAGTGCGGCGCCTGCCACGACCGCGACAACCGCGTCGGCATCTCGCCGCGCGGCGCGCGCGACAACGCCTCGGAGCCGCCGGTGATCGGCCCGCACGTCTCGCTGTCCCTGTCCAACCCCGGTCGGAAGCTGGCCGAGGACTACCGCGAGGCCATCGGCGCGGGGCAAAGCTGGCGGTTCACGGTCGAGACCGATCAGTCCTCGCCGGTCACGCTGTCCTGGCGCGAGGCAGGGCAGAACGGGGGATGGCGGTACGAGGCGTTCGACGTCACCGCTGGCCGAGCGCTGCAGCCGACCGGGTCGTACGCGTTCCAGCCGGAGCCGGGCAGGCCCCGCGAGTTCGCGGTGCTGGCCGGCAGCGCGGAATACATCGCGGCCGAGGCCGGCAGCGCCGGGCTGGTGCCGGGCGCCACGCTGCTGTTCCAGAACCGGCCCAACCCGTTCTCGGGAGCGACGACCATCAGTTACCAGTTGAGCGGCGGGGGGCGGGTCAGCCTCAAGCTGTACAACGTGGCGGGGCAGCTGGTGCGGGTGCTGGAGGACGGACCGCGGCCGGCCGGTCGCTACGCGCTGCGCTGGGACGGCCGCGACGGGGAGGGAAGGGCGCTGCCCAACGGTCTGTACTTCTACCGGCTGGAGGCGCCAAACCTGACCGCGACCAGGAAGTTGACGCTGGTGCGGTGAGGGTTCGGCTGGATGACACGGCCGCCCCGTTCCGTGCGGAACGGGGCGGCCGCATTGCCATGAAACCGGATGCAAATTACACAAAATGCACTTGACAGGCAGTCGCCGTTGCAGTAAGATAACAAACTGCGTAGAAGCGCGGATTGTCGCGCGCATGTGCGCGAAGCGCACCGTATTCATTCCGGGGCAATGATCAAACGGATTGGCGATCAATCGGTTATCAATATGGCAACACCGGCATAGCATCCGCGTTGTCGGCACATCCCCTGCGTTCATTTTCCATCCCGTTGCCGGCCTCCACCCCTCGCCCATCCCCAAGATATCGCATACACCAACAAACGTGAGGCGACCATGAAGCTCCTGATGTCAATCCCGGCAGTGATCGTGTTCTGCTGCCTGGCAGCGGCGCCGACGGCCCGGGCGCAGCAGGCGGCCAAGCGGACGTCCGTGGCGATCCTCGACATGGAGCCCAAGGGCGTGCCCGAGGTCGAGGTCTCGGCCCTGTCCGACCGCCTGCGCACCGAGCTGTTCCGCACCGACGCCTTCGACGTGATGGAGCGGGGCAAGATGCAGGAGATCCTCAAGGAGCAGGGCTTCCAGCAGAGCGGGGCCTGCAACACCGACGCCTGCGCGGTGGAGGTGGGCCAGCTGATCGGCGTGGAGAAGATGATCGGCGGCAGCCTTGGCAAAGTGGGACGGACATACTCGGTGAATCTGAGAATGATCGACGTCCGCACCGGCCGGATGGAGCGCAGCGTCACCAAGGACTACGAGGGCGACATCGACAAGCTGCTGACCACGGTGATGAAGACCGTGGCCCAGGTGATGGCCAACGCGGTCAGCGGCCAGGCCGGCGCGGCCGCGCTGGCGGCATCATCGAAGCGGGATGACGGCGGCGGCAAGCCGATCTACAAGAAGTGGTGGTTCTACGCCGGCATCGGCGGCCTGGCGGCCGGCGGCGCGGCCGCGGCCCTGCTGGGCGGCTCGTCGGGCGACGGGGGGACGACGACACCGCCCGAGGACACCACCATACCGCTGCCGCCGGCGCGGCCGTAGGGAGGGCATGACGATGAAGCGAAGCATCATTCTCATCGCGCTGCTGGCGCTGGCGGCGGCCCCGGCCCTGGCCGACTGGCCGGTCAACGGCATCCGGGTCAGCGATATGCAGGCCTATGACCAGTGGAACTGCAGCATGGTGCCGGACGGCAGCGAGGGCATCATCTACATCTGGCAGGATGGCGACAACTCGATCTGGGCCCAGCGGTACGACCACCTGGGCAACAAGAAGTGGATGATGGATGTGCGGGTCGACCCGGACTCCGGCAACGTCGGCGCGGTCACCGCTTGCCGCGACGGGGCCGGCGGCGCGGTGGTCGCCTGGGTGGAATCCGGGGCCGTGCAGCGGGTGCGGCTGCAGCGGATCAGCAGCAACGGCTTCCTGCTGTGGCCCGACCGCGGCGTGCCGGTCACCGTCACGCCCGGCCTCGGCCAGCGCGAACCGGTGCTGATGCCGGGACCGACGTCGTTCCAGCCGATGGTCGCCTTCGGGCAGTACACCGCCGCCGCCGTCTGGAAGACATATATCCAGAAGCTGGACCTGAACGGCAACCGCCTGTGGGGCGCTGACGGAATGGCGGCCTGCGGCTATGACGCTTCCCAGCAGACCGTCTTCGGCCTGGCAAGCAGCGACACCTCGGCGATCGTGGGCTGGGTCGATACCCGGTCGGGAGGCCACGACATCTACGCCACCATGGTCTATCCCTCGGGCCCGGTCTTCACCGACGGCTTGGCCGTCTGCGATGCGGCCGGCAACCAGTCGAACCCCTGCATCGCCACGGACGATTCCGGCGGCGCATTCATCGCCTGGCAGGACGGCCGCAACGGCAACATCGACATCTACGCCCAGCGCTACCAGGTACACAGCATATTGGCCTGGCAATTAAACGGAATGCCGGTCAGCGTCTTCAGCGGCGACCAGGAAAAACCGGACATCTGCCGTGCCGCCAACGGGACCGCGGTGGTGACCTGGCAGGACGGCCGCACTGCGATCGATTACGGGATCTACGTCCAGCGGCTGGACAAGCGCGGGTACCGGCTGTGGAACGCCGGCCCGGACAGCAACGGCATCGTGGTCAGCGACACGGCGGGCGCCCAGGTCGTCCCCCGCATCATTCCCAACGGGCTCAACGATGGGTTCGCCGTCGCCTGGCTGGATTATCGCAACGGCAACAACGACATTTACGCCCGCGTGGTGGGCATCAGCGGCGCCATCGGCGCGCAAATGCTGATCTGCACCGACGTCAACGACCAGGGAGACCCGCGGCTGATGCGGTCCGGCGGACAGTACCTGTACTACTCCTGGAAGGACTACCGTCACGGCGGAAATTCGTCCCTCTACATCCAGCGTTCGAAATGGGGCAGCTACGTGGGCAGCGTGCTGGCGCCGCAACTGGCCCTCCCCGAGGACATGGCGGTGCTGGGGACGGTCAACGACACCCTGCGCTGGCGCGCCTCGCCGCC
This sequence comes from bacterium UBP2_UBA2255, assembly GCA_002347565.1. Classification (GTDB taxonomy): domain Bacteria; phylum Edwardsbacteria; class AC1; order AC1; family EtOH8; genus UBA2255. Next base: position 513 of record DDXR01000019.1, on the reverse strand, counting down.
GCCCGGCGCCACCTTGAGCTACCGCGTGCAGATGGACAACGACGGCAGCTTCACGTCACCGTTCTATAACCAGGTGTTCAGCGACACCTTCGCGGTGCCGCCGCTTGCCACCGGGAACACCTACTACTGGCGGGTCAAGACCTACTATCCGTCCGAAGGCAACGACTCCTCGAACTGGTCCGGGGTCTGGTCGTTCTCGATCGACACCTCGGTGCCCTCGGCGCCGGCGCTGTACGGCCCGCCGGATAACTGGTTCGCCGGCAACACCTGGATAGACTTCAGCTGGGAGGACGTTGCCGCGGCGTACTACCATATCCAGGTCAGCGAGACGTCCAGCTTCAGCGCGCCGCTGGTCGACGATTCCCTGGGATCGATGTTCAGCTACGGCTACGATTTCACCGCGCCGGGCAACGGCGACTACTACTGGCGGGTGCGGGCCGGCAGCGCGGCCCACAGCTGGTCGCCCTGGACGGCGATCCGGCGGTTCGTGGTGGACACGGCACCGCCGTCCTG
>DDXR01000056.1:186-19416 GCA_002347565.1 bacterium UBP2_UBA2255 | reverse complement strand
GCCTTCCTGCGGCAGGACCCCAACATCATCATGGTGGGCGAGATCCGCGACAAGGAGACCGCCGAGATCGCCATCCGTTCGTCGCTTACCGGCCACCTGGTGCTGTCGTCGGTCCACACCAACACCGCCGCCCTGACCATCACCCGGATGGTGGACATGGGGGTGGAGCCGTTCATGATCGCCTCCTCGCTGCTGACGGTGCTGTCGCAGCGTCTGGTGCGGCGGATCTGCCCCGCCTGCAAGGAGGAGTACCGGCCGGACGAGAACCTGGTGCGGGAGTTCCTGAGCAGGGGCACCGACCCCCGCACCGTCAAGTTCTTCCGGGGCCGGGGCTGCGCCGAGTGCCGCAACACCGGGTACCGCGGCCGGATGGCCATCGCCGAGGTGATCCCGATCACCCCGGCCATCCGCGACCTGATCATGGCCAGGGCCCAGGCCAACGAGATCGAGGCCCAGGCGGTGGCGGAGGGCATGGTCACGACCCGGCGGGACGGCATCGACAAGGTGGCGGCCGGGCTGACAACCATCGACGAGGTGATCAAGGAAACCGTGGCCGAGGATTGAGCGATACTGATGAGTCCGACCGTTTTCAAGGCCAAAGGATACAGGTTCTATTTCCTTTCCAATGAGGAGAGGAGGATCCACGTCCATGTGACCGGCGGGAGCGGAGAGGCTAAATTTTGGCTGGAACCGGTGATATCGTTGGCCGTAAACTACGGCGTCAACAAGAGAGACCTGCATAAAGTTCAGGTGATCATTGAGGAGCGCAGGGATGAAATCCTTGAAGCGTGGCACGCCCATTTCGGCAAGAGTTGAGAACATTACGCCCCACGGCATTTGGATGTTCGTCAAAGGCCGGGAGTATTTTCTCCATTACCGGGCATACCCGTTTTTTAAAGGTAGGACCCCGAAGGCGATAAAGTACGTCCAGCTGTTTCATGAACGCCATTTATATTGGCCGGCATTGGATGTGGATTTGGAGATCGACAACTTGGAAAATCCCCTAAAATATCCATTGATGTCGAAGGTGAAGAGTTCACGGCTGGGTTCCGCAAAACGGTAGAACCAAGGTTAACGCCGGGCTGACGACCATCGACGAGGCTATCAAGGAAACCGTGGCCGAGGAACTATGAGCGAACCCGTAGTGCCAACACAGGGTGTAGCATTAAAATAGGAGACCCCCACAATGAAGAAGCTAATTCTCGCCGCGCTCATAGCTGTAGCGGCTATTGCCGCCGGGCTATCTGCCCAAGAGCAGTCAAAGATAAAACTTGACTTGATCTACACGTTTGAGCAAGCCAAACAGGGCAATCCCCTGCCGGAAATAATGAAAGCGCTGCAAAGCCGTGGCAAAAGCGTGCCGCAGGAAGATATAGATTGGGTGTTAAACAGCGTTCGGGTCGATCTGGCACGCAGCAAGCACGTGCTTTACTATAATGACGGCGGCGAAATGCGGCTGCCGGAGGACACGCGCAAGATAGTTACTTCAAAGAACAATAGATTTATAGTAGTTTATATCGATGACCAAAAAGAACGAGTGTTTGAAAACCTTAAAGGGAGCTTAGCACAAAGACAGTTGCATAGTGCTACAAGACGGGATGAAAATGAATGGCTGCATAGGAAAGCTGAAAGAGCCAATGATAAAGAAGGCATGCGAAAACACCAGGATAGCATCAAATACTATATAGCGCAAATCGAAGCACGTTCTGACAGTTTATCAAATTTCTATAGTTACCACAAACTTAATAAGCGTTCAATCTTAATTGATAATGAGAACGGGAAGATACTATGGGACAGGGATGATGTGAAGTACCCTTGGTTTATCTCCAATGATGGGAAGGTAATTATCGGGGTCCAAAAATACGGTGAGTATGACGAAATCGTGCACCAGGTATTCTTTTATGACGAACGAGGCGCTTTGATAAATGCGAACGTAGTGAACGGATGTGGCGGCGCATGGGGGTGGCGAAATCTTTTCGATCTTTCTGCTGACGGCGGAATCTTTGGGATAATGACATGGGAGAATAATATCGGATTTATAAACGCATATGACAAAACAGGCAATTTGCTTTGGAAATATAAGAATTCCCACGACGGCCGTTTTTCGAACGCTTGTTTTTCTATCTCGGATGATCACAAGCGGATAGCAGTGTCCGATTATTATCCAGGGGGTAAGCCGTTTATAATGATATTGGATGAAGCGGGAAGCCTACATAAAAAATACGATTTTACTGCTTACAAACCGGTTTATACACAAGACGGCAGGTATGTTGTTTATCCTTGTGATGATAAAAAGATATATTTATGTGATGTTGGAAAAGGGAATATACTATGGGTAAAATACGTTGATAAGATGGATTTGGAGGGCATTTGCTCTTCGACAAAAGATGGAGGTAAAGTTTTTATCAGGGGCGTACTGATAACTGAAAAGGGCAATGGCATCTATGATACAGGGAAAGATGGTGTAATTTCATCAAACGGGAAGATTATATTAACCTATGGCGGGCTGTACTATATGGAGGTGGGCAAATGAAGCACCTTGCATATATCGCTGCAATAGCCATGGGCTTACTTTGCGCAACAGTATGTGAAGCAGTTAAATGGCCGATAATTGAGCAAGATTCATCCCATGCATTGAACAAAACCTATGGCGATTGGAACAGCAAATATGTGCTCGGAGCGGGTTTCCATACCGGCGTCGATATACCCAGCGATACTGGTTTGGCTGTTTTTTCTGTTGTGAACGGTTACATAATCTGTATTCAGAAAGATTCTATTAATAATTACAAGAATGGTTGTGTCATTATCGGATCAACAATGGCTGATAGTGTTGGGTGGCATTGTGGGCATATCAGGCCAAAACAGGGCATTAACCTGGGCGATATTGTAAGCATTGGTGATACAATTGGCTTTGTTGCAAGTTTTCCGGGCGATAATCATATCCATTTTATGAAATCTAACGACACCACTGGATTTATTGGTTACCAAAATCCGTTGGATAGCCTTATTCCAGAGCCATTTCAATCACCGAGGATTTGCCCAAAAGCAAATGTATCGCATCCTTATGAAATATATTACTATAAAGACCAAAACGACTCCATTAGTAACAACTATGGAGCAACAACAAGCTACCTGCGTGGCGCGGTAGATATCACTGTCCGCGCCGCAACAACCATAAATGGCGATACAATATGTGGCGTTTATTCGCTAGGTTATGGCATTACACCGAAAAATAGCGGGGGTAATATTCCATTTCGTAAAATGTTCGAAATGACCGGACAGATAGCACTTGATACAGCAAGGTATTTTTTAACATATAACAAACTACTTTCGACTGATACAGCTCAATATTATATTGTAACTAATTGTGGGAATACCGCACCAATTGGTCTATCCAACATCAAGGACAGCTGCTGGAACACGAAAGCCCACAAAACAACATCCGGGGCCGATGCCGATTCGATAGAGGACGCATTGTTCCCGGATGGCTATTATGTGACCACGGTCAAGGCTTGGGCGCACAATGGCGATTCGGTGGTTGCCATTGATGATTCGATATTAGTTGACAATTTCGCACCAAGAGTTAAGAAAACATACCCGGCCAAGTGGGACAGCGTGATGGCCACAAGAAAGCTGTGGTGCACGTTCTCGGAGAAGATGGACAGCCACACTGTTGTGTACCAACAGCCGGTAAGGGTGATCAGCTACAGAAATGATACCTTGGACGTTTCCTCCGTGCAGTACGTTTGCGACACGATGAAAATTACCCTGGCAAAACGATTGTTGCCGCGTGATACGGTAAAAGTCCAATTACTATCAAGGATCCACGATCTGGCTGGTAAGCCAATCGAGGGCGGCGTCAAGGCGGACAGCGTGGCCTACGAATGGACGTTCACCACCACCGGCATCATCCAAATTACGGATAATGACATCAATGATCGCCAATGCGATGTGTGGCATGGCAAGGTAGTTTGGAGAGAGAGCGCCGTAGGCGCCAGCCTGGGTAAAATAAAAATGTATGATTATGATAGCGACACGACGATTCTTTTAAGCTCAAACGACAACTTGTACCGTCTGCCAAAAATATACGGTAGTAACGTAGTGTGGTATCAAGGCACAACGTCGTATACGAATCCGGTATGGCGGTACGACGGTAGTACAATCAGCATCATCGCTGATGCCGACAGGGTGCGCAGTGCTGCTGTTGAATTGAGTGACAATGGAGTGGTTTGGCGGTCATGGTGCCCAGCCTCGGGCGATAACGATTCGGTCTGGGTCGAATATTATGACTTCAATAGCACTACAAAATATGTCTTGGACAATTTCGTCCAAGATGGTGGTAGGTATAGTGGCACGGCAAATATATTCGACAATAAAATCTCTTGGGACGGGATGGATACGACTGGACAGGATAATACAAACATCAGGTTGTATGACATCAATACTGCTATTACCAGTAACGTTTCATATCCCTGCACATTGGACGATTACACTCCCGATATTTCTTACGGGCAGGTAGCATGGCGGCAGTGCATTGCTCCGGATTACCCGGGCAGGATCATGTTGTATGACGGTAAAAGCAATGTTGAAATTGCCGGACTACCGGAGCATTCGACGTATTGGGGTCCATTCATTGACAACGGACTCATTTTATACAAGGAGGGCGCCTGGAATTACGAAACAAACTACCTGCACTACAATGACGGTGCGGATGTAGTTATTGACACCGTGCCAGGGGGGGAATACTATGATGGCATAATTAATATCCGGGTCGATAAACAGCAAGCGGCATATTTAAAACTGCGTGATGATAATACCGGCATCTACAACGCTTGTTATTTTGATTACAATAGAAAAAAGAAAATTCGATTTACCACCGGTGCGATGGAACATACACAGTTCATCGCTTTGCACGACGGTTTTGTCGTTTTCGAAAAACATGACGGGAACGACTACGAAATATTCATGTACATTGCGGACACGCTGTGCAACCCGCCCGCCATCGTCAGATCCTTGCAGCAAAGCCAGGTTGTGGTAAAAACCGGGCAGGCCAGGGTGCAGCTGACGTGGATCAAGAATACAGAAAGCGATTTAGCGGGTTATCGCATTTACCGTTCAAGCTCATCGCATGCATATTCCCGATCAACGCCTTACGCTCAGGTCGCAGCGACGGATTCATCGTATATTGACGATGAGCCACTTAGTGGCGATAATTATTATGTAGTAACTGCATATAATCAGGCTGGGTACATGAGCGGGTATTCGAACCAGGTCGTCTCTACCATCCCATTATCACCGCCCCAGAACCTAACTGCCGCCTGCCTGACGCCGCCGCTGCGGGTTGCGTTGGCTTGGCAGAAACCGGCAGGCGGGAAAATAGCAAAGTACTACGTTTATCGCAGAGATGATGGCGGCGTATTTGGCGCTGCGCTTGATTCGATAGCCGGCACAGATACTACATACACCGATATCAGCGTATCTTCGGAATTCACGTATTTCTATTGCGTTGACGCACGCGACTCCGCCGGCCATGTCAGCGGCAATTCCAACGAAGCCTTCGCAATCGCCCATAGCCCGTTGCTGTCGTCAACCAGCAAGGCGACCGCGCACAACAACAGCCGCAAGTTATCCTATTCCACGCCTTCCGGCGCTCTCCACTTCGCCTACCAGTCAGCAGGGCATGTCTGGCACGCCATGTCATTTGACGAAGGCGCCACCTGGGCGAATGATACGGTGGTCGGCGCCTGCGACCGGTCCGCCAGCCTGGCGCTCGACACAGCCGGTTATCCATCGGTGCTGTGGCCTCACGGCAGCGGCCTGGAATACGCTCACCAGGCTTCTCCCTGGATCCCGCCGGTGCCGGGCCTGCCAGCCTGCATGATTTCCCGCCCGTCTTTGGCGATAAGCCGCAGCGATACGGCTATCGCGGCCTTCACTGAATATTACTACATTTCGGACGAGGAAGACGACGAAAGCGCGATAGGTTTGGCGCGGTTCCCTGTGGCGAATTTCGATGCCGCAGTTGTGGAGTCGCTGGGCATCAGCGGCAAGACGCCGATGATCGCAATCGACGACAGCGGCACTATTCATCTTGCGTTCGTATCGGGGGATGTGGTACAGTATATGAGCAATCCGGGCGGCGTATGGTCTGCGCCCGAGGCAGTGTCGGAGGGCACGGCTATGGCCCGGCATCCGGTGATCGACGCCTATGGCGACCGCCTGTGCCTGGCGTGGGAACAGGATCAGGGCGGCGCTGCGGATATATATGGCAGAGCGCGCACTATTTCAACCGGCATGTGGTCAGCCATAGAGAATATCAGCAATAATCCGTCCAGCTCGCGCAACCCGGCCATTGCTGCGTCAAGTTATCTTTATTGGGCCGATGATTCAACCGGCAAATACCAGATATACCGCAAGAGGTATATAGACGGTGCCGGCTGGCCGGACAGCGCCAAGGCGCTGGTCGCAGCAAGTGATAGCGCCGGCGATTTCCCCCAGCTTGCTTACCGTCAGGTATTGGATGCCACGATAATCTTCGCACTGTGGACGCAGGGCGATACCATGCCATACCGCGTCGCATTCAACAAGGCGGCAGTCCAGCCGGTGCCGAAGATATACATTGATGGCGGGACCGCGACCGCCTCGCCGTTCAACATTCATCGAGACGGTTATCGCGTATTCGGCCCCGCATCGTACCAAAGCGTGGATTACGGCAGTGAGTATGTTTCATACCAATTCAACGGGTTGAACAGTTGGCAGGATTACCGGATAGCGGTCACCTATTACTGGCAGAACGAAGGCGGGGCAAAGGCCAGGGCAGCCGAGCAAGCGGAAGAAAGCGCAGAAAGCGGCAATTTCTGGATCGAGCAGCTGAAGATTGACCAACAGACGGTGGCCAACGACAGGGTCCGCTCTGGTGAAAAAGTGGTTATCGAGAGGGACGTGCCGCGCAAATTGTACGACAAGGATAGCAGCATCGTGCTGACGGTGAACCGCATCAAGGGCGGCTACGCAATGGCGACCGACATCAAGTTGTACGCATTCGACAAGCCGGGCCAGGGTAAGACCGGCGGGTGTGTTACATCCGCAGCGGCCCAGAGCCTGACGCCCTCGATGCCGCTGGTCAACGAGCTGCTCCAGAACACGCCCAACCCCTTCGGCAGCGGCGCGACCTCAATCAGCTATGCGTTGGCCACGCCGGGCCATGTCAGCTTGAAAATCTACAACTGCGCCGGGCAATTGGTCAGAACACTTGTTGACGCGCCGCATCAGCCGGGCCGGTACCGGCCGCAGTGGGACGGGAAGAACGACGCCGGCGCGCAGGCCGCTGCGGGCATCTACCATTACCGGATCATCGCCGGCCGATTCTCCGATACCCGGAAAATGGTTCTGGTGAAATGACCCCAAAACGCTAAGTATTTTCATGGCGCAGAACATCGGCGACATACTGCTGAAGCTGGGGCTGGTGACCAAGACCCAGTACGACCGGGCGGCGGCCGAGCAGAGGGCCACCAACGAGCCGCTGGCCGCGGTGATGATCCGGCTGTCGATGCTGACCGAGAACGTCCTGATGCAGTTCGTCTCCCGGCAGTACAACGTCCCCTCGATGGACCTCACCAGCTTTCAGCTGGAGCCGGCCCTGATCAAGCTGCTGCGGCCGGACCTGGCCAACCGCCGGATGGCCATCCCGGTCAAGCGGCTGGGGCGCACGCTGACGGTGGCGGTGCTCGACCCTTCGGACATGTCCGTGATCGGCGACCTGGAGTTCGCCACCGGCATGCAGGTGCGGCCGGTGGTGGCCGCCTACTCGGCGCTGCGCCGCCTGCTGGAGCAGCACTACCCGGTGGGCAAGGACCTGACGGTGATCGCCGCCGGCGAGCTGGCCGCGGCCGGGTCCGCGGAGGACATCGACGCCCTGGCGCCCGCCGCGGGATCGGGGATGGAGGGCATGTCGGAGACCGGCGACGGCATCGAGATGGTGGAGGAGGGCGGGGAGGGCGAGAACGAGGACGTCGACATCGCCCAGCTGGGCTCGACCACGCCGGTGGTCAAGATGGTCAACTACGTGCTGACCGAGGCGGTGCGGCGCTCGGCCTCGGACATCCACATCGAGCCCTACGAGAAGACCTTCCGCATCCGGCTGCGCCAGGACGGCGTGCTGCAGAAGCTGATGGACCCGCCGATGCGGATGAAATCGGCGCTGGTGGCCCGCATCAAGGTGATGGCCAAGCTCAACGTCACCGAGCGCAAGAAGCCCCAGGACGGGCGGATCGCGGTCAAGGTGATGGGCAAGAAGATCGACCTGCGGGTCTCGACCCTGCCGGTGCTGTGGGGCGAGAAGGTGGTGATGCGGATCCTGGACGCCAGCTCGCTGACGCTGGACCTGACCAACTTCGGCTTCACCGAGCTGGCCCTCAAGAACTTCATGAAGGCCATCCACGCTCCCTACGGCATCCTGCTGATCACCGGCCCCACCGGCTCGGGCAAGACCACCACCCTGTACTCGGCGCTGTCGCAGATCAACACACCGGATAAGCACATCATGACGGTCGAGGACCCGATCGAGTACAACCTCAAGGGCATCAACCAGATCCAGGCCGAGCCCGGCATCGGCTTCACCTTCGACGTGGCGCTGCGCTCCATCCTGCGCCAGGCGCCCAACATCGTGATGCTGGGCGAGATCCGCGACGGCCCGACGGCGTCGATCGCCATCCGGGCCGCGCTCACCGGGCACCTGGTGCTCTCCACCCTCCACACCAACGACGCGCCCTCGTCGGTGTCGCGGCTGATCGACATGGGGATCGAGCCGTTCCTAGTGGCCAGCTCCTGCATCCTGATCCAGGCCCAGCGCCTGGTGCGCCGCATCTGCAAGGGCTGCAAGGCGCCGGTGGAGATCAAGCCCGAAGTGCTGCAGGACATGGGTTTCAGGCCCGACCAGTTCCAGGGGGCCACGTTCATGAAGGGCAAGGGCTGCCCGCTCTGCGGCAACACCGGCTACAAGGGCCGGGTCGGCCTGTACGAGGTGATGCCGATCACCCCGGAGATCCGGGACATGATCCTCAAGCACCAGCCGGTGACCACCCTGCGGGCCAAGGCGGTGGAGCAGGGCATGCTGACCCTGCGGATGGACGCCTTCGGCAAGGCCAAGCAGGGCGTCACCACCATCGAGGAGATGATCCGCGAGACAGCGGAGACCTGAGCCCGGCCCGGCGGCCGGCAACCGAGCAACCTACAACGGACAAGGACGCGGTGAAGACATGAACATGCTGTCGGCGATCCCCCTGTGCGAGGAGATGGTCCAAAAGAAGGCCACCGACCTCCATCTGACCGCGGGCGTGCCCCCGATATTCCGCATCGACGGCGAGCTGGTCCGCAGCAACCACGAGATGCTGACGCCCCAGATGGTCGAGGGGCTGGCCTACAGCATCCTCAACGACCGGCAGAAGAAGAAGTTCGAGATGGAGCAGGAGCTCGACCTGTCGTTCGGCATCCCCGGCCTGTCGCGCTTCCGCGGCAACGTCTACATGCAGCGGGGCTGCGTGGCCATGGCGCTGCGGGTGATCCCGTGGGAGATCCGTTCCTTCGCCCAGCTGGGTCTGCCGCCGATCATGGCCGAGCTGGCCGCCCGGCCCAAGGGGCTGGTGCTGATCACCGGCCCCACCGGCTCCGGCAAGTCGACCACCCTGGCCACCATGATCGACAAGATCAACAACGAGCGGCGCAGCCACATCATCACGGTCGAGGACCCGATCGAGTACATGCACCAGCACAAGAAGTGCATCGTCAACCAGCGCCAGCTGGAGGCCGACACCAAGAGCTTCGCCAACGCCCTGAAGTACGCGCTGCGCCAGGACCCGGACGTGGTGCTGGTGGGCGAGATGCGCGACTACGAGACCATCGCCTTGGCGCTGACCACCGCCGAGACCGGCCACCTGACCCTGGCCACGCTGCACACCAACTCCACCGCCGAGTCGATCCACCGCATCATCGACGTCTTCCCCGCGCACGCCCAGTCCCAGGTGCGGGCCCAGCTGGCCTTCACCCTGGAGGGCGTGGTCACCCAGCTGCTGCTGCCCAAGCTGGGCGGCGGCCGGGTGGCGGCGCTGGAGATCATGATCTGCACCCCGGCCATCAAGGCCCTGATCCGCGACGACAAGATCCACCAGATCTACTCGCTGGAGCAGGCCGGCACCAAGTACGGGATGCAGACCATGAACCAGTCGCTGTACCAGCTGTTCATCGACCGCAAGATCAGCCTGGACACCGCGCTGGAGACCTCGCCCAACCAGGAGGAGCTGGACCAGATGATCAAGCGCCGCCAGGCGGCGATCCAGTAGGCCAGCGCCAGCACCGCACCCACCCAACGACGAGATAAAGGAGAGCCCAGATGCCGATCTATATGTGGAAGGGCCGCGACACCAAGGCCGGGCTGGTCTCGGGCGAGATGACCGCCGACAACGAGGCGGCGGTGATCGAGGCGCTGCGCAAGCGCAACATCATCGTCTCGTCGGTGCGGCTCAAGCCCAAGGCGCTCCAGATCAGCTTCGGCGCCAAGAAGGTCAGCGGCAAGGACCTGTCGATCTTCACCCGGCAGTTCGCCACCATGATCAACTCGGGCCTGCCGCTGGTGCAGTGCCTCGACATCCTGTCCGGCCAGCTGGACAACCCCTCGTTCCGCAAGATCGTGGAGCAGATCAAGACGGACGTCGAGGGCGGCTCCACCCTGGCCGAGGCCCTGCAGCGCCAGAAAAGCACCTTCTCGGAACTGTACGTCAACATGGCGGCGGCGGGCGAGGCCGGCGGCATCCTGGACAACATCCTGATGCGGCTGGCCTCCTACCTGGAGAAGGCCGAGGCCCTGGCCGGCAAGGTGAAGCGGGCGATGATCATGCCGCTGATCCTGACCATCGTGGCGGTGGGCGCGGCCACCATCCTGCTGATCTTCGTGATCCCGATCTTCGAGAAGATGTTCACCGGCATGGGCGCCAAGCTGCCCGGCCCGACCCTGTTCGTGGTGGGACTCTCCAAGTTCCTGCAGAAGTTCATCATCCCCATCATCATCGTGGTGACCGCCGCGGTGATCGCCGTCCAGCGCTTCTACAAGACCGACAAGGGCCAGCTGATGCTGGACGGCTTGATGCTGAAGATTCCGGTGCTGGGCAACCTGCAGCAGAAGTCCGCCATCGCCCGGTTCGCCCGCACCCTGGGCACCCTGCTGGCCTCGGGCGTGGCCATCATGGACGCGCTGGAGATCACGGCCAAGACCGCCGGCAACCGGGTGGTGCAGGACGCCATCATGGCGGCCCGCAAGTCGATCGGCGGCGGCGAGACCATCTCCGCGCCCCTCAAGACCATGAAGATCTTCCCGCCGATGGTGGTGCAGATGATCGCCGTGGGCGAGGCCACCGGCGGCCTGGACGAGATGCTCAACAAGATCGCCGATTTCTACGACGAGGAGGTGGACGGCGCCGTGGAGGGGCTGACCGCGGCCATGGAGCCGATCATCATGGTGGTGCTGGGCGTGGGCATCGGCGGCATGGTGATCGCCATGTACCTGCCGATCTTCACCATGACATCGGCCCTGATGGGCGGCAGCCACTAGCCGGGACACGGTCCGGAACGCGGCCATGCCAGCCTCGGCGCAGACCGACCGCCAGGCGTTCTGGTCCCGGACACTGCTGCTGCTGGTGATGACCGGAAGCGCCCTGGGGCTGCACGCCCTGGGAGCGCTTCCGCTTTCATGGCCCGCGCTGGCGGCGGCTGCCGTCGGCTACCTGGGGGCGGCCGCGGCCCTGCTGGCGGCGGGCCGGCGGGGGGTGGCCGGGACCGTCTACGGGCAGATCCTGGCCGACATCGCCTGGGTGGCGGCCTTCGTGCGCCTCACCGGCGGCACCGAGAACAACCCCTTCGCCCTGCTGTTCTTCCTGGCCATCCTGGCCGCCGCCTACGTCCGGTTCGCGCGGGGCGCCATCGTGGCGGCCACCGGGGCCAGCCTGGCCTACGCCGCCCTGCTGTTGCTGGACCTGTCGGCCCTGCGGCACTCCCACGGCCTGCCGGCGCTGTCCGGCCTGCCGTCGTCCTTCAACGCCGATTTCTACCTCAACGGCTACGTCTACGCCATCTGCTTCTACCTGGTGGCCGCCCTGTCGGGATTCCTGGCCGAGCGGGTGCGGCTGAAGGGGCGCCAGCTGGAGCAGGCCTCGCGGGCCCTGGAGGACTTCCGCCTGTCGACAGGCGACATCCTGGAGAAGATGGGCAGCGGCCTGCTGACGCTCAACGGCGCCGGGCAGGTGCGCTACTGCAACGCCGCCGGCGCACAGATCCTGGGGCTGGAGGCCGGCCGGCTGCAGGACGCCGCGGCAGCCGAGGTCTTCGCCGGGGGGCTGTCCCCGCTGGGGGATATCCTGGCGCGGGAGCTGGCCGCAGAGGGGCGGCGCGCGGTGCGCCGCGAGATCGTGATCGCCCGGGGCGACGGGGCCGAGATCCCGGTCGGCATCTCGGCCACGCCCATCGCCGGCGAGGGGGGGTCGATCCACGGGCTGATCGCCATCTTCCAGGACCTGAGCGAGGTCAAGCAGCAGGAGAGCCGCCAGCTGGAGATGGAGCAGCTGGAGAGCATGCGGGAGCTGACCGCCGCCCTGCTGGCGCAGATCCGGCCCGAGGCCGGCAGCATCGACCAGGCGCTGCTGCCCATCCTGGACGGCAAAGTGGACGCCCGGGCGGCGCAGTCGCTGGCGCAGCAGTGCAAGCGCCACCTGGACGCCATCGTCAGGACCGCCGACGACTACATCAGGTTCGCCAGGATCGAGCTGGGCGGCGCCGCCGCGCCGGAGGAGCCGGGCGGCGCCGGCGGCGGCATCGTCGGCGCCTCGCCCCGGTTCGCCCAGGTGATGGCCATGATCCGGCAGATCGCCCCGTCCGACAGCACGGTGCTGCTGTCGGGGGAGTCCGGCACCGGCAAGGAGCTGCTGGCGCGCGAGCTGCACCGGCTCAGCCAGCGCGGCCAGGGGCCGTTCGTGTGCATCAACTGCGCCGCCCTGCCCGAGACCCTGCTGGAGACCGAGCTGTTCGGGCACGTGCGGGGCTCGTTCACCGGCGCGGTGCGCGACAAGGAGGGGCTGTTCCGGGTGGCCAGCGGCGGCACGGTGTTCCTGGACGAGGTTTCGGAGACCAGCCCGGCCATCCAGGTCAAGCTGCTGCGGGTGCTGCAGGAGCGCGAGTTCGAGCGCGTGGGCGGAACGAAGACGATCAAGGTGGACGTGCGGGTGATCGCGGCCACGAACAAGGATCTGCAGGCGCTGGTGCAGCAGGGCAAGTTCCGGGAGGACCTGTACTACCGGCTGCATGTGTTTCCGATCTACGTGCCGCCGCTGCGGAAGCGCAAGGCGGACATCGTGCTGCTGGCGGACTTTTTCCTGCAGAAATACGCGCAGGAAAACGGCAAGGACGTGCGGCGGCTGTCGAGCGGTGTGATCGACATGCTGATGGCATATCATTGGCCCGGAAACGTGCGGGAGCTGGAGAACTGCATCGAGCGGTCGGTGCTGGTGGCGGAAGGCAACGTGATCCATCCGTACCACCTGCCGCCGACGCTGCAGACGGCGGATGCGGCCGGCGGCGCAGCGGTGACGGGCAACTTGAAATCGCTGGTCGGCGCCTACGAGCGGGACCTGATTCGCGACGCGCTGAAATCGACGCGCGGCAACATCGCTTCGGCCGCGCGGGCGCTGGGCACCACGCCGCGGATCCTGGGCTACAAGATCAAGGGCTACCAGATTGATCCAAGGCCGTATGGATGAGGCGGGGGCGGGGGGGAGACCTCAATATCCAATAACCAATATTCAATATCCAATCTTCAAGTGAACAGCCGGTGAAAAGCAAAAAGCCAATGGATGCCGCGCAACGGGAGCGGGTGCTGGCGGAGCTGCACCGCGAGACGGCGGCGCGGATGAAGGGGTATCGCGAACGGGCGCTGAAGCTGCTGCCGCACGTGTGCGCGAGCTGCGGGCGGGAATTTTCGGGGGTGAAGATGAAGCAGTTGACGGTCCACCACAAGGACCACAACCACGACAACAATCCGCCGGACGGCAGCAACTGGGAGCTGCTTTGCATTTATTGCCACGACCACGAGCATGAGAAAAACGCGATGGCGGGGCACGGGGGCGGCGCGACGCAGGACGGACCGGCGCCGAGCACGCTGTTCAATCCGTTCGACAAGCTGGATGGGCTGATTACGCCACCGGAGGGGTGAGAGGGGCAGGGGCCGCGGTCGCAGCAAGCTGCGCCCATACGGAAGTCTGAACAGAAACAAAAATGTCGCAGAATATTCCACAGAGACATAAATGTTATCAAATTCTGTTTTGATGCCATATTTGTCCTGATAAAGAATATTTTTATCCGAATCCCCTGCAATTAGATAAGCCTATTCATCGTATATTCTTTATCCCGTTGGCACGGGTATTGCTCATTTCACTCAGCCGGGAATCGGCGAGGAGCAAGAGGCTATGAAGGCAATCGAAAAATGGATGGCGGCATTGGGAATCTTGTTGGCGGCCGGCGCGGGGGCGGCGTGGGCGCAGGATGCGGCGCCGGCGGTGGCCGAGGCCGTGGCGGACGCGGCGCCGGCCGTGAGCCCGGAGATGTTCACGACGAACAACCTGTGGATGATGATCGCCACGGCCTTGGTCTTCGTCATGCATCTGGGCTTCGCGACGGTGGAATCGGGTCTGACGCGGGCGAAGAACACGGTGAACGTCCTGTTCAAGAACACGCTGATCCCGGCGATCGGGCTTCTGACCTACGCGCTGGTCGGCTTTGGGCTGATGTACCAGGGCGATTGGGCGATTCCCGGCTGGCTGCGGCTGGGCGGAGGCGTCGGCACGGACGCGGCCGGGCTGACAAGCGCCTACAACGCGGGCTACACCTATTGGACCGACTTCCTGTTCCAGGGGATGTTCGCGGCGACGGCGGCGACGATCGTGTCGGGCGCGGTGGCCGAGCGGGTGAAACTCGGCAGCTTCCTGCTGTTTTCGACGATCTACGTGGCGATCGGCTATCCAATCGCAGGCTCGTGGGTCTGGGGCGGCGGCTGGCTGGCCGACCTGAACTTCCACGACTTCGCCGGTTCGACCTTGGTGCACTCGGTGGGCGGCTGGGGAGCGTTGGCGGGCGCGCTGCTGCTCGGGCCGCGGCTGGGCAAGTACGTCAATGGAGGCATCCGGCCGATCATGGGCCACAACATGCCGATGGTGGTGACGGGCGTGTTCCTGCTGTGGCTGGGGTGGTTCGGGTTCAACGGCGGCTCGGTGCTGTCGGCCGACGCCGGCGCGGTGTCGTACGTGCTGGTCACGACGTCGCTGGCGGCGGCGGCGGGCATCGTGACGTCGATGCTGACGTCGTGGGGCCTGCAGAAGAAGCCTGACCTGACGATGGTGCTGAACGGCTGCTTGGCGGGCCTGGTGGGCATCACGGCCGGGGCGGATGTGGTGTCGGTGCCGGCGGCGGTGCTCATCGGCGGCCTCGCGGGCGTGCTGGTGGTGCTGGCGGTGATGGGGCTCGACAAGCTAAAGATCGACGACCCGGTGGGCGCGATCTCGGTGCATCTGGTCTGCGGCATCTGGGGCACGCTGGCGGTCGGGTTGTTCAGCGCGGACCATTCCCTCGGTGTGCAGGCGCTGGGCGTGCTGGCCTACGGGACGTTCTGCTTCCCGCTGTGCCTGGCGATCTTCGCGGCGCTGAAGTACACGCTCGGCCTGCGCGTGAGCCGCGCCGAAGAAATCGGCGGATTGGACGTGGGCGAGCACGGCATGGAAGCCTATCCGGACTTCCAGGGCTTTCTGACCAAGTAGCGCGCGAGAACGGGAGAACGTAAAATGAAAATGATCATCGCGGTCATCCAGCCCGAAAAACTGACGGACGTGAAAGAGGCTTTGATGTCGGCGGGCGTGGGCAAGATGACGGCCAAGAACGTGATCGGCTGCGGCCAGCAAGGCGGCTACAAGGAGACCTACCGCGGCGCAGTCACGGAGGTGAACCTGCTGAAGAAGGTGGAACTCCAGATCGCGGTGAACGACGACTTCGTGAAGCCGACGGTGGACGCCATCATCCAGGGGGCGCGCACCGGGAACATCGGCGACGGCAAGATCTTCATCCTCGACCTGCCCGAGTGCATCCGCATCCGGACGGGCGAAACCGGAAAGGCGGCGATCGGGTAAGGACGGCATGCACCTGAACAAACGCGCCGGCCAGGGCCTTGCGGGCCCGGGCCGGATGCGCGTCTTCCGCGAGCGACAAAAATTGAAGCGCCGAAAATGAAACTAAGTTATTATGGTGAGTTTAACCGTAGGGGTGCAGCTTGCTGCGCCCGGGAGCCGGGATCGAGCAAGCTCGACCCCTACGAAATCGGAATCGGCTCACCCGGAGGGTTCGCCCTACCGAAATCCGGATTAGGGTGGGGCGAGGCGTCCCCGCCGAGCCGGGCTGTTGTCTTTTCTTCAATCAATCGTAAACAGGAGATGCCATGAACCCCCAAGGATTGTACGACCCGCGGAACGAGCACGATGCGTGCGGGGTGGGCTTTGTCTTGAACCTGGACGGGCGGGCGGAGCACCGGATCGTCGAGAAGGGCATCGAGGTGCTGATGAACCTGCTGCACCGCGGGGCGACGGGCGCGGACCCGGACACGGGCGACGGGGCGGGGCTGCTGATCCAGATGCCCGATGCGTTTTTCCGCGAAGAAGCGGCGCGGCTGGGCTTTGCGCTGCCGGAGCCGGGCAAATACGGCGTTGGATTCCTGTTCCTGCCGCCGGGAGGCAAAGAACTGGCGGACGTGAAGGCGGGGGTGCAGCGGATTCTGCTCGAGGAGGGGTTGAGCGCGCTGGGGTGGCGCGAAGTTCCGGTGGATCCGCTGGCGGTGGGCGCGACGGCGCGGGCTTCCATGCCGTCGTTCTGGCAGGTGTTCGCGGCGGAACCAAAGGGCCGCTTGTCCGGCGACGCGCTGGAGCGCAAGCTGCTGGTGGTGCGCAAGCGCGCGGAGCACGAGCTGGGCCGCAAGGCGGTGGACCACTCGCCGAACTGCTACGCCTCGAGCTTCTCGTGCCGGACGCTGGTCTACAAGGGCATGATGATCGCCCCGCAGGTGCCGAAGTTCTATCCGGACCTGACGGATCCGCGCATGGTCAGCGCGGTGGCGGTGGTGCACCAGCGCTATTCGACGAACACGTTTCCCTCGTGGCCCTTGGCGCAGCCGTTTCGGATGCTGGCGCACAACGGCGAGATCAACACCCTGCGCGGCAACCGCAACGCGATGGCCGCGCGCGAGCCCAAGTTGAAATCCGAGGCGTTCGAGCGCGACGTCGAGAAGCTGCTGCCGATCCTCGAGGATTTCGGCAGCGACAGCGCCAACCTCGACAACGTGCTCGAGCTGCTGACGCTGGGCGGGCGCGAGATCCACCACGCGATGCTGATGCTGATTCCGCAGGCATGGGGGCCGAAATATCCGATGGGGCCGGATCTGCGCGGATTCTTCGAGTACCACGCGGGGCTGATGGAGCCTTGGGACGGGCCGGCGGCGGTGGCGTTCACCGACGGGCGGCTGGTGGGGGCGTCGCTCGACCGCAACGGGCTGCGGCCGGTGCGCTACGTGGTGGCGAAGGACGGCTTCATGGTGCTGGCGTCGGAAGCGGGCGTGCTGGGCATTCCCGCCGATCAGGTGGCCGAAAAGGGATCGCTGCGGCCCGGCACGATGCTGCTGGCGGACTTGGCCACGGGGCGGCTGATGAAGGACGCCGAGATCAAGATGCATCTGGCGCGGCATCGCCCGTACCGCCGCTGGGTTGAGGAAAACCACATTGACATTCACGGCTTCTACGGCGCCGTGAACGCGGGGGAGGAAATTGCGGGGTCGCTGGCGCACCAGCAGCGGCTGTTCGGCTACACGCGGGAGGATGTCCGCACGATCCTGGACGCAATGGCCGTCAAGGGCGCGGAGGCGGTCGGTTCGATGGGCAGCGACCAGCCGCTCGCGGTGCTGTCGGAGAAGCCCCAGCTGTTCTATTGGTATTTCAAGCAGCTCTTTGCGCAGATCACCAATCCCCCGATCGATTCGATCCGCGAGGAGCTGGTGATGTCGCTGATGACCTTCCTCGGTCACAGCCCGGAGATTTTGAGCGAAAGTCCGGCCCATGCGCAGTTGGTCAAGCTGCAGCACCCGATCCTGTCGAACGCGGATTTGGCGCGGATCCGCAACCTAAACCGCGAGGGATTCCAGTCGGCGACCGTGAAAATGGATTTCGACGCAGGGGCGGCCGAACCCGGCCCGGCGCTGGAGCACGGGCTGACGGAGCTGTGCGACCGGGTGCTGAAGCTGGTTCGCGCGGACGTGAACCTGATCGTGCTGAGCGACCGCGACCTGCCGGAGGACCGCGCGCCGATTCCGGCGCTGCTGGCGACGGCGGCGGTGAACCAGGCCTTGCGGGAGACGGGCTTCCGCACGGGGACGGGGCTGCTGATCGAGACCGGCGAAGCGCGCGAAACGATGCACATGGCGCTGCTGCTGGGATTCGGCGCGGCGGCGATCAATCCCTATCTGGCCTTCGCGACGGTGGAAAACCTGGTGCGAACCGATGCGCTGAGCGTGCGAACGAACGCGCCCAAGGCGCTGCAAAACTACATCCATGCGCTGAACAAGGGCCTGATGAAAATCATGTCCAAGATGGGCATTTCAACGCTGCGGAGCTATCGCAACGGGCAGGTGTTCGAGGCGGTGGGCCTGGCGCAGTCCGTGCTGGACCGCTACTTCACGGGGACGGTCTCGCGGGTGGGGGGCATCGGTCTCGCGGAGATCGCGAAAGAAGCCTTGGCGCGCCATGCCGACGCGCAGCAGGCGGCGGCCCAGGCGCCGCTGCCGCCGGGCGGGCAGTACGCCTGGCGCGCGGACGGCGAGCGGCACCTCTGGACGGCGCAGAGCATCGGCGCGCTGCAGCAGAGCACGCGCACGGGCGATTGGGAGCTCTACAAGAAGTACGCGGCGCAGATCAACGACCAGGCCGAGCGGCAGAGCACGTTGCGCGGGCTGTTCGCGATCAAGCCGGCCGGGCCGGCGGTGCCGCTGGACGAGGTCGAGCCGGAAGAGGCGATCATGCGCCGCTTCATGACGGGCGCGATGAGCTTCGGCTCGCTGGGCCAGGAAGTGCACGAGACGCTGGCGATCGCCATGAACCGCATCGGCGG
>DDXR01000056.1:0-166 GCA_002347565.1 bacterium UBP2_UBA2255 | reverse complement strand
CAACAGCGGCGAGGGCGGCGAGGATCCGGCGCGCTACGTGATCGGCCCCGACGGCGAGAACCGGTGCAGCGCGATCAAGCAGATCGCCAGCGGGCGTTTCGGCGTGACCGCCGAATATCTGAACCACGCGCAGGAGCTGCAGATCAAGATCGCGCAGGGCGCGAAG
>DDXR01000005.1 GCA_002347565.1 bacterium UBP2_UBA2255 | reverse complement strand
CCTGGTCAGATAGAGGAAGCCGAACGGCAAACGGCCTCCCCGGCGGCGGGGAGGCCGTTCGTTATGCAATTAATTTCACAAATATGTTGACTTTATGCAATAAATGGCCTAACATAATTGAATTCTTGCATTCCCACATTATAACCAGCGAAAGGGTGATACCATGCCACGGTCATGTCGGTTCCTCCTGGCGGCGCTCGTCACCGCCGCATTGTGCGGCAGCGCCCCGGCGATCACGCACCAGTATACCGGCCTATGGGGACAGCCGGGGCTCAACGTGGTCTCCAGCACCAAGGGCGGTGTGGAGATCACCTATTCGCTGGACCAGGTGGACATCACCGACGTCGACATCGACGGCGAGAAGATGCAGGCGGTCAACATCGGCGGGCTGTACCTGCCGAACCAATCGGGGGCGCCGAACCTGCCGAGCTTCAGCAGGTTCATCGCGGTTCCGCAGGGCGCCACAGCGACGGTGGAACTGTTCGGGTCCGACACTGAAGTGCTGCAGGACGTCAACCTGCCGCCGGCGCCGGTGATCCCCGCGGACAACAACCGGGACCTGCCGGTCTACCGCAAGGATGGGACCATCTACGGGGCCGACCAGCCCTATCCGGTCTCGCCGGTGGAGGTCTCGCCGCGGACCGTGCTGCGCGGGGTCGACGCCGTGACGCTGCGGCTGACGCCGTTCCAGTACAATCCGATATCCAGGCAGCTGACCGTCTATAAGAACATGCGGGTCCGCGTTACGTTCAACGGCGGCAACGGCCGGTTCGGCGACGACCGGCTGCGCAGCCGCTGGTGGGACCCGATCCTGGCCGGGAACCTGCTGAACTACCGGATGCTGCCGCAGGTGGACTACGACAAGCGATGGCTCTCGAAGGCGCAGGGATACGAGTACGTCATCATCTGCCCCAACGACGCCAACTGCATTGCCTGGGCCGACACCATCAAGCAGTTCCGGACGCTGCAGGGGGTCAAGACCGGGGTCTTCACCACGGACAGCACCGGGACAACGGCGGCCCAGATCCACAGCTGGATCGACAACGCCTACAACAACTGGGTCATACCGCCGGTGGCGGTCCTGCTGATCGGGGACCGCCCGGGCCAGGGGCCGTACACCATGGACGCCATCACGGTTGGACCGCACCCGTACAACGGGACCTACTACCCGAGCGATAACATCTATGCCGATGTCGACGGGGACAGCCTGCCGGACATGAACGTGGCCCGGATCGAGGCCGATTCGGCGTCCGCCCTGCCGATGATGATCAACAAGATGCTGGACATGGAGCGGAACCCCTACACCAGCGCCGGGTTCTACAACAATCCCATCTCTTGCGTCGGCTACCAGTCGGATCGCTGGTTCCAGCTCTGCGGCGAGGTGGTCTACGGCTTCTGGAAGAACCACCAGGGCAAGGCGCCCAAGCGGGAATACTACTCAACCTCGGCGCCGGCGGTCGGCGCCCAATGGTCGAGCAATTCCAACACGCCGATGGTGATCAATTACTTCGGCAATCCCAGCCACGGCGGGCTGGGCTACATCAACGACACCATCCCGTCCGGGATCAGCTGGAACACCACCTACTCGCTGATCAACGCGGACATCAACGCCGGCGCGTTCATCGTTCAGCACCGGGACCACGGCTCCGCCAGCGGCTGGGCCGACCCGCCCTATTCCCAGGCCAACGCCCTGGCGCTGACCAACACCATGTATCCGTTCCTATTCACCATCAACTGCCTGACGGGCGCCTATCAGCAGACCAGCAATGGCGGCTGCCTGGGAGAGGCCTTCTACCGCCAGAGCCACGGCGTGCTGGGCTACATCGGCCCGACCGAGGTGTCGTACTCCTTCGTCAACGACGCTTTCACCTGGGGCATGTACGACTGCATGTGGCAGGACTTCTGCCCGGACCTGGGCGACACCTTCAAGTTCCACGATCGGGGCCAGAAGCCCGGCTTCGCCCACGTGTTCGGCAAGCTGTTCCTGGCGGCATCGAGCTGGCCGTACAACCCCGAATCGAAGGTCATCACCTATAACCTGTTCCACATGCACGGCGACGCCTTCACTACCCTCTATTCCCAGATGCCCATGGACCTGACGGTCAGCCACCCCGCCGTGCTGACGGCAGGCGTCACCTCGTTCCCGGTGACGGCCGACGAGGGCGCGTTCATCGCGCTGACCGTCAACGGCGAGATCATCGGCACCGGCACGGCGCCGGCCAAGGGGACGGCCAATATCGCCATCCCGCCGCAGACGCCGGGCAACACCATGGTGGTGACGGCGACCAAGGACAACTACCGGCGCTACAGCGCCAATGTTCCGATCACCGCGGCCACCGGCCCGTACGTGACGCACCTGCGGCATGCGATGACGGACGCGTCGGGGAACGGGGACGGCGTGGCCAACCCCGGGGAGGAGGTGCGGCTGCCGACGTGGGTGATCAACTACGGGACGGCGACGGCCCAGAATGTAGTGGCCACCCTGCGGACCTCCAGCCCCAACGGTACGGTGACTGACAGCGTGTGGGTGTACGGGGACATCGCGGCGGGGGACTCGGCGCACCACCCGACGGGGTACGGGGTGCTGGTGAACCCTGCGGACACGAACGGGATGACGATCCCGCTGACGCTGGAGTGCCGGGACGGCGCGGACTCGGCGTGGACGGCCTCGTTCAGCCTGACGGTGGGGACGGGAGTGCTGGGGTTCAATGCCCGCGGGATCGGGGGGAACGGGCGGCTGGACCCGAACGCGACGGAGAAGATGGGGGTGGCGCTGAAGAACAACGGGCTGGGATACTCGTACAACACCAGCGCGACCCTGCGGTGCTCGAACCCGCTGGTGGTGTTCACGGACTCGACGGCGGACTATGACGTGTCGACCGCGCCCGGGGCGACGGCGAGCTGCGGGGCGGACTCGTTCGTGATGGACATCGGGGCGGTGCCGGTGGGGACGAGCGTGACGTTCACGGTGGTGATGAAGGCGGACGACGCGACGGACCGGCTGTACAGCTGGAGCGAGACGGTGGGGGATCTGCGGTACAGCCCGACGCCGGACAACGCGGCGGGGACGCCGGTGTACTACGCGGTGGAGGACAGTGACGGGGTGGCTCGCGCGCCGGTGTATAACTGGACGGAGATCCGGGGCCTGGGGACGCAGCTGACGACGCTGAACGGCGACGACCAGACAGCCCGGGTGGCGCTGCCCTTCCCGTTCCGGTGGTACGGCACAGTCTACTCGGACTCGCTGTCGGTCTGTTCAAACGGGTGGGTGGCCTTCGGCAGGACCACCAGCACCGCCTACAGCAACACGGCCCTGCCGACGTCCAGCCCCAATATCCCGGCGGTTTTCCCGTTCTGGGACGACCTGACGGCAAGCGGTTCGTGGGTGGGATACTGGCATGACGCGACCAACCACAGGTTCATAGTGGAATACGACAGCGTGGCGTTCCTGGGGGGGGCCGGGCGGCAGAAGTTCCAGCTGGTGTACTACGACTCGACGGCGACGCACCCGTATTACGAC
Organism: bacterium UBP2_UBA2255; assembly: GCA_002347565.1. GTDB lineage: Bacteria > Edwardsbacteria > AC1 > AC1 > EtOH8 > UBA2255. The sequence goes on along the minus strand of DDXR01000005.1, from coordinate 472 downwards.
GTGGTGGTGCAGTACGCGATCTACGACCCGGTGCAGACGGATATCAGCGTCGGGTTCCAGCAGAACAGCACGGTGGGGTGCCAGCTGCGGTTCGACGGGACGATGGCGGGGACGTTCCTGGGGCTGCGGAACCAGAAGGCGATCCGGATCACGCGGTCGCCGGAGCCGCTGGGAGTGGCGGGGCGGCCGGCGGCGGCGGGGCTGCCGCTGACGTACCAGCTGGGGCAGGCCTACCCGAATCCGTCGCGGGGGCGGCTGACGATCGCCTACCAGCTGCCGCGGGCGGAGAGGATGGAGCTGGCGGTGTACAACATCGCCGGTCAGAAGGTGCGGACCCTGGCCAGCGGAACGGCGCCGGCGGGGTACCACTCGGCGGCGTGGGACGGCCGGGACGAGGCCGGGCGCGCGGTGTCGGCCGGGGTGTACCTCTACCGGCTGACGTCGGAGTCGTACTCGCGCACCGGCAAGCTGA
>DDXR01000029.1 GCA_002347565.1 bacterium UBP2_UBA2255 | reverse complement strand
AGCTTGCCCAGCTCGGCCTCCACCGGCACGTCGCGCTGGTGGGCGTACGCCACGACCTTTTTCGTCAGCGCCACGTTCTCGTCGAACGGGAGGTGCGAGGCGTCGATCATGATCGACGAGAATCCGTCGTCGACGCATGCCTTGCATAATTCGAATGTGTCGCCGTGGTCCAGGTGCAGGNNCATGTTGTTGACGTTGAAGGCGCCCACGGCGTAGCCGCCGTCGTAGGCCTGCTTGAACATTTCGCGGGTTCCGACTAGTGGCATATACCTTGCCTCCTATATTTTTTTGTTATATTGTTCTTTAGTCTATTTCGCTACTCGAAAACCGTATTTTTTATCCCACCGCGTCCAACCTTTCCCATTCCGTTTGGTCGCGTTGCATTCGGCATCTCCATCGCGGCAACTTCCACCACGCATCACACGATGCGGCCCCACAGTGGAGCCTTTTGGAGAATTATCTAAGGATTTGCTATAATAATATTTATCGTACCAGTCATTACACCATTCCCAGACATTACCAATCATATCTAAACAACCGTATGGGCTAGCACCTGATGTAAAATGACCGACCGGAGCAAGATAATAAAATCCATCTATACTGCCCAGGCTATTGCATTTCAAAGGATCCCAATCATTTCCCCAAGGATACATCCTACAATCTATGCTTCTGGCTGCTTTTTCCCATTCAGCCTCAGTCGGCAGACGCAATCCAGCCCAGTCACAATATGTTTTTGCATCTTTCCAGTTAGCAAATGAAACAGGAAGATCATCGTTTATCGTTCCGTCACCATTCTTAATTAATATCTCTCCTGTATTTCCTTTATAACCAGTTTCGTCGGCAAAATTTCTATATTGGCCAATAGTGACTTCATACTTTCCGATAAAATATGCATCCATAAAAATATCATGCGCTGGTTTTTCATCATTATTGCTCTCATCACTACCCATGGTAAACACCCCTTCTGGTATCTCAATCAATATCGAACCGTCTTTCATGTTGCGATACTCCTTATATCCTTGAGCATTGGTTTGCAGATAAATCATCCCTTTCACCGCCGTAGTTTCCTGTTTCACTGCGATTTTATATTTATTCCCCGAGAAATAGGCCGCCGCCTCCTGCATCGCGTCCAGCAGTTTCGATACGTCCCCCTTGTACTTGCGGGAAAAGGCCCGGTCGATCTCGCCGGTCTTGACGTCCATCACCCGGAGCTCGACTGCGTAGACCTCGCCCAACCGGCCGATGGTGCCGCCGACCATCTTCTGCACGCCCAGCAGCTGTCCCGCCTCGACCAGACACCTGCCCNNGTCGCAGGCGCCGGTCTGCTGGAAACCCTGTTCCTTCAGTATCTCGTCACGCTTGGAACGCTCCACCACCTTGTAGGCGCCGTTGTTCACCAGCTCGTTGAGCAGTTTATCCGTCAGCATCACGGCCTCGCCCGCTGACACGCCGGAGGTCACATTGAGGTCCATCACGGAGATGGTGACCTTGTCGGCCCGCGCGACGGCCGCGCAGGCGGCCAACAGACAGACCGCGATCTTCGTTCTCATGGGCAACATCACCGCACGATGATGGACTTGCTTGTCATTACCACATCGCCGGCGCGCAGCCGGCAGTAATAGACGCCGGCGGGATAAGTGCCGGCCTCGAACGTCGCGGAATACGTCCCTGGTCCTTTTCGAGATCGAAGTATCGTGCGGACCCTCTGGCCGATGGCGTTGTAGACCGCCAGCTCGACTTCGCCCGCGCGCCCGACCGTATACGAGATGCTGGCCCGCTGCCGGAACGGGTTGGGCTGCACGGACAGGCGCAGCGCCGGATCAACTTTTACGACCGGCACATCGGACGAGACCCCGGCCGGGGTCCCGTCCCATCCCGCCAGCCTTGAGAGCATCCACCACATGGCCTTGGCCAGCCGGATGGCGCCGCGCTGCCCGATGTGGTCGCCGTCCTCGACGTACGAGCCGTTGGTGTCGAGCATGTTGTCGGCGTGGATCTGGGGATAGGCGCGGGGCGTGCCGCCGTCGTTCCAGGTGGCGATGTGCTGGTCACCGGCGTCGCTCCAGCACAGGATGTCGGCGTAGTCGAACAGCACCCGGGCCGTGTCCTGCGCCACGTACTGCCGCAGGTACTGGTGCTTGACCTCGCGCTGGTAGCCGTTCTCGCTGTTGTCGTTGCCGTCCACCGGGCCGGTGGTGAAGAACACCGTGGTGGGCCAGCCGTTGGCCGCGCAGGAGTCGATGTAGCGCTGTGTCGCGGCCAGGTAGGTGTCCATGCAGACGCTGTTGCCGGTCAGGGAGGAGTCGGCGGCGTCCAGCCCCCATATCAAATTCCCCTGGGGCCCGCCCTCGGACGAGCCGGCCCAGCGCACCTGATGCACCGAATCCCTCGTTCCTCCGGGTCCGTTCAGCCATGTCATGTCCCAGCACCAGCCGAAACCCGTGGCATGGAGCGGCCGGCCGTGGGTGTTGCAGTAGCGGATCCCCGCGGCGGTGCGCGACCGGGCGGTCTGGCTGGTGTACCAGTCCTCCTCGCCGTAGCCGTAGCGCCAGCCCGTGGCCGAGCCGACGTCGCCCCAGCTGGCACGGCTGAACCGCAGGGCGCCGGCGGGCAGGCTGTCCGGCGTGCCGCTCTCCCGGATGGCCACCGCGAAGCGCGGCTCGGCGGCGGCCAGCAGCGCCAGGCCGATGCGGTAGCCGGACGAGTGCGACTCGCCCGGCACCGTCACCCACCAGGTCTTGACCGTGTCGATGTACTGCTGGGGGATGCCGGCGTAGGCGGCCACGGCCAGGTGGTCAGCCACCAGCGCCGGCTGCGCCGCCGCGAGGCCGCACCAGAGCAGCGCGGCCACCAGCAGGCCGAACCGGCGGGCGGCGTGCCGCCCGGGTTGTGCCACCGCGGCCTGGCCGCCGGGCGATGAATGGCTCCTCATTTCCCCTCCGCCTGTTCCAGCTCGGCCTGGCGCCTGCGGGACAGCTCGGCCAGCCGCTCCAGCAGCGCCTGGTTGGAAGCGATCAGTTCCTTGAAGTCCGAGGTGTTGATGAACAGGACGTGGCCGCCGGTCCTGGCGACCACCGTGGCGGTGCGGGGCACGTCCTCCAGCAGGGCGATCTCGCCGAAGGGGTCGCCCTTGCGCAGCGTGGTGATCACGGTCTTCCCGTCGCGGCCGATGACGTCCAGCTCCCCGTCGACCACGATGTAGAAACAGTGGCCCACGTCGCCACGCCTGATCACGATCTGCCCGGCCCGGATCGGCATCCGCTGGACGATGGCGCACAGCCTGGCCAGCTCCTCGGGCGCCAGCTCCGAGAAGAACCGCGACTCCTTGAGCGCCTGGACGTGGTTGATGATCTCGACCAGGTTCTGGCCCCGCTCCAGCACCAGGGTGACGGTGGTGCGGTCGCAGACCTCGGCCGGGCCGAAGTACTGGATCGGCCCCGGGTACTGGTAGTGGTTGTCACGCGCCCACTCGTCGCGGCGGGCGGCCAGCGCCAGGAACGGCTTGCCGTTGAGGTCTACCAGCGCCTTGCGGATCACCGGGACTTCCCTTCCTTCCCGGCGCTCGATCCCCATCATCCCGGCCAGCGGGACGCCGCCCGGCTCCCAGTTGGACGCCGGTTCGGCCAGGTTCCGCACCTGGGCCATGTAGCCGCTCCTGCCGTCGGCGATCAGCGCCGCGGCCGCGTAGCCCAGGCTGTAGCAGTAGTCGGCGTCGAAGTTCGACGGCGCCGCGCAGCGGCCCTCGTAGCCGAAGAAATGGTACTGGGGGCTGAACTTACCCCCGAAGCTGCCCGCGGCCTTCCATTCCCGCAGCAGGTCGCCGGTCATGTCGCCCAGCAGCTTCTCGGTCTCGATCCGTGACACCTGGACGTTGCCGTGGGGGTCGCGGTCCTCCAGCAGCTGCCACTGGATCTGCTCCGGCATGGCGGCGAAAGCCTGGGCCGACGCGGCGGTCAGGTGCTTGTTGATGAACTGGTGCCGGTCCTCGGGGCCGGTCAGCCCGGCGAAATAGTCCTTGTGCTGCGCCATCAGGTCGTTGAGCTCGGCGATCAGCGCCTTGACCTCGGGGATGAACTCGATCAGTCCCTCGGGGATCACCGCCACCCCGTAGTTCATGCCCCGGGCCGCCCGGTCGCGGATGACGCCGGCGCAGTGCTCGGCCAGCTGGGCCAGGGTCATGCCCCTGGCCCACACCTCCTCCGAGATCAGCGCGATGTTGGGCCGGCACTGCAGGGCGCATTCCAGCGCGATGTGCGACGCCGAGCGGCCCATCACCCGGATGAAGTGCCAGTATTTGCGGGCCGAGTCGGCGTCGCGCTGGATGTTCCCCAGCAGCTCGGCGTAGACCTTGGTGGCGGTGTCGAACCCGAACGAGGCGTCGATGGCCGCGTTCTTGAGGTCGCCGTCGATGGTCTTGGGAACGCCAATCACCTGCACCGGGACGCCCTTCTCCAGGAAGTGCTCGGCCAGGAAGGCGGCGTTGGTGTTGGAATCGTCTCCGCCGATGATCACCAGCGCGCCCACGCCCAGCTCGCTGCAGTTGGCGGCGGCACGGTCGAACTGCGCCGGCGTGTCCAGCTTGGTGCGGCCGGACTGGATCATGTCGAACCCGCCGGTGTTGCGGTAGCGGTCGATGACATCGGCTGTCAGCCACCGGTACCTGTTGTCGACCAGGCCGGCAGGGCCGCCCAGGAATCCCAGCAGCTGGCTGTCGCGGTTGGCCGCCTTGACGGCGTCGTGGATCCCGGCGATGACATTGTGGCCGCCCGGGGCCTGACCGCCCGACAGCACCACACCGACCTTGAGCGGCGGGATGGGGCGGCGGCGCTCCTCCTCGAAGGACAGCGCCGGCAGGGCGCGGCCGCGGGGGAACAGCCGCCCGACGACCTCGCCGGCTGCGCCGGCCGTCAGCGCCGCCGGCCGCTCGGCGGCCCCGACGAACGGCCCGTGATTGAGGAACACCGGCGGCAGCTTGGGCGTGTAGGCCGCACGGTGCTGCTGCAGGATCGAGGCGTTGTTCATGTCGCTCCTTGGCGTGATGGAGATCAGCTCCGCCGGATCAAGACAGCGGCGCCGCGGCGGCAGCCAGCGCCAGCACCGACGCGGCCCCGGCGTCCAGCAGGGCCCGGCCGCACGAGCCGATGGTGGCGCCCGTGGTCAGCACGTCGTCGACCAGGATCACCGTCCTGCCCCGCACCGCATCCGGCCGCGTCACCAGGAAGATGCCGCTGACGTTCTCCCGCCGCTCCCGCCGGTCGAGCGCGGTCTGGGTGCCCGTGTTCCTGATCCTTGTCACGATGCCTTCCGGCGCCGGCTTGGCCATGACCTCCCCCACCCGCGCTGCCAGCAGCTGTGCCTGGTTGTAACCGCGGTCGCGCTGCCTGGCCGGATGCAACGGCACGGCCACCAGCATATCCGCGGCCGCGTAAGCGGGGTCGACCCAAGCCGCGGCGGCCATCATCTCCCCCAGGGCCTTGGCCACGCCGCGCCGGTCCGAGTACTTCAGCAGGTGGACTGCGTCGGAGACGGGTGCGGCGAACGGGCCCGGCGTCCGGACGGCCGCGCATGGCCAGTCGGGCATGCTGCAGGCGTCGCAGAGCGCGGCCGCTGCGCCTGCCGGAACGGTCCCGCCGCAGCGCTGGCAGGAGCCGTGCTCCCAGCGCGGGAACCCGTCCCAGCAGGCCGGGCAGATGGCGCCCCGCTGGCCGTCCGGCATCCGCCGCTGACAGGCGGCGCAGAACGGCGGAAACACGAAATCGGCCAGGCTGTCCGCCAGCGACCGGGCCAGCCGCAGCAACGCTCCGTGCCTCGTCCGCCGCGAATGCGCGCGAATACGCAACGGCTCAACGCGGCGATGGGAGGATCCTGTGGCCGCGGCCTAGAAGCCGAACTTGACCGCCAGCCTGGGCGAGAACTTCTCCACCGCCTTGTAGTAGGGCGGCAGCAGCCCGCCCGACCCGTCCTGGTCCTGGGTGCGGCGCTCGTAGGTGCGCAGATAGGTGAGGTACAGCATCACATGGGAGTAGACCTCGTAGCCGCCCTCGACCGTCACCAGCACGTTCTCGTCCTTCTTGCCGACGTCCTTGAAATCGCCGATCCCCTTGTGGTCGTAAGCGGCCCGCAGCTCGATCTTGGGGATCACCTTGGTCAGGTCGGTCTCGAAGTGGAGGATGCCGCTCTTGGGCACCTGGTAGGTGTACTGGTAACTGCCGACGATGTTGAGCTTCCCCGCCACCGTCGCCGACAGCTCGCCGTAGGTGCCGTTCCTGCCCTGGTCGACCAGCCCCAGCAGGTAGGTCTTGCGCACGGGCATGCCCGACAGGTCGTTGAAACGCTCCAGCTCGTAGAACCGGTCGAAGTACTGGGGCAGGAACCGCTTGCCCAGGAAGCGCTGTTCCAGCTTGGCGCCCAGGTCCACCATGCCGCCGGGCAGGTGAAGGTCGGCCTTGACTCCCACCGCCGCGCCCGACCCGAAGTGGACGATCTTGCCGAAGTCGAAGTACAGCCCGGTGAACAGCAGGCTGGTGTTGACCAGCGGCTGCCCCAGGTCGAAGCCGAACGCGGTGACCGCGTCATCGGTCCCGGCGCTGCGGTCGGGGTCGGCGTCGGTGACGCCGCTCAGGCCGACCTCGAAATTCCTGATGACCGGGATCTCGGTGGACCTGAGCGGACGAGCGTAGGCCCGGCCGCCATAGACCTCGGCCCGCCCGAAGTTCGACAGCACGCTCTCCAGTCCGAACTGGCCGAAATCCACATCCAGCTCCATGCCGGTCTTGCGCTCGACGTCGTCCACCCGGTTGCTGTACCGGTTCATCAGAAAACCGTTGCCCAGGGTGGCGGCGTCCAGGGCGCCGACCCGGGCGTAGACCTGGTCGCGCTTCCGGCCCCACCGCACGTAACGGATCACCCGCACCCAGCGGCTGCGGGGCGTCCAATCCTCCTTGCGGATGCCGTCCTGGTTGAATAGCAGGTCGCCGTCGATGCCAAGGCCGAACTTGCCGACCGACAGTTCCGGCACCAACTGCACCCGGTAGTACAGCTTGCCGTCGATGGTGGTGATGCCCAAACCGCCCATCATGCTGGCCCCGAACGCGTTGACCGCCTCGCCGGCCGCCTCGGAGGCCGTCTCATCCTGGGCGTACGTGCAGAAGGGAAGCGCCAGGGCCAGGGCCAGGACCAGGGTCAGTTTCTTCATCGGTACCGCTCCTGTCAGTGTGTCGTTAAATGCTTGCAATCGTTCCGACTTAGGCCCGAATTTCATTATACTATCTGCCCGGGCGGATGTCAACGTGAAAGATAAAAAAACCGCGCCGTTGCCGGACGCGGCCCCCTCATCGCAGGCTTTGCTTGGCGATCAGCTGGCGCAGGACGCCGGTGACGAAACCGGCCTTCCACTCCTCCATCACCCCGGCCAGCTCTACGCGCATCGCCTCCAGAAACGGCCCGGCGTTCTCCGGCGTCACCGCTTCCAGCTTCAGGCCGGCGGCCTGTTCGATCCGGCCGATGATGTCCTCCGGCGCGCCGTACGCGTAGCGCCGGAAGATGTCCAGGACGATGCCCTTGATGGTGTTCACGGCCGCGGCGACAGGGGTCAAACGCGCCCCAGATAGCGCTCCGCCTGCGATTGCAGCCGTTTCGCCGGCGCCATCACGAAACGGCACCGCGCGTCGCCGCAGGCGATGCAGCTCACCTCCCGCGCGTCCAGGTCCAGACCGAAGCTGAACGAGCACCAGCCCGCCGAGTAGCCGGCGGAGAACAGGCACACCGGCTCGCCGCTGGGCCTCTTGTCGAGCAGGTACGTCGCCGATTCGAAGGTGTTGGGATGGTCGTATACCAGCAGGTACCCGTCGTCCGGCGTCGGCTTGCTCTCGGGCAGGATGTCGACGAAGGCCCAGCCGGTGTGGCTGAAGTGCACCGGGCCCGCCGCCAGCCGGCGGATCGGGTCCGTCAGTCCCAGCTTGGACGCGAACCGCTCGGCGTCGCCCCGCCCCACGGTCTTGGCCAGGTCGTAGAGGAACGACGCGGCCACGTCGGCGCCGAACTCGGACGCCATCTTGTCGCGCAGGCTCCGGAAGATCGACTCCCCGCGCATCAGGATGTAGCGCTCGCCGCCGACGTTGATCACGCCCCGCGAGGGATCTCGCTCCATCGTGTCGAAGAAGGAGCCGACGGTGCGCTCGGCCTGCTCGAACACGGCCTCGAACTGCGGCGGTACTTTCACGGTGCGTGCCATGGCGCGCTCCTTTTGCGGAAGTTGTGTCTGCGCGTTTATAGCACGGAACCCGTCCGATGTCAACCCTGTTTCTCTGGTTTTTTCCGCTTCCCGCCGCGCGGCGGTGGCGGCAAAATGAGGAGGCCAAGCTCGCGCTTGGCCTCGTACCATGGTGCCACGGGACAGAATTGAACTGCCGACACGGGGATTTT
>DDXR01000002.1 GCA_002347565.1 bacterium UBP2_UBA2255 | reverse complement strand
CCACCTTGTCGAACGCCTCGCCGGCGGCGTCGTCGACGGTCCGCCCCATCAGCCGCAGCCGCCATTCCCCGTCCATCGAGAAAAGCGAGGTGTGACCGCCCGAGACGATCAGCGCCACCAGCGGCGGGCGCAGCCCCGGGTCGTCCAGAAAGGCAGCGTGCAGGTGCGCCTCCACGTGGTCGACGCCCACCCAGGGCCGGCCCGTCGCCAGCGACAGTCCCTTGGCGAAGCAGCAGCCGACCAGGAGCGCCCCCGCCAGGCCGGGCCGGTTAGAGGCCGCCACCGCGTCGATGCCGTCCCAGCCCAGCCCCGACGCCCGCAGCGCCTCGCGCACCGTCGGCACGATCCGCTTCAGATGGTCGCGCGACGCCAGCTCCGGCACGACGCCGCCGTAGGCGGCGTGGACGGTCTGGGTGTGGACCACATCGGCCCGCACGATCCTGCCATCCTCGACCACCGCCGCCGCGGTCTCGTCGCACGAGGTCTCGATGCCCAGCACTATCATCGGATGCTGACGTCGAAGTCACGCGGGCTGGCCGCCAGCAGCTCGAGCTTGGCCGGCAGCTCGATCGAGGCCTGCAGCCGGAACTGCCCGCGTTCAAGGTTCTTGAGGTCGAGCACGGCCCTGATCTGGGCAGGGTCGGCGGCGGCGAGCATCCGGTTCGGCCCGGCCACGGCCACGTCGATGGTCCCCGGCGAAAAACTGACCAGGTATCCCGACCCGCGGTTGGCCAGCCGCACCGGCACGTTGCGGAACAGCCGCTCGCCGGATCTCTCGAACGGCACCGTCACCAGCACCGAGTCGGGCGCGACCGAGCACAGCGGTGTGTCCGGCAGCACCAGCCGGACCACGGTCGACAGCGGGGCGGACGCGCCGTCGATTCCCACCGCAGTCGTGTAGACGCTGTCGACGGCGTCCAGCAGCTTCTGGGGGCCGCGCAGCTCGACCGTGGGCGGCGCCACCGACAGCGAGTCGCCGACCAGGTGCCCCTCGGCCGGCTCGCCCCGCAGGTCGACGGCCACCCGCACCGTCTTGCTCGCCAGCCGGTCGAAGGCGACCACCAGCTGCCCGGCCGCGAAGTCGACCCGCCGGGGCGAGATCCGGTAGGGGAACCGCAGCCGGGCCGGCGTCAGGTCGACCAGCAGCCGCTTGACCTGGCGGTTGGCGGCGTCGACCGCGATCACGGGGGGCGAGATCCGCAGGGCGATGATCTGCTTGCCGGTGGCCGTGACCTCGCAGCTGACGGCCGGCGGCCGCCCGGACACGGCCCAGCCGTCCGGGACGTTGCTGATCTCGACCGGACAGCGCAGTGTCACCCGGTACTGCTTCTCGGTGACCGCGTGGAACCACAGCAGCACCGCCAGCAGCAGCGCCGCCAGCCTGATGTCGGCATTGCGCAGGAAGGCGGGGACCCGCAGTCTCGCGCTCACGACAGGTGCTCTTTGAGGGCGTCGCGCCAGGGCCGGAGCGGCGCGCCGAAGGTCCGCTCCCAGCAGAAATTGGCCAGCACCGAGTACGCCGGCCGGCGGGTCGGCGTGGGGTAGTCCGCCGACGAGATCGGCGCCACCTCCGCCCGGATCCCGGACAGTCTGACGGCCTCGGCCGCCAGCTCGTGCCACGTGCAGCAGCCGCCGTTGGTGACGTGGTAGGTGCCGAAGTACTGCGTCCCGATCAGGCGGGCGAGGGCGGCGGCCAGGTCGGCCGCGCGGGTGGGCGAGCCGGTCTGGTCGTTCACCACCCGCACCGCGCCATCAGCCCGGGCCTTCGCCAGAATGCCGTCGACGAAGTTCCTGCCGCGCCGCCCGAACAGCCACGAGGTCCTGACGATGAAGAATTGGGCCAGCAGCTCGCGCACCGCCTGCTCCCCGGCCAGCTTGGAACGGCCGTAGTGCCCCAGCGGGTTGGGTTGGTCCCACTCGTAGTACGGCTCGCGCTTGGCCCCGTCGAACACGAAATCGGTGCTGACGTACAGCAGCGGCGCGCCCAGCCGCTGGCAGGCCAGCGCCGCATGACGGGCGCCCAGGGCGTTGACCGCGTAGGCCGCCTGCGGGTCGCGCTCGCAGCCGTCGACGTCGGTCATGGCGGCGCAGTGCACCAGGGCCTCGGGCCGGCGCGCGGCGATGGCATCGATCGAACCAGGGGCGGTCAGGTCGGCTTCTGGCAGATCGAAGGCCACGACCTCGTGGGTCGGCGCCAGCGCGGCGCAGAGCTCGGCCCCCAGCATCCCCCGGGCGCCGGTCACCAGGATCCTCATTGGTGCCGCTTGTTGCCGATGTGCACGTTGACCCGCCACAGGTCCTCGATCGAGCTCCCGGCGTCGCCCCACCAGCAGTCCAGGATCTCGTAGGTCATCCGGCCCTTGCGGATGTAGGCGTTGTTGACGTCGGTGATCTCCAGCTCGCCGCGGCCCGATGGCTTCAGCGTGTCGATGATCCGCCAGACCTCGGCGTCGTACAGGTAGATGCCGATCACCGCCAGGTTGCTCTTGGGGCGCTTCGGCTTTTCCACGATGTTCCTGACGAGCTTCCCGGCCAGCTCGGCCACGCCGTACTCCCGCGGGTTGTCGACCTCCTTCAGGAAGATCTTGGCGCCCCTCTTCTGCCGCTTGAAATCGCCCACCGCCTTGCGGATCGAGCCGTCCAGCACGTTGTCGCCCAGCATCACCGCCACCTGGTCGTCGCCGCAGAAGTGCCGGCACAACCCCAGCGCCTCGGCGATGCCGCCCTCCCGCTTCTGGTAGGTGTAGTTCATGTGCTTGAGGCCGAACTCCTCGCCGTTGCCGATCAGCCGCAGGTAGTCGCCGGCGTTGTTGCCGCCGGTGACCAGCATGATGTCGTCGATGCCGGCCTCCACCAGGGTCTGGATCGGGTAGAAGATCATCGGCCGGTCGTACACCGGCAGCAGGTGCTTGTTGGTGATGCTGGTCAGCGGCCGCAGCCGGGTGCCCAGCCCGCCGCCCAGGATGACGCCCTTCATGGCATGCCTTTCATAAGTTGATGTGACACAACCACGGAAACACGGAAGAATGGAACAACCTATTTACTCACGACTCGTTTGACCTTAAGAATGCTCTGTGCGAAATTCATGAGCAAGCCGACTTTCAGCTCCGTCGCCTTCAGATACGACAACAATTGGGCAAGATGGACGTCGTTGAACTCGCTTACCGTTTTCAGTTCGACCACAATCTCGTCATTCACGATGATATCCAATCGGTGCACTCCGATCTCGTGACCGAGATAGTAAATCCGCACTTCCTTCTGCGGCTCGGATTTCAAACCCTGTCGTTTGAGTTCCAGCAATAGCGCAGAATGGTAAATTGATTCCAGAAACCCGGGGCCGAGCTGCCTGTGGACTTCAATCCCACATGAAATGATCTTCCCGGTAAGCTCCTTCCGTTCCAACTCCATCGTCAGTGTTTCCGCGATTCCGTGGTCTTATAATGGATGGCTTGGGCGAATCGCTTCGCCAAGTTGATGTCCTTCTCCAAAACATTGCCGATGACCACGGCCGTGGCGCCCGCCCTGGCCCGCGCCCGCGCGTCCTCCGGCGTCCGGATGCCGCCGCCCACCACCACGGGCAGCTGCGAATGTTTCGCGACCGCCGAGATCATCTGCTCGGTGACCGGCTGCTGCGCGCCGCTGCCGGCGTCCATGTAGATCAGCTTCATACCCAACAGCTTGGCGGCCAGCGCGTGGGCCACGGCGATGTCCGGCTTGTCGCGCGGGATGGGCAGCGTGTTGCTGATGTAGTTGGCCGAGGTCAGTTTTCCCGACTCGATCAGCATGTAGCCCGTGGCGATGGCCTCCAGTCCTGACTTGGCGACCATGGGCGCGGCCTTGACCTGCTCCTCGATCAATAGATTCGCGTTGCGGCCCGAGATCAGCGACATGAACAGGATGGCATCGGCGTGCTTCGAGACCTGGTAGGCGCTGCCCGGGAAGATGACCACCGGCAGCTTGCTCGCCTGCTTCAGCGCCTTGATCTGCGCGTCTATCTTGCCGGACATCATCAGGCTGGTGCCGAACAGGATGCCGTCGGCGCCGGATCGCGCGATCAGCCTGCCGGTCTGCGCCAGCTTCGCGGAATCGAGCTTGTCCGGGTCCAGCAGCGCCAGGAAACAGCAGCCCCTGGCCCTGGCGGTTTTTTGTATGTACTCGTATACCCTCACGAAATCTTCTCCTCGTCATTCCCGTGCAAACGGGAATCCAGGTTCATTGTCTTGGTTTCATTCCCGTGAAGCTTGTCCTCGCGAAAGCGGGAAGCGGGAAACCATGCATGCCGACCTCCCGTCATTCCCGCTTTCGCGGGAATGACGGGAGCCCCAGGAATTTAGCCAAAGATAATAGATTCAAGTTTCTTCACCGTCTCCGCCAGCCTGCCGTCGTCCTTGCCGCCGACCTGCGCCAGCTGCGGCCGGCCGCCGCCGCGGCCGCCGGTGGCCGCGGCCACCTGCTTGGCGATGTCCCCCGCGGAATACTTCTTGGCCGTGACCAGCCCGTCGCCCACGCAGATCACGATGGTGCTCTTGCCTTCCGATGACGTGGCGAGAATGCCGATGCCGTCCTTCAGCTTGGCGCGCAGCTTCTCTCCCGCCTCGCGCAAGTCGTCGGCTGAAAGGTCGGGAACCAGCTGGGCGGCGTAGCGCACGCCATTCTTTTCCGTGGCCTGCGCGGCGAGCCTCGCCATCTCCCCGTCGAGTTTGCCCAGCTTGTCCTTCTGCTTCTCCTTTTCCAGCGTCCTGACCTGCTCGACCAGGGAGTTGGTCTTGGCGACGATCTCGTCGCGGCCGGCCTTGAGACGATCTCGGATCTCAGCGATCAGCAGCTCGCTCTGGCGGGCGTGGCGGTAGGCCGGGAGGCCGGCCACGGCCTCGATCCGGCGCACGCCCGAGGCGATGGCCTCCTCCTTCAGGATCTTGAACAGCCCGATCTCGCCGCTGCGGTGCACGTGCGTTCCGCCGCACAGCTCCTTAGAGAAGTCGCCGCAGGACACCACCCGCACCTGGTCGCCGTACTTCTCGCCGAACAGCGCCATGGCGCCCTCGGCCCGGGCGTCAGCCTGGGACTTGTGCTCGGCGCCGACCGGCAGGTCCTCCATGATCTTGGCGTTGACCAGCTCCTCGACCTGGTCCAGCTGCATCGGGTCCAGCGCCTGGCCGTGGGTGAAGTCGAACCGCAGCCGCGATGGGTCGACCATCGAGCCCTGCTGCTGTACATGCCTGCCCACGACCTGCCGCATCGCGGCCTGCAGCAGGTGGGTGGCGGTGTGGTGCCGGGCCGTGGCCAGGCGGGCCTGCCGGTCCACGACGGCGGTGACCTCGTCGCCAGCCTTCAGCGCTCCCGAGACCACCTCGCAGTTGTGCACGGTCGACTGGTTGAAGGCTTTCACCGTCCCCAGGACTTTCAGCGTCCCGCGTTCGGACTGGATGGTCCCGACGTCGCCGGACTGGCCGCCGCTTTCGCCGTAGAACGGCGTGTCGGCCAGCGTGACATCCACCCGCTCGCCCTGGGCCGCCTCGCTCAGTTCCAGCTCCTTGCGGTAGATGCCGGTGATCGTCGTCTTCTGCGACAGCGCCTGGTAGCCCACGAACACGCAGGCCGGGTAGTCCACGTCCCGGCAGGCCTGGAAACAGACCTCGCCCCGCGCCGCCCGGGCCCGCTCCCGCTGCGCCGACATGCAGGCGTCGAAGCCCGCGGTGTCGACCGTGAACCCGTGCTCCGCCGCCATCACCTGCGTCAGGTCCAGCGGAAAGCCGTAGGTGTCGTACAGCTTGAACGCCTCGCTCCCGGCGATGACCGTGGCGCCCGATCCCTTCAGTACTGCGCTGATCTCGTCGAACAGCGACAGCCCCAGGTCCAGCGTCTCGCCGAACCGCTCCTCCTCGCCCTTGATGACGCTGGCGATGTGCTCGCGCCGCGCCGCCAGGTCGGGGTAGGCCTCGCCCATCAGGCCGACCACCGCGCCCGCCAGCTCGTGCAGGAACGGTGCTTTCAGCCCCAGCAGCCGGCCGTGGCGCGCGGCCCGCCGCAATATCCGCCGGATGACGTAGCCCCGGCCCTCGTTGGACGGCACCACGCCGTCGCCGATGGTGAACGCCAGCGCCCGCACGTGGTCGGCCACCACCCGGAACGACGTGCCCTCCGGCCCGGGCGAGTACTTCCGCCCCGACAGCTGCTCCGTCCGCTCGATCAGCGGCCGGAACAGGTCGGTGTCGTAGTTCGAAGCCGCGCCCTGCAGCACCCGCACCAGCCGTTCGAAGCCCATGCCGGTGTCGACGTGCCTGCTGGGCAGCTCCCTCAGCACCTCGTCCTTCTGGCGGTCGTACTGGATGAACACCAGGTTCCAGATCTCGACGAAGCGGCCGCAGCCGCCGGCGTTGACCCCGCAGGCGTGGCCGGCCTGGCCCTCGTGCGGGCAGGCGCCGGGCCCCATGTCCATGTGGATCTCGGAGCACGGGCCGCAGGGGCCGGTCTCGCCCATCTCCCAGAAGTTGTCCCTGGCGCCGTGTTTGCTGATGTGCGAATGGCCGATGTCGGTCCGCGTCTTCCAGAGGTCCTCGGACTCGCCGTCGGTCTCGAAGACCGTGGCGTACAGCTTGTCCTTCGGCAGCTGCCAGACGCCGGTCAAGAGCTCCCAGGCCCAGGCGATGGCCTCTTCTTTGTAGTAGTCGCCGAACGACCAGTTGCCCAGCATCTCGAAGAACGTGTGGTGGGTGTGGTCGCGGCCGACCTCCTCCAGGTCGTTGTGCTTGCCCGACACCCGCAGCACCTTCTGGCTGTCCGCGGCGCGGGTGTAGGCGCGGGTCTCCAGCCCCAGGAAGATCTTCTTGAACTGGTTCATCCCGGCGTTGGTGAACAGCAGGGTCGGGTCGTCGGCCGGCGCCAGCGAGTCCGACGGCACGATGGCGTGGCCCTGCGACTTGAAGAATTCCAGGAATTCCCTGCGGATCTGGCTGGAGGATCTCATGACTGGATGCGGATCAAGATCATGTTCGAGGTTGCGGCGCGGGCATGGGAACGCGGCACGATCCCGGTTCAATTGAGTTTTCGGACAAGAAAGAACCCGTGCCGGACAGTGCCGCGTCATTACCTGATAAGGCAATATATTATATCAAATTACCCGTCGCCAGTAAAGCCTTTCCTTAACTTTTTTAGCGTGGCGGAAATGACGCCGCCGGAGTATCCCCGCCGCCCCAGGAACCCGGCGATGCGGCGCTCGCGCGCCTCGCGGCCGAGCCCTTGGAAGGCCCGCGCCTTGCGCTGCGCCAGCTGCAGCGCCGCCGCCGGCTCGTCAAGCCCGTCCCGCAGAGCCGAGAGCGCTGCGTCGACCAGCTCGCGGTCCACGCCCTTGGCGGCCAGCTCGGCCCGCAGCCGGGCCTGGCCCATCGGTTTCAGCGCGGCGCGGCTCTCGATCCACAGGCGCGCGAACCTGGCGTCGTCCAGCAGGCCGATGGCGGAGAGGTCGGCGAGCAGCGCCGCGACCGCCTCCGGCGCGTATCCCCTGCGGGCCAGCTTGTCGCGCAGCTCGCGCACGGTGCGGGGCCGGATGGCCAGCAGCCGCAGGGCAAAGTTCCTGGCGGTGGTTTCATTCATATCGTTCGATCCCGATGTTCGCCCGTGTCATCCTTCCATTGTTCTTTTCTGTGCCGGCAGAAAAGAACCAAAAGACCTCGTCGCTGCGGATCGTTCCTGGCGCTGCGCTCCCCGGCTTGTCCTGAATTTCCCGAACTCGCCCGGCTCGGACACGGGAAATTCCGGGCGGCCACGCCTGCGGTGCTCGCTGAACGATCCGATGCGATGCCCAACAGCCACGGCCACCCGCGCGACCGGGTCGCACGATGGCCGTGGTGAACTGCTCAGGACTGACTTGGTCCTGTTTCCGGCCCCGCTTCCGCTCCTTGGCGCTCGGGCTAGGGTGCCGGCGGCGCGGGGGATCCTGCGCGGCGCTTTCGCCCGGCACGATTCCCGATGGCGGGGACCGCGCGGTCGGTCATTGGCCGGCGGCCGGCGGTCGATCCGCCGTGCCGCAGGCTGAAGGTCCGAGGAACCTAACCCCTTCTCCCCTTCCCCGCCGGGGAAGGGGCAGGGGTTGGGTCTGTTCCGGCGCGGTCAGCAAGGCCAGGCGGAACACCAGGGATTGATACAAAATAGTACTAACTCAGTCCTATTTACGGCCCCGTTTCTTCTCCCGGGTCCCGGGCTCCTCCTCCGCGTCCGCGGCGGGCGGGGGCGGGGCCGGCGCCCGGCCGATGTCGAGCCTGGCCTTGACCTCGGCCTCGACCTTGGCCATGATGTCGGGGTTGCTCTTCAGCATCTCGCGCACGTTCTCGCGGCCCTGGCCCAGCCGCTCGCCGCCGTAGGAGAACCAGGCGCCGGTCTTCTCGACGATGTTGTGCTCCACCGCCAGGTCCAGCACGTCGCCCAGGTAGGAGATGCCGTGGCCGAAGATGATCTCGAACTCGGCGGTGCGGAACGGCGCCGCCATCTTGTTCTTGAGGACCTTGACCCGCACCCGGTTGCCGATGTTCTCCTCGCCCTGCTTGATGGACTCGATGCGGCGGATGTCCATCCGCACCGAGGCGTGGAACTTCAGCGCCAGCCCGCCGGGCGTGGTCTCGGGGTTGCCGAACATCACGCCGATCTTCATCCGGATCTGGTTGATGAAGATGATGCAGGTCTTGGAGCGGGCCGCCACCGCGGTCAGCTTGCGCAGGGCCTGGGACATCAGCCGGGCCTGCAGGCCCATGTGGCTGTCGCCCATGTCGCCCTCGATCTCGGCCTTGGGCACCAGCGCCGCCACCGAGTCGATGACGATCACGTCCAGGGCGTTGCTGCGCACCAGCGTCTCGGTGATCTCCAGCGCCTCCTCTCCGGTGTCCGGCTGGGAGATCAGCAGGTTGTCGATGTCGACGCCCAGGGCCGCGGCGTACTTGGGGTCCATGGCGTGCTCGGCGTCGATGTAGGCCGCCACGCCGCCCGTCTTCTGGGCCTGGGCCACGATCGACAGGGCCAGGGTGGTCTTGCCGGAGGACTCCGGGCCGTAGATCTCCACGATCCGGCCCCGCGGCACGCCGCCCACCCCCAGCGCCGCGTCCAGCGACAGCGAGCCGGTGGGGATGACGTCCACCGACACCACCGCGGCGTGGCTGCCGAACTTCATGATCGACCCCTTGCCGAACTGCTTCTCGATCTGGGACATCGCCAGGTCGATCGCCTTCACCTTCTCCGATGCCGAATCAGCCATGGTCCCTCGCTCCCGTTGGTATGTTCATCGTTTCGTTGATGCCCCCATGGTACCAGCCAGGCCCGACGGTTTGTCCCAGCCCTTGAAAACCTCTGCCCTGCCCCTCCCCCCGCGGAAGAGCGGTTTCTAGCGCGGCCGCGACCGCGCCAGCAGGTGGTCGAACAGCGGCGTCACCAGGTTCGCGGCCAGCGCCGCCGCCACCATCCCCTGCCAGCTCATCCCCCGCAGGGCGAACAGCGCGAACACCACGCCGGCGATGCTCCCGGCGCCGGCCTGACCCGCGGCGGACCGCGGCGTCGCCCGCGGGTCGGTGAGGAACGCGGCGGCCGCGAAGACGGCCGCCGCCGCGGCCGGCC
>DDXR01000008.1 GCA_002347565.1 bacterium UBP2_UBA2255 | reverse complement strand
TACAATCCCTGGGCGCCGGGCGCGGACGACAACGGGTCCGGCACCGCCGCGATCTTCGAGATGGCCCGGGTGCTGGCGGCCAACCCGCCCAACAGCACCGTGAAGCTGATCGCCTTCGACTGCGAGGAATGGGGGCTGTACGGCAGCAGGAAGGACGCCAACGACGAGCTGGCCGCGGGCCGGGACATCGGCTGCATGCTGAATTACGACATGATCGGCTCCATCGGCAACGACAGCGTCTTCGTCTCCAAGGTCTACCCTGGCTCCGAGAGCTACTCACGGCTGCTGGGCCAAAGCGCGCTGTGGTACGGCCGCACCAACGACACCAACCTCGTCCCGGAATACAACAGCGTCTACCTCAACGGCAGCGACAGCTGGCGCTACTACGGCAACGGATTCAAGGCGACCTACGCCGAGGAGCTCAGCTTCAGCCCGGTATACCACCAGACCAACGACAGCACCACCTACATGAACATGCGCTACGGCACCAGCATCGTGCGGGCGGGGCTGGGGTTGGTGGCGACGCTGGCCAACTACCCGCAGGCGGTGAAAGGTCTGGCCGTGAGGGACATCGGCGACGGCCAGAGCCTGCGCGCCGCATGGCAGGCCATCGCGGCGTCCAATGTCGTCGCCTACCGGCTGTACTGGGGCAGGACCAGCGGCGTCTACGCCGACAGCATGGACGTGACGGCCGTGGGCGACACCATCGACGGGTTGCTGTCCGACAGCCTGTACTACGTCGCCGTGGCGGCGGTCGATGCGCAGGGCCGGACCAGCCCGTTGCTGACCGAGGCCACGGGAACCCCGCGGGCGGTGCCGCTGCCGCCGTCGCCGCTGGCGGCGATCCCGGTGGCCGGCGGCATCCGGCTGGACTGGGGCGCGAACCGGGAGCTGGACCTGGCGGGGTACAAGCTGTACCGTGCGGTTGACGACACGGCGTCCTACGCCCAGCACCACGGGGCGCTGCTGGCAGACACGACGTTCCTGGACCAGCCGCTGTCGGGCGCGCACAAGTACTGGTACAGGGTGCGGGCGGTTGACCGGGACAGCAACCATAGCGCTTTCAGCGCGGCGGCCTACGGGCGGCCGGTGACGCTGGACCAGGGGGTGCTGCTGGTGGACGAGACGCACAACTGGACGGCGGGGCGCTACCCGCGGGACAGCACGCAGGACGGGTTCTACCACTACGCGCTGGAGGGGTGCCAGGTGACGGACTACGAGTTCCCGAGCGGCGGTGTGAAGCCGGTGCTGGCAGACCTGGTGCCGTACTCGACGGTGGTGTGGCACGGGGACGACTACACGAACCGCGAGGCCAGCCGTGACACGGTGGAGCTCGACCGGTACCTGGCGGCCGGCGGCCGGCTGCTGTTCTCGGGGTGGCAGCCGACGGCGAACCTGACGAACAACGCGATGTCGTCGAGCCTGGCGTTCGGGGCCGGGAGCTTCATGCGGGAGCGGATGAGGGTGTCGGCGATGAGCCGGTCGCAGAACGCGGACTCGTTCGCGGGCGCGGCTGGGCAGTTGGGGTACCCCGGGATCGAGGTGGATACGGGCAAGGTGCCGGTGACGACGTGGAACGGGGCGATGCGGTACATCGAGGCGCTGACGCCGGCCGGCGGGGCCGAGGCGATCTACGCGATGGACATGCGGAACGACGGCAGCGCGTTCGAGGGGGCGACCTGCGGGATCCGGTACCTGGGTGCGGACTACAAGCTGGTGTTCCTGGGCTTTCCCCTGTACTTCATGAAGCAGCAGCAGGCGCGGGCGCTGGTGCAGCGGGTGATGGCGGACTTCGGCGAGCCGTCCAGCGGGGTGGCGGGGCGGCCGGAAGCGCCAGCCGCGGCGGCGCTGGCGCTGGGGCCGGCGCGGCCCAATCCGTTCGGCCGCGCCACGGCGATCCGCTACCAGCTGCCGGAAGCGGGGCGGGTGTCGTTGGTCGTGTACAACGTCGCGGGGCAGCGGGTGCGGACACTGGCCGACGCGGCGCTGCCGGCGGGCTCGCACGCGGCGTCCTGGGACGGCCGGGACGACCGGGGCGTCCGGGTCTCGGCCGGCGTGTATTTCTGCCGCCTGAGCGCCGGGGGAACGGCGCTGGTCGGGAAGATGACCGTCCTGCGGTAGCGGGGCGTCTTCGGGACAAGGGGCCGCCGGCGACCGGGCGGCCCCCTTCATTAATATGCTTGAAAACCGGCCGGAAATGGCATATGATGCTGGATAACCCGCTTCACAAGGAGAACCACGATATGGTCACGAAACGGCTCGCGGCAGCGACTTTGGCGCTGCTGGCACTACTGCCATTCGCCAGCGCGGCCCCCGCCGGATCGCCCGCGCTGTGCCGGGTCGACCTGCAGGCGGACCAGGATCCCGTCCGTCTGGCCGCAGCGAACGGCTGGCCGGTGTACGACCTGTCCGGCCAGGCCATGCTGGTCGGGGCCGGTTGCGCCGCCGCGGCCAAGGCCGCCGGGACTGCCGCGCCGGTCTACGAGGGCGACCTGTCGGCGCTGCGCTGGGTGACGGTGCGGCGCGGCGCTGACCCCGCCGCGGTGTCCGCCCGGGCGCTGTACGCCAGCGGCGACCGCTACCTGCTGCGCGCGGCCGACGTCCCGGCCGGGCTGGCCGACAAGCCGGAGTGCTACTGGGTCAAGCCGTTCCGCACCGACGGGATCAAGCTGGCCGCCGACAGCACCATCATCAACCCCAACCTGGCGTACAACCCGGCCATCGCGGCCATCGCCGACCAGGTGGACTCGTCCCGCATCCGGTCCTGGGTGACGGCCATGCAGAACTTCGGCACCAGGCATGTCCGGGCGGCGAACCATGCCACGGTTACCGCATGGGTCAAGGCCCAGTTCGACAGCATGGGCATCGCCGATGTCCGCACCGACACGTTCGCCGTCTCCAGCTACGGCAACATCGGGCACAACGTGATCGCCACCATCCCGGGGTTGCACGATACGGTGACATTGTACATCGCCGGCGGACACTACGACAGCTACGCCACCAGCAACGCCCCGGGCGCCGATGACAACGCCTCGGGTGCGGTGGCGGCGCTGGAGTACGCGCGGATCCTGGGCCAGCCCGGCAATCGGCCGAACAGCACCGTCAAGCTCATGACCTTCGACGCCGAGGAGCTTGGGCTCTACGGCAGCGTGCACCAGTCTGCCAGGATGAAGGCCCAGGGAGCGGCAATCGGCTGCATGCTGAACTTCGACATGTGCGGGGCCGAGAACAACGACAGCCTGTTCTACTCCCAGCACTACGCTGGCTCCACGGCCTATGCCCAGCTGCTGATCAGGATGGCCCGGCTCTACGGCCGGCATGCCGACACCAACGCGGTGGGCCAGTACGGCGCACAGTACCTCAGCCAGAGCGACAGCTACCCGTTCATGCAGGACGGCTACCCTGTGGCGTGGGTGTTGGAGAAGAATTTCAGCACGGTGTACCATACGGTCAATGACAACACCAGCCACATGAATTTCCGCTATCTCGCCGGGAACCTGAAGGGCGCGCTGGGATTCTTCGCCACGCTGGCGTTCCATCCGGCCAGGGTGCGCGGCGTCCAGGTCCAGGAGCATGGCCCGGGATCGGAACTGGCGCTGTCCTGGAACCGCGACCGCTCCGGCAACACCGCGGGCTACCGCGTTTACTGGGGCCGGACTTCCGAGAACTACAGCGGCCAGCAGGACATCACCGGCGCGGGCGACACGACGGCGGTGATCACCGGCCTGACGCCCGACAGCCTGTACTACCTGGCAGTGGCGGCGGTCAACGACCAGGGCCAGGAGAGCGTGTTCCTGAACGAGTACCGGGCCCGGCCGTTCGCCGGCACCGCCCAGACGGCGTTCTTCGACGACTTCGAGACCGGGCTGGGGCTCTGGACCCGCAGCGGTACGCCGAACTGGGACACCACCAGCGCCAGCTATCATTCGCCCGGGCATTCCGTCACCGACAGCCGGGCCGGCAACTACGGCAACAACGTCAACAGCTACATCCAGGTGCTCAACGGCATCGACCTAAGCGGGTACAACCACGCGTCGCTGTCCTGGTGGGAGCGCTACTCCACCGAGAGCGGCTGGGACTGGTGCTATCCCGAGTATTCCCTTAACGGCGGGGCTTGGACCTCCCTGGTGACCCGATATTCCGGTTCGAAGACGGCCTGGACCCAGCGTACGTTCGACCTTACCAACATCTGCCCGACCACCACCAATTACCGCTTCCGGTTTCGGTTCACCACCGACGGCAACACCGTCGACGACGGCTGGTACGTGGACGACGTGCTGCTGACCGGCTACGTGCCGACGGGCGTGTCGGGCGCCCCGGCAGCGCCGGGCGCCGCCGGCGTGCTCAGCCTGCAGGCCTGGCCCAGCCCGGCGGCGAACAGCGTCCGGGTGAGCTACTCGCTGCCGGCGGCGGGCCGCGTCCAGATCTCCGTCTACGATATCGCGGGCCGGCGGGTGGCGACGCTGGCGGACGCGGTCCAGCCGGCCGGCGAGCACCGCACCGGCTGGGAATGCCGCGACGGCGCGGGACGGCCGGTGGCCAACGGGACGTACTTCTTCCGGCTCTCCGCCGCCGGCGCGGCCTGCGTCGGCAAGGTGTCGGTCATCCGCTAGCTGCATAATGCGGCGGCCGCCGTGCCCAGCGGGACTTCGCCCGGCGGTGGGGTCCCGCTTTCCCTGGCTCTGCTCCCGACAGTGATACAAAACTCTCGAGGCATCACCATGCGCAGATTGTTCCCGGTCCTGCTCGTCCTTAGCTCGCTGGCGCTGGCCCAGGAGCCCTACAAAAAGCCGCCCCGGGCCATCCTGGACGTGATCAACGCGCCGGAACCGCCCGACGTGTTCCTGTCCCCCGACTGCGGGCGGATGGCGCTGGCCCGGCCGATGGACTACCCGGCCATCGCCGACCAGGCCGAGCCGGTGCTGAAGCTGGCCGGCGTCCGCATCAACCCGCGCACCAACAACGAGCGCAGCTACGTTTACTACTGGACCGGGCTGGCGGTGCGGGACGCGGCCACGGGCTACGAAGCGAAGGTCGGGCTGCCGGCGTCGGTCAAGCGCATCGGCCGGCCGCGCTGGAACGCCGACGGCACCATGTTCGCGTTCACCAGCGAGACCGACGACCGCCTGGAGCTGTGGGTGGTCGACGCGGCCGCGGCCAAGGCCTTCCGGGTGGAGGGCGCGCAGCTGGTCCCGCTGCTGGGCGCCGGCGTGCAGTGGCTGCCCGACCAGCGCTCGCTGCTGGTCAAGCTGGTCCCCTCCGGCCGCGGCGCGCCGCCCGCGGCGCCGGCGGCGCCCGCGGGCCCGCGTGCGCTGGAAAGCTCCGGCACGGCCGCGGCCAGTAGCACCTACGAGGCCCGCGACGTGCTGAGGACCCCGCACGACGCCGACCTGTTCGACCACTACGCCACCTGCCAGCTGGCCCGGGTCGATCTGCCGTCGCGCAAGATCACGCCGGTGGGGACGCCCGCGGTCTACGGCGACGTCCAGCCCTCGCCCGACGGCCGCTTCCTGCTGGTCGAGCGCATCCGCCGCCCCTACTCCTATCAGCGGGCCTGGTACCGCTTCCCCTGCGCGGTGGAGCTGTGGACCGCCGACGGGCGGCTGCTGGAGACGATCTCCAGCCGGCCGCTGGCCGAATCGGTGCCGATCGACGGCGAGGTCACGGGGCCGCGCGACCACGCCTGGAGGCCGACCGCGCCGTCCGCCATCGTGTGGGCCGAGGCGCTGGACAACGGCGACCCCGCGGTCACGGTCCCGTTCCGCGACAGGGTGATGCAGCGGCCGGTCGACGGGCCGGAGTCCGAGCTCTGCCGCACGGAGCACCGCTTCGCCGGAATCGAATGGGTCGAGGACAGCCCGTACTGCATCGTCCACGAGTACGACCGGGACCGCCGCTGGCAACGCGCCTGGCTGCGCGACGTCTCCGCTGCGGCCGCCGCGCCGAAGCTGCTGCGTGACCACAGCCTGCACGAGCGTTTCGGCAAGCCGGGCTACCCGGTGTCGCGGCGGTTGGCGACCGGCGCCAGGGCGGTGCGGCGAGACGGTGATTGGATCTACCTGGAGGGCGAGGGCTTCGTCCCCGGCAACCAGCGGCCGTTTCTCGACCGGATGAGCTTGACGACGATGGAGTGCGAGCGGCTGTGGCGATCGGACAGCGCCGTTTACGAGACCTTCGTCGATTGGGTGGACCCGTCCCTGGGCACGTTCATCACACGGCGCGAGTCGCAGTCCGAGCCGCCCAATTATCACTGGCGGACCCTGGCCAAGACGCCGCTGGCGAAGTCCGGGCCCGGCGAGGCCGCCTGGCGGTCAACCGCCCGCGCGCTGACGGGATTCGCCGACCCCCAGCCTGCCCTGCGCAGGGTCACCAAGCAGATCGTCACCTACCAGCGCGCCGACAGCCTGCCGCTGTCGTTCACGCTGTACCTGCCACCGGGACACAAAAAGGGAACGCGGCTGCCGACCATCGTCTGGGCCTACCCCGGCGACATCGCCCAGAAGGAGGTGGCCGGGCAGGTGTCGGGCTCGCCCCATCGTTTCGTGACGCTGCGCGGCGCCAGTATTCTGTTCTTGGCGCTGGCCGGCTACGCGGTGCTGGATAACGTGGCCATGCCGGTGGTCGGGCCGCCGGCCACGACCTACGATGGCTTTGTCGATCAGATCGTCATGAACGCGCAGGCTGCGGTGGACAAGGCGGTGGCAATGGGCGTCACCGACCGCGGCCGCGTCGCGGTGGGCGGGCACAGTCACGGCGGGCTGATGACCGCGAACCTGCTGGCCTGGTCTGACATCTTCCGCGCCGGCATCGCCTGCAGCGGGGCCTACAATCACACGCTGCGGCCGTTCGGCTTTCAGAACGAGAAGCGCACCCTGTGGCAGGCGCGCGAGGCCTACATCCGGAACTCTCCGTTGTTGCAGGCCGATCGGATCGACGAGCCGCTGCTGATCATCCACGGCGAGGCGGACGCCAACCCCGGCACGGTGCCGATGCAATCCGAAAAGCTGTTCGAGGCGGTGCGCGGCACGGGCGGCACGGTCCGGCTGGTGATGTTGCCGCACGAGAGTCATGGCTACAGCGCCCGGGAATCGGTCGAGCACGTGCTGTACGAAATGCTGGAATGGTGCGACCGCCATGTCGGGAACGCCGCGCCCCGGCCCGGCAAGGGGGTGAAGTGACCCGGCGATCCTGGCGGTACAAGGCGGCTGACATCCCCAGCGTTCGATGATGCGATCCCCGAATCGGGTGGGGCCGAGCGATTGCGGGCGGCGATCTTGAGAAGAACCGGATGGTGATAGTCGTGTCATCAAGGGCGAAGGGAGCGTTTGACGGGGCCTGAAGACAGGCCCCGTTTCTTTTTGTCCCGATTGATCTTGTTCCGTGCGGTTTCTGGCCGATTGTGGCCACAAATTGGACCCATGACGACAGGACCGCCCATTATATTCGGAAAGGACGGGCTTGTTCTCGTGTCGCGCTATCGGATCACGACCATGCGTCTGCTATCCTGGCGGCCCGGGGTTTCGAGACGATAAAGGTATGTGCCATCGGCGACCCGATTCCCCCGATCGTCGGTGCGATTCCAGGTCACCTCGTGACACCCCGCGGACAGATCGCCGGCGAACAACGTAGCGACCTGCTGGCCAAGGATGTTGTACACCTTGAGTGACGCCCCGCCGGCGGTGGCGATCTGATATCGGATCGTTGTCCTGCGTGCAACCGGGTTGGGATAATTCTGCAATAGCATGGTTGGCGTTCCCCTGGTCGTCGTTGCTTTCATCTGGGATCCGCCAGCCGTCGATATCACGGGTTGGAGGTAGCAACCGGTCCTGGCGTTGTTCCCGCGGAAGACGGCCCCTGCGGCGTTCCCGCTTGACTGGGCAGTCTCCCAAGCGAAGATCCGGTGACTGCCCCAACCGGTTGCCACAAGGTCGAGCTTGCCATCATTATCGACATCGGCTACGGCGGGGGCCGACCAGCTGGGTTCGATCCAGAACGTGAATCCCTCGAGTCGGCTGCCGTCGTTCCCGCTCAACGCTTCAAGCAATCCCGCCTCCGACGTCAAGACGACATCTGGCACGCCGTTCCCGTCGAGGTCGGCGATCACCGGATTGGTGCGCCCGTTGGAGCCGATGTTCGCCTGCCACAGCTGGCGGTTCATGCCATCGCTGGAGAAAGCCCGCACAACGCCGTCTGAGCCGCAGATTACGACATCGGGGCGGCCGTCGCCGTCCAGATCGGCGAGCGCGGGCGATGCCGCAATCTGCACGTACGGCGCGACGTAGGCAGGCCAGCCGCTCGGCTGAGAGCCATCGGCATTGAAGCAGTGGATTTTGACCGTGCCCCACGGCGCTTCCGGTCCGGCGGCCTGGATGATCTCGAACACGCCGTCGGCGTCAATGTCCCCCAGCGCCGGCGCCGACAGGGCGTAGCCGGGGTTGCACGGGATGGCCCTGGGCCATCCCGGCAACTGCTGGCCGTCAGCCGTGAACACGTTCAGCAGCAGGCCGGACGCCTGGGAGGCCGTGACCACGACCTCGTTTTGTCCGTCGCCATCGACATCACCGATGGCCGGGGAAGCCGCCACCCGGTCGCCCGCCTGACGGGGCCAACCCGGCAGCGGAACGCCGTCATGCCCCCAGGCGTAGACAAGGCCGGCGGTAGTGGCCGCGATCACTTCGGGCCAGCCATCGCCGTTGAGATCGGACACGGCGCAGTTAGCAAAGGCGTCGCCCCAAACCGGCTGCGGCCAGCCGGAGGCTTCGGTGCCGCTCCCCTTGAAGGCGTGGACCAGCCCGTCGCCGGCAGCGGTGTACCATGCGCCGGTGCCCACGATCACTTCCGGGAGGCCGTCGCCGTCGAGGTCCGCCAGGGCCGGCGTTGAGTTGTCGATCTGGACGCCGAGAGCGACGGGCCAGCCCGGCAGCGGAACGCCGCCGCGGCTGAAGGCATACACCTTGCCGTCGTCGCTGCCCATGATGATCTCCGCATGCCCGTCGCCGTCGAGATCGCCGACCGCGGGCGACGCCCACATCCGGTTGCCCCGCCCGCCGATGCCCAGGGCTACCGGGAAGCCGGGTTTCGCTGCCGGCGGGGCCGAGACGGTGTCGCGGCCAATGGAGAGCCGGCTGGCGTTGCCGCTGGAATCGATCCTGACGGCGGCGTAAATGTAGCGGCTTCCGGCAACGGCCGTGGTGTCGATGTACTGGCTGGCCGCGGTGACCAACGTTGCGTTCACCCTGTGGTAGCCGTCTGCTCCCAGCGGGGAGCGATAGATCCAATAGCCCCGGGCCGATTCGGCAGCGCTGTCCTGCCACGTCACCTGAATGCCGCCGGCAACGGCGCGGGCGGAAACGCCGGGAATTGCAGCCGCCGTCGACAAGCGCACCGGCCATGAGAATCCGCGGCCCGATGCATCGTTGATCACGATGCTGGCCGGACTGGAACCGGGACCGGTCCGCTGCAGGAACAGCCTGAGGGGTTGAGCGAGCACCGCGGCATTGCCGGGGCGAACGCCGGCGATTATGGCAGAGCTGTCCAGCGCGACGGTGCTGGAATCGGCCGGCATCAAACGGACCGTCAAGGCGCCGCTGGCGCCGTCTCCGAGATTGGCCACCGTGATCGAATCGATCACCAGCATAAACGTATGGCCCGGTCCGAGGCGTGAATCGGCCGATGCCGACATGTCGCGGAGCACGGCCCGGTGGGACTGGTGCACCATGGAGTCGCGAAGAACGGCAAGGTGCAGCTGCTGCCTCCATTGGCGCGGCTCACCATCGGCAAGAACGCATCTGAAGTCGATGTCAAGCCAGGCCGGGCCCGAAGCCGCAGCCGGCGACACCTTGACAGAAAATCCTCCGCCCACCGAACTGTCGCAGTGGATGACTGCGCCAGCGACCAGGTTGGCCAGCTTGATAGCGCCGCCGGCCGGGATCACTGACGGATCCGAAACGGCCACGGACAGGGACAGGTCGACGATGCCAACATTTCCGCTCACCGCGATCTCGGGGTACAGATCGATCATTTCGCCGGGATTTGCGACCCAGTCGCCGTTGCCGCCGGTTGCGTCGCAGCATCGCAGCGCCGCGATCATTGCCGGGGGGACGGCTGTCGCATCGATCCAGCAGCTGTCGCGATAGGGGAGGAGGCCGCGCCCGGTGACCGTGACATGGAGATGACCCTGGCTGTATGGCGCGACCGTAAAAGTTGCGCTACCCGGAAGAACGATCCAGGAAACGGCGTGGATCTCCCCGCCCTTGTGAAGACAGACCAGTGCGCTGTCCCCGGCCGCGTCGCAGGCCACCGATACCGTGACCCGTTTGATCGCGCCGGACTGCCCGGCATTGTGCGCGACAGTCAGGTTGCGGGGCTCATCGGTCCACACCGGCATGGCAGGATCCCCCAGCAGGTTCATGGCCAGCCGGTGATACTCTGACCACCCGCCATCGATCAGGCTGTTGAACGCCTCGCCCAGCCGCGTCGTCCGGTTCTGGTAGAGCGCGATGAAAAACGATTGGCACTGCGACGCCTGATCGGTGAACCCGACCCGGGTGTTGCCGATGAACGCCACGGCCCCGCCATCGGGATTGTTGATCATGCTCTTGGAAAAACACTCGTGGTCGAAGGCGTTGGGGCTGCAGGCCGGCGTGACGACGATCGAAGGACGAGCCGCGTTCTGCAGCGACTGGGCCTCGGTACGGTACAGCCATCCGCCGCCAGAACCGACGGCCGTCCCCAGGCTGTAGATGCCGCCATGGTCCATATGATAGGCCAGATTGTAGCCTTGGTTCAGGCGGTCCATGGCAGATGCGGCGCTGAGCGCCTCATCTCCCGAGTAGCCGCTTCCCGATACCGGCGTGTATTGCTCGAGCGGGTCGATCCACGGCGCCGACGGCGCCAAGGGTTCGACGTTGACCATTTCCAGCAATGAGGCGAGCCAGCCGTCGGCCATCATCAGGAAACTCGGTCCGAACCCGGGCGGCGGGTGCTGTTCGTACCGCAACACCTTGGCCACGAAGGCGGCGGCCTGCGCCGGCGTTTCGACCGGGGCCCGTCCCAGAAAGACGTCCGGCTGGAGGTCGACCCGGTCGGCCTGGTTTGACACTTCGCCGTATTGATCGTTGCGGTTGTAGTTGAAATTATACTGATGGGCGTCCTGCCCGTAGCAGGTATCGACGATGTCGGAGTAGTACAGGTCGGTCGGCACCCGCAGGTCCGGAATGTACCCCGGCCATGCGGTCCACGGCACGTACCGCACCGGGACCACCGAGGGCGCTCCGCCCAGCAGCACGAAGGCCGTGCCCCATTGCGACCAGCCGGCTTGGATGAACGTGCGGATCTTTTCCTGAAGGTCGGCGCCGGCGTAGTTCTGGCCGATCCATTCCACGGTCCTGATCTCGGTGACCATGCCGGTGCCGGTGCGCCACGCCGCCAGCGGCCGGAACGACTCCTCGAGCTCCCCCGATGTGATGATCAGGAAATCGACCGCTGTGCCGCCGCCGGACGGGATGTCGGTGGCCGCCCGCCCCGCGGCACCGGCGGCGTCATCGACCCGGACGCCGGACGCCAGACTGGTCTTGTTGGACACGGCCCTGCGGACGGAACTGGTGATGGCGTTCTGCGCCAAGGCGCTGCGACGCCGGATGGCGAGTTGCTTGCCGTGGTCAACCGAATACTGGAGCGACAAAGCGATGTCGCCGGACAGCGACACGTTTCCCGCAACCGGATCGTAGCGCACCGGACAGACGCAGATTTCGACGATTTTGTATTCGGATAAGGCGCTGATCCGGGTGATCACCGCGGATTCCGCCGGATACACGGATCTGCCTTTGTAGACCGCGTCAGACGGGCCGATCAATTCCGGAGCAGCGCCGCCATTCAGCGCTGCCGGCGGCTGGGCCGGCGCTGGTTGCCGCGGCAGGGCGATCGATTCGCAGTTCCGGGTCTTCGCGCTGAAGTTCGTTATCGTGGCGTTGTAGGGCAGGGCGAAGCGGACGATCCGGACCGGCAGTCGAGGACAACCCGGAACGCTGGAAAGACGATCGGCGCCGCTGAGGCTGATCTGGCTGTAGGTCGTGTTTCCGATGGTCGTTTGTCCGATGACGACATCACTCTTGCTGGTCGATACCACGGAAGTGATCGTTTCCCCGAAACCGGCGGCAGCGATGACGATGGCTGCTGCGATCGTAAGGATGATGCTGGTTCGGTTCATGGTCGGCTCCCGTGAAGGTTTCAGCGTCGAGTGCTTCCAGAATCAAGCGGGTTCAGGCTCCTGTAACCATAAAGCAGCACCCGATGTGCCAAAGCGATGAAGTATCATAACAACATGGCATGCAACAAGGTCGAACGATCCCAGCGGTTGCGTTCATGACCTTTTTGTCTCATGCGCGTGTCTGGTGACATGGAAAAACGACTCATACCTTGCGTATGGGTCGTTCTGCATCCCAAGATGAGCCGGTTCACATTTTTCACATGATGGAAAAATGTCAATTAAATCGGGAATCCACCGCTATGCATGCGATGAAATGATCGGTATAGTATCAATCAGCCGCGTCGAGAACCGACCGAACGGCCGTCAGAACTGATCGCCGCACTGGAAACGGACAGGTAACGGGAGCATGTCACGAAGACCAGATCAGTTCACAGGCAACGAACGGAGAACTCGGGC
Organism: bacterium UBP2_UBA2255; assembly: GCA_002347565.1. Classification (GTDB taxonomy): domain Bacteria; phylum Edwardsbacteria; class AC1; order AC1; family EtOH8; genus UBA2255. The sequence continues at coordinate 9,696 of DDXR01000008.1, read as the reverse complement.
TCAAGCTGATATAGCCCTGGTTTCGTCCCCGGATTGATCAGCAATTTCAGATCGACTGAAAGACCGCGCAGGTTCTTCTCCGGCTTGTTCCCCCGACACAGATCCTGATAGTCCGTTCCCTGCGGCTGGAGATCGGATGTGCCCGCGGCCTTGCCCAGCACCAGGATCCCTGCGGCGGCGCTGCCGTTCCACGCTTTCAGCGATACCAGACGCGACTGAAGAACGAACCCATCACGGGCGTTGGACCAAATCGTCAGCTCGACGGCGGACGGAATGTCCTTGCTGCCGTTCCGGATATCAACCGCGGTGATGGCGATCGGGGCGATCGGACTGGCGGACATGATCTTCGCGGTGGCGGGTATGATGACCGACAGGGTGACCGTCGCTGAGGCCGGACCGTTCATCATGACCACCGGCTGGCTGAAGGCGCCCGAACCGGCCGTAGCAGTTAATAGTAGTATGATCATCATCTGCTTCATGTATGCTCCCTGGCAGTATAAATAGCATCAGACATGCCGGTTGGATGAAAAACGTTAACACATAGTATAACAACAGGTTCTATTGATTGCTTTTGGACGAAGGGAAGGACGTTTCGCAGTGTTTTCGTGTCCCGTGTCCTATTTACATGGCACTTTCCAAAATGATCAATGCCGGTTTAAAAAATGAATCATGTGTAACTGTCTGGCATGGGACGTATTGCGTAAAGTGACAAAAAAACAGATATTCATGAATGTGGTATGTGGTATGCAACTGCATTGTACATGTGTGACACGGAGAATCCCTGGAATGACAGGAAGCAGGATATCACAGATCGACGGCCAGATCATACCGCATAAAGAGACAAGGGGGCTCCATGATGCACTGCCTTAACGGTGAAAATAAATACTCCATATTTCGCGAGATCATTTCCTCGGTGATCCACGACCTGAAGAACCCATTATCGGCGATCACGCTGGGCTTGGAATTCATCGAGATGAGCGACAAAGTGAAAAACTCGCAACAGGCGATCAGCGGGGCGATAACGTCCGCCGCGCGCATCGATCAGCTGCTGGACGCCCTCAGCATGTTTTTTCACGACGAAGATGCCCCGCCCACGACGGTGCCGTTCAGTCATCTGTTGCACAGGGCGCGGCTGCTGGTGGGGTACTATTTTGCGCGCAACCAGATCAAATTCCAGATCGAGGACGGCGGGTCCGACCAATCAGTGCTGATGAACCTGGACCAGGCATACCAGGGGATGGTGCTGCTGCTGGTCGGGCTCGCCAAACGCAGTGTTCACGGTGGCGAGGTCCGGGCGACCGTCCAGAGCGACCCCAATGCGCAATCGGTGGTATTTTTGATCACCCCGCCTGAACCGGATCAGACAAGCGGCCCGCCCGCCGACCCGGTTCCCTCCGACAACCTGGCCGTCGTCTGTTTCGATACGGCACGCGGCCTGTTCCGGGCGAGCGGGATAGAGCTGAACCTGCCGGATAGTTGGGCATCGCCGGCGAGGATCGTGCTGCGTAAGGCGATCGACGGGGCCATACCGCCTCAAATGGAGGGATGATGGACGCCTCGCTTGGCAGTATCCTGATCATCGATGATGACCAATCGGTTTGCCTGCTGCTGCAGCAGATCCTGGAGACGGGGGGGTACCACGTCACCGCGGCGGCGACCGGCGAGCAGGGCATGGCCGCCCTGAAGCGGCAGGAGTATCCGGTGGTGTTGTTGGACATGCACCTGCCGGACAGCTTCGGGCTGGACCTGATCGCGCGCATCCACGAGCAGAACGCCGACGCCTCGGTGATCGTGATCACCGGCTTCGCCTCGGTCGAAACCGCGGTGCAGGCGATCAAGTCCGGCGCCTACGATTATCTGCAGAAACCGCTCCATGTCGACAGCGTGAAGCTGACCGTGGAAAAGGGACTGGAACGGTCCCGCCTGCTGTCGGAAAACAAATACCTGCATCAGACCCTGGACGAGCGCTACGGCTTCGAGAAGATCATCGCCAAGAGCAAGCCGATGATGCTGGTATTCGACCTGATCCGCAAGGTGTCCGATACCTCGACCACGGTGCTGGTGCAGGGCGAGAGCGGCACCGGCAAGGAACTGGTGGCCCGGGCCCTCCATTTCAACAGCAAGCGGCGCCAGGCAAAGTTCGTGCCCCTGAACTGCGGCGGCATCCCGGAAAACCTGCTGGAGTCGGAGCTGTTCGGCTACGTGCGGGGTGCTTTCACCGGCGCCGTGGGCAGCAAGCAGGGGCTGTTCCAGCGGGCCGACCGGGGAACGATCTTCCTGGACGAGATCGCAACCCTGCCATTGGTGTTGCAGGTGAAGCTGCTGCGGGTGCTGCAGGAGGGCACGTTCTACCCGCTGGGCGGGACGACGCCGGTCGAGGTCGACATCCGCGTGGTGGCGGCCACCAACATCGATCTGGAGTCGGCGGTCAAGTCCGGCGCGTTCCGCGAGGACCTCTACTACCGTCTGAGCGTCGTTCCACTCACCATCCCGCCACTGCGGAAGCGGACGGCGGACATCCCGCCGCTCGTCGCCCACTTCATGGACAAGTTCGGTGCGGGGACGCGCACGATCTCCGCGCAGGCGATGGAGGCGCTGGTGGCGTACCAGTGGCCCGGCAACGTGCGCGAGCTCGAGAACACCATAGAACGCATAACGATCCTTTCGCACGGCGACGTGATAGAGGCCGAGGACCTTCCCGCCGAGGTGCGCCTGGGGGCGGGGATCGTCGATGCGGGCAGCCGGTGCTTCGTGCTGCCCGAGGGGGGCATCGACCTCGAGGAGACCGAACTCGACCTGGTCAGGCAGGCGCTTGAGCGTGCGGGGGGAGCCGTGCCCAAGGCGGCCAAGCTGCTCGGACTCACCACGCGTACCCTCGAGGCGCGCATGGAGCGCTACGGTCTGTAGTCCGATGGGTGGTCACCCCGGGGCCTGACGTTGGCACAGGGATTGCACTTCTGACGGTGTCACGCATCCGGCAGCCGGAGTCATCGAGTGAAGCGCGTCAGACCCTACGGAACCCTTATCGCACTGGCGCTGGCGCTGTCGGCCATCACCGCGATGACGGTCGCACTGGTCAATCACGGCGCCGAGGATGCGGCATGTACGATCCTCACACCTGCCGGCGGCGCAGTGCTCACGATGTCGATCGCTGTGATGCTCATCGCTGGTCGTGCGCTGGCCCGTCAGGTCAGGCGAGAGGCAGACCACGCCGACCACCTGGTCGAGCGGTTCGCGTGTCCCGAGTGCGCGCGTGAGGTACACGGTGCGTGGCGCATGTGTCCGTACTGCGGTGCGATGGTCGACGAACCCAGTAGCCCTCAGAAGGGGGAGGTCCCGGCATGACGATGAAGACGCGCCGATTCGTGACCACGGGCATGCACTGCCCGTCGTGCTCGATGTTGATACAGATGGACGTCAGCGACCTTGACGGTGTGACCGACGTGATGTCCGACCATCGGACCGGCCTCACCGAGGTCGTATACGACGACGACGTCACCGGTCCTGAGGCGATCATCGCGACGATCACCAAGGCCGGATACGGGGCGGCACTCGATTCGGAGTAGCCGGTCTCGCCGCAGCGGCACTGGACGATGGATACCCCCTCGGGGTATAAATGATTGCCATAGCAGACGTCGTGGGGGGGGATGAACCGTGAGCGAGACCGCTTCTTTGTTCGCCGCCTTAGGGGCCGGCTTCATCACGTTCCTGTCCCCGTGCGTTCTTCCGCTCATCCCCGGCTATGTCGCCTTTATGACTGGCATGACGACGGCCGAACTCACCGATGAGAACCGCAAGATCTCGGCGATCCTGATCCCGTCACTGCTCTTCGTCCTTGGATTCAGCATCGTGTTCGTTGCGCTCGGCGCGTCGGCATCGGCGGTCGGGTCGTTCCTGAGCCAGTACAGCTCCGTGCTCGAGAAGGTCGCTGGAGCCATCATCTTGCTGCTCGGCTTCTTCATGCTCGGCATCATCAAGGTGCCGTGGCTGTACGGTGAGGCGCGTTTCGAGATGCAGAAGGCGAAGCGTTTCGGCAGCTTCGCTGCGCTTCTCATGGGTATGGCTTTTGCTTTCGGCTGGTCCCCCTGTGTGGGCCCGGTGCTCGGCTCGATCCTGATGGTCGCCGCCAACAGCGCCGAGGTCGGTCGTGGCGCGCTTCTGCTCGCGGTCTACTCGCTCGGTCTGGGCATCCCCTTCATCCTTGTCGCGCTCCTGCTCGGTCGCGTGAAGCCGGTGCTGAACTGGTTGAATCGTCACACGCTGATCATCAATCGCGTCGCCGGTATCATCCTCATGATCCTCGGCCTGCTCATCCTGACCGGCTGGATCGGACCGGTCGTCGGGTGGCTCTCGATGTTCATCCCGAAGCTGGGCGGCTAGTCGGCTCGTTGCCGACGGGGGTACCGTGCTCTAGGATGGGTTCCCGGAGCGCGGGTACTCTGGAGGCCGAATGAAGGCGCGCAAGCGCTTCACACTCACCAACCGTCTGCTGGTCCTCGCGGCGCTCATCGTCGTGAGCACGACGGTGCTGCTCATCGGGACGTCCGCAGCCGGCGTCTACAGCATGGCTTCCCGTGAGATATCGGCCAGACACGCAGCCTACGGCGACGTTCTGGTCGCCCGCATCGGCAGTCGTCTTGCCGCGATCCATGCGGAGATGGGTGGTGTGGCCCTCGATCCGGCGCTGACGAGCGAGGAGGAGGGCGGGATCCGAAGGGCACTCGCCGGGATCGCGCTCGATGATACCGGATTCATCGAGGGCGCCGCGCTGTTGCGTGAGGCCACCGCGACGCCGGTCGCCTGGCCGAACGAGACGCTCGATAGCGAATCATTCGCGGTCCTCGGCGCCCTCGAGCTCTCCGAGGACGTCGGCACCATCGTGTGGGTACCCTCATCCACCGGTTCCAGGGGAGGGCTCTGGGCCGTACACACCGTTCCGATGCCGGACGGCACGATGCGCTTGCTGGCGGTTCGCGTTCGAACCTCACTGATCGAGGGCGAACTTGCAAGCACGGCGGAGCTTCCGGGAGGACCCATCGCGGTCCTGTTCGACAGCCAGGGTATACCCGTGTTCGCCAGCATTGCGCCTGGCGCCATCGACCCGGCCGCGGTAAAGATCACTCCCGATGACGCGCTTGCCGGTAGGGGCCGCGTCAGCATCGAGGGCACGCGTACCGTCGTAGGCAGCTACGCGGAGATACCCGATCCACACGACCTCGGATGGCGCGTGGCCATCCTCGAACCGGCCTCGCGCGCGTGGCACGACACCTGGCTCGCCTTGCGGCCTGGGTTGCTCGGCTGGGTCCTTGCGCTCGGTGTCGCCCTCGCGGGAGCCCTCTCTGTGGTGACGGCATCCACGAGGCCCCTGCGGCAGCTTGAGCGCCGCGCTCGTGCCATCGCCGCCGGCGACCGCGTGGAGCCGGAGCGGGTCACATCCGACGACGATATCGGACGGCTGCTCGATGCGTTCAATGCCGTGGTGACCCGGTTCGATCGGCTGACAGACTCCGTCGAGCTGCTTGCGCGCACCGATGACCGCGGTGAGCTGTTCGAGCACGTGGCCGCCGCTGTCGCGCACATGTACGACCACGCCGACGTGGACGTCTTCTTGCTCTCGGAGAATGGTGACCTCGATCTGATCGCCGCGCGCGGCGCGCTCGAGGACGTCCCGGACGTACACATCCCCATACCGGCATCCGGGTGGTTGGCCGAGTGCCTCGGTACGGGTGTTCCGGTGTCTGCACCATACGTCGCCGATGACCCCCTGTTCGCGCTTCACGGACTCCCGGTCGCTGCGGGTATGGTGGCACCGCTGTGGGCGGGGAGTGACTGCATCGGCCTCGTCGTCGTGGTGCGGACCGTGGGAGACGCCTTCTCGGAACGGGAGCGAGAGACGCTGCGCTCCTTCGTGGCCCAGGCGGCGGTGGCGCTGCAGAACGCCCGCCTGTTCGACAATGAGCGACGGTCGCGTCGCGAGGCCGAGTCGTTGCGGGAGATCGCCGAGCGCGCCGCGTCGCCGGTGGGGGTCGAGGAGACCCTCCAGTTCGCGGCCGACGCGGAGGCCGACCTGCTCGGCTTCGACACGTCGGACGTCGTCATCCTCGACGATCCCGAACTCTACGGGCTCTCAGGCGAGGCGTTTGCCGCTGGCTCGCTCTGGACTTCGGCATGGGTCAGCCTGGCCCGTGGAGATGATAGCGTCGAGCCCGTGCAGGTGGCGATCGATGACGCGACTCCCGAGGTCAGTGCGGCGCTCATGGCTCGTGGCGCGCTCACGGCACTCATGACGCCGCTCCTGTGTCAGGGACGGGGCGCCGGTCTTCTCGTCTGCACGACCTCGCGCCCGTCGCTCGTGCCCGGCATGAAGCGGCTCGGGCTGGCACGGACCATCGGTGCCGAGGCGTCCCTCGCGCTTGAGAACGCGTACCTCTTCCAGGCGGCGAAGAACCGCGCTGACAATCTGGAGACGATATTCCGCATCTCCAATGCGGTCGGCTCATCCCTGCAGACGCGCGTGGTGCTCAACCGTGTGCTCGATGTCGTGCAGAAGATCCTCTCGGCCGATGCCGTGATGTTGATGACCTACGACGCCCGTCGCAAGCTGATCACCGTCCCGATGGCGAGAGGGATCCTCCACCGCGACATGCTCGAGATCGAGTTCCGCCCCGGCGAAGACGTACCCGGCCGTGTCTTTGAGACACGTGAACCCGAACGCTATGACCGAATCGGGCACACGGATACCCGGCTGCTCAACGCGGCATCCGCACAGGGCCTTGCCTCGCTTCTGGCAGTTCCGCTGCTGGCTAGAGGGCGGAGTATCGGTGTCCTGGTCGTGTTCGCGCGCGATGAGGCGGCGTTCACGAGCGAGGAAATGGATCTTCTGCGCACGTTCGCGGCACAGGCGGCACTGGCTATCGACACTGCCGCGATGTTCAGTCGGGAGCACCATGTCGCCTCGGTGCTGCAGTCGAGCATCCTGCCCTCGGGTCTGCCACGCATCTCCGGCCTCGACATGAGCAGCGTCTACTTGCCCGCGGGAACGGACGCGGACATCGGCGGGGACTACTACGATCTGTTCGTTACCCCGGGTGGACCCGTGACGATCGCCATCGGAGATGTATGTGGCAAGGGCGTGGTCGCGGCCACGAAGACCTCGATGATCAAGTACGCGGTACGGGGCATGGCCGCGGCCGGCGTTGGACCGGCACGCATGCTCCAGGAGATCAACCGGATGCTGCTCGAGTCGGGCGATGCGACGAGCATCGTGACGCTATGGGTCGGTCAACTCGACATGGCAACGGGCAAGCTCACGTACGGTGATGGGGGGCATCCACCGGCGCTTCTCCGCGAGACCTCGCGCGGGAGCACTCGCATCGACAGGCTGGGAACGACCGGTGCGCTACTCGGGGCGGTCGAAGACACATCGTGGGACGAGGTCGAGGTGACGCTTTCTCCGGGCAGCACACTCCTGCTGTACACGGACGGTGTGACCGAGGCCCGGAGAGGCCCGCAGTTCTTTGGAGAAGGCCGATTGAGGCGCGCTTTGCGTCCCGGGGGCACCGCCGGCGCCGTCTCCCAGCGCCTTCTCTCGATGGTGCAGCGTTTCTCCGGCGGCGAGTTGCGCGATGACGCGGCGGTTCTGGTCGTCCGCTATGGTGACGACGGTCAGGCCGTTTCGGAGGACTCCTCCAGTGGAATGTGAACCGATGTGGACCCGTGACGGCGTGAGTGAGTGCCGATGAAGATCGCGACTGAGCACCACGGCAACGGTAGCGCCTGTGTGGTGCGTGTGCAGGGTGATATCGACATCGTGACGGTACCCGAGGTGCGCGATGCGCTCGAGTCCGCGATGAATCGCGGGTGCTCCAACATCGTGCTGGACCTCGAGCATGTCTCGTATGTGGACAGCTCCGCGATGGGACTGCTGGTCTGGGCGAATCGCGCGCTCGGACCCCGGCGGGGACAACTCGTGCTCACGGGTGCCGATCGCAATGTGTCGCGAATCCTGGACATCTCGGGGCTGATCATCGCTGCGCCGACGATCTCTACCGCCACCGACCCGGAGATAGCGCTCACACGGCTCGACATGTCGGCTGAGCCCGATGCGCCCGAGTGGGTGCGGACGCTGGAGTTTCCGGCGGTACCGGCATCGTTGGCGAAGGTGCGCGGGGAGGTGTGTGACCTCCTGGAGCCCCTCGCGATCCCCGAGCCCGTGTTCTTCGACATCCGGGTGGCGGTGGGGGAAGCGTTGGCCAACGCCATCCGCCATGGGTCGCCCCGGGGGGATGCAGACCCTGTATCCGTCACCGTGTCGGCCTACAGTGACTGCGTGGTCATCGTGATCACGGATCGTGGCGAGGGATTCGACGGAGATGCGTTCTCGGATGGGGACCCGTACGCGTCGTCGGGACGCGGCGTCATGTTCATGCGGGCGCTCATGGACAGAGTCGAGTTCGAGCGGCTGCCGGGTGGGGGCACCGCAGTGACGCTGGTGCATCACATCGGCTCATCGACGCCGCCAGCTGACGAGTAGTGATGTCATCGGCCGCCGGATTAGGTATCCTGAGCGGGGTCGGACTTCCGAGGGAGGATATCTGATGGAGTTGCTCGAAGCTATTCACGGTCGCCGTTCGATCCGTATGTTCGACGGACAACCGATCGATCACGAGCTCATCGAGGAGATCCTTGATTCGGCTACGTATGCCCCCTCGAGGATGAACACGCAACCGTGGCACTTCCACGTGGTGACGGGCGAGGCACGCAAGAACGTCGGCGAGGTCATCGCGATGACGACGTCGTATCTCGAGGAGTACATCGACGTCCTCGGCCCTGACGCGGTGGAGCACGCCGCCCGCTTCTACGCCGACCTCGGTGCGGCGCCCGTGATCATCGGTGTCGCGTCGTTCATCGAAGAGGACTGCAACGTGGCGCGCGACTACGCGGTCTCCGTGGGTGCGGCCGTTCAGAACGTACTCCTTGCCGCGTACGCCAAGGGTGTGAGCGGGTGCAGCATCTCATCACCGCACTGGGTGCGCGATCGTCTTTCAGCAGCGTTCGGCGTGAAAGAAGGCTGGGAGATCATATCGCTCGTGCTGCTGGGCTACGGCGTCGAAGAGCCGCACGAGCGCGAGCGCCACACCGATGTGGTGACCTACCTCACGTGAGCGGCACCAAGCTTCGTGCCGTGTTCTTCGACGTCGGGAACACGCTGCTCTACGCGTCGCCGCCGGTCTCCGAGGTCTGCCGCCGCGTCTTAGAGGACGCCGGCCACCGTCACGACATCTCGGTGATCGACTCCTACATGCCGCTGGTCGACGCCTACTACGAGGAGCGGTACGCCGAGGACGACGCTTTCTGGACTTCCGAGGACCGTACGTCCTCGGTNNCTCGGTGTGGGTCGGGATGTACTCACTTCTCTGCCGCAAGCTCGGCATCGAGGACGAGGCTGTCACGATCGCACGCCGTGTGTACGACGAGTTCGGTCGGCCGGATCGATGGGCGCTCTACGATGACGTCCGCCCGGCGTTCGAGCGGCTTCGCGATCGGGGCTTGACCGTCGGCATCATCTCGAACTGGGACTCCCGGCTGGTCCGGTTACTGCAGGGACTCGGGCTGCGGGATGTCCTCGCCGACATCGTGTCATCGGCCGACGTGGGGCTGCACAAGCCCGACCCGCGCATCTTCGAGCTTGCGTGC
>DDXR01000031.1 GCA_002347565.1 bacterium UBP2_UBA2255 | reverse complement strand
CGGGGCGCATGGCCATGCGCCCCGGCGGGGGTGTGCCGACGATAACGGGGCGCATGGCCGTGCGCCCCTACGGAACCAACGGTTGTATCGCAAACCAAAATCATTGGCATCTTTGATCGCAGGATTCAAATCGGCGGTCACCACGCGCATCAACGGTATGCGCGACACACCGGGGCAACCTGTCTGGCAACGGAATTACTGGGAGCACATCATCCGGAACGACAACACGCATGAAACTATCAGGCGGTACGTCCTGGAAAATCCCCGCCATTGGGCATCTGACGAGGAGAACCCTAGTAGGATGTGAACAATGCGCCATGATGTGAAAAACCATTCAACCCGCAATTTATTGGCCGCGCTGACCCGACGCGGCTACAAGGCCCAGCTGGTCCCTATCTCCAGTCTGCCCGGCCTGCAGCAGCGCTTTTCCGCCCGCATCAAATCCGCCGACCCGCCCATCCGGCGCTGCCTGTCCTTCCTGAAGTACGATCCCCAGAAAAAATACAATGCCCGTTCGGTGCTGGTGCTGTCTGGGGGAAAATGTTAATGATCAAATGCAATTGCCTCTTGACACTACATCATAAATGATGTAAGATACGCATGGCCAAGAAATGGATAATAGTGCTTTACGAGACAGAGAGTGGTGTATGTGATGTCGAGTTGTTCCTTGATTCTCTGTCCGATACCAATCGCGCCAAAGCGGTTTCCTGGATCGAGTTATTGGAGGATAAAGGGCCCGATCTTCCGCGGCCGTATGCTGATCTATTGGAAGATGGCATACACGAATTAAGGCTCAAACTTTCTGGTGGGCAGTATCGAATTCTCTATTTCTTCTGTCACGGTGATTATGTTGTGCTGACGCATTCTCTTCGTAAATTAACCAGTGAAGTTAATAAAGCTGAGATACGAAAGGCCAAATCGGCTCGTGCCGATGTTCTGAAACGATATACCCTGCAACAGTTATCGGAGATGGCGGATGAAGACGTTTAGAAAATATCTGCACGAGCAGATGAAGAACAAGGCGTTCGCCCAGGCATACAGGGAGGAGCGCGAGCTCCGCGATCTGGCCATCAAGATCGCCGAATCTAGAGAGAAGATGGGCTGGTCACAAGTCAAGCTGGCCAGCCGTGCCAAGATCACCCAACAGCAGCTATCGCGGGTGGAAAACGGCAGTAATTTTACGATGGCCACGTTCCTCCGCGTGTGTGATGCCTTGGGGATGCGGATCGATCTCAATATGCCAAGTCGAAAGGCGTGTCCTTCTGCCAGATAGACGGAAGATAGCCGGTATGACCGGCTATCTTTATTCAACCGCACGAACAAGAAATGACGAAAAGTAGCAATAATGCCAATAGTCTGTTGGCCGCGCTGACCCGCCTCGTCTACAAGGCCCGCCTGGTGCCGATCTCCTACCTGCCGGCGTTGCAGCAGCATTTCGCCGCCCGCCTCAAGACCGCCGACCCGCTTATCCGGCGCTATCTGTCCTTCCTGAATTACCAGCCCCCCAAGACCTTCCCCAACGCCCGCTCGGTGCTGGTGCTGGCCAGGGCCCAGCCCCTCCTGCGCGTGGCCTTCCGGCACAAGGGGAAAACCCTGCGCGCCCTGGTGCCGCCCACGTACTTCGATTATCACAAGTGCGAGCGCGAGGTGCGCGGGGTACTCAAGGAACACGGCTTCAGCATGGCGCGCTCCAAACTGCCGCAGAAGACCCTGGCCGTCTGCAGCGGCCTGGCCCAATACGGCAGGAACAACATCGCCTACGTGCCGGGCTGGGGCAGTTTCGTCAAGCTGTTCGCCTTCTGGACCGACGTCCCGGCCGGCGCTGTCCGGCTGCAACCGCCGAGGATGCTCGGCGAATGCCGCGCCTGCCGGGCCTGCATCACGGCCTGCCCCACGGGCGCCATCGGCAGCAAGCGGTTCCTGATCCGCGCAAGCAGGTGCATCACCTGGCACAACGAGCGGCCGCCGGACGTGCCGTTCCCCAAGTGGATCAAGCCCGGCTGGCACAACTGCATCGTGGGCTGCCTGCGCTGCCAGGGCGTCTGCCCGGCCAACCGCGGCGTGCCGGGGAAGGTGGAGGTCCGGGGAAGATTCTCGGAACAGGACACCGCGTATTTACTGAAGGGCTCGTTCACGGGGACGAGGGCGAAGCGCATGGATGCCCGGTTGAGGCGGGTGGGGCTGGAGCTGTCGGTGTTCCCGAGGAATTTGAGGGTGTTGGTGACCGGCCCGTAGTTCTGACCGCCCCCCTGTCCTAGCTCTGACCTCACCCTGCCCTCTCCCTTTGGGAGAGGGTTCGCTGTCCCCTTCCCCAAAGGGGAAGGGGCGGGGGTTAGGTCGGGACTAGGGGCGGATCAGGCCCCTTTTCGCCTTGATTTATCACGGCCATTCGTTGTATGCTTATTCCATGACCGAACAGGAACAACTGCGCCAGGCCATCAGCCACCTGGAGGCCCAGCGGCCGCTGCTGGGCGACGAGGTGGTCGATGCGGCGCTGGGGCCACTGCGCCGGAAGCTGGAGGAGCTGGGCGGAGGGGCCGCCGCGTGCTCGCCGGAGCAGCGCAGGCAGGTGACGGTGCTGTTCGCGGACGTCTCGGGTTTCACCGCGCTGGCCGAGCGGATGGACGCCGAGCTGGTGCGTGACACCATGAACGCCCTGTGGCAGCGGCTGGACGGCGTGATCACCGCCCACGGCGGGATGGTGGACAAGCACATCGGCGACGCGGTGATGGCGCTGTGGGGCGCCGCCGCCGTGCGCGAGGACGACGCCGAGCGGGCCGTGCGGGCGGCGCTGGCAATGCAGGCCGAGGTGGGGCGGTTCGCCGCCAATACCAAGGCCAAGCTGGGGATGCGGATCGGGATCAGCAGCGGGCCGGCGCTGCTGGGCGAGGTGGGCACCACCGGAGAGTTCACCGCCATGGGCGACGCGGTCAACCTGGCGTCGCGGCTGCAGCACCAGGCGCCGGTGGGCGGGGTGCTGGCCTCGCACGACACCTACCGCCTGGTGCGGGGGATCTTCGACGTCACGCCCACCGCGGAGCTGACGATCAAGGGCAAGCGCGGGCCAGTGCGGGCCTACGTGGTCGACCGCGCCAAGCCGCTGGCCTTCCGCATGGCCAGCCGCGGGGTGGAGGGCGTGGAGACCGCCATGGTGGGCCGCGACGCCGAGCTCAAGGCCCTGCAGGACGCCTTGGAGCGGACGGTCCGGGAACGGCGCACGGCGCTGGTCACCGTCTGCGGCGACGCCGGCGTGGGGAAATCGCGGCTGCTGTTCGAGTTCGAGAACTGGATCGAGCTGCTGCCCGAGACCATGCTGCTGTTCAAGGGCCGGGCCGCGCCGGCAGCCCAGCAGGTGCCCTACCGTCTGCTGCGCGAGGTCTTCGCCGCCCGCTTCGGCATCCTGGAGAGCGACCCGTCCGCGGCGGCGCTGGAGAAGTTCCGGGCCGGTTGCGCCGGCGCGCTGGCGCCGGAGCAGGCCGACATCGTCGGCCATCTGCTGGGGTTCGAATTCCGCGCCAGCCCGGCGGTGGCCGAGCTGCTGGGCAGCACGTCGTTCGGCAAGGAGGCCGGCCTGCAGCTGGCGGCGTACTTCCGGGCGGTGGCGCGGCAGCCGCTGCTGCTGTTCCTGGAGGACGCGCACTGGGCCGACGACAGCACGCTGGACGCCGCGGAGCGGCTGGCCGCCGAGCTGCCGGACGCGCCGCTGCTGATCGTCTGCCTGGCGCGGCCCACGCTCTACGAGCGGCGGCCGGGCTGGGGCGCGAACGGGACCAGGATCGACCTGGCGCCGCTGCCGGCCGAGCGCAGCCGCGAGCTGGTGTCCCAGGTGCTGCAGAAGGCCGCCGAGGTGCCGCAACGGCTGCGCGACCTGATCGTCGAGGGCGCCGATGGCAACCCCTACTACGTCGAGGAGCTGGTGAAGATGCTGCTGGACGAGGGTGTGATCGTCCGCGGCGAGCCGTGGACCGTGGTCCCGGGCAAGCTGGCCACGCTGCGGGTGCCGTCCACGCTGACCGGGATCCTGCAGGCCCGGCTGGACAGCCTGCCGGCCGAGGAGCGCGACGTGCTGCAGCGGGCCTCGGTGGTGGGCCGGCGCTTCTGGGACTCGGCGGTGGCCGTGCTCCAGGCCGAGGAGCGGCCGGCGGCGGCGGCCGCGGTGCGGCCGCTGCTGGAGTCGATGCAGCGGCGCGAGCTGGTGTTCCGCCACGCGCCGTCGGCTTTCGCCGCCAGCGAGGAGTACCTGTTCAAGCACGCCCTGCTGCGGGACGTGGCCTACGAGACGGTGCTGCTGCGGCTGCGCAAGCGGTTCCACGCCCAGGTGGCGCTGTGGCTGGAGGCCAACGCCGGGGAGCGTCTGGCCGAATACCTGGGGCTGATCGCCCACCACTACGAGCTGGCCGGCGAGGACGCCCGGGCGGCGCGCTGCCTGCGCAAGCAGGGCAACGCCCAGTACCGGGTCAGCTCCTACCGTGAGGCCCTGGAGCTCTACCAGCGGGCCCTGGCGCTGTGCCCGCAGGATGACCGGGGGCAGCTCGCCGTGATCAACACCCACATCGGCAACACCCTGCGCCAACTGGGGGATTTTCCGCGGGCCCGCGACCACCACGGCCGGGCACTGCAGCTGGCCCGGGAGACCAATGACGACCAGGCCGAGATCAACGCCCTGGACGGGCTGAGCTGGGCCCTGATGGCCCAGGGCCGGTACGACGAGGCCAAGAAGCACCTGGCGCTGGCGCTGGCCCAGGCCTGCCGCAGCGGCGACCGGCGGGGCAAGGCCCAGGTGGTGTCCCACCTCGGTGAGGTGAGCTACCGGCTCGGCGACATCGCCGCCACCAGGACCTACGCCGCAGAGTGCCTGGCGCTGTACCAGGAGCTGCAGGACAAGCAGGGCATCGCCATGGCCCTGCGGGTCATCGGCCTGTCGCATTTCATGCGGGGTGAGTACGCAGAGTCATTCCATTACCACACCCAGAGCAAGTCGGTGTTCGCCCAGATCGGCGACCGCTGGGGCATGGCTGCCAGCGCCACCAACCAGGGCGAGTCGATGCGCCGCCAGGGCCGGTTCGATGATGCGGAGCCCTACTACCGCGAGGCGATCGAAACCTACGACGGGATCGGCCACCGGCACGGCATGGCCGTCTCCCTGCTCAACCTGGGGCACACCTACGCCGGCATGGGCGACGCCGCCGAGGCCGGCCGGAATTACCAGAAGTCGGCCGAGCGGGCATGGGCCATCGGCGCCTACTCGGTGCTGGTGGAAGTGCTGGCGGGCGTGGCCCTGCTGGAGGCCCGCGCCGGCGCCCACGAGCGTGCGGCCGAACTGCTGGGCACCGTCCAGGCCCATCCCGAGTACAACGACGAGATCCGCGCCAACGCCGAACCGGTGATGGCGATCCTGTCGGAGGCGCTGGGGCCGCAGCGGCTGACCGCAGCGCTGGAGCGGGGACGGTCGCTGGACGTGGGCCGGATCGTGCAGGAACTGCTGGCGGCGAGGAACACGGCCTGACGGATCTTCCCTGCGTCTGATCACCATGTCCTCCTCCGCCGTGAGGGGGCTTTGCCTTCCCGCGAGCACCAAGGAATGCAGCGAAGGTCACCCTGTGCATAGCAAGCGTGCCCGCCAAGCCGAACGGGTGGCAGCGGTCATCCTTCATCTTGACAGGCACGGGACAATCTCAGGATGACGGCGATCCGTCGCCAGCCGGCCGGGGCCGGGGCGCGCGGATCAATGGCAATTTCATCTTGTCTTTTCCCGGACGTTGTGCTATAGTGTTTTTAGCCTTTGCACGCAATGGGAGCCGCCCCCAAACCAATGAAGAAAGTCCTGCTGATCTCCGCCTCGGCCGGCGCCGGCCACGTCGTCGCGGCGCGCGCGGTCGAGCACTCGCTCTACGCCCTGAAGCGCCCCGACTTGGGCGTGGTGCCGATCGACCTGCTGCACTTCTCCACCGCCCTGTACAAGATGATCTACCATGACATCTACCTGTACATGGCGGCCAAGCAGCCCCAGCTCTACGGCTACATCTTCGACGCCTCGGACAAGATCAAGCGCAACAACCGGCCGGACTTCCTGTGGCGCTGGATGGACTCCCTCAACTCCCGCAAGTTCATCAACTACATGCTGGACAACCCCTGGGACGCGGTGGTGTCCACCCACTTCCTGTCCACCCAGCTGGTGGCCGACCTCAAGCGCAAGCGCAAGCTGGCCGCGCCGCTGGTGACGGTCACCACCGACTACGGCCTGCATTCCTACTGGTACACCCAGGACTGCGAGCACTACGTCGTGGCGGACGGCACCGTCCGCAACCACCTGGAGGGGATGGGCATCCCGCCCGGCCGGATCCATGCCCTGGGGATCCCGGTGATGCCGGTGTTCGCCCAGGACAAGGGCCGGCGGGCGCTGCGCCACAAGCTGCAGCTGCGGCCGGGCCTGCCGACGGTGCTGCTGCTGTCGGGCGGCTTCGGCGTGGGGCCGATCGAGCAGGTGGTGCGCGACCTGGAGAAGATGCGCACCAGCTTCCAACTGATCGCCGTGGCCGGCAAGAACAAGAAGCTGTACCAGCTGCTGCGCGACCTTTCCCGCCGGGTGCCGTTCCACCTCAAGCCGGTGGGCTACACCGATCAGATGGACGAGTACATGAAGGCCTCGGACCTGGTGGTCACCAAGCCGGGCGGGCTGACCACGGCCGAGGCCATGGCCTGCGGCCTGCCGATGGTGGTGATCAACCCCATCCCCGGGCAGGAGGACATGAACAGCGACATGGTGCTGGAGAACGGGGCCGGGGTCAAGGCCATGCACACCGCGGACGCGGCCTACAAGGTGCAGCAGGTGCTGGCCACGCCCGGCCGGCTGGCGGCGATGCGGGGGGCGGCCCAGAAGCTGGGCAAACCCGACGCCGCCGAGCGCATCGCCCGGCTGATCGCGGGCCTGGTCTAGGACCCGCGCCCCCGACAACGCAACGCATCGGACGCACGACCATGGCCAAGAAGATCCGCCGCATCGGCCTGCTGACCGCGGGCGGGGACTGCCCCGGCCTGAACGCGGTGATCCGGGCCGTCACCAAGGCCGCCACCGGTGTCCACGGCATGCAGGTGATCGGCATCGAGGACGGCTTCGCCGGGCTGATCGATGGCCGGTTCAAGGAGCTGACCAGCTGGAACGTGTCCGGCATCATCCACACCGGCGGCACCCTGCTGGGCACGTCGAACCGCGACAACCCGTTCAAGTACCCGGTCAAGAACGACCGCGGCGAGTTGGAGTTCCGCGACGTGTTCGACCAGGTGCGGGCGAACATCGACCGGGCCCACATCGACGCGCTGGTGGCGGTCGGCGGCGACGGCACCATGAGCATGACCGCGGAGATGTGCCGGCGCGGCGTCCCCTGCGTGGGGGTGCCCAAGACCATCGACAACGATCTCGCCGCCACGGACGTCACCTTCGGCTTTGACACCGCGCTGAGCGTGGCCTGCGAGGGGCTGGATCGCCTGCACACCACGGCCAGCTCGCACCACCGGGTGATGATCATGGAGACCATGGGCCGCTACGCCGGGTGGATCGCCCTGTACGCCGGCGTCTCGGGCGGCGCCGACATCATCCTGCTGCCGGAGCTGCCCTTCCGCCTGGACCGCGTCTGCCAGCGGGTGCTGGAGCGCAATTCCAAGGGCAAGCGGTTCTCCATCATCGTGGCCGCCGAGGGCGCCAGGCCGGAAGGGGGCGAGATGGTCGTCAGGAAGGTGGTCAAGGAATCGACCGACTCCCTGCGGCTGGGGGGCATCGGCCAGCGGCTGGCCGACCAGGTCGAGGAGTGCACCGGCATCGAGTGCCGGGTGACGGTGCTGGGGCACCTGCAGCGCGGCGGCAGCCCCACGGCCTTCGACCGGATCCTGGGCACGCGGTTCGGCGTCAAGGCGGCGGAGCTGGCCGCGGCCGGCGACTTCGGGAAGATGGCGGCGCTGAAGGGGCTGCGGGTGGAGGCGGTGACCATCGCGGAGGCCGTCGACCGGCTGCGCCGGGTGGAGCCGGACAACGAGGTGATCGCGGCCGCCCGCGCCGTGGGAACGGCGTTCGGGGACTGATGGGAACGCGATCGCTGCCCGTGCTGGCCGCCGTGGCGCTGGCGGCGGCCCCCGCCCCGGCCCGGGCCGGCTACCGGCTGGACCTGCCGCTGCAGTACAACGCGTTCCATCCGGTCTCGGCGCGGTCGCTGGCCTGCGGCGACACCAGGGCCGCGATCGAAGGGCTGGCCGCGGTGTTCGCCAACCCGGCGGCCCTGGCCGGGGCGGAGGGCGCCAGCGGGGAGATCGGGGGCTCGGCCTTGTCCGCCTTCCGCAGCCACGAAATCCTCGACACTCGGCCGTCGCAGCTGCTGCCGGCGACCGCGGTGGCGGGCTGGGGCGCCGGCGGCCAGTACCTGGCCTTCGGTGCCCGGCGGGCCCAACGCGCGACGCTGGACTTCAACGACCCGCTGCGGCCCCAGGTGCGGGATCGGCTGGTGCTGGCCCTGGACCAGCTGCGCGGCGGCTGGCGCATCGCCGCCGGCGGGCGCGCCCGTCTGGCACTGGCGCTGGGCTTCGACCGCGTGACCATGGACTGGTCCGACCAGTCCCACCGGCTGGCCCGGGCGGCGGTCAACGGCCGAGCGGTGGCGCTGGGGTGCGAAGCCGACATCCGGCAGGACCTGACGCTGGGGCTGTTCTACCGCACCCGCACCACGTTCGAGGGGTCCACCGGGTTCGATTACCTGGACACGCTGCGGACCCTGGAGCTGTACAGCATCGTGCCCTCGACGGCGGGCCTGGCGGGGCGCTGGCAGATCGATACCGGGCTGCGGGCGGCGGGCCAGGTCGATTTCACCAGCTGGCAGTCGGTGGTCGTGGGCTACGTCGGCACGCTGGACTGGCACCTGGGCCTGGAGCTCGACGTCGCTCCCTGGCTGACCCTGCGGGCCGGCGGCCATTCGCTGGCCACGCCGATCGACCCGGCCGACCGGGATCGGCACCCGGAGCTGCACGGACTGTATTTCCTGACGGCCGGCGCCGGCGTCCGCTGGCGGCGGCTGGCCGCCGACCTGGGCGCGGCCACCAGCCACCCCCTATCTGGCAGCGGCAACAACCAGAACATCGTGGCGTTCTCCCTGGGCTACGCGCACCGGCCGCCCGTCGCGGCGCCGCCGCCGGCGCCCCAGCCGGAGGACCGACCGGTCCCGGAACCGCACGACCAACCGAGCGAGGAGACGGGGCAATGAAGACCGATCCCATCCGGTTCGATTTCAACAACCTGATGGCCGAGCGCACCGGCGGCCACGGCATCGACTACGGCCAGGTGGAGAAGGCCGGCGCCGACGTGACGCGCGCGGTGCAGTGGTTCTACACCAAGCGTTCCCAGGGCGGGCTCGACTTCTTCGACCTGCCGGGCAAACCGGAGGGCCTGGCGGCCTCTCTGGCGCTGGCCGCCAAGCTGAAGGGGACCTGCGACGACCTGGTGGTGCTGGGCATCGGCGGCTCGGCGCTGGGCACCAGCGCCGTCCACGCCGCGCTCAATTCCCCGCACCACAACTTCCTGGACAAGAAAAAGAGGCGAAGTCTGCCGCGGCTGTGGGTGCTGGACAACGTCGACCCGGAGAAGCTGAAAAGCCAGCTGGCCCTGCTCGACCCGAAGAAGACACTGGTCAACGTCATCTCCAAGTCCGGCGCCACGGCCGAGACCAGCGCCCAGTTCCTGTGGGTGCGGCAGTGGCTGCAGAAGAAACTCGGCCGGAAGTGGGCGTCCCGGGTGGTCGTCACCACCGACCCCGACAAGGGGCTGTTGCGGCAGATCGTCCGGGACGAGGGGCTGGCGTCGCTCGACGTGCCGTCCGGCGTGGGCGGCCGCTTCTCGGTGCTGACCCCGGTCGGCCTGTTCCCCCTGGCGATGTGCGGGGTCGACGTCAAGTCGCTGGTGCGCGGCGCGGCGGCGGTGCGCGAGCGGACGCTGAACGACAACCCCTGGCGCAACCCGGCCCGGCTCTACGGCCTGCTGCAGTGGCTGCTCTACCGCAAGGGCTGCCGCATCAGCGTGATGATGCCGTACAGCGACGCGCTGTTCCCGCTGGCCGACTGGTTCCGCCAGCTGTGGGCCGAGAGCCTGGGCAAGCGGATCGACAACCGCGGCGCCACCGTGGAGACCGGCCCGACGCCGGTCAAGGCGCTGGGCGCCACCGACCAGCACTCCCAGGTTCAGTTGTACATGGAAGGCCCGCGCGACAAGTCGGTGACCTTCCTGCGGGTGGCGAAGTTCCGCAGCGACGAGAGGATCCCCAAGGCCTACCCGAAAATTCCCGATTTGGCGTATTTGGGGGGACACTCATTTGGACAATTGTTGAATTACGAGCAGCGGGCCACGGCCATGGCCCTGGCCAAGAACGGCCGCCCCAACTGCGCGTTCATCTTCCCGGAGATCAGCGCCCACGCGGTGGGCCAGTTCGTCTTCCTGATGGAGACGGCCACGGCCTTCGCCGGCGGGCTGTTCGACATCAACCCCATGAACCAGCCCGGCGTGGAGCAGGGCAAGCGCTACACCTACGGCCTGATGGGGAAGAAGGGCTTCGGGGACCTGGCGGCCGAGGTCGAGAAGTTCGAGGCCGGGGCGCTGGATAAGTACGTGGTGTGACCCGAGGGCCACGGGGTTTTTCCGGACGCTGATGAACGCAGATCGACACGGATTCCTTGTCGTTCCCCGGCACGTCCGGGTTTTGTGCAGCAACACAGCCAGGTGTCATTCCAGCGAAGCTTGTTCCCGACGATGAACGGGGAGCAGGAATCCATGTTTTCTGGATTCCCGCTGGAGTTTATCCCGCACGGCGATGCGGGGCGGGAATGACAAACCAGAGATTTTGTTCCCCGACGAATGAAAAAGACCCTGACCTTTTGCACATTCGGCATCACCGTCGCCCTGGCGGGCTGCGGCGGCCGGGCGGTGCTGCAGCCGCCGGCCGTCGTCGTTCCCGTGGACTCGGCGGCGGTCAAGCGAAGCCTGCTGGCGGCGCGGATCGACTCGCTGCTGGCCGACACCGTGCTGGCCCAGGCCGCGGTGGGCGCCTGCATCGTCGAGGTCGACGGCGGGAAGCGGGAGATCTACGCGCGCAACAAGGCGTCGCTGTTCGTCCCGGCCTCGGTCAACAAGCTGTTCACCGCCGCCGCCGCCCTGCGGCAATGGGGGCCGTATCACCGGTTCGCCACCCTGGTGTGCGGCGACTCGATCGACGCCCGGGGCAGGATCGGGGGGAGCCTGTACCTCAAGGGGCTGGGCGCGCCCGACCTCAGGGTGCCGGATCTGGACCGGCTGGCGTTCGCGCTCAAGTCCCGGGGCCTGCGGCTGGTAGACGGCGACCTGGTGGCCGACGCCCAGTTCTTCGACACCGCCGGCTACGGCGCCGGCTGGATGTGGGAGGACGGCCAGTACGCCTACGGCGCCCAGGTGTCGGCCCTGTCTCTGGCCGGCAACGCCTTCGACCTGGGGATCGCGCCATCGGCAGGGAACGGCTCGCGGCCGGCGGTGGAGCTCGACCCCCCCAGCGGATATTTCCGCCTGGATAACCGGGCGGTCACCGGCCGGCCG
>DDXR01000071.1 GCA_002347565.1 bacterium UBP2_UBA2255 | reverse complement strand
TACGCCAACGGCATGCTTTTAGCCAGGATAGACAGCACCGGGCGGAAGTTTTACTGCCACCATGATGCCTTGGGTTCCATCGTGGGTGTTAGCGACAGTACGTATGCCGTGTGGAAGAGCTTCCTGTACGACGAGTTCGGCGACAGCTTGGGCGCCTGGGGCGCGACCAGCATCAACAACTACCGCTACACCGGGCCAGGAATACGACATTACGCCGGTGAATGCCTATAACATGCGGGCGCGGCAGTACTACCCCAAGTTGGGGCGGTTCATGCAGAATGATCCGATAGGGGATAAAGGCGGGAGCACGAACTGGTATTTGTATGTGAAGAATAATCCGGTGAATGCGATAGATAGAACGGGCAAAATAGTAACACTATGCACGGATGGTTTTCATGGCTGGTTAAAGGTAAATAATGAAGCATGGGGTTTTTACCCTAGAAAGGGATTAGAGCCGTTAGTGGCTGCTTGTCCAGCTTGCTTTGTGCCGGCTGAGTTGAGACCTGATAAAGGTAGACCCTGCACACCATTGTTTACTAGTGATGACCCATGTTTGGAGAAATGTGTGTTGAGTAACTGGACAGGTCATTCAATGTTGTATAGTCTAGCATTCTATAATTGCTATGATTGGGCTAATAGCATTCTCAGATTGTGCACACAATAATAACAATCAAAGATTGAGAGGATAGTAATAATGAAAAGAGCATCTATGTACCTCTTAATATTTGTTATGCTGTCAGTGGTTTTAACCTGCACAGCATATAATAATAATAGTGCTAAAGGCAAAATATATATTAACGATGCCGATAGAATAGTATTATACGACTGCGTGAAATACAGTATAACAACTGTCTTTGAAAGTGATAAAAAATATAATTGGATTTATGGTGTGACATTGACGAAAGATCGCAGTAAAATGTATTTTGGTATGCTTGATCACACTAATTATACATATTCGTTGTTGTGTTATCATGTTTTGGATAAAACGATAGATACGCTTGTATCTAAAATGAACGAGAGCATTTGCAATGTTGTAATATCGCCCCTCGAAGATAAAATTGCTTTTGTTGTTGATTCAAATAGTACATTCAGATGCGCTATATACGATTTAAAAAAGAAAAACACATACATGCTAAAAGAATTAAAACTTGCAGCTGGAAATATATGTTGGTCAAATAGCGGGGAATCAATATTTCTATCGAAAGAAGATGGGATGATAGTTGAGGCTAAGGCAAATGGAGAAATAATTAAATCGGTTGCTCAAGGTTATTCGCCTGCAATCTCAAGAGACAATCGATATCTAGCCTATGTATTCGATGGCAATATTTATGTTAAGGAGCTTTCATCTGGCAATAACACAGGTATCGTATCACATTCATCCTATTATTCGCCCCAATATTACTCTATCGTTAATATAACCTGGTCCCCCGATGGTAGCTATATATTATTCCAGGGGCATAATCCATTATCCAAAATCCTGTCGATGTCATCTCAATATGTAATTATTCAAGCTGATGGTAAGGGGCATCCTTTAAAAGTAATGGATATTTCTGGTGCTGGTTATGGCGCGTGTTGGGTGCCGTAAGACTATTGTTTACATACATACATTGTAGCAACCCCACTGTCTAGATGGGTTTGTATTACAACGGCCTGGGCGACCGGACCAGCCAGTACGTGTACCTTACCAGGCCGGGGACCTCGGTACTTTCGGGGACGATCTACTACTATTACGACGGCAAGCGTCAGCTTAAGAAGGTGATGAATCCAGCCGGGATCGATGGCGGGGACTCGATCCGTTTTACCTACGACGCTGCCGGCAACCGGCTGAAGAGAATAAAAGGGCCCTCGTCATATAAGATCTACACCTATAATGCGGCCAACAACCAGATGACCGTTCAGGACCAGAGCCCATCCCTGCCGGACCCGTACGAATACAGCTACGACGACAACGGCAACCTGACGCAGAGCTTTGACGAACCGGGCACCCGGACGTACGCCTACGACTTTGAGAACCGGCTGACCAAGGTGAAGCAGGGCTCGGACAGCACGGTGTTCTTCTACAACGGGGACGGGGTGCGCTTGAAGAAGCTGGGGACCAAGGACAGCTCGTTGCAGTACATACCTGACGGCATGTACACAGCGGTGGAGCGGAGGACCAACGGCAACATCAGGTACAAGTACGTCTACGCCAACGGCATGCTTTTAGCCAGGATAGACAGCACCGGGAGGAAGTTTTACTACCACCATGATGCCTTGGGTTCCATCGTGGGTGTTAGCGACAGTACGTATGCCGTGTGGAAGAGCTTCCTGTACGACGAGTTCGGGGACAGCCTGGGCGCCTGGGGCGCTACCAGTATCAACAACTACCGGTACACCGGGCAGGAATACGACATTACACCGGTGAATGCGTACAACCTGCGGGCAAGAGAGTACTACCCCAAGTTGGGCCGGTTCATGCAGAATGACCCGATAGGGGATAAAGGTGGGTGCTTGAACTGGTATAGCTATGTGGCAAATAATCCGATTAATTGGACCGACCCGACGGGAAAATATGTTTATGTATGCCAGAAATGGGTTTATGGTCTAATACCTCATCGTTTTATTAAAGTTGGTGATAATGACGATATGAGTCAACCTACTTGGGGTTTCTATCCGGATGTTAATATTCTTCAGCACGGTTTTGTGATTGGTGGCTATAATGCGCCAGGTCAAATTAAATCCCCTGACCCGGCAAATACAAGTCCGTGTTGGAAAATAACCACTGATAAATGCCATGATGATTGCGTAAAAGGCCTTGCTGCTAAGCGTATGGCCGCACCTGCACCCAATTATAATTTCTATAAATATAATTGCTGGGATTGGGTGTTAGATATATTGCATGATTGCGGTTTATAGGAAAGGAACGAATAATATGAAGAATAGCAAAATAGCTGTTGGCTTATTCAGCATATTTTTTGTGCTGGCAACAGGTTGTATGGTAGTATTAGCAGGCAATATAATTATATCGCTAATACTGCTATCTACGCAGGGCATATTTACCGCTTTCCCGCAAATCGGATTATATGCCATAACGATAATAATAGGCACAATCGCAAGTGTCGTGGCCTTTCGAGAAGGTTATTACTTAAACAACAAGGTAGATAAAGCCGACTTCAGTGTTTATAGATTCGATCTAAAATACAAGATGGTGAAGGTGTACTTGCTGTCGATCATTGTAGTCTGGCTTCTGTTGATTGTACAGGTGCTGACCCATTTAAAGTGATCTGGAATATTATCGCTCAACACAAAAGCCCCGCCTAACGGCGGGGTTTTTCTATTTAACCGCTATTAGTAAAACCCAGGTTGCCGGGAATTCCTCAGACCCTATATGCATGGTAGAGCAGCCTGCGGCAACGTTTCGAGCCATACGGCTGCCGATGGGAAAATGCATATAAAACAAACCGGGGCGGCTTCAGCCGCCCCGGTTCGTTTCCAGCTAGTCCTTCCTGCGGTATCGTTTCCCAATGGTCATGATCCCGGCGCCCAGCCCGCTGTTGAAGCGCTGGAACACCTTGTCGCCGACCAGCCCCAGCAGGGCGGCCACCGGCTGGGCCCGCTCCTCCTTCAGCCGGAAGGCCAGCGGCAACAGCAGGATCCGGCAGAGCGACGACAGCGCGAACAGCAGGTGGAAGTTGATCAGGGACTGCCCCAGCACCACGACGCGGAACCCCGCCAGCTGCGTGGCGGCCCAGCCCCCCAGCAGCGACGCGGCGAACACGGCCGCCCCCGCCGCCACGCTCTGCACCGCGAAGTAGGCGGTGCGGTTCTGCTCCGGCGCCGTCGCCAGCAGCAGGTTGAAGGTCGCCAGGCCGAAGCCCGGCCAGAACAGCCCGGTGAGGAAGGCGTCGATCCAGATCGGCAGGTAGAACGTCGGCGTGGCGAACAGCCAGAACAGCGGCAGCAGGAAGATCCCCATGATGTTGAAGGCCAGCACCGGCCGGTTGCCGATGCGGTCGATCACCCTGCCCCACAGCGGCTGCAGCGACAGGCTGAGGATGCCGGCGATGATCGAGTAGAGGGCGATCACCGAGAACGGCATCTGGAGGTTTTTGATCATGTGGGCGCCGAAGAACGGGCTGGCGATGCCGGTGGCCAGGGACCACAGCACGAAGAACGTCAGCAGCCTGCGGAAATCTCGGTCGGCGAACGGCACGGTGACCAGCCGCCGCGGCGACAGCGGCCGCTCGCCCCGCAGCGGCGGCTCCCACTGCCGCGACAGCAGGATGCCGGCGACCACCGCGCAGAGGGCCGCGGCCCCGAACACCAGCGCGAACCCCTGCTGCTGCCGGCCGCCGGCCTTGAACCAGTCGAACAGCTTCCCGGCGCCGAAGTTCGCCGCCATGCCGACCGCGCCCAGCACGGTGTTGCGCAGGCCGAAGTACGAGCCGCGCCGCTGCTGCGGCACCAGGTCGGTCATCCAGGAGGTCCAGGCGTTGTTGGCCATGTTGACGGACGAGGTGGCCAGGAACACCGTCAGGAAGAACAGCCACAGCCTGGCCCCGGGCAGCAGCGGGGCGAACGGCAGGGCGCATAGCAGCGCCCACAGGGCCCGGCCGGCCGTGGCCGCCAGGATCACCAGCCGCTTGCGAGAGCCCAGGATGCCGACCAGCTGGGCGCCGGCCAGCGAGCCCACCGTGGACAGCGCCCCCAGCGCCGCCAGCAGGCCCAGGTGGAAATCGCTGGCGCCCAGCATCAGGGCGTAGCCGGTCACCAGCGCGCCGCCGGTGATGGTGATGTGGATCGCGGCGAACGATCCCTCGATGATCGACAGCCGCAGGCTGCGGCTCGGCTCAGTCATCTTCGTCAGCTATCCATTCCAAGCATAGGAAGGCATCAGCATACCTGATTTCCTGGCGAAAAGCAAGGGGGTGTTGCGATTATCCGCTTGCATTTCACGTCGGCAGGATTTATAATTGCCCTCGTGCCGCAGCAGCGGCTTTTTTCACATGACACGATCGATCCACATCCATATCGACGGCGTGGTGCAGGGCGTGGGATTCCGCCCCTACATCTACCGGCTGGCGCGGCGGCACCGACTGTCGGGCTGGGTGCGCAATTCCAGCGCCGGCGTGGAGGTCGCGGCGGAGGGCGCTGCCGATGCGATCGGGGCGTTCGTCGACGCCATCCCCCGTGAGCTGCCGCCCCAGGCAGCGATCGACTCGCTGGCGGTGGCCGATGCGGCGCCGGCCGGCTGCGGCGGATTCTCCATCCTGGAGAGCAGCTCCCAGCCCGGCGTGACGCGGATCTCGCCGGACATCGCCGTTTGCGGCGACTGCCTGCGGGAGCTGGCGGACCCCGGCGACCGCCGCCGGGGCTACCCGTTCATCAACTGCACCAACTGCGGGCCCCGCTTCTCGATCATCGAGGGGACCCCCTACGACCGGCCGATGACCTCGATGAGGGCGTTCGCCATGTGCCCGGAGTGCCGGCGCGAGTACGACGACCCGGCCGACCGGCGGTTCCACGCGCAGCCCAACGCCTGCCCGGCTTGCGGACCTGCGGTCTCGTTCCGGGACCGGGATGGGGGCGAGCTCTCGCGCGCCGGCCCCGCCCTGGCGCAGGCGGCCGAAGCCCTGCTGCAGGGACGGATCGTGGCGGTCAAGGGCATCGGCGGCTACCATCTGGCCTGCGACGCCCACAGCCCCGGTGCCGTGGCCCGGCTGCGCGAGCGCAAACGCCGCCCCGACAAGCCGCTGGCGGTGATGTGCCCGGACCTCGAAGCGGCCCGGGGCCTGTGCCTGGCCACGCCGCAGGAGGAGCGCCTGCTGGCGTCCGCGCCGGCGCCCATCGTCCTGCTGCGCAGCCGCCGGGCCCTGCCGGACGAGGTCGCTCCCCAGAACCTGTACCTGGGCGTGATGCTGCCATCCGCACCGCTGCACCATGCCCTGTTCCGGGAGCTGCGGCAGCGGCGCCCGGGGCTGGCCGCGCTGGTGATGACATCGGGCAACGCCCAGGACCAGCCGGTGATCGGGGACGACGGCCAGGCGCTGGCGCAGCTGGCCGGCGTCGCCGACGCCTTCCTGACCCACGACCGCGAGGTGGTCAACCGCTGCGACGATTCCATCGCCATGGCCTGGGACGGGGCGGCGGCCGGGGGCGGGTACCAGATCATCCGCCATGCCCGGGGATACGCGCCCGACCCCATCCGGCTGCCGGTCGCGCTGCCGCCGACGCTGGCGGTGGGCGCCCAGATGAAGAACTGCTTCGCGCTGGCGGCGGGCGACCGGGCCTTCGTCAGCCAGCACATCGGCGAGGCCGACAACCTCGGGACCATGGACTTCTTCGAGGAGATGGTCGCCAAGTACCGGCGATGGTTCGGCATCACGCCCCGGGTCATCGTCCACGACCGCCATCCCGATTACCTCACCACCCGCTGGGCCTGCCAGCAGACCGAGGCCGGACACCGGGCGGTGCAGCACCACCGGGCCCACATCCTCAGCGTGCTGGCCGACAACCTGGTCGACGAGCCGGTGATCGGCGTGGCGTTCGACGGCACCGGCTACGGGGACGACGGCACGATCTGGGGCGGCGAGTTTTTCGTGACCGATCCGCGCGCCGAGCACGGGCTGGGCCGGGCCGGGCATATCGAATGCCTGCCGCTGCCCGGCGGCGAGGCCGCGATCCGCAAGCCATACCGCATCGCGGCGGCGTACTGCCGGCGGCTGCTGGGGGAGATCCCGGCCGGGCTGTTCGACAGCGTTCCGGAAGGGGAGTTGCAGGTCGTTGCCCTCCAGGCCGAGACCGGCGCCAACACGGTGATGACCTCGAGCATGGGGCGGCTGTTCGACGCGGCCAGCGCGCTGCTGGGGATCCGGCGGACCAGCACCTTCGAGGCCCAGGCCGCCATGGCGCTGGAGCAGGCCTGCCGCCCGGGCGAGCAGGGGTCGTATCCGTTTTCGATCGTCGGCGGCGTCGTCGGGCTGGGGCCGCTGTGGTCCCAACTGGCGGCCGACCGGCTGGCCGGGGTGCCGCCGGCGGTCTGCGCCGCCCGATTCCACAACACCGTAATTGACTTTACCGCCGCGATGTGCGATAATTTAAAATTGCGCACCGGGATCCGCCGCGCGGCCCTGTCCGGGGGCGTGTTCCAGAACCGGCTGCTGCTGCGGACGCTGTCCGCGCGCCTGGAGCAGCGGGGGTTCACGGTGCACGTCAACCGGCAGGTGCCGTCCAACGACGGCGGCATCGCCCTGGGCCAGTTGCTGGCCGCCGCCGAAAACCGATGATGGACCAGTCCAGATGTGCCTTGCCATTCCAGCCAGGATAGACAGCATCGAGGCCGGCAGCGCCGAGGTGGACATCCGGGGCCTGAAGCGCCGGATCGGCCTGGCGTTGCTGCCGGACGCCGCGGTCGGCGAGTTCGTGCTGGTCCACGCCGGCTTCGCCATCCAGCGGATCGACCAGGACGAGGCCGAGGAAACCTACCGGCTGCTGGAGCAGACGGGCATCACCGTCTCCTGAGCCGGGGTCCCGTGCCGCCGTACGAGCTTGACCGTTTTCGCGATCCGGGGACCGCCCGGATGCTGATTGCCAGGATCGAGGCGCTGGCCGACCGGCCGGTCTCGCTGATGGAGGTATGCGGCACCCATACCATGGCCATCTCGCAGTTCGGGATCCGCGGGCTGATCCCCGGGGCCGTCACCCTGCTTTCTGGGCCCGGCTGCCCGGTGTGCGTGACCCCGCTGGCCGACATCGACCGGATGATCGCCATCGCGCGGCTGGACGGAGTGACCGTGGCAACCTTCGGCGACATGGTGCGGGTGCCGGGGTCCGGCGGCAGCCTGGGCCGCGCCCGGGCGGACGGGGCCGACGTCAGGATCGTCTACTCGCCGCTGGATGCGCTCGAGATCGCGGCCGGAGCCCCGGACCGCCAGGTGGTGTTCGCCGGCGTGGGGTTCGAGACCACCGCGCCGACCATCGCGGCCACGGTGGCGGCGGCCCGGCAGCGCGGGATCGGCAACTTCACGGTCTATCCGGCCTTCAAGCTGGTGCCGCCGGCGCTGCAGGCGTTGCTGTCCGGCCGGCAGGCGAAGATCGACGGCTTCCTGCTGCCGGGCCATGTCTCGGCGGTCATCGGATTGGCGCCCTACCGTTTCATCGCCGAGCTTCACCGGACGCCCTGCGCCGTGGCCGGGTTCGAACCGCTCGACATCCTGGCCGGCATCGTCTCCCTGCTGGAGCAGCGGCGCGCGGGGCAAGCGCTGATCGCCAACAGCTATTCGCGCGCGGTGCCGGAGCAGGGCAACCCCGAGGCCCGGCGGCTGCTGGACGAGGTCTTCCTCGCCGCGGACGCGAGCTGGCGGGCCATCGGCGACATCCCCGGCTCGGGCCTGGCATTCCGGCCCGGGTACGGCGCGTTCGACGCCTCGCTGCGGTTCCCGGTGAGCGTCCCGCCGGCGGCGGAGCCGGAGGGCTGCCTGTGCGGCCGGGTGATGATGGGCCTGGCGCAGCCCCACCAGTGCGGCCACTTCGGGAAGCGGTGCACGCCCTCGGACCCGGTAGGCCCCTGCATGGTCTCCAGCGAGGGCGTCTGCGCGGCGTGGCACAAGTACGGAACGCCGGCGCGCGAACGGTAGCAGTGCGATGAACCACCGACACCGCGCCATACAGCTGGCCCACGGATCGGGAGGCCGGCTGTCGCACCAGCTGGTGGATGAGGTATTCCGGGCGCGGTTCGACAACGAGCTGCTGCGGCAGGGCGACGATTCCGCAGAATTCAGAATCCAGAATTCTGAATACAGGATGGCGTTCACCACCGACTGCTACACGGTCAAGCCGCTGTTCTTCGCCGGGGGCGACATCGGCCGCCTGGCGGTGTGCGGCACGGTCAACGATCTGGCGATGAAGGGCGCGCGGCCGCTGCACCTGTCGGCCGGCTTCATCATCGAGGAGGGATTCGCGCTGGCGGACCTGGAACGGATCGCGGATTCGATGGCGGCGGCGGCGAGGGAGTCGGAGGTCGCCATCGTCACCGGCGACACCAAGGTGGTCGAGCGCGGCGCCTGCGACGGGCTGTTCGTCTGCACGGCGGGCGTCGGGCTGGTCCCCGCGGGGGCAGCGGTCTCCGGCGCCAACGCCCGCCCGGGGGACATCGTGCTCGTCAGCGGCCCGGTGGGCGACCACAGCCTGGCAGTGATGAACGCCCGCCACGGCTTCGGGCTGTCCGGCGGCCTCGCCAGCGACGTCGCGCCCCTGGCGGGCCTGGTGCAGGCGATGCTCGGAGCCGGCGGCGTGCGTGTGCTGCGCGACCCCACCCGGGGCGGCCTGGCAACCACGCTGGGCGAGATCGCGGGGCAGTCGGGCGCCAGCATCGAGATCGACGAGGCCGCCGTGCCGGTGCGGCCGCAGGTGCGGGGCGCGTGCGAGCTGCTGGGGCTCGATCCGCTGTACTGCGCCAACGAGGGCAAGCTGGTGGCGGTGGCCGATCCCGGCGCGGCCGGCGCGCTGCTCGACGCCATGCGATCGCACCCTTCCGGCCGGGAGGCCGCCGTCATCGGCAGGGTGGGCGCGGGCGCGGGCGTGGTGCTGAGGACCGCACTGGGCGCGCGCCGCCCCCTGCTGATGCTTGAGGGCGAGGCCCTGCCCAGGATCTGCTGAACGAGCGAACAAACACCAAGGGGGACGTGATGAAGATCGAGGATATCCTCAGGCCGGAGTGCGTCAAGCTGCCCCTGGCCGGCGCGACCAAGGAAGAAATCATCCGGGAGCTGGTGGAAACCCTGGCCGCCGCCGGGCTGGCCGATGACCCCGGGGAGCTGCTCGGTTCCGCCCTGGAGCGCGAGGGACTGATGTCCACCGGCATCGGCAAGGGCGTGGCCATCCCGCACGGGCGGGCCCGCGGCGTCAAACGGATGGCGGCAGCCTTCGGCATCGCCCGCGAGCCGGTGGATTTCGGATCGCTGGACGGGCTGCCGGTGCAGATCTTCTTCTTCATCGCCACGCCGGCCAGCATCGTGTCGGACCATGTGCGGGCCCTGGCCCTGGTGTCGCGGATCCTCAACCGCGAAGGCATCCGGGAACAGCTGCTGCGGGCGCCGGATGCCGCGGCCACCATGACCGTCCTGTCCCAGGTCGAGCGCGCGGAAGCCAGATGAGGACGGTCAGGACCTGGGGCCCGCTGCTGCTGTGGGCGGCGGTGATGGCCGTCGTGTCGTCGATCCCCCGCCTGCGGCCGCCGGCGTTGCTGGAGGGATGGGACCCGGTCTCGCACCTTTTCCAGTTCGCCGTCTTCGGCGCCCTGCTGTTCCGGGCTGCGGTGCGGGCCGGCATGGGCCAGGCGCGCGCCCGGTGGCTGCTGGCGGCGGTCTCGGTGCTGGCCGCCGTGGCGTACGAGGGGCACAAGCTGCTGGTGCCGGGGCGGCACACCTACCCGCACGATTTCGTCACCGATCTGTTCGGGGCCCTGGCGGGGCTGGGGCTGGCGCAGTACACCCGTTGGAGGAGCGACCATGGCGAAGTTCCAGGCGATCAAGGGCACCTATGACGTGATGCCGGCGGATGCGCCGGCCTGGCAGCACGTCGAGTCGGTGATCCGGGCCCGGGCCCGGGCCTTCGGATTCCGAGAGATCCGCACGCCGGAGTTCGAGGACACCGCGCTGTTCGTCAAGGGCACCGGCGAGGCCACCGACATCGTCCAGAAGGAGATGTACACCTTCACCGACAAGGGCGGCCGCTCGCTGACCCTGCGGCCCGAGGGCACGCCGCCGGTGATCCGGGCCCTGATCGAGCACGGCGCGCTGAAGGAGTCGCCCTGCGTCAAGGTGTTCTACCTGGCGCCGATGTTCCGCTACGAGCGGCCCCAGGCCGGCCGCCTGCGCCAGCACACCCAGTTCGGGGCCGAGATCGTCGGCGCGGAAAGCCCTCTGGCCGACGCCGAGGTGATCGCGCTGCTGTTCACCACCCTGCAGCGCCTGGGGCTGTCGGATCTGACGCTGCGGCTCAACTCCGTCGGCTGCCCCGCCTGCCGCCCCGCCTACCGCGACAAGCTGGTGGCCCACTTCCGGCCGAAGCTGGAGACGCTGTGCGGCAACTGCAGGGAGCGCATCGACCGCAACCCGCTGCGGATCCTGGACTGCAAGGCCGACCGCGACAAGGTGCAGGACGCGCCCGCCGCCGTCGACAGCCTGTGCCCGTCCTGCGCCGCGCACTTCGAGCGGGTCAAGTCCCTGCTGGAAGCGCTGGCGGTCCCCTACGCCCTCGACAAGACGCTGGTGCGGGGGCTGGACTACTACACCCGCACCGCCTTCGAGGTGGCCTCCCCGCACCTGGGGGCGCAGGACGCGCTGGGCGGCGGCGGGCGCTACGACGGGCTGGTCGAGCAGCTGGGCGGCGATCCCGCTCCGGGCGTGGGGTTCGGCGCCGGTTTGGAGCGGTTCCTGCTGGCGATCAGGAACCAGGGCGTGCCGGTCCCCGCCGGCCAGCGGCTGGACGTCTACATCGCGGCGCTGGGCATGGCGGCCACGGTCAAGGGGGCCGAACTGAGCGGCGCGCTGCGGGGCAAGGGCTATTCCTGCGAGCAGGACCTGCAGGGCCGCAGCCTCAAGGCCCAGCTGCGCGAGGCCAACAAGCTCAATGCCCGCTACGTGCTGGTGATCGGCGACGACGAGCTGGCCAAGGGATCGGCGTCGCTCAAGGACATGGACACCCACGGCCAGCGGGAGGTCCCCTTCGCCGAGCTGGCGAACAATATCGAGGCCTACTGCGAGTGTTCCTGCCAGGGGTGAGGCCGGGCGTCGTAACGTAGGAGCGTAGGACGCGGCCTACGTTGTTGCGAGAAATGCAAGTGAGGTTGTGATGAATCAGCGTGTTGATGAGTTCAATGAGTATCGTTCGCGAATGAATGATAGGATCCTACGGGCAGAGAACGTCGGCATCAAGCGGTTCTTCAACCTCGACAGCGCGGCCTACCAGGACGGCGCCCTGCCGGCCAAGACCAAGGAGCTGCTGGGCCTGTGCGCTTCGGCCGTGCTGCGCTGCAACGACTGCATCACCTACCACGTGATCCAATGCAAGAAGCTGGGCGTCACCGCGCAGGAGTTCGACGAGACGATGAACATCGCGCTGGTCGTCGGTGGTTCGATAACGATACCGCATGTACGCAAGGCCTACGAGATCTGGGACGAGACGGGTTTCGAGAAATGAAAAATGCAAAATGAAAAATGCAAAATGCAAGATAGTCTGAAACTCGAGACTCTCGGCGACTGGCAGCGCACGCACACCTGCGGCGAACTTCGTGCG
>DDXR01000018.1 GCA_002347565.1 bacterium UBP2_UBA2255 | reverse complement strand
AGGTGTTGGGGTCGAGCCGCACCCGCACGCTGTCCGCCGGGTAGGTGCGGCTGCCGGTCGAACTCTCGGTGATCGTCGCCATGGTGTCGGCCTTGGCCAGCCAGGGCTTCCACACCATGAACGGCCGGAACACGACGCCGCCGAACAGCCCCTGGTCGCTGCTGCTGCCGTAGAAGCTGTTGCCCGGGTCGCTGGCCCCGTACAGGCCGAAGGTCGGGCGCAGCAGGATGCTGTCCTGCAGGTTGTTCAGCCCGTCGTAGATCTTGGCGCTGTACACCGGCAGCCGGGTGACGCCGGTGCCGCTGCCCTCCTTGCGCACCGACCAGCGGGCGGTGTAGGTGGCGTCGACGACGTTGATCGGGTCGGCCACGAACAGCTCGTAGCCGTAATTGGTCGTGCCGTCACCGTCCAGGCCCCGCAGGTCGGCTCCGCCGCCGCTGGTGTAGGAGACCGCGGAGGGCTTGTAGTCAGGGCACACCGCCTGGGCCGCGCCGAACTTGGCCGTCTGGGTCGGGCTGCTGGCCAGGGTGGTCGGGCACTTGCGGGTGAAGAAGACGTTGGGCTGGTAATCGTAGGCCGAGACGCCGTACCAGTACCCGAAGTTGTTGACCACGTTGCTGTCGACCAGGGTGTAGCACAGGCCGGCGTCGGTGCCCAGGGTGTCGAACACCTTCAGGGTGTCGACCGAACCGTCCGGGTTGAAGATGATGTTCTGGTTCAGGTCGCGGACGATCTGGTAGCCGTCCTTCCTGTCGATGTAGTACCCCGACGCGCCGCTGGTGCCGGTCCGCAGGACGCCCAGATGCTCGCGCTTGGTCGGGTCGATCAGCTCGTCCTTGGTCTGGGCGCGGTACACCAGATAGCCCTGGAAGTCGTACCGGGCGTACAGGGCCCGCTGGCTGAAGAAGGCCTGCACGGTGTCGGTGCCGCCGGACGGGTTGGCCGCGCCGCGCCGGATGGCGACGCTGGTGGTGGCTCCGGTCTTGATCCTGAAACTGTCCACCAGCAGGGTGTCGACGTAGTAGATGCGCCGGAAGGTCGGGATGGTGTCGCTGTAGCTGCCCGGGAAGTAGTCGTACCACTTGGGCGTCGAGTCGATCTTGGCCCAGTAGGGGTCGGGCGTGGTCTCGGAGACCTTGGTCCAGGTGATCCGCACCCGTTTGTCCTCGGGGATCACCGTGATCTGCGGGGCCTCGGGCGGCACCGCCAGCTCGAAGCCGTTGTCATAGATGTCCTGGGCCACGTCCGACACCTTGTAGACGGCGGCCTGGTCCCAGGCGCACATCACGCCCACGCAGGTGGCCGCCGAGTCGCCGGCCGCCAGGATGAACGGGCCCGACGACATCACGAACCGCTTGTCGCCGGCCGTGACCGCGCCCCACTCGTCGTAGGCGTCCATCACGTTGGACACGTGGTTGCGTCCCGTCAGCAGCTTGTAGCGGTCCACGTCGGTGGACGGGTCCTCGGTGATGATGAAGATCTTGAACGCGGTCATCCCCAGGGCCGAGTCCGGCAGGACCGGGTGGGCGAACTGGTTGTCGACCACGTTGATGGTGGTGCCGGTGTTGTTGCGCGGGCTCTCGAAGTAGCGGCAGCCGAACACGCCCACCCGGGGCCAGCCCGCCTCGCCGGCGGTCTGGTACTGGATCGCCATCTTCTTGGTGTAGTCGAACCCGGTCAGGTCGTTGGCGGCCGCGCCGCTCTCGTCGCCGATGTCGGCGTCGAAGCAGGGTCCGATGTAGATGTTGGTGTAGTTCTGGCCCGTGGGGTTGATCACCCAGAAGCGGAAGAACACGATGTCGTTGTTGTCGGCGTAATTCCAGCTGTAGCTCCACTGCTTGACCACCACCCCCACCTTCTGCTCGCCGGCGCGGGTGAAGGCCGGGTTGAAGTCGCTGTAGACGGCGTAGCCGTCCTGGATCGACTTGATGATCGGCTTGCCGCTGGGGTCGTTGTAGGGCCACTCGGCCAGGTCGGCCGGGTCGTTGGACAGGTAGAGGCGGGCCTTCTTGTTGATGGCCTGGTCCTCCCAGCGGTAGGGCGGGTAGGGGTCGGTCGGCCCGAACTCGCTGGACCCGTCGTTGGGATAGTACCCCATCGACACGTTGGGGAGGCCGGCGCCGTCGAGGGCGCCGATCCACATCCCCGCGCCGTAGATGTAGTTGTAGCCCGGCCCCTTCCAGAAGCCGCCCGGCTGGCTGCCGGCCGGCAGCACGAACGAGCCGTAGTTGGTGGACTTGATGATCCAGGCGTTGACGTTCAGCGTCCGCATGGTCTTGCCCTTGGCCGCGTCCTCCTTGGGCGCGACGGCGGGGCGGGCCGCGGCGGCCGCCGCGAACGCCGCCAGCGCCAGCGCCAGCGCGGCCGCTCTCTGTATCTGTACCCTCATGGTTATTCTCCTGAAAAAGTGGTTCAAGTATGGTGGCTGCGCGTCAGAAATTCAGGGACAGGGACAGGCGCATGCTGCGCGGCGCGTCGTAGTTGCGGCTGCTGGGGTCGCGCGCGGCGTTGACCGGATCGCTCATGATGTCCTCCCAGGCCAGCCGGTAGGCGATGTACTTCTCGTAGCGGTCGACGGCCCCGTCGCCGTTGAGGTCGGCGTACTTGCTGTAGCGCGGGTTGCGGATGTAGTAGGTGCCGGCCGCCGATCCGGAGTCGATCACCACCTCCTGGTCGAACTCGTGGATCGAATCCAGGGTCGGGAAGGCCTGCTCCAGCGTCTTGAGCGTGCCGTCGTTGTTCTCCTTGCCGGTGACCGGGAACACGCCCTGGACGTTCTTGCGGTCGAAGACGTTGAACACCTCGAAGTTCAGCCCGAAGTTGAACTTGCTGACGGCGAACGTCTTGGTGGCCATCAGGTCGGTGTTCCAGGTCCACGGGGTGCGGAAGCCGTTGTACTCGCCGATGATCTTGCCCTTGTCGTTCTTGCGGGAGTAGGGGAAGCCGCTGCCGATGTTGTTGACCAGGTTGATGGAGACGTTGGCCAGCGGCCGGAATTTCCCCAGCCTGGGCCCGAAGCTCTTGTCGAAGTCGAAGCTGGTCGTGACGTTGAAGGTGTGGCGCTGGTCGAAGGTCAGGTTGTTGTCCACCCGGGGCGGCTGCAGCGGCAGGCCGGTGGTCGGGTCGGTGCCGCGCCAGTTGCTGTAGGCCTCGAACGGGTCGGACGACGAGCCCTTGGCCATCTGGAAGCTGTACGAGGCCCGGCCGGAGAAGATGTCCCCGCCCGAGCGCTTCTGGAGCGCGATCTCGAAGCCCCGGACGTTGCCGAAGTCGTCGTTGGTGTAGCCGTAGTACTCGTCGGCGCTGTCGACCGGGTCGACGATGGAGGCGCCGCCCAGCAGGTTGAAGATGTCCTTGTAGTACAGGGTGACGCCGCCGGCGATGTTCGTCGAGAACTGGTGGTCGACGCCGGCCTCGTAGGCGATGTTCTTCTGGGCCGCCAGCTCGGGGTTGCCGACGATGCTGTTGCCGCGGGAGATGTCGGCCTGGAGCGACTCGAACAGGTACTGGAACTGCGGCTGCTGGAAGAAGTGGCCGTAGCTCAGGTGGAACACCGTGCGCTCGGTCACCGGGTGGGAGATGCCCAGCCGCGGCGACAGCTGCCACTTGGCATCCGGGTACACCAGGCCGGAGTCGGTGTCGAACTGGGTCTTGTAGTACGGGGCCCGGGAGCTGAGGTAGTCGAGGCGCAGGCCGGCGTTGATGATGAAGCCCTCGAACTCGACCTTGTCCTGCAGGTAGCCCGAGGCGTTGCGGGGGTACAGCAGGTACTGGTCCTGGAACGGCTGGGCGTCCCAGGGCAGGCTGTTGTACTTGCGGTAGCAGCGGTGCTGCTTGGCCTCCAGCCCGGCCTGCATCATGTTGATCTTGTTGACCTGCGAGGTGACGTCGAGCTTCAGGCCGCTGTAGCTGGCCTCGGTGCGCTCCCACACCCGGTACAGGCCGTAGGCGTAGAACGGCATGTTGGCGCTGGGCGCGAACCCGTACGGGTTGTCGGCGTACAGGTAGGACGGCTGCTGGTTGTTGTAGGCGTCGAAGATGACGTTGTTGTCGAGGTCGTCATCCGACAGGATGCGGTAGTCCTGCCAGAACTTGCGGGTCTTCTCGTACACCGTGTCGATGTTGCCGTACTGGTACTTGGTGTCGAAGTAGTTGGCGATCAGCGTGTAGAAGGTGTTCTTGCCGATCTGGTGGCGCCAGGTGCCGTTGATCTGGAAGGCCTTGGTCAGGCCGTAGGGCAGGCCCTCGACGTTGTACTTGTAGCTGTAGGTGTAGCCGCCGTACTGGTCGCGGTTGGCGAAGCTGCCCAGCGTGAACTTGGCGTTCCAGGGGTTGATCTTGTAGGTCAGCTTGCCCTGCAGGCGGTAGCTGTTGAACATCCGGTTCGGCAGGTAGGGCTTTTCCCACAGCTTCCACCCGCTGAGGGTGCCCTGGTGGATCCGGCGGTCGCGCTCCGCGGTCCAGACCGCGTCCGAGGAGTCGGCCCAGCCGCCGGCGTACTGCTGGGTGGTGGTGTTCCAGGACGATTCCGCGTAGCGCAGGGTGTCGGACCAGTAGCCCGGGATGTCCTTGCTGTTGTCGCGGACGTAGTACTTGTCCGGCATCACCGAGAGCGGGCCGTCGTAGTTGGTGTACTCGCCCGACAGGAAGTAGAACAGGTCCGGCACCATCGGCACCGGCCCGCCGAAGCTGGTCTCCAGCCGGTTGTAGTTGCGGCCCTTGTCCCCCAGGAACATGTCGGTGGTGTACTTGGCGTAGGCCGAAAACTTGTCGCCGCCCTCCTTGGTGACGACGTTGACCACGCCCGACATGGCCTCGCCGTACTCGGCGTTGAAGCCGCCGGTGATCACCATCACCTCCTGGATGGCGCCGGTGTTGATCTGGGCGCCCTGGGTGCCCTGCAGCGGGTCGTTGACGTTGACGTTGTCGATGAAGTAGGCCATCTCGTCGGAGCGCCCGCCCCGCACGTTCATGGCGCCGCTGGCCTGGGTCACCACGCCCGCGGTCTGCCCGATGGCGGCGTTGGCGCTGGCGCCCGGCAGGGCCATGATGTCGGCGGTGGACATCACCGTGGTCTTGGCGGTGGCGTCGGCGATCACCATCTTGCGCTCGGCCCGGATCACCACTTCCTTCCCCTCCAGCACCTTGGTGCGCAGCCTGAAGTTCTGGGTGGTGGTCAGGTCCATGATGGACTTGACGTTGGTGTAGGTGACCGTCTCGAATCCCATCATCTTGGCCTGGATCGAGAAGGTGCCGACGGGCACGTTGATGATCTGGTACCGGCCGTTGAGGTCGGTGTTGGCGCCCATGGTGGTGCCCAGGATGGTCACGACCGCGCCGGGCAGGGGCTCGTTGGTCTCCTCGTCGATCACCGTGCCGGCGATCTTGCCGGTGGTGCCGGCCAGCGCGATGACGCCGGACAGCCCGACGCACACCACGGCGGCGATGAGCAACCGCGACAGCTTCATGGCGTTCCTCCAGTGTTTATGTGGTTTGTCGATTGCCGATGGTTTTGGGGTGGACCGGGGACAGCGGACTGGTGTCGGTACAAATCGGGCGCACCTCCTGTCTCGGGTTCGACGCTGTATGCTTCTATTCTTATTCCGGTCACCGGGCAGGGTCGGCGCCGGCCGCACCTGGCCGCTTGCATATATAATGAGACTTCTGCAAAACCCAACCACTGAAGCACGGAACACCTGAGAATACTGAAAAAGCCTGGCAAATCCGAGATCAAGCGGCGGTTTTGTTCAAATATTTCCGCGCTTCCGTGGTAAAAAGACCTTTAGCAGAGGTCTCATAATGGTATACCCCCCTGCGGGGGCGGATGATGACGATGTCGGTTGGCCGGGCCCCGCCGGCCGGACGCCGGGCCGGCACCGCCGGGCGCCCTGCGCCCGGCGGTGCCCCCCGGGGGAATGGTTACTTGACGACGGTCAGTTTCCTGGTCGCCTTGTTGCCGCCGGCGGTCAGCTGGTAGAAGAACACGCCGTTGGCCATGTCCCTGGTCTCCAGACCGATGGAGTTGGCTCCGGCCGCGCCGTTGCCGTCGATCGTCTTCACGGCCTGCCCGGCGATGTTGTACACCTTCATGCTGTAGGCGCCGGCCTTGGGCAGCGTGAAGTTGATGGTCGCCTTGCCGCGGACCGGGTTGGGATACGCCGCGCTCAGCGCGAAGCCGTACACCGGCTTGGCGGTCGGCTTGCCGGCCACGCCGCTGGCGCCCCAGTCGGTGGTGTTGGTGGCCGAACCCTGGTAGTCGAAGGTCATGATGCCGCTCCACTCGCTGGTGCTGGCATCGGGGCGGATGGAACGGACCTTGTAGTACCAGACGCCGGTCGAGGGCATGCCGGCGATCAGCAGGTCGTTGGAATCCGGGAACCACACCAGGTCATAGTTGTCCGCGCTCCAGTCCGCGGTCTTCGACACGGTCAGCTCGTAGGTGCCGCCGTAGGCGAAGCCCGGGTACCAGGCGAATTCCAGCGTGTCGCCGCTCACCGGAGTGGGCGTGCTGCCCAGCTCGGCGTAGGTGATCGGGGTCGGGATCGTGAACCGGTCGTTGAAGGCGATCACCGGCTGGGCCTGCAGGTCCGCCACCGGCACCTGCCAGCACTCCAGCGGCATCGGCGCGGCGCCGGCCGAGTTGATGCCCACGCCGTACACGGTGCTGCCGACCTCGCGGCTGATCTCGAACGGGTCGATGTTCTCGGTCGCCGGATCGCCCAGGTTGAGGGCCTGGGTCCAGGTGTTGCCGCCGTCGGCGCTCATGGCCACCGCGGCGCCGGTGTTGAGGGTGGAGCCGCCGAACGGGCACCAGCCGATGTAGATGTTGCCGGCCGCGTCGGTCCCCAGGGACGGCTCGACGCCGTACCAGCCCAGGCTGCTGGCCGTGTCCCACATCTCGCTGACGTGGCGCACGTTCCAGGCGGTGGTGGTGATGTTGCCCGGGTCCACGGGCCAGGCCACGAACACCGCCTCGCCGGAGATGCCGCGGCCGCCGTAGTTGGTCCAGTCGGAGTTGACCCAGGCCACGTACGGCACGCCGTTGATGGTCATGGCGTCATAGTCGTACCACCAGATGCCGCCGCGGTACTGCGGGAACAGGCCCTCCGGGATGATGTCGTACGGGCCCGTGAAGTTGGCGCCGCTGTCCGTGGAGACGAAGTACCTCATCACGCCCTGGTCGCCGTACCACGGCCACGGGCTGAAGGCGATGACGTTGGCCGGGTCGTTGTTGATCCAGGTTTGCGCCGGCTGGGTGCCCGGGTCGTTGAAGATCGGGTGGGCCGCGATCGGCACCGGGGCCCAGTTCTGCCCCCAGTCCTGGCTGAAGGTGAAGCCGGCCGCGCCGGTGTTGTACTCCTGGGCCACGACGCCCAGCGTGGGCGTGCCGGTGCAGCGGTTGATGGCCGGGGTCCACCAGTCGACGGCCGTGCTGCCGTCGTAGAGGTTGGTGTACGACCAGGCGCCGTCGCCGATGCTGGACGACTCGTAGACGTAGTACAGCTCCTTGGTGACCTGCAGGTGGAACACGCCGTGCATCGGGCGGTAGAAGCCGTTGCCGTCGTCGTTGTCGCCCATCACCATCGACGGGTAGCGCGGCCGCTGGCCCGCGGCCACCATGTTGCTGGTGGTCCAGTTGTCGCCGTTGTCCAGGGAGTAGCCGTGCCACAGGCTGTACGTGGCCAGGTTGCCGCCCAGGTACATGACCTGGACGGTGTCGGCGCTGGCGCCGATCGCCGCGGCGATGCTGCGGTCGTTGGGGCTGAGCGTCGAGCGGATGTTGCCGACGTTGACGCCGTCGATCAGCACCCGGTTGACGGCCTTGCCCGGACGGGCGTAGGGGTTGCTGGCCTTCTGGATCTGCTGCACCGTCCCGTCATAGTCGTACTTGGGCGCCGGAGCCGGCTTGGCGGCCAGGGCCGCGACCGACAGGATCAGCGTCAGGGCCAACACCGCGAATAGAATTTTCTTCATGTCTCGTTCCTTGGTTTCTGTTGTGGGGTTG
Organism: bacterium UBP2_UBA2255; assembly: GCA_002347565.1. Classification (GTDB taxonomy): domain Bacteria; phylum Edwardsbacteria; class AC1; order AC1; family EtOH8; genus UBA2255. Next base: position 11,342 of record DDXR01000018.1, on the reverse strand, counting down.
TGGCCGTGCGCCCGCGCCGCGCGGGGGTGGCTGGTGTTGTGCTCGTGCCGCTCTCACCTCCCTCTGCTTGCGTTCGTCTGTTCGGGATGCCGGGTAAATGAGCCGCTTGCGTCCCGGCGGGAGCCGCCCCGGCGGCCGGGACCGTCGCTAATGTATTATGAAATTACCATGTTATGCCCTGTTTGTCAAGGCCGAAAAACGGAAAAAGGCGATTTTTTTCGCCCCGGCCCGGCGCCGGCCTCAGCGGCTGGTCCAGCGGGTGTAGGTCCACCCGGCCCAGATCGAGATCACTCCGGCCAGCAGGAAGAAGCCGGCCTCCATGGTGCGGTTCTGGCAGATCATCATCAGCTGGTCGGTGCGCGACGGGTCCAGCTGGGGGTAGATGGCCAGCGGGATGAAGTGGAACAGCGCCCCCAGGGCCAGCAGCAGCGCCCCGGCGATGGGCAGGGTCCAGATGGCCGATGGCTTGCGGATGATCGCCAGCAGGCGCTTCAGCACCCGGCCGTAGAACCACAGCGACAGGCAGAACAGGGCCACCCCGATGGCGAACACCAGTTCGGCGGCGATGGAGATCTCCATGTCATTCACCTCGCGATTGTGCGTTCAACAGGGCGGGCGCGGGGTCACTTGGCCGGCGCGGCCGCGGCGCCGGCGGCGGCCGGCTTCTTGACGGGGGTCACCACCTGCTTGAACTTCATGGCGCCCAGCAGCGACAGCGCGCCCGACAGCAGGAAGAAGGCGTAGGCGATCCATGACTGGAGCACGTTCAGCTTGACCTGGGTCGAATAGGCGATGATCTGGATCACCGCGAACACCAGGATGCCCGAGGGGGCGAAGATCATGAACTGCCAGTTGGTCTTCTTGCGCAGCACGATCTCGTACTTGCGGGCGATCAGCCCGAACAGCACGCAGGTCACCCACAGCAGGACGCTGCCGGCGATCGACACCAGGTTGGTGACGGTCACGAACCACAGGTACTCGCTGTCGTAGAGCAGGAGCTTGAACATGGCTTCTCCTCGTTTGATTACGGTGACTTTTTTCGATTTCGTTGATCGTTCATCAAGCGGCGGACCTGGCAACTGCTATTTCCGAAGTTGATCAACAATCCTACCGGCAAACCGGAGGCCTTGAGATATGCGATCAATTGGCTTTCAAAGAGTTTCGGTGGTTTCCCCGCTACGGCTTTGAGTTCGACAATAACCGTCCCATCAACGACGAGATCAATCCGCAACAACCCGACATCTGTGCCCTCAAAGTAAACCCGGTATTCCTTCTCCGCCTCCACTTGCCTTCCGGCCTTGCGGAGAGCCATCTTCAAACTGCTCGAATAAATCCTCTCCGGGAAGCCGGGTCCAAGCACCTGATGGATCTTGAAACAATGTCCGATGATTTGTTCGGTCAAATCGCTGTATTCATCTCGACAGGTTGAGCCCATAGTATCAATCACCGTGATCAGAAAGAATCATCGTCATCATGCCAAACGTTATTTTAACAGCAGCATCATCTTGTCGGCCATCTGCTTCGCCGCCGAGGGGCCGATGATCATCGAGGCGTCCTTCTGCAGGGAGTAGCAGAACTTCATCACCGGGTCGCGCACCAGCTTCTCCCGGTTGATGCGGTTGTCGGCCAGCTGGTTCTGGAAGATGTCGGCGGCCAGCTCGCCCAGGAATTCCTCGGCGACCGCGGCCATCTTGTCCAGCACCGCCGGGTCGACCGGCTCGGTCGGCTTGGGCGCGGGCCGGGCCGGCGCGGCCGGCGGCGGCGGCTTGGCCGCCGCGGGCGCCGCCGCAGCCGGGGCCGGCGCGGCCGGTTTGGTCGCCGCGGGCGCCGCCGGGGCCGGGGCCGGCGCGGCCGGCGCCGGGGCCGCCTTGAGCAGCTCGGCCGGCATGCTCTTGATCTCCTTGAGCGCGCCCTCCAGCGCCGCTTCGATCACCGCCACGTCGGCGGTGGGGTCGGCCAGCAGGTTGAGGTATCCCTTGTCGGAGCGCCGGATGAACAGCCGCGAGCCGTTGGTGTTGACCATCATCTTGTTGATGGTGAACTGGGCCACGGCCGACAGCGCGTCGAAGGTCTGGGCCAGCACCACCACCGCCCGCTTGGCGTTCTCGGTCGAGAAGGTCTTGGTCAGGGCCTGGGCCGCGAAGCTGCCGTCGTCGCCCACATAGAAGCATCCGGTGACCCCGGACAGTCCCGACAGGCGGATCAGGATCTCTTCCATCATCGGCTACCGCCTTTCGGACGCCAGCCGGGTGATCACCGACTGGAACTTCTGCTTGACCTCGACGAAGCCGAGGACGGAGATGGCCTTCTTGCAGGTGAGGTTGACCAGCTTTTCGAAGGCGTCGCCCACCTCCTTCTTGGTGATGTCGGTCTTGACCCCGGCGCGGGGCACGATCGCGCCGGCGCCGATCTCCAGCATCCGGGCCAGCCGGCCGGCCGGGTCGACCGCCTTGATCTCCTTCTCCAGCATCTCCCGCCAGTCGTCCGCCTTGTCGCCCTTGGCGCCGAAGTCCTCCAGCAGCATGTTGAGCAGGGTGACCTTCTGCCGCAGCAGCTCCTCGGCCTCGGAGATCTCGGCCATCTTGTCCTCGGCCAGCAGGTCCAGCGGGTTCTGCTGGGTGGCCCACCAGGGCGACTGCGCCGGGTCGAGCTCGACCCCGAGGTAGGCGCCGGCCTGGGGCATGATCAGCAGCTTGTGACCCTCGCCCTCGGCCAGCACCGCGGACAGGTCGCCCAGCACCAAGTTGGCCGCGATCACCTCGGCCGCCGACCCCAGGAAGGCGGTGACCTCGCCGAAGTTGGCCGGCGCGCCGTCGGACGACTTGATCACCGCGCCGTCGTCCTTGGCGACCGCGCAGCTGTGTCGCACGCCGTCCATCTTCAGCACGCTTTCGACCAGTTCGGCCGGTTCCTTTGTCATAGTCGTCATCCCGTTGGGTTGGCTGCGCGGATCAGTTTGTCATCTCACCCGACGACAACCATCTACTTGTTCAACGATATCATGCACGCTGTTGCCATCAGGCTCCTGCGCCCTGATGTTCGGTGGCCGGCAGGGCATTGATCAGGCACACAGCGACGATGCTGGGGGCTGTATTCTCAAAAATATCTCGTGCTCACGCCTTGACCCGCAGGCACACCGTCTGGTACTTGTGCTTGGCCAGCATCGGGCCGAACTCCTTGGCCCCCTGCTTCTGCAGGGCGTCGGCCACCTGGCCCCACACCAGCGCCAGCTCCTCCTTGGACACGCCCACCGCGGCCGTCGGCGCCGGCGCCAGCTTGTCGGCCCCGAACGTCACGGCCCGGCCGATGTGGCCGTCCTTGTCGGCCGCGGCCAGGGTCGCCTTGACCGTCTCCAGGTAGGGCGCCACGCCCGTGCCCTTGACCCCGAACTCCTCCAGCAGGGCGTTGACCAGCGCCAGCTTCTGCCGGAACACCCGCTCCACCTCCTGGGGATCGGCCACCAGGTTCTTTGTCAGCAGCCAGGACAGGGTCTTGGCGACCTCCAGCAGGCCCAGCTTGCTGTCGGCGATGATGGCCTTGATGTCGCGCTTGCCGTTGACCAGCGCCAGGATGGTCCAGTCGCTGCGGCGGATGGTCACCGCCGACTCCTCCGGGGCCTGGGCGGTGCGGGCCAGCACCGTGTCCATCGGCGGCAGGCCCTTGAGGATCTCGGTGACCTCGGTGCGGCGCCGTTCGCCCTCGGCGATCAGCTGGTCGGCGCCGTCCTGGACCGACTGCTGGGGCGCGGCCACCCCGGCGGTGAAGCTGCACTGGCCGGCGGTTTCCAGGCAGAGGTTGAACACCGCCTCGCTGCCCGACAGTTCGCCGTGGACCGCGTGCACCACGCCGCCGTTGGCGAGGTAGATCTCGCCGGCGGCGCCCGACGCGGACACCTCCAACCGGCCGCTCTTCTTGAAGTGGCTCAGCAGGTGCAGCAGCTCCGGGACCGGGAATTCGCTGAGGTCGGCCTGAAAACCCATGGCGGCGGCATTCCTTCGGTTGCGGTGTGCTTCGTTGGAACCGGGACGGGCGACGGTGTTTAGTCTACGGCAATCCGGCGGTTCTGTCAACAGTTTTCTCGCCGCGCCGCGGCCCGCTGCGCCGCAGCCAGCCGCTCCGCCGCGGCCCGTTCGCCGCCGCTGGCCGGAACCGGATCCAGCTCGACGCCCCAGGCGGCGCGGAACCCTGCGGTCATGGCCGCGACGGCCTCGTCGAAGCCCACCGGCCGGCCCAGCGCCTGGGCGACGGTGGCCGAGCGGCCGTCGTCCCGCAGGCCGGCGAACGGCGCGTCCTGCGGCTGGGCCAGCAGCACCGACCCCTGCTGCAGCAGCGCGTTTCCGATCCGGCGCTGGGCGCTGCCCACGATCTTGCGCCCGCCGGCGGTGATCTCGTAGCGGCCCGCGGCGGCGAAACAGGAGGCGGCGCGGTTCGGCCCGGCCGGCCCGGCCTCGGACCGCACCATGTCGGCGCCGACCCCCAGGTTTGCCAGTCCGGCCAGCAGGGCCGCGGCGATAGTGCGGTAGGTTGCCAGCACCGCGCCGCCCAGCAGGGGGTCGTCGGCCGGGGCGGCCACACTGTAGGTCAGTTCGTCCTTGTGGAACACCGCCCGGCCGCCGGTGGGCCGCCGCACCACGTCGATGCCGGCCGCCGCGCAGGCCGCGCGGTCGATATCGGCGTCATCCTGGTTGTGGCCCAGCGAGACCGCCGGCGGCGCCCAGCCGTAGAACCGCACCACGGGCTGCTCCGCGCCGTTCCCCACCGCCCGCGCCAGCAGCTCGTCGAAGGCCATGTTGTACCAGCCATCGCGGTGGGGGCGGTCGACGATCAGGCGGACGTCCCTCATCCGGCCTGCTGCCTCATCATCTTCTCCACGGCCGCGACGGCCTGCTCGCGGCTGTTGAAGATGTTGATCTCGAGCCCCGCCTTGAGCGCGGCGGTCCGCAGCGACATCCGCGCAACCGCGCTGGAGCCGTGGCGGGCGAACCCCAGGATGTTCCGCTCCATCACCTCCTTGGCCCGCCGGCCGTAGTAGGCGTCGACCTTGGCGCCCACCAGCAGGCCGTCGATCCCCGCCACCAGGTAGGGCCTGGTCCCGATCTCCTGGAACTGCCGCTCGTACAGCGCCAGGAACTGGTCGACGTCGCGCTCGGTGGCCATCTCGTAGTCGTCGACGGCGAACAGGATGTTGCGCGCCTTGTCGTACTCAAAGCTGACGGTCTGGGTGGACATCAAACTGCCCTGTTTGAATTGTTCATAACCGTACTGTCGTTTGCGCGGCTGGCGAATTTCCCCGAACTCTTTTCAAACATTCAAACCCGTCAAACGTCGCAACCTGCCCCGGGGCCGGGCTATCGAAGCAGGTGCAGCCAGTCGCCCAGCAGGAACTGCATCCGGCCGATCAGCAGGGAGATCCTCGCCATCACGGTGTAGCCGAAGGCGGCGCCGAAGGCGATCATCAGGTACCAGACGCCGGCCGCGGCTACGCCCCCCACCGCGCCCTTGTGCTCGGCCGAGAAGAAGAAGTAGACCAGGGTCGCCAGCACGCCGCCGGCCAGCAGCACGTTGTTAACCGAGTTCAGCGGCAGGGCCGTGGCCTGGACCTGGGCCATCACGTCGGCGGACAGCATCGCGGTCACGGTCAGGCCGGCGCCCATGCCCACCACGAACGACAGCGGGTAGCGCAGCAGCCAGTTCAGCCTGCGGGAGAAGGCGAAGAACACCATCACGCCCAGCAATCCGGGCACCAGCAGGTAGAACCTGTGCCCGAAGTCGGACCGCAGCGGCGCGATCAGGTTCGGCAGCAGCACATTGTGGACCTCGGCCGCCACGAAGTACCCCGCCGAGATGCCGACATAGACGTGCTCGGCGAACTTGTACAGCGGGTTGTCGCGGTACAGGAAACTGTAGATGCACAGCGTCAGCAGGGCGCCCAGCCAGATGCCGAACACGGCCATGTCAGCGCTCCTCCTTCCCGCGGCCCGCGGCGAAGTAGGCCACGTTGCCGATCAGGATGAACACCACGATCAGGGCGTGGGCCAGGCTCTGGGCCGTCATCCCCACCGACGCGCTGCCGCGGACGCCGACCAGGGTCTCGTACTCGGCCGCGCCGCGCATCCCGCCCATCAGGCCGTGCAGCTGGCCGGACTGCAGGTAGGCCGAGAACTCGGGCGCGCTGACCGCGGTGCAGCCCCCGGTCACCGGGATGTGAAAACGCTGCCAGGCGAACTGGATCCACATGATCAGCCCGGGATCCCCGGCCGAGAACGACACCACCGCCCGAGCGTCGCGCAGAGTGCGGCAACGCGCCATCAGCGGCAGGGAATCGAGCGGCGTCTGGTAGTAGTCGGCGGGGAACGCGTCCCGGATCGACTTGGCCATGGTGATCACCAGCACGTTCTGGCCGCTCTTGTAGCCCAGGTTGACGTAGTCGGAGCCGTACCGCTTGTCCGGGAACTCGCGGCGCACGACCTCGGCGATCTGCTTCTCGATCAGCGGCACGCCGGTGACCCAGTGCCCCATCATCACGATCCGCAGGTCCCGGCGCAGGGCGTGCCGCAGCATGGCGGCCGACAGCGGGTACAGCTCGGGCTGGGACCCGGGATCGTAGTCCCAGGAGAACAGCACCGTCGACCCGGACGGCAGGCCGTCGATCAGGTCGTAGGCCCGGCGGACATCGGGCGAGATCTCCAGCCGGGGGAAGGCGATGTCCGACAGCAGCGACCCCGCCACCACCAGCGCCATGGCCAGGAAGATCCAGCGGCGGTCGATCCGCATCATCCCGACGAAGAAGCCCTTCATCGGACCGCCGGCTGAATATCGACCTCTGAATCGCGGAAGCACGAAAGGCACGGATAATAATTCTTCATCACTCCGGAATCCCGTGTTTCCGTGGTTGAAAAATCCGCTCTGCGCATCTTGCGCGCCGTCACGACCCGCCGCCGGTGGTCAGGTACGAGCGCTCGATGCCCAGCAGCATCCGCAGCGCCATCGACACCGCCCCCAGGGCCGCGCCGATCTTGATGCCGCGCTGGCCGGCGGTGTTGGGGACGTCCATCACCCACTGGGTCAGCTGGTCGAGCGCGTGCGGCCAGTGGCCGCCGACCCACGGCAACTTGGCCCACAGCCACGGCCCCAGCGGCACCCGGCCGATCATGATCACCACCGCGGCCAGCAGCAGCAGGGTGGCCTCCTTGTTGCGGGCCCGGAAGGCCCGGTAGGCGGCCGAGGCGATGAAGAACGCCAGCAGCGAGAACATCGCGGCCGAAAGCGGCGCCATCACGTTGTCGTACAGCCAGTAGTAGACTGTCCCCTCCGCCACGCCCCAGACCGTTCCGATGGCGGCCATGACGGCCAGGCAGGCCAGCAGCGCGGCGCTGTGGAACCAGCCGGGGCGCCGGCCGCGCACCTTGCCGTAGTGGACCTGCACCAGGTTGCCGATGCCCAGCACCAGCGTGAAGGCCACGATGATGATCTCCCAGCCCTGCATCTGCTGGGCGCTGTTGGCGACCGCCGGATGCGGCACGAAGTAGGCGACGATCATGTACAGCCCGGCCAGGAAGGTGATGATCAGCGGAACTGTCTTCTTCATCATTGCTCAGCCGCATGGGGTCTGGGGGGGCGCGCCGCTCGCCGCGGCCCTCATTTCGGCAGCAGCCACTGGGCGGCGAACGCGTGCAGCTGCGGGAACCGCAGGGCCAGCGTCTCCAGCGCGATGCCCGCCACGATCACGGCGATCGCCGCGGCCTTGGCCCAGTCCTGGCCCTTGATCGACCCCAGCAGCACCGGCTCCTTGGAGAGGTAGGCGCTGGCGGCGTAGATCTCCTCGCCGATCAGGGTGTAGTCGCAGGCCGCGACGAAGAACGGCAGCTGGGTGATCATGGCCGTGCCCGCGATCTGGATGGCCCCGGTGGCGTAGCCGGTTTCGGCCAGGATCAGCGCCTCGGCGTAGAACGTGCCGATGAAGAAGTTGGCCGCCGGCCGTTCCCGCAGCATCATCCCGTCGACGCCGGCGGTGAAGGCGAACTGCTCGTTGGTCAGGTAGCGGATGTTCTCGGGCCGGAAGGCGTCGGGCCGGGCGGCCTCCATGCAGGACGCCTTGACGATCTCCCGGGCCAGGGCCATCACCAGCGGATCGGAGCAGGGCACCAGCAGCTTGGTCTCGTACTCGGCCGTCTTGGCGGCCACCCGGCCCAGGATCACCAGGGAGGCCAGGGTCTGGATGTCGGAAACGGCGGACAACCCGCCCGACGGCAGGTACAGGATCGGCCGGCCCATCTCGGTGGCCCGGCCGATGGCCTCGTCCACCGCCGCCAGTCCGGCGATCTTGCGGATCGACATGGCGACGCCCGACCTGGCCCGGACGATGAACAGCAGCAGGATCCCCGCCACCAGCACCAGGGCCGCCACCATGTTGGTCCGTTCGCCGTTGAACCAGGAGGCGCGGGGAACGGCGGACGCTTCGAGGACCGGCGACAAACCGCCGGCGGCCCCCACCGCCTGGATCCTGTAATGGTAGGCCGTGCCGTTGGCCAGGCCCTCGTCGGGAAATTCGGTCGTGCCGGGGCCGACCTCGATCAGCTGCGAGTATTCCCCGGATCGTCCCATCGAGCGGAAGAGGCGGTACGCCTTGACCGCCCGGGCCGGGTCGTCCGGCGCGGCGAACCGCAGCGCTGCGCTGTCGAAGGGCGACGGCGCCCACGACAGCCGGACCGCGCCGCCGCCGTCGTTGGGCACGTCGGCCGCGGTGAACCGTGACACCGGCGCCGGAACCGCAGGTTCGGCCGGAGGCGGCGGGATCACCTTGGCCGCCTGCGAAAGATTCGCACATGCGGCCAAGACAGCCAGCCAGCGGGCAATGTTGCGAGGGTTGAACATGAGGAATCGGGAATTGTGGATCGCGGTGCCGTTCACGATTCACATTTCATCGTTCACGGACCAGGGATCAGTCCTCGATCAGCTCCACGTTGGCTCGCGGCACCACCGCCTTGGTGCCGTCCTCGAACGCCACCTCCAGGATCCGGGCGTGGGTCTCGGACTCCAGCTGCTGCAGCTCGTGGGGCAGTCCCGCCACCGTGCCGATCCGTCCGAAGTAGGGGTGGCGGATCACCCGGATGGCCATCCCCACCTCCATGCCGCCGTCCTGCTTGTGGGCCTCCTCGGCCGTGCCGCCGCCGGCCAGCGGGATGATCACCTCCGGCCGCATCACGCCGGCCCGGATCTGGGTGGCGCCGTTGACCGAGGCCTTGAGGCCCTGCTTGGACTTGAGCAGGTCGAAGGTCTTCTTGGCCATGGCCATCTGCCCGAATCCCTCGGTGACCACCAGGGTCACGCCCTTCTGCTCGGTGCCGGTGATGGCCACGCCGATGTCGTAGCCCAGGAACGCCTTGAGGTCGGCGTCGTTGATGCCGCCCACCACCACCGCCTTGGCGCCGACCTCGGCCGCCCGCTTCAGCCCGGCGATGCGGATCAGGCTGCCGCCCACCACCACCCTGTCCCGGCACTCTGGCGTCAGCAGCTCGGGGGTCAGCTCCTGGCCGGGATCGGCGGCCACCACCTTGATCTCGCCGGACACCTCGCCGCCGATGCCGAAGATGCCCTGGACGAACGTGCCGAAGGCCTCGACCACCACGCCCTCGCCCTCGTTGACCTGGACGATGGCGCCGTCGATGTAGGCCCGCACCTGCACCGGCAGCGGCGGCTCGCGCAGGATCACCTGCCCGGTGATCTGCGAAATGGACTCGATGGTGCCGGACACCGGCGCCTTGCAGGTGGACTTGAACAGGCCGAAGAAGCCCTTGCTGATCGCGATGGCCTCGTCCTTGGCCACCGGCTCGCCGACCTTCTTCAGCATGTGCGACGGCACGTCCTCCGGCAGCAGGCCCAGCAGGCCGGCCACGTTGACGGTCTGGACGTTGCCCGGCAGCTCGGTCTTGGCCACCACCTGGTCGGCCGTGACCGTGTCGCCCTGCTTGACCATCACCTGCCCCTTCAGCGGCAGGCGGCGGTCCTTGCGGATGACCGACTTCTCGGTGACCTTCAGGCCGGGGGTATATGCGTGTGCCATAGTCTGTGATCCTCACTGTTGGGGCGCATGGCCATGCGCCCTTACGATTATCTGATGTCTCCGTGGAAGGACACGGCGCGCCGTGTCCTTACTTCGTTGGATAGATGTTCAGCGCCTGGTTCCACTCCGTCAGCTTCCTCACCCGCTCCTGGTCGTCCTCGGGCAGGGCCAGCGGCCGGCCCCGGCCGTCGATGATCACGCCGACCGTGCCGCCCTCCAGCGTGGCCTGCAGCTCCTTGCCCTTGCCGGCGCCGGCGTCGAAGCCGCGGGCCGGAACGATCGCGGCGGTGACCTTCTCGTCCCCCAGCGGGACCAGCTTCATCTGGCCGGCCGCCACCGTCTCCTCGACCGCCGTGCCGTCGGCCCGGGTGAACCTGACGGTGACGCACGGCTGGCCCGGCTTCCCCAGTCCGGACGGGCAGACGGCCGATCCCAGGCGCACCAGGCAGTCCTTGACGAACACCTCGTTGGCCGCCGCCGCGTGCACGGTCGAGAGCACCCCCAGGTGCGGCGCCATGAAGATCGAGTCCACCGCCATGGTGGTGACGCCCTCGGGCTGGAAGGCGTCGATCATCATCAGCGCCGACTGGGCGCGGCGCGGGGCGTGCGACAGTACGCCGCCCGAACCGATCAGGATGCCCAGCTCCATCATGTTGATCAGGGTCTCGCCCGACGCGCTCTGCTCGAAGGCGTCGGAGATGGTGCGCTCCTGCTGCACGCCCTTGAGGCCGACCGCCATCTCCTTGTGCTGCTTGAACGCCAGCCGCAGGGCCTCGCGCGAGATGGCCTGCTCGATCTGCAGTTCGTCCAGCGACTGGGGGATGGTGGTCGGCCGGATCATCTTGTTGCGGATGCGGTTGCGCAGGTCGGCCTCGTCCATCCGGAACGGCACCCAGCGCATGATGTTGTCCAGCCCGGCCTCGGCCAGCACGTTGGAGATGGAGTAGCTCATCCCCAGGTTGGCCGACACCGTGCGGTTGAACACGTCCAGGCCGGTGCCCTTGTCGAAGAACACCGAGAACACGTCGGTGGTGGCGCCGCCGATGTCGACGCCGATGGCCGCGATCTTGTCGGCGCGGGCCAGCGACTGGATCATCAGCCCCACCGCCCCCGGCGTCGGCATGATCGGCACCTCGCGGGCCATGGCCATCAGCTTCTTGTAGCCGGGGGCGTGGGCCATCACGTGCTCCATGAACACGTCGTGGATGGCGTCGCGGGCCGGCGTCAGGTTCTCGCGTTCCAGCACCGGCCGCAGGTTGTCCTTGATCAGCAGGGCGGT
>DDXR01000078.1:616-6185 GCA_002347565.1 bacterium UBP2_UBA2255 | reverse complement strand
AACGAGATTTCTCGCTACCGCTCGAAATGACAGCGGGGGACAACATCTCGGCCTTCGCCCTAACGGGAACAACAAGATTTCTCGCTGCCGCTCGAAACGACAGCGGGGGCGGCACCTCGGCCTTTGCCCTACCGGGAACAACGAGGTTCCCGCTTCGCTCGAAATGCATTTCGAGAGGCTGCATGCCGTTGGCGGTTCGCCACTTCTCCCCACCCCAATGTATCCATTTTCGCTGCTTTTGCCTTTATATGACGACATGCATTGTCTCGTCCAACCGAGATGCGAGTGGGACGTACTGTGTGATTGTGTCATTTTGCAAACGGTTCACCGATCACGTCCGCAGAATGGCAGTCGGTTACCGTTTGCCGCCATAAAAGGAAGAAGATATGAAAAGAATGCTTAAAATTGTACCCATGGAGATTCAGCAAGGCGCCTGACAGGTGCTATTGCCTGATCCCCGGGCGCTCGACCCGTCACCCGGGGCAAGCGGCAGATTGAACTTCAACCGCGATCCATTGCGGAGAGAGCTTCCGCAGAAGGAGTCAATCATGAGTACATCATTCAAGTATACCCGTCTTTCCAAAGACGATGCCGCGCTGCTGCTGGTCGACCACCAGGCGGGCCTGATCTCGCTGGTGCAGGACTTCGAGCCGAGCGAGTTCAAGAACAACGTCCTGGCTGTCGCCTCCTGCGGCAGGTATTTCAAGCTGCCGACCATTCTCTCCACCAGCTTCGAGAACGGCCCGAACGGCCCGCTCCTGCCGGAGTTGAAGGAGATGTTTCCGGACGCACCCTACATCGCCCGGCCCGGCAACATCAACGCCTGGGACAACGAGGATTTCGTTCGTGCCGTCAAAGACACCGGGCGCCGACAACTGATCATCGCCGGCGTGGTCACCGAGGTCTGCGTCGCCTTTCCGGCGCTCTCGGCCCTGGAGGAGGGCTATGAAGTGTTCGTGATCACCGACGCTTCCGGCACCTTCAACGAGATCACCCGCCACAGCGCCTGGCTGCGCATGCAGGCCGCCGGCGTCCAGCTGATGAACTGGTTCGGCATGGCCTGCGAGCTGCACCGCGACTGGCGCAACGATATCGAAGGTCTCGGCACGCTCTTCTCCAACCATATCCCGAATTACCGGAATCTCATGACGAGCTATTTCGCCTTGGCCGGCAGGAAGTGACGACCGTCGGCCCGGCGCTCCGGCAGATCGGCAACCCGCTTCGCCGGAGCGATGGTTGGCTGCGATTCATCTCCAGGAGGACAATATATGGGAAAGATTGCATTGGTAGCCGGCGTCGCCGACACCCTGTACCAGGCCTGATGACCGACCGGCTGCCCGGGAGGCAGCACCTTTCCCTCGCCCAGCCGCCGCCGGCAAGCGCCCGGCCGGCCCCGTCGACGCCCATCTGCCCCGCTCGGCCCCCGGCGGCGGCCCCCGGGCGATCACAATCACTCCTTGCCACCGCCTGCCGAAATCCATAATACTATTGAGAGAGGGTGGCGGTCGTGTCACCTCGCGGGACAACTGCAGGCAGGAGGCGAACACATGAACTGGCCGGGGATGCTGTCGTTGCTGATGATCGGCCTGGCCCTGACCTGGCACAACGGTCGGGCCGACGAGGGGGAGGATATGCGCAAGGCACGGGACCGGATGGTCAAGGAAATCGAGCTGGACGTCATCACCACGGCGGACCATATCGGACGTCCCCGGCTCAACAGGGAGGTGATGAAGGTGATCGGCGAGGTGCCCCGGCATGAGTTCGTGCCGGAGCACAACCGCGATGCCGCCTATGTCAACCGCCCGTTGCCGATCGGGTACGGGCAGACCATATCCCAGCCCTATATCGTCGCCCTGATGACCGATCTGCTGGCGGTATCGAGGGACGCCAAGGTGCTGGAGGTGGGCGCCGGATCGGGGTATCAGGCGGCGATCCTGTCGCGGCTGGTGAAAGAGGTCCATTCCATCGAGATCATCCCCGAACTGGCCCGCGAATGCCGGGCGCGACTGCAGCGGCTGGGCTACGGCAACGTCACCGTCCATGAGGGTGACGGCTACTATGGCCTGGAGGCCGAGGCCCCCTTCGATGCGATCGTGGTCACGGCCGCCGCCGCCTATATTCCGCCGCCGCTGGTGCGGCAGCTCAAGCCGGGCGGGCGGATGGTGATCCCGGTGGGGGCCCAGTTCGCGGTGCAGTACCTGATGCTGGTGGAAAAAACCGCTTTGGGCGAGATCTCGACCCGCAATGTGCTGCCGGTCCAGTTCGTGCCGCTGACGGGACAACGTGAGTGAGCGGCAGCCCGCTGCAGGATGGCGGCCGCCGGCTGCTGGTCGCAGTGGCGCTGGTCTCCGGGGCCGCACTGGGCTACGAGCTGGTGCTGCTGCGCTTTTTCTCGCTGATGTACTGGTCGCAATTCGCCCACCTGATCATCGGCATGGCCCTGCTCGGTTTCGGCGTCTCGGGCACCATCCTGGCGCTGCTGCAGGAGCGGCTGCTCCGCAATTTTCATCGCTCATTCTGCTGCAGCGCCCTGCTGTTCACCTTCACCCTGCCGGTGGCCACCTCGCTGGCCGGCCGCCTCGGCTTCAATCCCCCCGAGGTGATCTGGGACGGCGGGCAACTGGGGCGACTGGCGGCGGTGTTCAGCCTGGTGTCGCTGCCGTTCGCCTGTGCCGGCCTGTGCATCGGCCTGACCATGCGCTGGCAAACCGGAGCGGTGGCGCGGATCTATCGCGCCGATCTCACCGGGGCGGCCGGCGGGGCCCTGCTGATCATGGTGCTGCTCTTTGTCCTGAGCCCGCAGGGGGCGGTGCGGCTCCTGGCCCTGGCCGGCCTGACCGCGGCGGCGCTGGTGTCCCGCGGCGAGGGCCGGGGGCGCCGGTCATGGCGGCTGGCGGCAACGGCCATCGCCCTGCTCATCATCCTCTGGCCGACCCAGTGGCTGGCCCCGGTCATGTCCCCGTTCAAGGGGCTGGCCCAGGCGCTGCACGTCCCCGGAATCCACATTGCCGCCCGGACCCGGTCGCCCGCCGGGGAATTCACCGCGCTGCGCTCCGATGCGATCCCCTTCCGCTTCGCTCCGGGGCTGAGCATGGTGGCGCCGGCCACCCCGCCGGAGCAGATCGCGCTCTTTCACGACGGCGATCCCGTCGGCATGATCCTCCAGGGAACGGGCGGGCCCGAGGCCATGGAGTTCCTGCGCTGGACGCCGATGGCCCTGCCCTATGTCCTCGTCGACCGGCCCCGCGTCCTGGTGCTCGGCGCCGGCGGCGGGGGCGATGTCTGGCACGCCGTGCTCGAACAGGCCCCGCTGATCGATGCGGTCGAACCCTCGGGCGAGCTGAGCGATTTCGTCCGCTTCCCCTTTGCCGATTTTGCCGGCGCCATCCACGGCCGCAGCGGCGTCCGGCTGTATCGCCACGACGTCCGCGGCTTTCTCGCCGCCGCCCGGGATCGCTACGATCTGATCCAGGTCTCGCCATTGGGCACGGCCACGCCGCCGGCGGCCGGCGGTCACGCCCTGGACCCCCAGTATCTCTACACCGTCGAGGGCATCCGCCAGGCGCTGGCACGGCTATCGGAGGGCGGCATCCTGGCCGTCACGCTGGCCCTCGACCTGCCGCCGCGCAGTGCGGTCAAGATGCTCGCCACGGTCGCCGAGGCCCTTCGCCTGGAACGACACCCGGACCCATCCCGCCATGTGGCGGTCATCCGCACCTGGAATACCGTCACCATCGCCGCCTCCCCCGCGCCGCTGTCGCCGCAGCGACAGGAGGCGGTCCGCGCCTTCTGCCGCACCCGGGCCTTCGACCTGGTGTGGCTGCCGGACATCGGGCCGGCCGAGGTCAACCGCGTCAATGTCCTGCAGCGGCCGTTTTTCTACGAGGCCGCCCGGGAGATCTGGCAGGGGGAGGGCTACCGCCGCTCCCACCCCTTCAACATCGTCCCGGCCACCGATGACCGCCCGTGGTTCGGCCATTTTTTCCGCTGGAGCTCCTTCGGCGACCTGTGGGCCCAACGGGCCGCCGGGTCGGCCGCGATGCTCGAGTGGGAATACCTGCTGCTGTGGATGTCGCTGGCCGTCGCCGTCACCGTCAGCCTGCTGCTGATCGCCCTGCCGCTGCACCCCCTCTACCGCACCCAGCGGCATCAGCAATCCGGGACCGGCGGATACGCCCTCCGCATTGTCTATTTCGCCGCCCTGGGGCTGGCCTTTTTCTTCCTCGAGATCGCCTTCATCCAGCAATTCGTGCTCTTTCTCAACCAGCCGCTGCTGGCGATGGCGGTGGTCGTCCCCTCCTTCCTCCTCTTCGCCGGCGGCGGCAGCGGCTATGCCGACCGCCTGGCGGCCCGGGCGGCAATCATCCGTCCGGTCTGGTTGCGCGATCGCCCCGTGGCCCTGGCGGCAGCCGCAATCGTGACCGTTGCCGCCGTCTACCTGTGGCTGCTGCCGCTGGTGTTCCACGCCGGCGCCGCCTGGCCCGCCCCCCTGCGGGTGGTGGTCAGCATCCTGCTGATCGGCGGCCTCGCCTTCTGGATGGGCATGCCCTTCCCGCTGGGGCTGGGGCGCCTGGGCCGGAACCGCCCCGCCTTCGTCCCCTTCGCCTGGGGAGTCAACGGCTTCTTTTCGGTCATCAGCACCACCGCCGCCACCATCCTCGCCCTGCACGGCGGCTTCCGCCTCGTCATCGCCGCCGCCCTCGGCCTCTACCTGCTGGCCGCGGCCTGCGAACGGCGGCTGTGACGTCTCCGGCAAAAGGGGAAAGGCCTCCGTGTTGCCGGCAAAATCCGTCCCTGCAAACCAGTCATCTGCGCCACCGACGATTGGAGGATTGACGGCGGACACCATTTCCCATTAAAAAGACGAGGAAATCACATCGCAATGTTGTTCACCATGAAAATTCATCGCAAGGAGGTGGGCTGTATGTCTGGATCAAACATGATGCGATCATTCGTCGTTGCATGGGCGATTTTAACCCTGGGAGCGGGGCTGGCGCATTCAAATCCCGACAGCGAGGCGATCGTTCCGCCGGACGAGGCGATGCACAGGCTGATGGAAGGCAACCGGCATTACGTCGACAACAAGCTCACCCATGCAGCGACGAGCAACGCGGCGAGCCGCACCGCGTTGGCCGGGACCCAGCATCCCTATGCCGTCATCCTCAGTTGTTCCGATTCCCGGGTGCCGCCGGAAATCATTTTCGACAAAGGCCTGGGAGAGCTGTTCGTTGTCCGGGTGGCCGGCAATATTCCCGATCCGGTGGTGCTCGGGAGCATCGAATATGCCGCTGAGCATCTTGGGTCGACACTGATCATGGTGCTGGGACATGAACGGTGCGGCGCCGTCACCGCCACCGTGGAGGCCAAAGGGAAAAGCAGCGGCAGCAGCAACATCGATGCCATCGTCAGCGCCATCGAACCCAGCGTCGATCTGGCCGTTACAGAGTGCGCGGCCTGCAAGGGCGAGAAAGATTGCGCCGCCACGAAGAAAAGCGAGCTCGTCAATTGCGTCATCGCCACCAATGCCCACCAGGTGGCGGCCCACCTGACCGCCAATTCCAAGATCCTC
>DDXR01000078.1:0-606 GCA_002347565.1 bacterium UBP2_UBA2255 | reverse complement strand
TAGTTGATGAAGAAACTCGAATCGATCCAGGCCCTCAGGGGCATCGCGGTCCTCGCCGTGGTGGCCTTCCACGCCATGACTGTCGAGCACAGATACGGCGGCGGCGATCAGCTGCTCCCGGGGCTGCTGCAGTTTGGCCAGTCGGGGGTCGACCTGTTTTTCGTCATCAGCGGCTTCGTCATGGTGACGGTGACCCGAGGCCGGTTCGCCGGCCGGGGCGAGACCGGCCGCTTCCTGTGGGGCCGGTTCAGCCGCATCTACCCCACCTACTGGTTCTACTACTGCCTGACGGCCACCGTGTTTCTGGCCAGGCCCGGCTGGGTCAACGCCACCCAGGGCCACCAGGTCGACCTGCTCGCCTCGTTCCTGCTGTTCCCCGGCATCCACCTGCCCCTGGTGATGGTCGCCTGGTCGCTGATCCACGAGCTGTGGTTCTATCTGGCCTTCGCCGTCCTTCTGCAGCTGCACGAGCGAATGCTGCCGCCGATGCTGCTGCTCTGGGCAGCGATCGTCATCCTCGCCAACACCCTCCAGCCGCCGCTACGCACGCCCGGCGCGGCCTACATCGCCCTCCACCCCTTCACCCTCGAATTCATCAGCGGGGCC
>DDXR01000085.1 GCA_002347565.1 bacterium UBP2_UBA2255 | reverse complement strand
ATCTTCGACCTGTTCATGGGCGGCGGGGCGGGCGGGGGCCGGCGGCGGGGCGGGGCCCGGGACCGCCGCGGCGGCGACCTGCAGATCCGCCTGCCGCTGACGCTGGAGGAGATCGCCAGCGGCGTGGAGAAGACCATCCAGCTCAAGCGGCAGGTGCCATGCGCGGAATGCCACGGCTCGGGCGTGCTCTCCGGCGCCGACGTCAAGGACTGCCCCACCTGCAAGGGCGCGGGCGAGGTGCGGCAGGTGTCGCGCTCCGTCTTCGGCCAGTTCATCAACGTCCAGGCCTGCCCCCAGTGCGGCGGCGAGGGCAAGGTGATCACCAACCCCTGCAAGGCCTGCGGCGGCGAGGGCCGGGTCAAGCAGGACGCCACCATCCCGGTCAAGATTCCGGCCGGCGCGGCCCACGGCAACTACCTGCCGCTGCGGGGGCAGGGCCACGCCGGGGCCAAGGGAGGTTCCAGCGGCGACCTGATCGTCCACATCGAGGAGCGCGAGCATCCGCTGTTCACCCGCCACGGCGACGACGTGGTGGTCGGCGTCTACCTCTCCTACGCCCAGGCCGCGCTGGGCGCCAAGGTCAAGGTGCCGATGCTGCACGGCTCGGCCGAGCTGTCGGTCCCGGCCGGCACGCCCTCGGGCAAGATCTTCCGGATGCGGGGCAAGGGCCTGCCTCACGTCAACTCGACCGGCTCGGGAGATCAATTGGTGCGGGTGGAGGTCTTCGTGCCGGGCAGGCTCACCGGCGAGGAGAAGAAGCTGCTGAAGGCGCTGGGCGAGGCCGGCGACGCGAAGGTCCCGGGGCCGCACAAGATCGAGGCGGAGCGGGAGGAGTAAGTTTCCTGGATTCCAGCTGGAGTTCACCCCGTGCGGCGACACGGGGCTGGAATGACAATGACCGTGACACAAGCGATGCAAGAGTTTTTCTACGTATCCCCCAGCGACGTCTCCGAGCACAAGCTGACGGTCACCGGCGAGGAGGCCCGCCACATCGCCCGGGTGCTGCGGCACAAGAAGGGCGACAAGCTGGTGTTCACCGACGGCACGGGCGTGGAGTACGAGTGCTTCCTGGCGGCGGTGTCCGACCACGGCGTCACGGCGCAGATCAACGCCCGGCGCCGCCGCACCAACGAGGCCATCAAGCGCGTCACCCTGGCCCAGGCCGTGCCCAAGGGCCAGCGCATGGACTTCGTGATCGAGAAGGGCACCGAGCTGGGGCTGTACGGGTTCATCCCGCTGGTGACGGAGCATTCGGTGGTGCGCGGCCCGGAGGAGCGGCAGGCCCCGCCGCTGCCCGGGTTCGAGGACGACCCCGAGGGCCACAAGCTGGAGCGCTGGAAGCGCATCGCCACGGCCGCCATGAAGCAGAGCCTGCGCTCCTGGCTGCCGGAGATCGCGCCCTTCACCAAGTTCGCCGACCTGATGCAGCGGGCGGACGACTACGACCTGGTGCTGATGGCCGACGAGGCCGAGAGGCGCAACACGCTTCGCGCCACCGTGCGATCGGCCAAGCACGAGATCCGCAAGGTGCTGTGCCTGGTGGGGCCCGAGGGCGGGTTCTCGGACAAGGAGAAGGACCTGGCACGGGAGAAGAAGGCCCAGGTGGTGTCGCTGGGGCCGCGGCGGCTGCGGTCGGAATCGGCGGGGATCCTATTGTCGGCGCTGGCGCTGCACGAGCTGGGAGAGATGGAGTGACCACCCCTTTGATCCCCTCCCTGACCAAGGGGGGGATGAAAGGGCGGTCGAGAGCGGCGATAGGTGACAAGAAACAAAAGGACGGCGCGATGAAACGATCGTTGTATGTCCTGGCGGCCATACTGTGCGCTGCCAGCGCGTTCGCGGCGGAAGAGTTCGAGTCCCGCCCGCCGCTGCGCTCCGCGCCGGCCAGGTTCGATACCGCCCACTCGTACGACGTCCAGTCGTACGAGCTGCGGATCCGCCTGCCGTTCACCAACGACTCNNCGGTCGCGCTCAACGCCGCGGGCATGACCGTGGACTCGGTGAAGTACAACGGCCGCGACACGACGTTCACGCTCGCCGCCAGCATCCTGACCGTCAGGCTGCCGGGCTTTGCCGACGGTGAGCACTTCACGGTCGATGCCTACTACCGGCTGGGGAACCGCGGCAGCAGCCGGCGCGGTTATTACTGGTATCCCCGGGGCTACAACGCGGGCACCCTGCATGCCGTGGCCTACTCGATGTCCGAGCCCCAGGACGCCCGCTGCTGGATGCCCTGCTTCGACGAGCCGTGGGACAAGGCCGACTCGGGCTGCGTGTTCCACGTCACGGTTCCGGATTCGTACGCGGTGGCCTGCAACGGGCTGTTCCGTGACACGGTCCGTAGCGGGGACAAGCTCACCTGGCACTGGGAGCACGCCTCGCCCATCGCCACCTACCTGATGTGCTTCACAGCTTCGAGGTTCTCGTTCTGGGCCGACACCGCGCACACCATCAACGCCGGCGCGGTACCGCTCAACTACTTCGTCTGGCCCGAGGACTCGGCCCAGTCCCGCACGGTGTTCGCCACCGTCCCGGCCATGGTGCGTCTGCTGGACTCCACCTTCGGCGGCTACCCCTTCGACAAGTACGGCATGGCCGCGGTCTATCCCTTCGCCTTCGGCGGCATGGAGCACCAGGGCATGACCACCATCCACCGCAACTGGATCCTGGGGAATTCGCAGACCGGCATCCTGCACGAGCTGGCCCATATGTGGTTCGGCGACCTGGTGACCTGCGGCACCTGGGCCGACATCTGGCTGAACGAGGGCTTTGCCAGCTACCTGCAGGTTTATTACGACGCCTGGCTCTCCGGCCAGCAGCCCGGGGTCCACATGACGCAACGGTTCTCGGCGGCCCTCTCCGGCAACGCCAACACCTATCCGATCTACGATCCGCCGATGAACCTGCTGTTCGACTTTTCCATGGAGTACGCCAAGGGCGCCTGGGTGGTCCACGGCCTGCGCTGGGTGATGGGCGACCCGCTGTTCTTTCCCATGACGCGGGCCTATGCCGACTCCTTCGGTTACGGCGCCGCGGTGTCCACCGACCTCCAGCGGATCGCGGAGCGCCACTACGGCCAACCGCTGGACTGGTTCTTCGACGAGTGGATCCACCGCGCCGGTCATCCGAAATACGCCACGGCCGTCTACTACAAAACACATCCCGACAGCAACGCGGCCCGGGTCCGGATCAACCAGACCTCGACCACCGGCGAGCTCTACACGATGCCGCTGCAGCTATCCTGCTCCACTCGGGCCGGCATCTCGACTGCGACCATCTGGGACAGCACCGCGACCGCCGGCGATTTCCTGGTCACCGATTCACTGCCGGTGCTGGCGGTCACGCTGGACCGCGACAACTGGGTGCTCAAGGAATGGGGCGACAGCCTGCCACGGCTGACGTCCCTGACCACCGTCGTCAAGGACGGCAACAGCGTGATCCGGGCGCACTGGAACCGGTTCGCGACCGACACCACGATCGCCGGGTACAACCTGTATCGAGGCCCCTCGGAAGGCGGACCGTTCCTGAGGCTCAATGCCGCCACCATCACGGACACTTCGTACGGGGACAGCGACGTCAACAGCGGCGAAACCTGGCACTACTGCGTCAGCGCGGTCAACGGGACCGATACCTGCTTCGAGTCCCACCGTTCGAACGTCCTGTCCTGCACGGCCGGCGGTATCGGCGGCGGGCCGGGGACGATCGCGGCCGGGGCGCTGGCCCTGGCACTGCCCGCGCCCAACCCGTTCTCCCGGCGGACGGTCATCCGCTACCAGCTGTCGATGCCCGGTGGCGTCGGCCTCCGCATGTACAACGCGGCCGGCCAGTCGGTGCGGACGAT
Organism: bacterium UBP2_UBA2255; assembly: GCA_002347565.1. Lineage (GTDB taxonomy): Bacteria > Edwardsbacteria > AC1 > AC1 > EtOH8 > UBA2255. The sequence continues at coordinate 11,731 of DDXR01000085.1, read as the reverse complement.
CGTTGACCGCGCCGGAACGCCGGGCGCCCACGCCGCCGAGTGGGACGGCAGGGACGGGGCTGGGCGGCGGGTCGCCAGCGGAGTCTACTACGTCCGGTTGCTCGCCGAGGGCCGGACGCTGGTGCGCGCGCTGCAGCTGGTGAAATGAAATGGAGGTCGCGATGGGTATGCGGTTGCTGGTCCTGACGATGATCACTGCGGCGGGAGCGCTCGCCGCCGCGTCGCCGCGGGAGATGCGCCCGCTGCCGCGGCTCGGCGATATGCCGGCCGCCGCGCGGTTCGACAGCACCCACGCCTACGACGTCCAGTCCTACTCGCTGGACCTGGCGCTGGCGATGACCAACGACTCGCTCTACGGCCGCCAGCGGATCACCGCGGTCTCGCGCAGCACCGGCCTGGATACGATCGTGCTCAACTGCGCGGGCCTGACCGTCGACTCGGTATTCCAGGACGGCGCTGCCCGCGGGTTCCGGATCGCCAATGACACGCTGTACGCGGGCATCGCCCCGGCCGGCGCGGGCGAACACTTCGCCCTGGACATCCACTACCGGCTGGGCAACCGCGGCGCGTCCCGTCGCGGCTACTACTGGTACCCGCAGGGCGGCGAGGCCCTGCGCCCCGTGGCCTATACCATGAGCGCGCCCCAGGATGCACGCTGGTGGATGCCCTGTTTCGACGAACCGTGGGACAAAGCAGACTCCGGCTGCGCCTTCGCGGTCACTGCGCCCGACGGCTACACCGTGGCGGCCAACGGCCTGCTGCAGGACACCGTATGCGCCGGGGGACGGACCACCTGGCGCTGGAAGGAGCGCGCGGCCATCGCCACATACCTGATGGCGTTCCACGTCTCTCAGTATGCGCACTGGGCCGACACCGCCCGCACGATGGGCGGCGACACGGTGCCGCTGGCCTACTACGTCTGGCCGTCCGACTCCGCTGCGGCACGGCTGGTCTTCGACTCGGTGCCGGTGATGCTGGCCTGCTACGACTCCCTGTTCGGGCCCTACCCGTTCGCCAAGTACGGCATGGCCGCCGTGGCGCCGTTCATGTTCGGCGGCATGGAGAACCAGGGCATGACCACCATCCACCGCGGCTGGATCACCGGCAACGACCAGTACGGCATCGCCCACGAGCTGTCGCACATGTGGTGGGGCGACCTGGTGACCTGCGGCACCTGGGCCGACATCTGGCTGAACGAGGGGTTCGCCAGCTACTGCGAAGCGCTCTATTACGAGCACGCCGCCGCCAACGGTCCGGGCCAGTACATGGCACAGAACTTCGGCTCGGCGATGACCGGCAACGCGCTGACGCATCCGGTGTACGACCCCCCGCTGGCGCTGATCTACGACTACTCCATGGAGTATGCCAAGGGCGCCTGGGTGGTCCACATGCTGCGGGGCGTGATGGGCGATGCGCAGTTCTTCCCGATGCTGCGGGCCTACCGCGACAGCTTCGCCTTCGGCACCGCCGTCACCGCCGACCTCCAGCGGCTGGCGGAGCGCCATCACGGCGGACCGCTGGATTGGTTCTTCGACCAGTGGCTGCTGCGGCCGGGACATCCCAGCTACACGGCCGTCTGCTACCACCGCACGCACCCCGACAGCCTGTCGGTCACCGTGCGGCTGCGGCAGACCTCGACCACCGGTGAACTCTACGGGATGCCGGTCGCCTTCGCCTGCAGCACCGACGCCGGCCTCGGCCCGCGGTTGACGCGCTGGGTCGGCCTCCCCTCCCAGGAATGGACCTTCGATGACACCCTGCCGGTGCGCCGCCTGGTGGTCGACCCCGACAACTACGTGCTGAAGGCCTTTTCGGCGCCCGTCCCCCAGCTCAAGCGGGTGGTGCGCGGCAGCTATCTGCTGACGCCGGTCTGGTCCCGATTCGGCGCCGACGCAGCGGGCGTCGCCGGGTACAACGTCTACCGCGGAAACTCCGCCGCCGGGCCGTTCGCCAGGGTGAATGCGTCGCCGGTAGACGACACGTTGTACGACGATACCGGCCTGGTGGCCAACGTCATGTACTACTACGCGATCACGGCCGTCTGCGACGGCGACACCTGCCGCGAGACGAGGTTTTCCAACATCACCGGCCAGAAGCCGCTGGGCGTCGCCGGCGAGCCAGGGGGGCCGCCGCTGCCCGCTGCCGTCGAGCTGAGGCCCAATGCGCCCAACCCGTTCGAGCGGGGGACCGCCATCGAATTCGACCTTCCCGCCGCCGGAGCCGCAACACTGTCGGTGTACAACGCGGCCGGCCAGCTGGTGCGGGTGCTGCTGGATGCCCGGCTGCCTGCGGGCCGGCATTCCGCCCGCTGGGACGGCCGGGATGGGGGCGGACGTCGGGCGGCCGCCGGAATGTACCTCTGCCGGCTGACGGCGGGGGGTCGGCGCCTGGTCCGGGCGATGCAATTGATCCGGTGAGCGGCAGCGGACAGGGAAGGCGCGCTTTTCCAAAGAGCTGAGCAACCATGAATTGGGTCGACATCGTCATTATTGTCCTGCTGGGGGCCGCGGTGCTGCTGGGATTCAGGAAGGGGCTGGTGCAGGAGATCGTGGGCATCATCGCGCTGGTGGTGGCGTTCTTTGCCGCCCTGCTGTTCCATCCGGCCGCGGCCGGCGCCCTGTCGGCGGTGTTCCCCAAGCTACCCGCAGGCATCGCCCCCACCATCGGCTTTATCAGCATGTTCCTGGCCGCGTTCCTGGCGATCACCCTGGCCGGATGGTTGCTGACCAAGGTGATCAAGGCCTCGCCGCTGGACTTTGCCGACAAGCTGGGGGGCATGGCCCTGGGGCTGTTCAATGGCGCGCTGGTGATCTCCATCCTATTAATGCTGCTGGCGCTGGTGCCCCTGCCCCGGGAGGTCACGGCCAAGATGGACAAGTCCGCCGCGATCCGCAGCGTCCGCAGGGTCGCGCCCTGGGTCTACGAGAAGACCAGGGGGCTATGGCCCAAGGCCCGGGAACTGTACCGCGAGTTCGACCGGACGCCCGCGCCCAAGAAAATCGAAGACGTTAAACCGATCTGACCACCGCCTGCCGCGCTCCTCATCGCCGAAACCGATTAAACCGATGAACAATCACAGCCTGCAGATCCTCGATTTCGGTTTGGTCCGTGAGGCCCTGGCCAGGCGGGCCGCCACGCCCTACGGCAGGGAACTGGCGGCGGGCCTGGCGCAGTCATCCAGCGTCGAGGTCGTGTCCGAGCGCCAGGAGCTGACCGCCGAGGCCCGATTGCTGCTGGAGGCCGGTGTCCGGCCGGACCTGGGCATTGAGCAACCGATCCGGCCGGCCCTGGAGCTGCTGCGCGACCAGGGTGCGCTGCTGGAACCGGCGGCGCTGCTGGCCCTGTCGCGGCATCTGGGCGTGGCCCGCCAGGCCCGGGCGGCGATCACCGCCCGGCAGGATGATGTCCCGGGATTGGCCCGGCTGGCGCGCGGGCTGATCGCGTTCAAGGAGCTGGAGGAGCGGATCGACCGGGCGATCGAGCCCGATGGCAAGATCGCCGACCGCGCCAGCCCGGAGCTGTTCCGAGTCCGCAAGGAGCAGGACATGATGCGGGGCAGGATCCGCGACAAGCTGGATGCGATGATCGCCGAGCACGGCGCTGCGCTGCAGGAGGGCATCATCACCGTACGAGACGGCCGCTACGTGCTGCCGGTTCGGTCCGACGCCAAGGCCAGGCTCAAGGGCATCGTGCACGACACGTCGAGCTCCGGCGCCACGGTGTTCGTTGAGCCGATGGCGACGGTGGAGCTGAACAACGGTCTGCGGCGGCTGCAGGCGGCCGAGCAGCACGAAATCGAGCGCATCCTGCAGTCCTTCTCGACCGAGGCCCAGGAGCACTGCGGGTCGCTGCTGGGCAACATCGACCTGATCGCCAGGCTCGACCTGCTGCTGGCGGCCGCCCAGCTGGCGCTGGACTGGGGCTGCGCGCGGGCCATCACCTGCGACGGGCGCTACCTGAAGCTGTCGCAGGCCCGACACCCGGCGCTCGAACGGCCGGTGCCCCTGGATATCGAGTTGGGCGACGGCTCGTCGGTGCTGGTGATCACCGGGCCCAACACGGGCGGCAAGACCGTGGTCCTCAAGACAGTGGGATTGTTGGCGTTGATGCACCAGGCCGGGTTGCAGATCCCGGCCGCCGACGGCAGCGCCCTGCCGCTGTTCGACGACGTGTTCGCGGACATTGGCGACGAGCAGTCGATCGCCCAGTCGCTGTCCACGTTCTCGTCCCATGTCGGGCAGATCGCGTCGATCCTGGGGTCGCTGTCCGGGAGGTCGCTGGTGTTGCTGGACGAGATCGGCGCCGGCACCGAGCCGGCCGAGGGCTCGGCCCTGGCCATCGCCGTGCTGTCCGATCTGGCGGCCCGGGGGCCGCTGACGCTTTCGACCACGCACTATGGCGCACTGAAGGCCTTCGTCCAGGATCACCCGGCGATGCGCAACGCGGCCATGGAGTTCGACCGGGCCAAGCTAATGCCCACCTACCGCCTGCACCTGGGGGTGCCGGGCTCCAGCTACGGCATCGAGATCGCCTCCCGGCTGGGGATCCCGGAGCCGGTGATTGCGGCAGCCCGGAGCCGGATCGACACCGGGGCGGTCGAGCTGGAATCGCTGCTGTCCCAGATGGAGCAGGCCCGGCGGGACATGGAGCGGAAGCAACGCGAGGCCGCGGACCAGCTGGACCGGGCGGAAAGGGTCCGCGAGGAGTACGAGGCCAAGGTCGCAGGGCTGAAGAGCGAGCTCCGGGCAATGAAGGAGCAGGCCCAGGCCGAGGCGCGGGACCTCCTGGCCCGGGCGCGCAGCGCGGCCGAGTCGGCGGTGGAGAGGATCAGGAAGGAGGGCGCCTCCAAGCAGAGCATCCGCGAGGCGAGGGAGGCGCTGCGGAGCGCGGCAGACGGCATCGGGATCGGTGAAACACCGGACAGTCAGCAAACCGACCGGGGGACGTTCGATCCCGGCCATCAGTTTGCCATCGGCGAGGCCGTATTCTTGCCCGGCATCGGCAAGGAGGGAGTGGTGGAGGTCCCGCCCGACGGCGGCGGCAAGCTGAAGGTGCTGGTGGGCGGCGTACGGATGGGGCTGAAGCGGTCGGACCTGCGGATGCTGGGACCGAAGACGTACGACCGCAGCTCGGTGGACGTGGCAGGCGCCGACGGGGAAGCGAGCTTCCCGCTGGAGCTCCACCTGCTGGGGTACCACGCCGAGGAGGCCTTGGAAAAACTCGACCAGTACCTGGACCAGGCGGTGCTGCTGGGCATCGGCCAGGTGCGGATCGTCCACGGCAAGGGCACCGGCGCGCTGCGCAAGGCTGTCAAACAGTCGCTGGCCCGGGACCAGCGGGTCAAGTCGTTCCGGCTGGGCGAGTGGAACGAGGGCCAGGACGGGGTGACCGTCGCGGAACTGAAATAATTGATCGCTCAACCGATGACGATGAAGGGACACGGCATGTTCTCATCACTTCCCACCGACGCCCAAAACCTGCTGTCCTGGCCGTGGGCCGAGATCGAGCCGTACTACAACGATCTTGAGAAACGCGCGCTGACCGCGCAGACCGTCGACGCCTGGATGGCGGACTGGTCGGCGATCCACTCGCTGGTCGACGAGGCCTACAATCGCCTGTACGTCATGTCCACGGTCAACACCGCCGACCAGGACGCCAAGGCGCTGTTCGACGCCTACCTGGACAACGTCCAGCCGCAGTTCAAGCAGGCAGAGCAGCGGCTCAAGCAGAAGCTGCTGGCCAGCGGGCTCTGCCCGACGGGGTTCGAGCTGCCGCTGAAGCGGATGCGGGTGGAGGCCGAGATCTTCCGGACCGAGAACCTGCCGTTGCAGGCCCGGGAGCAGAAATTGCGCCAGCGCTACGGCGCCATCACCGGCTCCCAGACCGTGCAGTGGGATGGGGCGGAGCGCACCGTCACCCAGCTCAAGCCGGTCTACCAGGAGCAGGACCGCGAGAGGCGGGAGCGGGCCTGGCGCCTGGTCGCCCAGCGCCAGCTGCAGGACCGCGCCGCGCTCAACGACCTCTGGCGGGAGTACTTCCCGCTGCGGCAGCGAATCGCGGCCAACGCCGGGCTGGCGAACTACCGCGACTACCGCTGGCGGTCCCTGGCGCGGTTCGACTACACGCCCGACGACTGCCTGCGGTTCCACGACGCCATCGCCGAGGTGGCGGTGCCGGCCGCTGCGGCGCTCCAGATGGAGAAGGCCCGGCGGCTGGGCCTGCCGGCGCTGCGGCCCTGGGATGGCGCGGTCGACCCGCTGCGGCGGCCGCCGCTCAAGCCGTTCGCCTCGATGGACGAGCTGACCGCGAGAACGGCGACCATCTTCAAGGCGCTCGACCCGGCGCTGGGCGGGTACTTCGACACCATGGTCAACGAACAGTTGCTGGACCTGGAGAACCGTCCCAACAAGCGCCCCGGCGGCTACTGCACCACCTTCGCCGCGGCGAAACGGCCCTTCATCTTCGCCAACGCGGTCGGGGTCCAGGGCGATGTGGAGACCCTGCTGCACGAGAGCGGCCATTGCTTCAACGCCTTCGAGAGCGCGGCCCTGCCCTACGTCCAGCAGACCGAGCCGCCGATGGAATTCGCCGAGGTGGCCTCGATGGGCATGGAGCTGCTGGCCGGGCCGCATCTGGGAGCGTTCTACCCGGCGGCCGAGGCGGCCCGGGCGCTGATCGACCACCTGGAAGGCATCATCCTGTTCTGGCCGGCCATGGCCGTGGTCGACGCCTTCCAGCACTGGGCCTACCTGCATCCGGACGAGGCGGCCGACCCGGCGCGATGCGACAACGAATGGCTGCGCCAGTCGCGGCGTTTCGAGACCGGCACCGACTGGAGCGGGCTGGACGATGTGCGGATGACCGGCTGGCACCGCCGGCTGCACATCTTCATTCACCCGTTCTATTATATCGAATACGGCCTGGCCCAACTGGGAGCGGTGCAGCTGTGGGGGAATTCGCTGGCCGACCCGGCCGGGGCGCTGGCAGCCTACCGCCGGGCGCTGGCCCTGGGCGGAACGCGGCCGTTGCCGGAGCTGTTCGCCGCCGCCGGCTCGAGGTTCTCCTTTGACGCCGGCACGCTGCGTGATGCGATCGGGCTGATCACGGCGCAGATCGGACGGCTCAGGGGAGCCGTCGCCTGAATTCCGAAGCGAGGACATCGAGCCGATGAGCGACCAGGTCGAACAACCATCCCGCGAGGAGATCGTCAGGAAGCTGATGCTCTTCCGGCAGATCGTCGCCCGTTCCGAGGCCGACGACCAGGAGCGGACCGGGGTCGAAAACGCGCTGTGGCGGACCGAGCCGCTGACCCGGGCCCTGATAGAGAACTCCCCGATCGGGATCACCGTGCGCAGCCCGGACGGCACGCTGCTGCTGTTCAACCGCGCCTGGCTGCGGATCTGGGGGCTGACCGAGACGCAGGCCCGGGAACTGGATCGGCAGACCGAGGGCTGGCCGGTCGAGCGGCGGTACGGTTACCTGGGCCGCTGGGCAGAGCCGGTCAGCCAGGCGTTTGCCGAGGGACGCGAGGTGTTCGTGCCCGAGCTGTCGCTGGAGAACTACACGCCGCGGGCAGTCGATTGGATATCGCTCCACTTTTACCCCATCCGCGACCAGCAGGGCGCGGTGGAGCAGGTGGTGACGCTGACCCAGGACATCTCATCCCGCAAACTGGCCGAGCTCGACCTGGAGTCGGCCCGCGCCCGCCTGGACCTGCTGCTGAACAGCACGCCGGCCGTCCTGTTCAGCTGCCGGGCCGACACCCCCGGGCTCACCACCTTCATCAGCAGGAACGTCCGGCAGGAGCTGGGGTATGGGCCAGAGCAGTGGCTGGGCGATCCCGGATTCTGGCGCGACCGCATCCATCCCGACGAACTGGCGGCCATGGACGCGACCGGGCTGCCGTTCCCGGCGGCCCGGGCCAAGGTCCGGGAATACCGGTTCCGCCACGCCGACGGCATCTACCGCTGGCTGTCCGAGGAATCCAGGCCGATCACGGCGGCGGCCGGCGGGGTTCCCGAGATGGCCGGGTACGTCATCGACGTCACGGCGCGCAAGTGGGCGGAGGAGACCCTGCGCGAAAGCGAGAAGCGGTTCCGCACCCTGCTGGACAGCGTGCGCGACATCGTGTTCACCTGCCACACCACCGGAACCGTCACCATGCTCAACCCGGCCTACGAGGCGGTGACCGGCTGGCCCCGGGACGGGATGATCGGGCGGCCGCTGACGGCGCTGGTCCATCCCGATGACGCCGCGCTGGCGGCCGAGCGGACCGGCGCCTGCCTGCTGGGAAAGGCCCCGGCGCCGTTCGAGGCCCGCATCACGGCCCGGTCGGGCGAGGTCCAGACGTACGAGTTCCATGTCACGCCCCTGCTCAAGGATGGCGCGGTGTCGGGGCTGTTGGGCGTGGCCCGCGATGTCACCGTCCGCAAACGGGCTGAGCACGATCTGCGGAGCTCCGAGCAGTACTACCGCGAGCTGTTCGCCAACGCCCATGATCCGATCATCGTGTTTGACCCCGGCGACGAGCGGGTGCTGGATGTCAACCGGCGGGCCTGCGAGGTGTACGGCTTTTCCCGCGGCGAGTTTCTGGCGCTGTCGTTGGCGGACGTTTCCCGCGACCGCGACCGCGGCCGGCGCCAGGTCGAGGAGACGCTGCGCACCGGCTCCTACGTCAATTTCGAGACCGAGCAGCGGCGCAAGGACGGCTCGCCGCTGTTCCTGGAGGTCAACGCCTCGGTCATCGATCACAACGGCCGCCCCGCCATCCTGTCCATCAACCGCGACGTCACCGAGCGGCGGCGGGCGGAGCAGGCACTGCGGGCCAGCGAGGCGCTGAGCCGGGCCGTGATCGAGCGCTCGCCGATCGGCATCTCGGTCCGCAGCGGCACCGGGCGGCTGCTGGCCTACAACCGCGCCTGGCAGGAGATCTGGGCCATGGCGGACGAAGACGTCCAGCGCGACCTGGCGACCGACAGGGCCGAGCTCAGGTTCGACGCCCGCGACAACTACCTGCGCGACTGGCTGCCCCGGGTGGAGCAGGTTTACCGCGAAGGCGGCACGCTGTTCATCCCGGAGCTGGAGATTTCCAAGCCGGCCTTCGGCGGGGTCAAGCACATCGCCCAGTATTTCTACGCCATCCCCGACGCCCGGGGTGCGGTGGAACGGGTGGTCGTCACCACCCAGGACATCACCGAACGGCGCCAGTCGCTGCAGGAGATCACGATCCTGGCCCAGGCGGTCAGGAGCACATCGGAATGCATCTCCATCACCGACGACAGGGACGTGCTGCTGTTCGTCAACGACGCCTTCTGCCGGACCTACGGCTATGCCCGGGCGGAGCTGATCGGCCGGCACATCGGTATGGTGCTGTCGCCCCGCCAGCCGCAGCCCGACACGGCCGACGTGCTGCGCAAGACGCTGGCCGGCGGCTGGCAGGGCGAGCTGCTCAACCGCCGCAAGGACGGCACCGATTTCCCGGTGTTCCTGTCGACGGCAGTGGTGCGCGACGAACGGGGCCAGCCGGCGGCCCTGATCGGCGTGGCGCGCGACATCACCGAACAGAAGCGGGCCGAGGCCCAGCGTGAGCGGCTGCGGGAGGCGATGACGCAGGCGCAGAAGCTGGAGGCCATGGGCACCATGGCCGGCGGCATCGCCCACGATTTCAACAACCTGCTGACCGTGATCCAGGGCGGCGTCGAGATGCTGCGGCTGCGCCTGCCCGGCGACGAATCCCTTGCTGCGGAGGCGGCCAGGATAGCGGCAGCGGCGGTAGGGGCGGCCGGCCTGACCCGCCAGCTGCTGCTGTTCTCCCGCCGCAAGCCGCTGGAGCTCACGGCCTGTAACGTCAACCGGTCGGCCGACGAGGCGCTGCGCGCCCTGCGCGATCGGCTGCCGCCAGGGGTGACGGCCGGGACCGAACTGGCGGCGGAGCTGTGGCCGGCCCGGGCCGACGCGGCCGGCTTGGGCCAGGTGCTGGCGGCGCTGCTGGCCAATGCCGTCGAGGCCATGCCCGGCGGCGGCTCGCTGGCGCTGCGCACGTCCAACGTCGAGCTGGACGAGGAATCGGCAGGGCCAATGGCCGGCGCCAGGCCCGGAAGTTTCGTGCGGCTGTCGGTGTCCGACTCCGGGGCAGGGATCGCGCCCGAGCATCTGCCGCGGCTGTTCGAACCGTTCTTCAGCACCAAGGGTCCGGGCCGGGGACTGGGATTATCGGCCGCCTACGGCATCATCGCCCAGTTCCAGGGATGGATCGACGTCGCCGGCCGGCCCGGGCAGGGGACGACCTTCGCCGTGTACCTGCCGGCGCACGAGGCAGCGCCGGCGGCCGTGCCGCCGGACGCCGGGCCGGCGGCGGCACCGGTCGACGGCCGTCAGCAGCTGGTGCTGATGGTCGAGGACGAGCCCGGCATCATGAAGGTGTTCTCGTCGATGCTGCGGCTCAAGGGCTACCGGGTGGCCGAGGCCGCCGACGTCGCCCAGGCGCGCCAGGCGTTCGCCCGGCAGTCCGGCGAGATCGACCTGGTGTTCAGCGACATCCTGCTGCCGGACGGCAACGGACTGGACCTGGTGCAGGAGCTGGCAGCCGGGAAACCCGGGCTGAAGGTGGTTCTCACCAGCGGTTTCACCGGCGATGACGAACGCCTGCAGCGGATCAAGGACCTGGGGTGCGCGTTCCTGCCCAAGCCGTACAACCTGAACGCCCTGCTGCAGGCGTTGGAACGCGAGTTGGCGAAATAGCAGCGCGGAAACCGCGATGAAGATGCCGAACGGCCCGGTCAACCTCTACTACTTCACCGGCACCGGCAACACCCTGCTGGCCGCCCGCGAGGTGCAGCGGACGCTTTCCCAGCGCGGCCTGCAGTGTGCGCTGCACCGGATCGAGAAAACCGATCCCGCCCAGGTCGATCCGGCGCGGACGCTGGGCTTGGGCTTCCCCATCGCCGGGTTCACCACATACCCCCTGGTGTGGAGGTTCATCGAACGGTTGCCGCGGTCGCCCGGCGCGCCGGCCTTCGCCTTCGCCACCATGGGCGGCATGGCCTTCGCCGCGATGGGGCCGCTGGGCCGCATCCTGGCGGCCAAGGGTTACCGGCTGGCCGGCGCCACGCAGATCAGCATGCCGGCCAACCTGTGGTGCAAGCGGTACGACCCGGACAAGACCAGGAAGCGCACCGAGAAGGGCCTGGCCCACGCCCGGCGCTTCGCCGCGAATCTGGCCGACGGCAAGGCCCGCTGGCGGACGTTCCCGCTGCTGGGGCGGCTGCTGCACCCGCTGCTGACCAGCAAGANNAGTGCACCAAGTGCGCGCTGTGCGTGGAGCTGTGCCCGGCCGGCGCCATCGAGCTCAACCAGGAGGTGGTGCTCAACGGCAAGTGCCAGTGGTGCCTGCGCTGCGTGTCCTACTGTCCCGAGAAAGCGCTGTACTATTCCAAGGACAAGTACGAGCGGTACAAGCCGGTGGCGATAGAGGAGATACTGCACGAATGATCAACGTAAGTCGTTCTGTTAGTGCAACGAAGAGAAGATCCTTTATCACAGCGCTTTTACTATTGATGCTAACATGCTGTGCATATGCACAAAAGGTTTTTCTTTTCAATACAACACACTTCAATGATAGTGAGGTAACATCTTACTATGATGATGATTTTATACAAAGGCACGAACAAGCAGGCGCAGTGTTTGCCAAAGAGGAGCCTTTCTTTTTGGTAATACCTAAGGATTCCGGACC
>DDXR01000067.1 GCA_002347565.1 bacterium UBP2_UBA2255 | reverse complement strand
GGGGAAGGGGTTTTTCATTCCTGTCGCCCCGTCGGCATATCATTTCGTCATGATGATGCATTGACGGCGACAGCCATGATGTCCTCGATCGCCCGCTGCCGCCGCTCGATCCGCCTACCGGGATACGATTACGCCGGTGTGGGCTGGTATTTCGTCACGATCTGCACGAACGGCCGGGCCTGCCTGTTCGGGGACATCGTCGGCGGCACGATGGTGCTGAATGAATGCGGCAGGATAGTCTCGCAGGAATTGATCCGCACGCCGACCATCCGCAGGGAGATCCGGTTGGATGCATGGGTCATCATGCCCAATCATGTCCATATCATCGTCGTGATCGATGACGTCGGGTCGCATGATGGGACGGCGCGACCCGTAGGGGCGACTGGCCATGATGCGGTGATGAAAACGNNGGGGCGACCGGCCGGTCGCCCCCACCAGCGCCCCGCGGGCCATCACCCCGGTCATTGGGGTCGTTCGTTGCAGGGTTCAAATCGGCGGTTACGTTGGGGATCAACCGATATCGTGATACTCCAGGACAACCGGTCTGGCAACGCAACTACTACGAGCATATCATCCGCGACGGCAGGTCGTACGACATGATCAAGCGCTACGTCCTGGAGAACCCGATGCGCTGGGAACATGATGAACAGAACCCCGACCGCAGGGCATAGAACGAAGAAGCCGCAGCGATCTCTGCGGCTTCTTGCGTGATCCCGATGATCTTTAGTACGCCCATAGCAGCGTCATCACGGCGCAGACCGCGGTGATCACGATCGAGATCACGAAGGTCACCCGCAGCACCTGTGATTCCTCGCCGATGCGGTCGATGCTGGCTGCCGCGTTCTGCAGCTTGGCCGGCGAGATCACGCTGGCCAGCCCGCCGCCGATGCCGCTGGCCGCGGCCACCAGCGCGCCGGACGCCCCGATCTTCTCCGCGGTCGACAGGTGCAGTTTGGTCAGCATGGCGATGGCCGAGGCCTCCGAGCCGCTGATGAACCCGGCCAGCAGGCCCAGGAACGGCGCGATCAGCGGGTACAGTTTGCCGAACAGCCCGGCCGATGCCTGCGCCAGCACCACCACCATGTTGCGGGACTGGTCGACCAGGGCCCAGTCCGGGCCCTTGCCCGAGTGGTTGATGACGTAGGCGATGGCGAAGAAAACCGCCGAGGCCAGCATCGGCCGGGGCGCGCGCTTCAGCCACTTGGAAAGCGATGTTGTCAACTGCCGTCTGGTCGGCTTCAGGTAGGGCAGGGCCAGCGCGGTGCTGACCAGGATCCAGAAGTAGGCCTGCCACAGCAGGCGCACCTTCTCCGGCGCGCCGGGGATGATCGCCACCGGCATGTCGAGCCGCTTGAACACCAGGTCGAACAGCGGCAGCGCCGGCGCATTGACCAGCACCGCCGCGGCCACCAAGATGATCCAGGGCGACAGCGCGGCGGCCAGGGGCATATGCTTTTCCGCGGCAAGGTCCCGCTCGTCCAGCGCAGCGCGGTCGTGCAGCGGCTTACGGGTGGCCAGCAGGTACAGCAGCATCACCACCACCACGGCCAGGCCCGCGGCCACGCCGGTCAGCGTCACCATCCCGGCGGCGTTCATGGCGATGGCCACCAGTCCGGCGGTGACGCCCGACAGCAGCGCCGGCAGCAGGCCGTAGCGCACCATCCGCCAGCCGCCGGCGATCCACAGCATCCCCAGCGCGATGCAGGTGCTGATCACCGGCATGTAGCGGGCGAACAGGCCGCCCACCTGGTTCACCGGCAGTCCCACGAAACCGGAGAACACCACCACCGGGATGCCCAACAGGGCGTAGGTGCACAGCGCGTCGTAGCCCAGGGCCGGCAGGGCGATGGAGACGAACGACGAGTAGCCCAGGGCCATCATGATCGGCGGCAGGATCGAGACCGGCGTGGCGCCCATCGCGGCCAGCAGGGTGCCGATCCCGACGTTGAGCACCATCACCTGCACCGCCCGGTCGGCCGGGGCCACGGTCTTGACCAGGGCCACCACCCGGGCGATGGCGCCGGTCTCCAGCATCACCGTCACCTGCAGGATCGACGCGGCCACCATCAGCGTGATGGGGAGCGAGGCCACGGCGCCGGCGGCGCTGGCGCCCAGCAGCACGTTCCAGGGCGTTTTGAAGAACAGCCAGGCCACGGCCAGCGCGGCCAGCCAGCCGGCCACGCCGGCGGTGTCGGCGGCGGTCCTGCGCCACACCAGCAGGATGAAGATGACGGCGACGGGCAGCAGGGCCATCGCCACGGACAGGGAGTTCATGCGGTCTCCTCGGAGATCGTTCAGCGAAAGGCAGGCGTCAATTGTACGCCAACGGGAGGCGCCAAGTCAAGGCGGATGTTCCCGGCCGCTTGACAAGCCGGCGATAATGCGCTATAGTAGCACGATAACAACACCAGCCATACGAGGGATCATCATGAAGCGCATTGCTGCAACGCTGCTGCTGCTGGTCGCAGCCTCGGCCACGGCCGCGGCCGTCTATCTGGAGAACGTTCCGGCCACGCTGACCCAGCCCGACGGCTCGGTCGTCAATTGCCTGATCGACGGCGACGAGTTCTTTCATCGCGTTCACGACGCGGCGGGCTACTCGATCGTCAAGGACCCGGCCAGCGGCTGGCACGTGTACGCCGCGCGCCGCGGCGACGACCTGGTCCCGACCACGCTGGTGGCCGGACGGGACGACCCGGCGCGGCTGGATCTGGAGAAGGGCCTGCTGCCATCGCCAACGACGCTGAAGCAGCTGCGCGACGCCCTGCCGTACATGGCGAACAACGGGGCCAAGACCCCTCCCACCGGCACCATCAACAACCTGGTGGTGTTCGTCCGCTTTAAGGACCAGACCGAGTTCGCCGACTCGGCCGCCAAGTTCGACCGCACCTTCAACAGCACCGCCGCCGGCTACAACTCGCTGCGCAACTACTTCCTGGAGGTAAGCTACGGCGCGACGACGGTCAGCACGACCTTCTACCCGGCACCCGGCACCTTCGTGGTTTCCTACCAGGACACCTTCAACCGCAGCTACTACTGTCCCTACGACGCGGCCACCGCGCCGGACGGCTACACCGGCGGCGACAACGGGACGATGCGGCGCACCCGCGAGCATGCGCTGCTGAAGCGCGCGATCGACGCCATCGCCGCCCAGGTGCCCGGCGGACTGAACATCGACGCCGACGGCGACGGCTACGTGGACAACGTCTGCTTCGTGATCCGGGGACCGACGACGGCCTGGGCCACGCTGCTGTGGTCGCACCGCTGGGCGCTGTACACGTCGGCATCGTACGCCTACATCAACGGAAAGCAGGTGTGGGACTACAACTTCCAGATGGAGACCCAGTTCAGCACCGCGGTGCTGTGCCACGAGATGGGCCACTCGTTCGGGTATCCCGACCTGTACCATTACTACAACGGCACCAGCCTCTCTCCCGCCGGCACCTGGGACGTGATGTGCTCGACGCCCAACCCGCCGACCCACAGCAGCTCGCACTTGAAATCCCAGTACACCGGCTGGCTGGGATCCATCCCTCAGATCACGACCAGCGGCACCTACTGGCTCAAACCCCTGGCTTCCGGCGCCACCGGAGTCAGCTACCGGATCGCCTCGCCCAACTCGGCCAACGAGTACTTCGTGCTGGAGTACCGGCGCAAGACCGGGGCCTTCGAGACCAGCGTGCCGGGCTCGGGCCTGCTGGTCTGGCGGGTCCACGGCGGGTTCCTCGGCAACGGCAACGCCTACTACGACCCGGCCGGCGGCGCCTACGACGAGCTCTACCTGTTCCGGCTGAACGGCGACTCCACCGCCAACGGCACGATCAACAGCGCGCATTTCAGCAGCGCCGTCGGCCGCACCAGGTTCAACGACACCACCGCCACCCGGTGCTTCCTGCACCACGGCGGGCCCGGCGGACTGAGGATATCCAGCATCGGGACGGCCGGCGACTCGATCTCGTTCTACGTCACCATGCCGGCGGGCGTCGAGGGGCAGCCGGCGCTGCCGGCGCCCGCGGCCGGGATGCGGCTGCTGCCGGCCCGACCCAACCCCTCGCGCGGGGCGGTGCGCCTGGGGTACGAGCTCGGCGCGCCGGGCCGCGTCCGGCTGGCGGTCTACTCGGTCACCGGGCAGCTCGTGGCCACGCTGGCCGACGGCGATGCCGCGGCCGGCCGGCACGAGGCCTCCTGGAACGGCAGCGACCGGGTTGGGCGGCCCATGGCCGCGGGCGTGTACTTCGCACGGCTGCAAACGGCAGGTGGCACGCTCACGCAGCGGCTCACGCTGTTACGCTGACCCCCACGTCAACAAAACCGCCCCTCCGGGGCGGTTTTGTTTATGGTTTGACAACACGGCGCAACTCTGATATAATACGACCTGTAGCATATTTCTCCGATCTTCACTGCCTACCACGCGACAGTCATGGCAGGGGAGACGGTTCCGCCAACGGCGGACGAGGGTGCGGCGGGAAACGGCCGCGCCTCCCGTGTTCGGAAAGGAGAGGTTTATTCGTACGGCTTGCATAATACGCATCGCCGCGCGACAGCATTCCGATCCTTTGCGCCAAGGGGTCGGTTTTTTATTGCCACAATAACAGGGCGAATCGCGATTCGCCCCTACAATATCAAAACAATTTGGAGGACTGGATGAAACGGTTCCTGACGACCGGGCTGTGCCTGCTGCTGGCGGTGACGCTGCTGGCGCCGGCGGTCCTGGCCAAGGGCAAGCCCAAGCTGATCCTGGCCACCACCACCAGCACCATGGACTCGGGCCTGCTGGACTACATCGTGCCGGCCTTCGAGCGGGCCAACGGCTGCAGGGTGCAGATCATCGCCGTGGGAACGGGCGCGGCCATCCGGCTGGGCAAGGACGGCAACGCCGACGTGATGCTGGTGCACGACCCGGCGGCCGAAGCGGCCGCGGTCAAGGACGGCTTCGCCATCGAGCGGCGCTACCTGATGTACAACGACTTCGTCATGGTCGGCCCCGCGGAGGACCCGGCGGGCATCAAGGACTGCGCCACCGCCGCCGCCGCGTTGAAGAAAATCTTCGCCGCCCAGGCGACGTTCGTGTCCCGGGCCGACCAGTCTGGCACCCACAGGAAGGAGCTGCGGCTGTGGGAGGGGGCCGGACTGGCCCCCGGCGGCGGCTGGTACAAGCAGGCCGGCACCGGCATGGAGACCGTGCTGCGGATCGCCAACGAGAAGCGGGCCTACTGCCTGACCGACCGCGCCTCCTACCTGGCCCACCGCAAGGAGCTGGAGCTGGAGATCCTGTGCCAGGGCGACCCGGAGCTGTTCAACCCCTACCACGTGATGCTGGTGTCGCCGGCCAGGCACCCCTTCGTCAACTACGGGCTGGCGAAGAAGTTCGCGGCCTTCCTGCTCTCGCCCGAGGGCCAGAAAATGATCGACAGCTTCGGGGTCGAGGCCTACGGCCAGCAGCTGTTCCACGCCTCGGCGGGGGCAAAGGAATGAGGACGATCCTGACGGTGGTCGTGCTGCTTGTCCTGGCCGCGAACGCCTGCGCCGGCGGCACGCTGGTGCTGGCCTCGACCATGAGCCCCTACGACACCGGGCTGTGGACCGAGCTGCTGCCGGTGTTCGAGCGGCAGTACGGCTGCAAGGTCCTACTGTACTCGGTACCCACGGGCAAGGCCCTCAAGCTGCTCGCCGACGGCAACGCCGACGTGGCCGTGGTCCACGACCGCCCGGCCGAGGACGCCGCGCTCAAGGCCGGATACGGCAGCGGCGCCTGGGACCTGATGTACAACGACTTCGTGCTGGTCGGCCCGCCGGCCAACCCCGCCGGGGTCGACACCGGCTCGGCCGACGCCAAGGCCGCGCTGAAGCTGATCGCGGACAGCAAGACGAGGTTCTATTCCCGCGCGGACATGTCGGGCACGCACCAGAAGGAGACGGCCCTGTGGCGGGCGGCCGGGATCGATCCGATAGATGCCGGCTGGTATCTCGAGACCGGCCTGGGGACGGTCAAGGTGCTGGCCAAGGCCAACCAAGACGGGGCCTACACCCTGACCGACCGGGCCACCTGGCTTGCCTATCGCAAAGACTACGCCAACCTGACGATCCTGTGCCAGCGCGACCCGCTGATGCTGAACTTCATCCGGGTGATCCCCGGCACGCCGGCCAAGTACCCGCAGATCAACTACGGCCTGGCGAAGAAGTTCGTGCGCTTCATTACCTCGCCCGAGGTGCAGCAAATGATCAAGGTGTCGGGCGTCGACAAGTACGGCGAGCCGCTCTACATCCCCGATGCCAAGGTCCAGCCATGAACGCATTGCAGCACATCCCGCTGCCGCTGAACGAGCCGGTCAAGTCCTACGCGCCGGGCTCGCCGGAAAAGGCCGAGGTCAAGGCCGCCTTGTCCCGAATGCGGGGCGAGATCATCGAGATACCCCTGATCATCGGCGGCAAGGAGGTCAAGACGGGCGTCTTCGGCGAGTGCCGCATTCCGCACGACCACGGTCATCTGTTGGCCAAGTACCACAAGGCCGGCCAGAGGGAGATGCGGATGGCCATCGACGCAGCACTGGCAGCCTGGCGCACCTGGTCGGTGATGTCCTGGGAGGAACGGGCGTCCATTTCGCTCAAAGCGGCCGAACTGATCTCAAAGCGGTTCCGGGCCGAAATCAACGCGGCCACCATGCTGGGGCAGAGCAAGACGGTGTACCAAGCCGAGATCGACGCGGTCTGCGAACTGTGCGATTTCCTGCGGTTCAACACCTACTTCATGCAGCAGATCTTCCAGGTTCAACCCGAGAACTTCGCGGCCACCTGGAACAGGCTGGAGTACCGACCGCTGGAGGGGTTCATCTTCGCGGTGTCGCCGTTCAACTTCACGGCCATCGGCGGCAACCTGACCATGGCCCCGGCGCTGATGGGCAACGTCTGCGTCTGGAAGCCGTCATCGACCGCAGTCTATTCATCGTACTTGGTAATGCGGATACTTCACGAGGCCGGGTTGCCCGATGGCGTGATCAACTTCGTGCCGGGCGACGCTTCGGTGATCGGCGACTATACCCTCAAGGACCCCAACCTGGCCGGGCTGCATTTTACCGGTTCCAACGCGGCCTTCGACCGAATGTGGAAAGCTATCAGCGAGGATGTGGGGCATTATCGCAGCTATCCCCGGATCGTGGGCGAGACCGGCGGCAAGGACTTTGTCGTGGCGCATTTCTCGGCCGAGGTCAAGGGCCTGGCCACCTGCCTGATCCGGGGCGCGTTCGAGTACCAGGGCCAGAAATGCTCGGCCACGTCGCGGGCCTATATCCCCAAGTCGCTGTGGCAGCCGTTGCTCGATGAGATGAAATCGCAGCTGGCGCGGGTCAAGGCCGGGCCGGTGGAGGATTTCACCAACTTCATGGGCGCGGTGATCGACAAGGCGTCATTCACGAACATCAAGTCCTACATCGAGTACGCCCGCACCAGCCCGGAGGCCGAGATCGTTCATGGCGGCGGGTGCGACGACAGCAAGGGATTTTTCATCGAGCCTACCATGGTGTTGACCACGAACCCGAAGTTCAAGCTAATGGCGGAGGAAATCTTCGGGCCGGTGCTGACAGTCTACTGCTACGAGGACCGTGATCTCGACAAGGTGCTCGACCTCTGCAATACGACCTCGCCCTATGCGCTGACCGGCAGCATCTTCGCCCGCGACCGGCAGGCGGTGGGCGAAGCGACCGAGGCACTGCGCCATGCAGCGGGCAACTTCTACATCAACGACAAGACCACCGGTGCAACGGTCGGCCACCAGCCGTTCGGCGGTGCGCGAGCCTCTGGCACCAACGACAAGGCCGGGTCGATCTACAACCTGCTGCGCTGGACCTCGGTGCGTACCATCAAGGAATGTTTCAACACACCGACGGACATCGGCTACCCGTTCCTGTCCGAAAAATAGCCCCATCAATCATAGAAGGAACAGACCATGAAACAACCGATGATCCCCGTGATCCTGCTAGCCGCCGCGTCCGCGGCCCTGGCATTCGACGTCAAGACCGACGACAAGCAGCCCTACCCCACTTTCAAGGTCACCGGCTGGCTCAAGGCCACCTACGCCAACACGGTCTACCACGAGGAGGGCAAGGTCACGGCATCCGGCGTCGAGATCAAGGACGCGGCGCTGCAGTTCAACGGCGAGGCCTGGGCCCAGTTCGCCTACCGCATCTACCTGCAGGGCAACAAGCGCAACAAGGTCGATTCGGCCGACAACTTCCACAAGTCCTACGGGGTGTACGCCCCGCGGCTGTTGGAGGCCTACGTCGACTGGAAGGCTTCGCCTTTGTATTCCTTCAGGGTCGGGCAATACAAGAAGCCGATGGGCCTCGATAACCTGATCGCGGCAACGTCCTGGGACTTCATCAACAACGCGCAGCTCACGGCGCAGTTTCTGTCCAACAACTACGACGCCGGCCTGATGGGCTACGGCAAGTGGCGCGACCTGGGCTACTGGCTGTCGCTGCACAATGGCGCATCTTACAACTACAAGGACAAGAACTGGGCCAAGGACGTGATCGCCCGGGCCACCTATCTGGCGCTGCCCGGCCTGACGGTCGGCGGCAACGTCGAGTACGGAACCAACGACGGCGCGGGCATGAGCCTGTACCGGCGCCACGCCGGCTTGGACGCGAGCTACGAGTGGAAGAAACTCTATGCCCGCGCCGAGTGGATGATCGGGCTGGACGACAAGGCGGTCGCCGATTCGCTCTCCCGCACCGCCACCAAGAACGTCACCGACACCATCCGCACCGGGTACCTGGACACCCTGGGCACCTGGCACGACACGACCTACACCCGCGTCCGTTCGGTGAGCTATAAGGCCTGGACCAAGAAGACGCTGATCGACCAGGCGCTGGCCCGCGGGGCCTACCTGACGGTCGGCTACGTGGTGATGCCGAAGCTGCGGGTGGCGGCCCGGGCCGACCTCTACCGGACCGACTATTCCTGGAAGCTGGACACGCTGCGGGCCAGCGCGACGAAGGTCGACACCCTCTGGGTGGTCAAGGAATCGCGAAACCTCAACTGGACGCTGGGCGCGGACTACTTCCTCAACCCCAACGCCAAGGTCTCGCTGAACTACGACATCAAGCAGGAGGACA
This sequence comes from bacterium UBP2_UBA2255, assembly GCA_002347565.1. Lineage (GTDB taxonomy): Bacteria > Edwardsbacteria > AC1 > AC1 > EtOH8 > UBA2255. The sequence continues at coordinate 29,270 of DDXR01000067.1, read as the reverse complement.
TGGCCCTGCCGCTGGTCAAGAACAACGTGCTGTCGCTGCAGGCCCAGGTCAAATTCTGACGGTTTATTGCCGAGGACTACGCCAAAGCCGCAGCGATGCGGCTTTGTGCTTTGCGGTCCCGGCTCCCCGGCCGCGGCAAAAAAAGCATGGAATCGTCATTTATCCGCTTGCAAACCAGCCGGTTTCATATTATCATATATGAATATCAAGCGGCCGTGCTGGCCCGATCCCCTCGGGGCGGACGGCGGGTCATTGCCGCACATCAGCAGATCCCCAGCGAGATGAAAACGCGCGACAACGATTTTATATCCCTGCTCAAGCGCTTCGGCAACGCCCGGGTGTTCAACCGGCAGCGGCTGCTGGACGAGCTGGGAAAGGCCTATGCCGAGATGGAGGCGCTCAACCGCTCGCTGGCCGAGGCCAACGAGCAGAAGAGCCGCCTGCTGGACCAGCTCCGCCTCCAAACCAGGGAGCTGGAGCAGCAGAGCCGAGAAGACCCGCTGACGGGGCTCTACAACAGGCGCTACCTCGATTTCCGGATCGAGAACGAGTTCACCCGGGCCAAGCGCTACAACCGCAACCTGTCGGTGGTGATGGCCGACCTCGATCACTTCAAGAAGGTCAACGACACCTACTCGCACATGGTCGGCGACGAGGTGCTGAAGGTGATCGCCCATCTGTTCCGCGACAATCTGCGGGGGGTTGATTTCGTGGCCCGCTACGGCGGCGAGGAATTCATCCTGCTGCTGCCGGAGACGCCGTCCAACGGGGCCATCCTGGTGTGCGAGCGGATCAGGCGCGAGATCGAGTCCTACAACTGGGAGGCGCTCCGGCCCAAGCTGCGTGTGACCATGAGCTTCGGGCTGGCCTACGACGTCAACGTCGGCGACCATGCCGCGATGCTGGCCCAGGCCGACGCCCGGCTGTACGAAGCCAAGCGCGGCGGCCGCAACCAGGTGCGGTACTGACACCACCCCGATCTGAACAATGGAGCCGCCGCCCATGTCCATCATCGCGTGGCCGTTCGTCGCCACCTGGAAACTGCTGGCCGGTCTTATCGCGCTGGCCGGGCGGCTGGTGATCACCGCCGTCGGTTTCGCGTTGCTGACCGGCGGCGTCATCCTCTGCTTCACGGTCGTGGGCGCCGTCGCCGGGATTCCCCTGGCCGCGGCCGGCCTGCTGCTGATGATCCGGGGCTTGTTCTGATGATGATGGCGGGCGAAGCGGCCTGCCCGGTCGACTGGGCCGGGGAGTTCCCGGGAGCGGTGACGGTGTGCGACCGCGAGGGCATCGTGCTGTACATGAACGGCCGGGCCGGCCGCACCTTCGAGCGCTGGGGCGGGCTGGCGCTGGTCGGTAAGAGCCTGCTGGACTGCCATCCCGAGCCGGCCCGGACCAAGCTGTTGGGCCTGCTGGAGAGCGGCGGCAGCAACGCCTACACCATAGAGAAGGGCGGCGTCAGGAAACTGGTCTACCAGGCGCCCTGGTACCGCGGCGGCGAGTTCATGGGCCTGGTTGAGTTGTCGCTGGAGATCCCCGCCGAGTTGCCGCATCATGTCAGGCGCTGACCGCACTGGCCGAGGCCGGCGGGTTTGGCTGCTGCCGGCGCTGCTGGCCACGTTGGGGACCGCGGTCCCGGCGGCGGAGAGCGCCGGCGCCCGGCAGCCCTGGTCCCGGCTGACAATCGACGCCCAGCCCGCGTCCGCCCGGGTATACCTGGATGGCATCGACCAGGGGAATGTCCCCGTGGACATACCCCAGCGCGACACCCTGATCCATCTGCTCAGGGTCGAGGATCCGTGGTGCCGGCCGTGGGTGTCGCCTGTCAAGTTCGATCCGGGCACGGACGGCAGGGTCACCGCCATCCTGAGGCGCAAGGAGGGGATGCTGACGGTCGCGACCGACCCCCCGGGCGCCGCCATCACGGTCAATGACAGCGCGGCGGGCGTTTCCCCGCTGATGCTGGCCCGGCAGCCGGCTGGCGAATACCGCCTGACCGCCGAACTCGCCGGGTACCGCCGGGCCCGGTCGGTGATCGTCATCGATGATGAGCGGCAGTACGGCTGGGCGCCGGCCTTGGAGCCGGCGGCCGGCAGGATCGCCTTCACTGGCGGGCCGGAGGGGGCCGAGATCCGGCATCGCGGCCGGACGATTGGCACGGTGCCAATGGTGTGGGACGGCTTGAAACAGGGTTCGTACCATGTCGAGGTCCAGCGGCCGGGGTTCGAGTCGGCGGTGGTCAGGGCATATGCCGATCCCGATTCGCCCGCCATAGTGGACATCGGTCTGGCGCCGACCCGGGCCTGGCGCGCGGTGCGGAAGTCGCTGCTGGTCCCCGGCAGCGGCCAGCATTACCGCGGCAACGTGAAACGCGGCCTGCTGCTGAAGGGGGCATGGTACGCCGCCCTGGCGATGGCAGCGGTGGCGTTCAACGACCGGGAACAGAAGTGCCAGAAGTTCAACGAGGCGGCTTGGAATTATTCCAGCGCCACGGAGAATTGCGACCAGCTGTACCTCGAGGTCGAGCGCACCAATCGGCGGGCCAGCAACGCCAATCGGCGGCTGAACATCGTGCTGGCGGCGACCGCCGTCCTGTACGGGGCGAACCTCGTGGACGCCGCCGTCTCGGCGCCGAACCGGCGCCAGTTCAAGCGGCAACGGGGGGACGCTGGTGGGCAGTGACCGGCGGCGCCTGGACATCCTGGCGGCGGCGGCGTTGCTGCTGGCGGCGGGGTGCGCCGATCCCGAGATGCCGGAACGGGACAACCCGTTCGATCCCGGCGGCACCGGTTTCCATGATCCCGGCATCGAGCTGCTGGCCGGGCCGGCGGACGGCGCGGTGGTCACCGCGGACCAGGCGGCCTTCCGCTGGCGGGGCACCGGCTACGCATCGCTCTACTCCTGGTGCCTGGACGGCGGCGCTTGGCATGACTGGACAGCGGTCGATTCGGCGCGGCTGCGGCACCTGGATGACGGCCCGCATGTGTTTTCCGTCAGCGCCAAGACCGCGGCAGGCGTGAGGATGGCGACCCCCTTCCAGCGCCGGTTCATCGTCGATGCCGTCGCCGCCCCCTGTCTGGTGACGGTCCCGCGCCTGGTCGCGACCGGCGTCGGGCGCGCGTTCTCGGCGCAGGTCCGCCGGGAGGGCGCCGCCCCGCTGTCCGCCGCCCGGGTGATGCTGACCTACGACCCGGCGCTGATGCGCCTCGACCACGTCTATCCCCACGCCGATTGGACGGCAGCGGGCGGGCAGCTGGTCGTCACCGACAGCTCGGCCGGCGGCGTGATCGATGTACGGTACCGGCTGGAGCCGCCGGGCGCGGGGAATCCGGGCAGCGGCATCGCGTTGCTGGTGATGACGGCGCTGGGCGCGGCTGAGGCTGATTCGGTGATCTTCACTCCGGCCGCGTGTCTGATCGGCCTCAGCGGCGATACCATTGCGTTGGCGGCGGTGCGGGGCAGCATCATCGCCATCGATCAGCGGTGAGGACCGGGGAGGGGCACCCGCACCGGACCGGGCGATGGTGACCGCCGTCATCGCCGCCGCTGTCCTGGCCGCCGTCTGGGGGTGGTGGCATGACCGAAGGCAGCGGCCGGGCCCGGCGGCGGTCACGCTGGCGTTGCGGCTGGCGTCGGTGGCGGCGCTGGGAGCCGCCGTGTACGGGGTAGATGCCGGGGCGCTGCTGCGGCCCCGCGCCCGCCCCGCGGTCATTCTGCTGGTCGACGGCTCTGCCAGCATGGCGCTGCGCGACCAACGCGGCGAGGACCGGCGGCAGCGGGCTGAAAGAGTCGCCAGCCGGATCGCTGCCGACCGGAACTTTGATTGTTCGCGGCTGGAATTCGGCGGCGATCACACCGACCTGGTCCGGGCGCTGGAGGACGGCGCCCGCGGCTCTCCCGACGCCATGGTGCTGCTTACGGACGGGAACCACAACCGGGGAGGCAGCCCGGTGGAGGCCGCGGCGGCGGCGGGCGTGCGGGTGGATGCCGTCGGCTTCGGCCCAGGGGAAGCGGCCGGACCGGTGATCGGAGACGTTGACGCTCCCGACCGGGCCGAGATTGGGGAGCCGTTCACGATCCGGGCGGCTGCCCGCGGTGTCAGCGGCCGTGTCAACTGGACGCTGAGCGAAAGCGGCCGCGTCCTGGCCAGAGCGGCCGCAGCCGCCGGCGAGCGGCCGGCAGAGCTGACGGTGCGGGCGCACACTGCCGGCGCGCACCGGTACCAGCTGGAGGTGGCGCAGGACGGTCGGCCCGGCGACCGGCGGGCGCTGACCGTCGTGGCCGGCCGGTCCCGAATCAGCGTCGCCTGGCTGTCGCTGGGACCGGACTGGAACCTGCGGTTCGCCAGCCAGGCGCTGGCGGCAGATCCGGCGGTCAGCCTTGCGGCGTACGCCAGGATCGGTGGCCGCTGGGTGGTCGCCGCAGGATTGGCGCCCGTATCCCTCGACACTCTCGGGCCATGCGATGCGGCCGTCATCTCAGGGGGGGGCGCCGAACCCCTGCCGTCCGACCTCGAGCGGTTCATCGGGCAACGGGTGCTGGCGACCGGCGGCGGCGTGCTGTTGATCGGCCAAGCCGGACCCTCGAAGATCCCCTGGCCGCTGCGGCCGACCGGCGAACGCCGGGGGCAGGCCGGCATGGTCATCACTGAGCCCGGCTGGTGGCTGTCCGGGCTGATCGCGGAACGGGACACGGCGCTGGCGCACCGCATCAGGACCGGTCCTCCGATGGCCGTGGCAGGGCGGCTGGCCGCCGCCGACAGCACGGTGGTGGTGCTGGCGTCGGTCCGGACCCAGGCGGCCGGGACGTTTCCGCTGTGGGCCTGGCGGCGCAGCGGCGCCGGCCGGGTGATGCAGTTCGCCTCGGCCGGCCTGTGGAGCTGGAAGCTCGGCCTGACAGGGGTTCACCGCGACTCCGTCTTCTATGACCGGCTGATCACGGCCGCGGTGCGATGGCTGGCGGGCCGGGACAACGGCGCTTTCCAGGCCGGCCCCGAACGCGCCGTTTATGCGCCCGGCGAGCGGGTGTCCTTCCGCGGGCGGTGGCGAGATTGGGAGGAGCGCGCCGGCTCCGATGCTCGCTGGAACGTGACGGTCAACAATGGGACGATGCGGCGCACGGCGGTCCTTGCGGACTGGGGCGGGGGCGACTATGCCGCAGAGATCGGGCCGCTCGAGCCCGGTGCCTACGACTACCGCGCGGAGCTGTCGGTCGGCGGCAGGGCGCTCGACGAACGGCGGGGACGGTTTTTTGTCGAACCCGGCCGGGACGAGCTGTCGGATAGACTGCAGAATAGGGAGCTGCTGCGGGAGGTGGCCGCGGCAACGGGCGGCCGCCACCACGACGAGGATTCGGTTCCGGCCGGGGGATCATGGCCGCGCTCCGTCCGGACCGGCAACGGCGCCCGGGCCGGCAGCGGGCCGCTGCCGTGGGCGCTGGCGGCGATCGTGCTGCTGGCTGGCGAATGGACGATCCGGCGCCGCCGAGGGCTGAGATGACACGCCGATGATACCGATCAAGGACGACATCCCATCGTCGCGGTTTCCCGCGGTCAACACGTCGCTGATCGTGATGTGCGCGGCCGCGTTCCTGGCGGAGCTGGGGCTGGGCGAAGGGCTGCAGCAGTTCATCGTGGCCCACGGCATCGTGCCGGCGCGGCTGCTGGCGCTGGGCACGGGCGACTGGGACACCCTCGTCACCTCGATGTTCCTGCACGGCGGATGGGCCCACTTCATCGGGAACATGCTGTACCTGTTCATCTTCGGCGACAATGTCGAGGACGCGATGGGGCATGTCCGCTACCTGCTGTTCTACCTGGTGTGCGGCATCACCGCGGGCTGGGTCCATGTCCTGTCGGGGCCGTCGTCGACGGTGCCGACGATCGGCGCGTCGGGCGCCATCGCTGGAGTGCTGGGGGCCTATCTGGCGCTGTATCCCCGGGCTGGCGTGCTGACCGTGATCCCGCTGGGGTTTTTCATCCGGATCGTCCGGGTGCCGGCGGTGGTGGTGCTGGGATTCTGGATCGTGCTCCAGGTGATCATGGGGCTGGTCAGCCTGCCGCTGGCCCATGCCGGGCAGGGCGGCACTGCCTGGTTCGCGCACATCGGCGGGTTTTTCGCCGGTCTGGCGCTGGTGAAGCTGCTGGCCCGCACCCCGCGGCGATGACGAGGGGGCGAAGCTCCGGCGAGCACCGGATACCGCCCCGAGGCTGCGAACGGCACAGGTGATGACAGCAAACAACACATAGCAGAGGTGACACCGATGAAACGGACGATCCCAACATTGATCGCGGCGCTGTTCGCCGCCGCCGTGGCGGCCGCCATGCCGTTCCGGCCGGGCCTGGTGGACAACACCGGCTTCAGCAAAGAGCTGGGCCGCTACCTTGATCATCAGAAGGAGCCGGGAATGGACCAGCCCGGGGAAGTCGGCAAGCTGGCGCCCGGGGACACGGTGCGGGCGATCGTCATCCTGATCGATTACGCCGACGCCTTCGCCGACACCGTCAATCACCCCGGCTGGCGCTACCAGCAGATGCTGTTCGACGGGCCCTGGCCCACCCAGACCATGAAGGAGTACTACCACGAGATCTCCTACGGCGACTTCACCGTCACCGGCGAGGTGACGGCGGTCTGGTACCGGGCCGACAACAATCACGACTACTACGGTTACGCCAACGGCTCCGCCCGGGCCGCGGCCCTAGTGCGGGAGGCTTGCCAGAAGGCCGATCCGGACATCGATTTCTCCCGCTACGACCGCAACAACGACGGCTACGTGGACGCGCTGTTCGTGCTCCATCAGGGCCCGGGGCGGGAGGAAACCGGCAGCGACAATGACATCCATTCCCACAAGTGGCGGCTGGACTGGGCGGGGGTCGGCAACTACACGACCGCCGAGGGCAAGATCTGCCGGGAGTACTCCATCGAGCCCGAGATGCACAATTCGTCCGGCTACAGCAACATCTTCAACAAGATCATCACCATCGGCGTGATCTGCCACGAGTACGGCCACATCATCGGCTTGCCGGACCTTTACGATACCGACTACAGTTCCGACGGTCTGGGCGACTACTGCCTGATGTCGGGCGGTTCGTGGGGGGCGAACTCCCAGAGCCCCTCGCGGCCGGCGCACATGACCGCCTGGTGCAAGGCCCAGAAGGGATGGGTGGTTCCGGAGAACATCCCGGCCAACGTCACCGGCAGGAAGCTGCCCCCGGTCGAGACCAGCCGGTCGGTCTTCAAGATCTGGAAGAACGGGGCGCCCGGGACCCAGTATTTTCTGATCGAGAACCGCCGGCGCTTGGGTTTCGACGCGCTGCTGCCGACAGACGGCCTGCTGATCTACCACGTCGACGCCGCCCAGTCGGGCAACAGCAACGACGCCCGGCGGCTGGTCGATCTCGAGTCCGCCGGCGCGGACACCGCCAACCGGGACCATCTCGACACCTACGGCGGCAACGGCACCGCCTCGTCGGACTACTGGCCGGGGACCATTGCCAAGAGGGCGTTCGATCCATTCAGCGATGCCGACAGCCGGAGCTACACGTCGCCGACGCTGACCATGGTCGCCGCCTACAACATCGCGCAGGCCGCGGGCGATACGATGGTGATGGACCTCTTCGTCGGCGGCAGCCACCTGGTGGCCGTTTCGCAGCAGATCAACGACGCGTCCGGCAACGGCAACGGGATTGCCGAGGAGGGCGAGACCGTCGGACTGACGGTCTCGTTGGCCAACACCTCGGGCTGGACCAACGCCACCGGGATCTCTGCCGTCCTGGCGACCGACGACACCGCCGTCACCATCACCAAGGCTGCCGCCGCGTTCCCCAACATCAACAACGGCGCTTCCGCCAGCTGCGCGGCAGATTCGTTCATCTTCCAAGTCAACCCGGGCGCGTTCCCGCACAAGGTCGCCTTCACGGTGACAAAGACCGCCGCGCCGGAGAGCTACGACAAGGTCGACACCCTGCTGGTTCCGGTCGGCAGCCCCCGCGTCCTGCTGGTCGACGACGACAACGGCGCCGCCTACGAGCAATACTACCAGGCGGCCCTCGACAGCAACGACATCCTGTACCGCACTTGGACGGTGTCGGCGCTGGGTTCGCCCCCCGCCGACACGCTGGCCGCGTACCAGATCGTCGCCTGGTACACCGGCAACGACAGCCTGACGACGCTGTCCGGCGCCGATACGGCCGCCCTGAAATCGTACCTGGACGGCGGCGGGAAACTGTTCATCAGCAGCAAGCAGCTCGGCCAGCAGCTGGGCGCGACCGGGTTCTACGCGGACTATCTGCGCGCTTCCTATGATGCCAACAACGCCGGGCAGACATCGGCCCGCGGAGTCACCGGCGATCCCATCGGCGGGGGCGTTGGCGACACGGTGATGCTGGCGGGCGCCGGCGGCGCCGGCAACTACGCTTCTTCGGACCGGATACTGCCGCTGTCCGGCGCGGACTCGTGTTTCGCCTACCGCAGCGGCGCCGGCATCGGCGCGATCCGCTACCAGGGGGCCTACAAGCTCGTCTACCTCGGATTCCCGTTCGAGACGGTCGCCGGCACGCCGGGACGGCACGTCATGAAGCGCGAGCTGATGCGCCGGATCATGGCTTGGCTCGGCGGCGTGCTGCCGGCCGGGACCAGCGACCGGCCCGGCCCGGCCGGGCCGGCGCTCCCGGCCGTGACGCTGCTGCGCAGCTCCCCGAACCCGTTCCGCAGCGGCACCGTCGTCAGCTACAGCCTGGCCCGGCCCGGCCGGGTGAGGCTGTCAGCCTACAACGCCGCCGGACAGCTGGTCAAGGTCCTGGCGGACGGCCGTCAGGACGCCGGTCAGCACGCCGCCGGCTGGGACGGCACCGGCCAGTCGGGAGCCGTGCTCGCCAACGGCATTTACCTCATCCGGCTGGAGCGCGAGGGGCAGCGGACGCTGACAGCCAAGGCGGCGCTGATCCGATGACCGGCGGGACCCCCGCGCACCGGACGGGGTCCTTCCCCAGTCCCAATATGCCAATGCCGATACGGGAGCTATCATGACCCTAGCCGCAACCGTCGCCGTGAGCGGCACGGGGCCGCTGCTGCTGACCGGCGTCGTCACCCTGGACGAGGCGGCCCACTTCATCAGCAGGGAGATCATCGGGCTGCTGTTCGGGATGTTCCGCAGCATCGCCGCCCTGACCGCGGCAGGATTCTTCGCCCATCTGGCGCTGTATCCCCGGGCTGGCGTGCGGACCGTTATCCCGCTGGGGTTTTTCATCCGGATCGTCCGGGCGCCGACGGTGGTGGTGCTGGGATGCTGGATCGTGCTCCAAGTGATCATGCTGGTCTTTCCACTGTCCCGGCTGCGGCGCGTAGCACGATTCAGATAGCGAGACCGGGCAGCGGGCTGCCGTCCGGCATACGCCATGACGACAATTCACCGACGGGGGGAAGAGATGGCCAGGACGTTGAGCGATATCACCAGTGAGCTGCAGGACGGGATCATCGGCCCGGCCCGTCAGGAGGCCGCCCGGATTGTGGCCGAAGGGCAGGGCCAGGCGAAGTCCCTGGTGGGCCAGGCCGAGAAGGAGGCCCATCGGATTTTGGCCGAGGCCAGGCAGGAGGCGGAGAGGACACGCCGCCAGATGGAGGCCGACCTGGATGCCACCGCCCGCAACTTCCTGATCAAACTGCAGGAGGAGCTGGAGGCCTCGGTGGTCGGCCCGGTCCTGGACCAGGAGATCCGCCGGGCGGTGGCAGCCCCGGGCTTTTTGCCCAAGCTGCTGGAGGAGGTGCTGGCCGGCTTCGCCAAGTCGGCAGGGAACGAGGCCAGGCTGGAGCTGCTGCTGCCGGAGAACCGCAGAAAGGAGCTGGAGGCCTGGTTCCTGGACAAATGCCGGCACCGGATGCAGGAGCACGTGGACATCCGCTTCACCGACCGGATCAGCTTCGGCTTCAAGCTGGGGATCGAGGGCGGCGGCCCCCAGTTCAACTTCAGCGGCGGGCTGGCGGAGGCCTTCGCCGAATTCTGCTCGCCCCGGTTCCGCAAACATGTGCTGAGGGAGGGGAAGGGATAGGTGGGCGGCTACTACTATCTGATGTCCCTGCTGCCGCCGCTGCCGGCCAGGCTGGGCGAAATGCTGCCGGCCGGGCTCGATTGGATGGCCGGCCGGGCCCGGGCCAACGTCGCGCCGGGCGACAGCGGCGCCCTGGAGGCCCTGCTGGAGGAGGCCGACGTCGCCAACTTCATCTTCCACCGGAACAAGGTGGGCCAGTTCCTGCCCGGCGGCCGGCTGTCGGCTGAGGACATCGCCCAGGGCCGGGACCTGCCGGAGGCGGTGCGGTCTTTCCTGCGGGAGGAGGAGCGGGGCATAAGCCGGCCCTATCCCTACGACCGGCTTTGGGAGAACTACTTTGCCCAAAGCATGGATGCCGCCCGCCGTTCCCGGAGCTCCTTTCTGTCCAGATACCTGCACTGGGACTTTCAGTTAAAAAACGCCCTGTCCGCGTTGCGGGCCAATGCCGCCGGGCTGGAGGCAGCCGGGTACCTGGTCCGGGTTGGCGGCCAGGGATACGGTTTCGGCAGGATGCTGGCGGAGATCCAGGAGATGAAAGACCCCTTGGAGGCCATGCTCCACATCGCCAGGAGGCGGCTGGGGTTCATCACGGAATGTTTGGATCACGACGGGTTCTCTCTGGACGCCCTGTTGGGGTACCTGGCCCGGGCCCGGATCCTGGCCCAATGGCAGGATTACTCACAGCCCTATGACCTGCAGACGATAACACGGGCCGGAGGTGCCTAGTGGCCGAGAGAACTGAGGGCCGGGTGGTGGCGGTCAACGGACCGATGGTGGTGGCCGAGATCGACCCGGGACGCGAGGTGATGCAGAACGAGGTGGCCTACGTCCACTGCCAGGGACAGGCCCTCAAGTCCGAGGTGATCCGGGTCCGCGGCCGCCAGGTTGACATGCAGGTGTTCGAGAGCACTACCGGCCTGCTGGTGGGGGACCGGGTGGACTTCTCCGGCCAGGTGCTGTCGGCGGTGCTGGGGCCGGGAATGCTGGGGAAGATCTACGACGGCCTGCAGAACCCCCTGGCCCTGCTGGAGAACAGCCAGGGGTTCTTCCTCAGGCGCGGCCAGTATCTGCCAGCCCTTGACGATGAGCGGCTCTGGGATTTCACTCCTACGGCGGCCAGGGGCGACCAGGTCAGGGCCGGCCAGTATCTGGGAAAGGTGAACGAGGGCCTTTTCGATCATCCCATCATGGTTCCGTTGCTGCTGGACGGCAACTGGGAGGTGGCCGAGGTCAGGCCCGCGGGAAGGTGCCGGGTCTTCGACGAAGTGGCCCGGCTTAAGGGCGGGCAGGGCCGCGAGGTCCGGGTGACCCTCAAGCAGGAGTGGCCCGTGAAGATGCCGATGCGGGCCTACCGGGAGAGGCTGCTGCCGGAGAGCCAGCTTTTGACCCAATGCCGGCTGATAGACATCTTCTTCCCCCTGGCCGAGGGCGGCACCGCCTGTGTGCCCGGCCCCTTCGGGGCCGGTAAGACCGTCCTGCAGCAGATCATCTCCCGCTACGCCGAGGCCGACATCGTCATCATCGTGGCCTGCGGGGAGCGGGCCGGCGAGGTTGTGGAGACCATCCGGGAGTTCCCCAAGCTGGAGGACCCCAAGACCGGGCGCTCGCTCATGGACCGGACGGTGATCATCTGCAACACCTCCTCGATGCCGGTGGCCGCCCGGGAGGCCTCCATCTACACCGGCCTGACCCTGGGCGAGTATTACCGCCAGCTGGGGCTCAAGGTGCTGCTGCTGGCCGACAGCACCTCGCGCTGGGCCCAGGCCCTGCGGGAGGCCTCGGCGCGGCTGGAGGAGATCCCGGGCGAGGAGGCCTTCCCGGCCTACCTGGAGAGCCGGATCGCCGCGGTCTACGAGAGGGCAGGGATGGTGCGGCTGCACGACGGCCGGACCGCTTCCCTGACCATGATCGGAAGCGTCTCCCCGGCCGGGGGGAACTTCGAGGAGCCGGTGACCCAGAACACCCTCAAGGTGGTGGGGGCCTTCCACGGCCTGTCCCGCAGCCGCTCCGACCAGAGGCGCTACCCGGCCATCGACCCCCTGATCTCCTGGAGCCTGTACCTGAGGCAGATGGAGGCTTCGCTCAACCGGCGTCACCCCCGCTGGGTGGAGATGGTGGAGCGGGTGCAGCGGTTGATGCAGGACGGCAACGCCGTCCGCCAGATGATGCTGGTGGTGGGGGAGGAGGGCATCTCGCTGGAGGGCCTGGTTACCTTCCTCAAGTCCGAGATCGTGGACGCGGTCTGCCTGCAGCAGGATTCCTTCGACCCGGTGGACCGGGCCACCCCCTACCAGAGGCAGATAGATGATTTCCTGCTGCTGATGGAGATGGTGGACCACGGCTTCGTCTTCGAGGGCAAGGCGGCGGCCCGGGAGGCCATGTCCCGATTGCAGAACCTGTTCTTCCAGATGAAATACAGCCCGTACCAGGGGCCGCAATACAACGATTACCGCCGGCAGATCGGGCAGATGCTGGGCGGGGAGGCCGGGAAATGATCAAAGAATACAACCTGATCTCCCGGATCCAGGGGGACATCATCACCGTCCATGCCGGGAACATCCGCAACGGCGAGCTGGCGGAGGTCCGGGGGCGGCGCCAGTCGTCCCTGGCCCAGGTGATCAGGCTGCAGGGCGACCAGGTGTCCCTCCAGGTGTTCTCGGGCACCCGGGGCATCTCCACCGGCGACCAGGTACGCTTCCTGGGCCATCCCATGCAGGTGCCGTTCGGCCAGGCCCTGCTGGGACGGGTGTTCGACGGATCGGGGCGGCCCATAGACGGGGGGCCGGAGCTGAAGGCCCTGCCCAAAATCGAGATCGGGGGGCCGTCGGTCAACCCCATCAAGCGGGTCATCCCCCGGGGCTTCATCGAGACCCGGGTGCCGATGGTGGACGTCTTCAACCCCCTGGTGGAGAGCCAGAAGCTGCCCATCTTCGCCGCGGCCGGCGAGCCCTACAACGAGCTGCTGGCCCGGATCGGCATGCGGGCGGAGGCCGACGTGGTGATACTGGGCGGCATCGGCCTGAAGCACGACGAGTACCTCAAGTTCCGGAAGTCCTTCGAGGGGGCCGGGGTGCTGTCCCGCACCCTGATGTTCATCCACACCGCCTCCGACCCGGTGGTGGAGCGCCTGCTGGTGCCGGACCTGGCGCTGGCGGCGGCCGAACAGTTCGGGGTCCAGGGCAAGCGGGTGCTGGTGCTGCTGACCGACATGACCGCCTTCGCCGACGCCCTCAAGGAGATAGCCATCACCATGGACCAGGTGCCCTCCAACCTGGGCTATCCCGGCTCCCTCTACAGCGACCTGGCGGCCCGCTACGAGAAGGCGGTGGACTTCGACGGGGCGGGATCCATCACCATCCTGGCGGTGACCACCATGCCGGGCGACGACGTCACCCACCCGGTGCCGGACAACACCGGCTACATCACCGAGGGCCAGTTCTACCTGCGCCGGGGGGCCATCGAGCCCTTCGGCTCGCTGTCGCGCCTCAAGCAGCTGGTGATCGGCAGGGTGACCCGCGAGGACCACGGCCATATAATGAACAGCATGATCCGCCTCTATGCCAAGAGCCGCGAGGTGGAGCAGAAGCTGGCCATGGGGTTCGACAAGACCCCGGAGGACGAGCGTTTCCTGGAATACTCCCGCAAGTTCTACCGGAGGTTCATGGACCTCCGGGTCGAGGCCGGGCTGGAGGAGGCCCTGGACACGGGCTGGCGGACCCTGGCCGAGTGCTTCGACCGGGAACAGGTGGGGATCAAGCAGGAGATCATGGACAAGTACTGGCCCAAGGCTGACTGAGGATGGCGGAGCGGATCAGGCTGAACAAGGTCTCCCTCAGGGAGCAGAAGCAGCAGCTGGGGCTCTACCAGCGCTTCCTGCCGGCCCTGGAGGCCCGCAAGCAGATGTTCCTGCTGCAGCTGGGCGAGGTGCGCAGGCAGGCCCAGGCCAAGGCCGGCCAGCTGGAGGCGGCCCTCGGGGTGGCGGTGAGGTTCTCCGGCCTGCTGCGGCAGATGGAGCCGCTGATGAAGGAGCAGACCAGGATCGAGCGGACGGAGACCTCGATCGTAAACTTCGCCGGATTGAGGGTCCCCCACCTGGATCGGCTGGTTTTCGAGGATCGGCCCTACGGGCTGTTCGAGACACCGTACGCCTTCGAGGCGGCAAGGGACTCGCTCAGGGCGATCATCGTCCTGAAGACAGAGCTGGCATTCCTGCGCCGCCAGGAGGAGCTACTGTTCGAGGGCCTGCGCAAGACCAGCCAGCGGATAAACCTCTACGAACAGCGCCTGATGCCCGACTGCCGGGAGGCCATCCGCCGCATCAACGTCTACCTGCAGGACCAGCGGGCGGTATCGGTGGGGGTGGCCAAGGCGGCCAAGCGGCTGAGCGCGGTTTCGCTGTGACCCTGGAGCGGCCGCGCCAAGGTCAGGCATTGACGGACAACTTCCCCCAGTGGCCGATTGAACCGTTGCGGAGATACTGACTTGGCCATAGCCCCGATGATCAAACTCCTGATGGCGGGCCCCTCCCAGTACCGGGAGGAGGCCATGGCCGTGCTGCAGGAGGCCGGGGTGGTCCATTTGGAGATGCCCTCGGCCGGACAGGCCGTCGAACTGCCGGAGCTTAAGAGGGTGGACGCCGCCCTCAAGGCGCTGGACCGTTTTGGGGAAAAGGTGGGGACCGCGGCAGGAGGCGTCGATGACGGTACGGACCCGGTCGGCCTGGCGGAGAACCTGTCGCGCCGCCTGGGCGAAATCGACTCCCGGCTGGCCCACCTTCAGGCGGCGGAAAGGGAGCTGGAGCCCTGGGGGGATTTCGACCCGGCCCAGGCCAGGCAGCTGGAGGAACACGGCCTTTTTGTCCGGAGGTACCGAGCCGACAACAGGGACCTGAGCCGGGTGTCCCTGCCGCAAGACGCCTTGGTCATGGATGTCCCCGGCGGAAGGCATCCCCTGTTCTTCGTGGTGTCCAGCGGCCGGGAGCCCTCCGTGGCCGGGGCAACGGCCCTGCCCTGGCCGGAGGCCGGGCTGGCCTCCATCAGGTCCGAGCGGATGAGGCTTGGGGCCGAGCGGTCCGCTGTCCGCTCCCGGCTGGCCGGCCTCTCCCGCCGCCGGGGTGAGGTCAGGGAGATGTACCTGTCGCTGCTGAACCGGGAATCGCTGCGGCTGACGGTGGCCGGGCTGTGGCGCCAGGATTACCTCTTCGGGCTGGAGGGCTGGGTCCCGGCGAAGAAGGCCCCGCTGCTGGAGGAAAGGCTGGCCCGGTCCGGCCTGCCCCTGAAGCTGGAGCTGAGGCAGCCTTCGCCCGGCGAGGAGCCGCCGCTGCTGCTGAGGAACAACTGGTTCGTCAGAAGGATCGAGCCCCTGCTCAGGCTCTACGGCCTGCCCCGGTACCGGGACATAGACCCCTCGTATTTCTTCGCGCCGTTCATGATCCTGTTCTTCGGCATCTGTTTGAGCGACGCCGGTTACGGGCTGGTCTTTCTGCTGGCGGCCCATTTGATGGGGAAAAAACTGGGGCCGAAAAACCCCGCCTTAATCCTACCGCTGAAACTGTGCCAGGCCTTCGCCGTCTCCACCATCGTGGTGGGGCTGATCACCGGCTCGGTGTTCGGCTACGAATTCGCCAGCCGCCAGTGGATACTGCTGGACGTCTCGGTGGGGGCCGGCGACCCCATGCTGTTCTTCTACCTGGCCCTGGGCATGGGGGTGCTGCATCTTTCCTTCTCGTATCTGCTGGGGATGCTTCAGGCCTCAAGCTTTCAGGGCGTGCTGCAAAAGCTGGCCACTCTATTGGTCCTGTGGGGCGGGGTGACGTTGGTCAGCCGCAACATCTGGCTCGCCGAGGCGGCATACAGCCAAATGCTCTATTACGCCGGTTCGGGGTTCATCGTCCTGGGACTTCTGATGACGTTGCTGTTCTCCTCCGATCACCAGAATTGGCTGGCCCGCATCGGGCTGGGGCTGTGGAGCATCTACGGGCTGACCGGCCTGATCGGCGACCTGCTGTCCTACGCCCGGCTGTTCGGGCTGGGCATCGCCACCTCGGCCATCGCCTCGGTGATGAACCAGCTGGCCGGGATGGTCTACGGCTCGGCCGGTCCGGTTCTGGGCATCCCGCTGGCTGTGCTGATACTGATCGCCGGCCACAGCTTCAACCTGGCGCTGTCCATACTGGGAAGCACGGTCCATTCCGCCCGGCTCCATTTTGTGGAGGCGTTCAAGAATTTCTTCCAGGGCGGCGGGGCCGAATACAGGCCATTCAAAATCGAAAGAGGAGAGACATGAGGAAAGCGCATCTCTTCGCGGCCCTGGCGGTGCTGGCGGCCGCGGCCTCGCCGGCCTGGGGCCAGGAGGCAGCCGCCCAGCAGTGGGCCCCGCTGATAGCCAAGATGGCGATGGGACTGAGCCTGTCGCTGGGGCTGGCCGGCTCGGCCATCGGGTTGGTGATAGCCTTCCAGGCACTGCTGGCCGGGGGCGAGGAGAATTTTTACAAGAACATCGCGGTGGCCCTGATGCCCTCCACCCAGGGGATCTACGGGATGGTGATCTTCTTCACCAACTTGGGGACGCTGGAGACCGATCCTCAGACGGTGGCCGG
Organism: bacterium UBP2_UBA2255; assembly: GCA_002347565.1. GTDB lineage: Bacteria > Edwardsbacteria > AC1 > AC1 > EtOH8 > UBA2255. The sequence goes on along the minus strand of DDXR01000067.1, from coordinate 12,627 downwards.
CAAGGCGGCCATTGCCGGCGTGATACTGCTCATCAGCGCCTGGTACCAGGGGATCGTCTGCGCCGCCGGGATCAAGAGCATCCAGGAGGGGCGGAACACCCTGGGTAACGCCCTGGTGGCCGGGGCCATGCCGGAGACCTATGCGGTGTTCGCCCTGGTGATGACCTTCATACTGAAGTAGAGCGCGGGATTGCGCGTAATCCGGGGCATCGGGGTCACTGGTTGCGTACGGCTCCGTGCCGCGCAGCCGTCACGCCGGCAAGCCATCCCGGAGATCACCACGGACCGGCGCCGTCCGCAGCGGCGCCGGTGGCCCGGCCTGCCGCACCCCTCGCAGCAGCCGTGTGCTGGAGTGTAACAATCCGGCGCCGGTACGCATACCACTCGGCAACCGGGGGCGGAAGGACCTGCGGTTCATCCGGGGGCGCTTCAAGGGAAGGGAACACCTCTCCCTGGTGAAGGCCGCCGCCGGACGCCCGGACCGGACCATCGCCGAGGGAGAGACCCGAAACGGCCACCGGAAAAGGAAACGTTGAACATGGCCGATCACGCCATCACCATCGCAGATCTGGAACGGATCGCCGGGGACGCCGGACGGTACTTCGCGCGCCTGGACGAGGCGTGGGGCCGGGCTTCCGCGCACCAACCGGCGCTCAAGGCGGTCGAGGAGTTCTGCCGCGGCCGCCGGATCCCGCGCGCGACCCTGGCGGCCCTCACCGGGCAGGCGGCCCCGGGCTGCCTGTATGTCGAGCTGCCGCAGGGCGCGCGCGAATTCCACGGACAGGCGGTGCAGCTGCTGCTGGACTGCTGCAGCCAGGAGATCGTCGACGGCGACGAGACCGCCTGGAACAAATGGCGGGAGTTCGCCGGCAACATCTACTACGGCATCGTCGACGAGTTGTACCACAACTTCACGGCCGACCGGCCCGACCTGGCCCTGGTGTTCGAACTGGCCTACCGCCAGCTGATGTTCGAGATGGCCCAGGCTTGGTGGGAGGGGCAGCCGCCGCGGACGGCCGACCACCGTCCGGCCATCGACCGCCGGCTGAGCCTGGAACTGGGGGGGCTGCTGCGGCCCGTCCGCCAGCGGGCCCTGGCGGACCGGGGCTACGACCAATCGCTGCTGGAGTCGGCCCTGGACCGGAGCTGGGGACTGGAATTCGATCCGGCCAATTGCGGGGCCGGCCAGCTGGCTCCGATGCTGCGGGAGCACCGCCTGTCCCCGTGGCTGTTTTCGGAGCTGTTTCACCTGCTGTATTCGGCGCAGGTGAAGAACCAGGAGGAGGTGGTTTACGATACGCTGAGGACCGCCGCGGTGTCCAAGCCCGATGAGATCACGGCGCTGGTCGCCGGCAAGCTGCCCAAGGCCTCCGAGCTGGCGCTGCGCGAGATCCAGAAGATCATGGTGCGGCGGGCGCAGGAACTGGAGGCCAAGCTGGCCCAGGAACTGGCCGACCTCCAGAAGTTCTCGCTGCGAGTCAAGAAGCAGACCGCGGACCTGATCGCCCAGAGCAACGCCGAGGTGGCCAAGGCGGTCGAGAACCGCCTGTTCTCGGACAACCTGGCAAACCTTTCCTCCCGCATCGGAGATACCCTGGTCCAGTTCCAGCGCGGCCTGTTCTCGCAGCTGTGGTACCTGCAGGACCTGGAGCGCAAGGAGCGGACGTTCCAGGGGTACGTCGAAAAATGCCGGGCGCTGCAGCGGATGCCGGCCAAGGATCTGCTGGCGCTGCTGACCGAGAAGACCGTGGACGCCAGCCTCAGCGTCAACGAGCATCTTGCCCAGTACCGCATCCTCGACCTCGAGATCGGGCAGGACTGGGACCGGTGGGCCGCCGCGGCCGCCAAGCAGCTGCTGGACCTGCTGCGGCAGGCCGTCGAGCGTCACGAGTCGTCGGTCGCGGCGCTGGAACGGGAGATATCGAGGCGCGGAACGACCGATCCCAAGCTGGGGCAGCTGCGGACCGAACTGCGCGAGGCGGCCGCCGACCTCGCCGCGGTGTCGGGCTTGATCGAGAACCGGGAGGCGGGGCGGGCCTACCATGTGGAAAAGATAGTCACCGGATACCGGGCGTTCCTGAAGGACGCGGCCGAACCGCTGATGACCTGGCGCCGGCTGTCGGGGCTGGTCCGGCTGTGGCCCCCGCCGCTGCTGCGGGAACCGCCGCTGCTGCGGCAGCAGGAGCTGCTGGACGAGGTCAGATATGTGGGCGAGAAGCTGCGCCGCACCGGGCGCTGCTACCTGATGACGGCGCAGGGGCCGGTGGCGCAGTCCCCGGCCGCCGCGGCCGCGAAGGAAGGCGAGGTCAGGTCCCGGATCGTCCGCCGCCACGGGAAACCAGTATCGGTGCTGGCCTACGACATCAGGGGGTCCAGCTTCATGAGCGCCAAGCTGCGCAACGCCGACAAGGAACGGGAGATCAAGAACAAGCTGGGGTACCTGATCTGCCAGGCGATCCGGCAGCACGGCGGGTTCGCGGTCAAGGATACCGGCGATGGCGGTCTGGCCTGGTTCGGCGACAACGCGCCGGAACTGGCCGAGAAATGCTACAAGGAGGTGACCACCGGCAAGGGCGTCAAGCTGCGGCACTCGCTGACCTCGGGCGCCGAGCTGACCCTGCTGCCGTCGGTCGACGCCGGCCGCCAGGCGCTGTCCTGCGCCGCCGAGATGCTGCGGCTGGCCGAGAAATTCATCCAGGAGAACTTCACCAATTACCGCGACTGGTTCAAGGACGCCCAGGAGCGGGAGATCTTCCATGAGGGCATGTCCTATGCCGTGCTGCCGCCGGAGTTCAAGGCCCTGTTCCGGATCGGCGTGGGGGTGGCGTCGGGCGAGCCCGGCCGGGACGTGTCGCTGGCCCTCAACGCCTTCGGCGACGTCGACCTCACCGGCGTGCTGGTGAACAACGCCTGCCTGTATTCCACCGGCCGCGATCCGGCGCATTCCCGGATTCTCGCCGATCACCCCACCTGCTTCAACCTGCTGCTGACCGCCGACCGGTTCGTTCCCGAGTACCTGCGGGAGATCTTCGCCGCCCGCGCCGCCGGCCCCGAGGAGTGGGAGCGCAAGCTGGCCGACGCGATGGGGCTGACGCGGACGGTGCTGGCCGACGGCAGCTACCTGTTCCCGGGGGCCGGCCTGCGCCTGGCGCGGGCCGGCTGCCAGTGCGGCGCCTACGCCGAGGGGCGCAAGGGAGAGAGCCTCTGCTTCGGGACGTTCGAGCGGCCGGTGGCCCTGGCGGACGACGGGTCCCTGACCGACGCCGACGGAAGCGAGATCCGCCTGCTGTACGAGGTGCAGCCGGCGGGCGGGGAGGAGTGAGCATGGCCACCATCCTGGTAGCGGACGAGGACCGCCTGTTCGCGCTGACCATCGTCCACGTCCTGTCGAAGTACGGCCATCAGGTGATCTCGTCTTCCAAGGGGCCGCAGCTGGCGGCGATCCTGAGGGACCAGGCGCTGGACCTGATCATGGTGGACGTGGTGCTGGCCGGCCGGTCGAGCCTGCAGCTGCTGAAAAAGATCCGTGAGCTGAAACCCGACGTCCCGCTGGTGCTGTTCGTGGCCCGGACCATCTCCAAGGAGGTGCGGGAGCAGCTGCGGCAGGGCGTCTACGACTACATCAACAAGCCGTTCGGGCACGACGAGCTGTTGATGACAGTGGAGCGCGGCCTGGAGCGCCGGCGCCTGACCATCGAGAACCAGCGCCTGCTGGCCGACAGCCAGCAGCGGGTGCGCGAACTCTCGGCCTTCAACACCATCGCCCGGACGCTGAATTCCACCCTGCGCTTCCGCGAGGTGATGGACGCGGTGATGGACAGGGTCAGGGACCTGATCAAGGCCGAGGCCTGGTCGATCCTGATGCTGGACGAGAAGACCGAAGAGCTGGTGTTCGAGGTGGCGGCGGGGGAGCAGGGCGAGCAGGTCCGCAAGATGCGGATCCCGGTGGGGCAGGGTGTGGCCGGCTGGGTGGCCCAGACCCGCCAGCCGGCCATCGTGGCCGACACCGCCAGCGACCGGCGCTTCTTCCGCGGGATCGACGAGAAGACCGGTTTCCGCACCACGTCGATCATGGCGGCGCCGCTGATCTCCCGGGGGCGGCTGATCGGCGTGGTTGAGATCATCAACAAGGTGGGCGACGCGCCGTTCGACGCCAAGGATCTGGCCCTGCTGCAGACCTTCACCGACCATGCGGCCATCTCGATCGAGAACGCACGCCTCTACGAGCGGGCCCGCCGGCTGTCGGTGACCGACGATCTGACCGGGCTGTACAACTCCCGCTACTGCGACCAGTTCCTGAAGCAGGCGCTGGAGCAGGGGGCGAAGGAGGGTCGGCCGGTTTCGCTGCTGTTCATCGACCTCGACCACATGAAGGACGTCGACGACACCTACGGGCACCTGATGGGCGGTGAGACGCTGAAAGAGGTGGCCGACCGGATCGCGGCACTGGTGCGGCCGCCGGACATGGCGTCGCGCTACGGCGGGGACGAGTACGTGATCGTGCTGCCGGGAAAGGAGGGGGCTGCCGCGCTCGAACTGGCCGAACGGATCCGGGGCGCGATCGGCACCAAGCCCTTCCTGGGCTCCCACGGCCTGTCCTGCCGGCTGACGGCCAGCATCGGCATCGCCAGCTTTCCCCGCCACGGGCGGACCACCGACGAGCTGCTGTCCCGGGCCGACAAGGCCATGTACCGGGTCAAGGACAGCGGCAAGAACCGGGTGCAGGCGGCGGAGTAGCTGCGGTGCCGTTCTGCCCCACCTGCCGCACCGAGCACGCCCCCGGCGCCGAGTCATGCGCCGACTGCGGCTCGGCGCTGGTGGCGGCCCTACCGCCGGCACCGGAACCGCAGGATCTGGCGGACGAGGATTTGGTCCCGGTGTACGAGGCGTACGACCAGCTGTCGGCGGTGACGGCGGCATCGCTGCTGGAGAGCGAGGGGATCGAGTCGGTGACGCAGTCCCGGCAGATGCCGATGTACGACGGCGTGGCCCTGATGCAGAACCCGGTGTGGGGGACGGTGATGGTGCTGGCGCGCGACGCTGACCGGGCGCGCGGGATCATCGAGGGGTTCATGGCCGCGACGCCGGAAAGCGAGCCGGCGGCGCCGGGCGCCGGGGACGGGGTCGACGCCGGTTGACGCCAGCGGTCGCGGCCGGCCGGAACGGGCAACAAGACGACAGCAGGGGTTTTCGCCCCTGCTGTTTGTGCTAGCCCCTGGAGATCCCCGGGGAGCCCGGGGTCATCGCTTCAGCAGCCGGGACATCCGCAATACCGCCTTCTCGATCCTTGCCAGATCCTTGCGCCGCCCCTTGACCGGCTTGAGCGCCACCCGGTCGGTGACGGCTATCAGCTGCTTGAGGCTCCGCAGCGCCCGCTTGCCGGCTCCCGGCGCCGCCAGCTTGCGGGAGGCGTCGGACAGTTCCAGCAGGTCGTGGCCGAGGTTGTCGGCGTGGATGCGGGCGATCTCCTTGGCCGACTGGCGCAGGTAGGCCAGCTGGGTCTGCAGCTCCTTCTCCAGCTTGGCCGCAACCGCGGCCTCGGGGGCGCCCTTCGTCCCCGGCGCCTTGATCTTGGTGATTTTATGTATCATGATGCGACAGCGGACAACCGTGCCGCCCCCGGGAGGCCGGCCGCCAAGGGCGATGCAACGGGCGGGAGCGAGCGCCGGATGGCCGCAACAGCGTGGTCAATCGCCATTTTTCAGGATGCCCTGGATCCTCGCCTGCAGGTCCTTGTTGACGACCCTGGGTGAGCGGTTGCCATTGATCACGTCGAAGCCGTAGGTCTGCTGCATCTTCTTGAACTCGGCGACCAGCATCCGCTGGTAGCGGATGAAGACGGTGTACATGTCGCCGCCGCGCATGATGTCCATCCCCGATTCCCAGTAGTCGAGCAGGCCGCCCTTGCGGTAGATGCGCTCGGCCAGCACCCGGGGCGGCACCTCGAGGTAGAACACGGCGTCCGGTATCAGCGCGATGGAGTAGACCTGCCGGACCCACTCCGGGTCGAGCCTGCGGACGATGGCCCGGGCCATCATGGTGTAGATGTAGCGGTCGGCCAGCACGATGAACGACGAACGCAGGGCCGGGATGATCTTGTTCTCCAACTGGTCAGCGAAGTCCGTGGCATAGAACAGGGTCTGGGTGATCGGCCCCAGCGTGTTGCCCTGCTTGGCCGTTTCCAGCTCCTCGCTGACCAGGGTCGAGCGCTTGAGCCCCACCTCCTCGGTGGCGTAGCCGCTGCGCTCCAGCCAGTCGCGCAGCAGGTTGATGTGGGTGGTGCGGCCGGAGCCGTCCGAGCCCTCGATCACGATCAGCTTGCCGCGCAGGGTCGCGGGATCGACCCCGGGCAGGCCCTGGCCGAAGAACTTCTTGGGCGGCGGCATCATGACGGCCGGGTCCTCCATTTATAGCGGGGCAGCTCGATCCGGTCTTCGATCAGCCCGCGCACCTCGCGGTGCATCTCGTCCGGTGCGCGCGAGGAGTCGATCTTGACGAACCGGTACTCCCGGGCCAGGGCCAGGTACTCATCATGAACGCGGGCCTGGAACAGCTTGAAGCTTTCCACCGGGTCGCGCGACAGGTTCTGGTCCATGCCGGCCTCGTAGTACTTGAGCCGGGGGCGGCCCTCGAGGATGCGCGAAAGCGCCGTCTCCAACGGCACGTCGAAGAAGAAGGTCAGGTCGGGATGGCGCGCGTAGGAGTAGATCCTCCGTATCCACCCGCGGTCGCAGCCCCGGGCGGCGTCCCGGGCGAAGGCCGTGTAGACGTAGCGGTCGGCCAGCACGATGTGGCCGGCTGACAGCAGGGGCAGGATCTCCCGCTCGTAGCGGTCGGCGAAATCGGTGCAGTGGATCAGGGCGAAGGTGGTCGGGGTCAGCAGCTGGCGCTTCTTGCCCTTCTTGGTGGCCTGCTTGACCAGCAGGGAGGAGTTCCACTCGGTGAAGAACACCTTGTAGCCCTCCAGCTCCAGCCAGCGCTTTATCAGGTAGATCTGGGTGGATTTGCCCGAGCCGTCCAGCCCCTCCACCGCGATCAGCCGGCCCGGCAGGTCAGCGGCCGTGTCCATGCGTCATCCTCATGCCGTAAGTCTACCCGTTCCGGTCCCGTTTGTCAACCCCGGCCAGCGGCAGGCGCAGCCAGAAACGGCTGCCCCTGCCGACCTCGCTGTCGACGCCCGCAGTCCCCCCGTGTATCTCGGCGATGTGCCGGACGATGGCCAGCCCCAGGCCGGTGCCGCCCAGCTGGCGGGAGCGGGCCGTGTCCGCCCGGTAGAACCGCTCGAACAGCCGCGGCAGGTGCTGGGAGGGGATCCCCGGCCCGGCGTCGCCGACCGACAGCCGCGCCATGGCTCCCTCGGCCTCGGCGGCCACGGTCACCGCGGACCCCGGCGGGGAGTGCTTGACCGCGTTGTCCAGCAGGTTGACCAGCGCCTGGACGGCCTTGTCCTCGTCAGCCAGCACCATCAGGTCCAGCGCCGGACCGGCGACGATGGCCGCCATGCCCTTTTCCCGCAACTGGCGGCTGAGGGCGTCGACCGCGCGGTCGATCAGCTCCCGCACGGCCACCGGCCGCAGGTCCGGGACATACCCGCCGGATTCCAGCGCCGCCAGATCCAGCAGGTCGCGCACGATCTTCTCCATGCGGACGGCCTGTCGCCGGATCCGCTCCAGGAATTCACCGCGCTGTTTCGGATCGTGCTGGGCCCCGTCCAGCAGGGCCTCGACCGAGCCGGCCACCGCCGCCAGCGGCGTCTTCAGCTCGTGCGAGACATTGGCCACGAAATCCCGGCGCACGGCCTCCAGCCGCTTGAGGTGCGTGATGTCCGAGAACACCAGCACGGCGCCGCCGCGCCGGCCGTCGCCGGCCAGGGGCGAGGCATGCACCAGGAAGGTCTGGCCTCCCAGCGGCAGCTCGACCGGGCCCTCGCCGCCCCGGGCGAACGGCTCGGCCAGGGGATAGCGGACGACCTCCAACAGCTGCCTGCCACGGGCTTGGATTGGATCGCAGCCGAACATGCTTCCGGCCGCCCGATTGGTCATGGTCACCCGCGAGGATTCGTCGATGACGATCACGCCCTCGCTCATGCCGTCGAGCACGGCAGCCAGCTGCGCGCTGCGCTCGGACAGCTCCCGTGCCGACCGGTCCCACTGCTCTGCCAGGAGGTTGAGCGTCCGGGCCACCTGCGATATCTCCGGGCTGGCCGGGTCGAGGCCGGCCCGGGCGGCCAGGTCGCCGCCGGCGATCCGGGCGGCGGCGGCTTCCACTTTCTGGATCGAGCGCAGGATCGATGACCACACCCGCTGTTCCAACAGCAAAAGCAATAGCGCTGCGCACAGCAGCCCGATCGCCAGCGCGCCGGCCAGGCGCAGTTGGAACGCAGCGAACTCGCGCATCGGCCAGGCGATCCGGCAGTATCCCCAGATCCGGTTGCCGACCGTCACCGTCCGGGCGATATAGATCTCCTCCACGCCCAGGGTGCGGCTGTGACGGACGGCGCGGCCGGTTCCGGCGGATTCCGCCAGCACGATCTCCGGCCGGCCGGCATGGTTGTCCATTGCCGTCAGCTCCGGGCCGTCCTTCTCGGAATCGCCCAACACGCGGCCAGTGCGGTCGATGATGGTCACACGGCGGCCCAGCAGGGCGGCCTGGCTGTCGGCCAGGCCGTCGAGATCCGCGGCAGATCCTGCCGCGATGATGGCGGCGACCTGCTGCGACACCAGCAGTGCCTGCCCGTCCAGTCCGCGGATGGTTGACTCCAGCAGCGAGCGACGGGTGGCGAAATGAAGGTAGGCCCCCAGGCCCGCCAGCACCAGCAGGTTGGCCAGCAGGGCCGACAGGATCAGGCGCGACTTGATGCCGGGCGCGGTCAAGGCTTCTCCCTCAGTTTGTAACCGTACGATTTCACCGTGACGATCGCCTCCTGCAACAGGGGGATCTTCTTTCGCAGATGGCGGACGTGGACGTCGACCGTGCGGTCGCTGCCGACGTAATCCGCACCCCACACCGCGTCGAGCAGCTGGCCCCGCGACACCAGCCTGCCGGGTCGCTGCATCAGGTGACGCAGCAGGCCGAATTCCTTGGCGGACAGCTCCACCTCGCGGCGGTCGGCGGCCACCGTATGCCGCTCGTCATCGAGCACCAGCCTGCCGTAGCGCATCAGCCTGCCCGGCGCCTGCGGCGGCGGCCCCCGGCGCAGCACCGCCTTGATCCGGGCCACCAGCTCCTTGGGAGAGAACGGCTTGGCGACGTAGTCATCGGCGCCCATCTCCAGGCCGACCACCCGGTCCGTCTCGTCGCCCCTGGCGGTCAGCATGATCACCGGCAGGTCGCGGGTGCGCGGCTCGGCCCGCAGCAGCCGGCACAGCTCCAGGCCGTCCATGCCCGGCAGCATCAGGTCAAGCACCACGAGGTCGGGGGGCGTCTTCAGGATGCACGCCCAGGCTTCGGCCCCGTCGGCGATGATCCGGCAGCGGAAGTGGTCCTTCTCCAGGTAATGGGCCACCACGTCCGCGATATCGCGCTCGTCCTCGACGATGTAAATCAGTTTCGACACGAGGCCAGCCAGCAGTTTTGGATGTGCAGGGATGCGTCTTCAGAGAACAAGCACCATGCCTATGATATCTGATGGAGCGACAAAAGTAAAGTAAAAAAGGGATATCGCCTGTGTTGCGCCGCCGTTAACGGGAACGGCGGCGCTGTTTCATCCGGATTTAACCGGACGGTTATCGCCGCGAAATCCGGATGGCGCATACTTGCCCCGCATGGGACTGATGCCGCGAAAACACACACCAAGGCGATGGGCGGCGCTCGTCGCGGCGGTGTTTGCGGCCTACGCCGCGCTGCTGGTGCTGCTGCTGTGGGCCGCGCGTGAGGCGCCCGGCGGGCGCAGCCAGCGACGGTTCCATCCTTCACACTTGATGCGGTGAACGCCATGGGCAAGGCCGACCTCCACATCCACACAACCTATTCCGACGGGTCGGCCGACCCCGGGCAGGTGTTGCTTCGGGCGCGCGACGCCGGGCTCGACACCGTCGCCATTGCCGATCACAACACCATCGAGGGTGCCCTGGCAGCGCGCCGGCTGGCGGCCCGGTGGCGGCTGCCGGTCGCAGTGATCGTCGCCGAGGAGGTGTCCACGGCCGACGGCCACGTGCTGGGCCTGTTCCTGGAGCGGCCGATCCGTCCCCTGCTCTCGGCGGCGGCGACGGTTGACGAGATCCATCGCCAGGGCGGCCTGGCCGTTGCCGTTCACCCGTTCTCCTGGTGGCTGAGGCTGTTTCGTTGCGGCGGTGTTGCCAGGCTCGTTGAGCGCCTGCAGTTCGACGCCATCGAGACGGTCAACGGGGCGGTCACCGAGCAGCTGGCCAATTTCAGGACGAAGGCCTATAACCGCCGGGTCGCCAGGCTGGCCGAGCTCGGCGGGTCGGACGCACACACGGTCGAGGCGGTGGGCCAGGCGTACACGGTGTACCCGGGCCGGGGGCAGGCGCTGCTGCGCCAGGCGATCTACCATAAGGCGACCCGGACGGGCCGGTCGCGCGGCACAATGGCCGCGCTGACCGGATTCCTCAAATCTTACCTGGCGGGCAGGATGGATCTCTACGGGCCCAAGGGCGGCGCCCTGACAGCCGGGGGAGGCGTAACAGGGATTTAACACGGCGTGAATACCGCCCGAACCCGGGCGTGCTATCATCCGCCATCAACCAATCGATCCCACACTAAGGAGCAGTACCGAATGAAACTGGTGAACGTCCTGGCAATTGCGGCGGCGGTGATCGTCGCCGGAGCGGCTGACGCGCAGGTCCGGAGGAAACCAGCCGCCGACACCACCCTCGTGAACATGGAGGTCCGGCTGCAGGCGCTGACCGCGCAACTCGGCGGCCTGAGGAGCGAGCTGGCGGCTTCGCAGGCCACGCTTGCCGCCCTGATGCGGACGGAGGACCAGTCGGCCGCCGAGCAGGTAGCGGTGGTGACCGACCGGGTCGGCGGGCTCGACGAGCGGCTGCTGACCGCCGAGAGCGATTTGTCCGGACTCAAGAAACTGAAGGTGTCGGGCTACTTGCAGGCCCGATTCGAGTACCTTGACTACGATCCATTCATCGAGAAGGCCACGGTCACCGATAAGCTCGGCGTTAAATCGACATCGGTTGCCGGTTCTCAGGGCCAGAGCCTGTTCTACATCCGCCGCGGACGCGTCAAGTTCACCTATACACCGTCAGCCACCTCGCAGTACGTGCTCTACTTTGACGCCTCCAAGGACAAGGTTTCCTGCAAGGAAGCGTACGTAAAGCTGACCGAGCCCTGGAGCGGCTACGGCGTAAGCCTGACGGTCGGCCAGTTCAACTGGCCCTGGGGCATCGAGATCGAGCGGTCATCCTCCGTGCGCGAGGTTCCGGAGCGGTCGCTGGCGGCGCGCACCCTGTTCCCGGGAGAGCGCGACCGGGGCATCAAGCTCACCGCCTCGCCGATTCCGATGCTAACCGTTGACCTTGGCGTGTTCAATGGCTGGGGCCTAGACGATAAAACATTCACCTGGCAGGATCCCACCAAGCAAAAGGACGTGATGGGGCGCGCCAGGGTCGACCTGGGCATCGTGGCGCTGACCGCCTCATACTATGACGGCCAGCTCTACGAACCGGCCACCTCGACCACCGCGCTGCGCAGCTCGGTTCCGGCGTCGGGCAGCATGACGATGACCACCACGGCGGCCGACAAGCGCCACTACAAGGGGCGCATCGGCGGCGGCCTGGAGGCCTACTACCAGTTCCTGCCCCTGGGCGGCACCGCCCTGCTGGCCGAGGGCGTGATGGGACGGGAGAAGGGCAAGAAGGTCGAGGGCGCCTACGCCATGCTGGTGCAGAACCTGGGCGACAGGTTGTCCCTGGCGTTCCGGGGCGACATGTACAATTCGGATCTCAACGGCGAGTACAACCACACCTTCACCATGACCCCGGCCGTCAACTACTGGTGGGACAGCGCGGTGCGGCTGACCGTTGCCTACGACGCGGTCCGGACCAACATGGACAAGATGATGAAGCACGCCAACCCGGTCAATCCGTCCGGGGCGACGCTTGACCCGCGGGACAACAAGGTGACGTGCCAGGTTCAGATCAAGTTCTGACAACAACCAGTCGCAAAGAGAAGAGAGACAACCATGAGAAAACTCCTGCTATCGATCTTGGCGGTCGTCGTGACCGCCGCCGTTGCCACCGTCGCCGTCGCCGGCCGGGCCATCACCCTCAAGGGATCGGACACCATGCTGATGCTGGGCCAGCGCTGGGCCGAGGAGTACATGAACGCCAATCCGGGCACGCCGATCCAGGTGACCGGTGGCGGCTCGGGGGTGGGCATCGCGGCGCTGATCAACGGCGCCACCGACGTTTGCCAGGCCTCCCGCAGCATGAAGGATTCCGAGAAGCTGAAGCTGCGCGAGCGCTATTTCTCGACCGGCGTCGAGATCCCGGTGGCCAAGGACGGGGTGACCCTGTACGTCCACGAGAAAAACCCGGTCAGGGAGCTGACCCTGGACCAGATCCGCGACATCTACACCGGCAAGGCCGGCAACTGGAAGCAGTTCGGCGGTCCGGACGCCAAGATCGTGCTCTACGGCCGGGAAAACAGCTC
>DDXR01000048.1 GCA_002347565.1 bacterium UBP2_UBA2255 | reverse complement strand
CCTAATGCCGGCCTCGAGATCGGGTCGTGGGACGGCCGATGCGGCCAAGAAAAGCGCGGGATTGTAGTCGCCCCGGGCCAGTTTGGCGATCAGCTCGATCTTCACCTGCGGGTTGTCGCGGTACTTCCCGGCCAGGCCCTTGATCTTGACCACGTCGCCGGCCACGATCTCCTTGAACACCGCGTCGGCTTTGTCCCACAGCACGGCGTCGATCCGGCCGGTGGCGTCGCCCAGCTCCAGCGAGCAGAACTGCTTGCCGTCGGCGGCCACGGTCTTGAGCTCGATCTTGCGGATCGCATAGGTATCGATCACTTCCTTGCCCATGCAGGCATCGGTTTTCAGATCCCTGATGTTCACTCGTTCCATGGTCTGTCAGCACCCTTTCCTGTTTCGCAGTCACGTTGGGACACGGCATGCCGTGTCCTTACAGATATCTCGATAGTATTGTAGCCGCAACGGCTGACAAAAGTCAATGAAAAAGCCGCCCGTTTCAGGGCGGCTCAGGGTGTCGTCGTCGTTGCGCTCGGTACGTCTCTCTTTGCGGCATGCCGGCGGTTATGCGTCTGGTTTCAAGTCAGTCTCACGACGCAGCGGATGAGGATCCGTCGCGCGGCGGCGCGGATGCTCGACAGCGACCTCACGCTTGAAGCGCTCCTCGAATATGATGTACAACGTCGGCACGAAGATCAGCGTCAGCACCGTGGAGACGACCAGCCCGCTGATCACCGAGATCGCCAGTGGCGCGTAGGTCTCGCTGGACTCGCCGATGCCCAGCGCCATCGGGATCATGCCGACGATGGTGGTCAGCGTGGTCATTAAAATCGGCCGCAGCCTGGTATGCCCGGCCCTGATCACCGCCTGGTACAGCTCGACGCCCTGGCGCCGCAGCACATTGGTGTAATCGACCAGCAGGATGGCATTGGAGACCACGATCCCGACCAGCATGATGATGCCGATGAAGGCGATCACCGAGAAATTGATCCCGGTCAGGAACAGCCCCCAGATCACGCCCACGATGCCCAGCGGCACCGAGAACAGGATCACGAAGGGATCGAGCAGCGACTCGAACTGCGAGGCTAGCACCATGTACACCAGCATCACGGCCAGAAGAGTGGCGTAAAACAGGCTGCTGAAACTGTCCGCCATGTCCTTGGCCGAGCCGCCCACTTCCACGGTGAACCCCTCGGGAATGCTGATCTTGCCAATTTTTTGGTCCAACTCGCCGTTGATGGCCCCAATGGCCCGGCCGGTGGCGTTGGCAGTAACGGTGACGATCCGCTGCTGATTCTTGCGGCTGATATCCACCGGGCCAAAAGCCTTTTCGATCCGGGCGATATTGGAAACCGGAACCAGCTGCCCCATCGGACTCATTACCTTCAGGTTCTTGATGTCCGGCACCTGGGCGCGGTCCTTCTCCTGGAAACGGACCACCACGTCGTACTCCTTGCCGAACTTGCGGTCGCGGAACCGGGTGACGGTCTTGCCCTTGAAGGCCGTCTCCACCGCCGAGGCCACCTGGTAAACGCTGAGGCCCATGGCTCCGGCCTTGTCGCGGTCCACTATCACCTGCAGTTCGGGCATGCCTTCCTTGCGGCTGACGCTGACGTCCCGGGTGCCTGCCACCGAAACCATGATCCCCTTGACCTGCTCCGCCAGTTTCCGGGAGTTTTCCAGGTCGTACCCCTGGATGTCAACCTGGATGGCGCCGCCGGCGCCCATGCTCATGATCTGGGAGATCAGACTGCCGGAGAGAAACATCACCTGGGCGTCGGGGATGGCCGAGAATCTTACGCGCAGCAGATTTATGATCTGGTCGACGCTGCGGTTCCGCTGGGCGCGCGGGCCGACCTTGCCCCGGATGTCGCCACCGGTCTACATACATCTGCCAAGACCTTTACGTGCCTTGGCAGAGTTACAGATTTTTTACCAAAGGCTGTCAGAAACCCGCCAGCGGTCATCCGGAAACTACCAAAGGCAGTCCGATTCCCGCCAACGGCTGAAGTTTCCCGCCAACGCCCTTCCGAAACTCGCCAACGGTCGTCCATAACCTGCGAAAGGCAGCCCTTTTATTACTAAAGCCTAAAATTTCCCGCCAACGGCTATTTAATGCCTGTAAACGGCTATTTATAACCAGCCAACGACTATTTACAAAATACAAAGAGGGGGTTGAGTTCAGATCATTTCAAAAGGCTGCCCAAAGGGCAGCCTTTTGAAGTATCCGTGCTGCAATTCAAACAACCGTTGCGAGCAATGATCCTATGAAAATCGTTTCTGACGTCACCCCCACTGCTATCGGACACCTTGCCCTATCCTATTTTCTTGTGCCCTCTCCCCGGCAGGTTTCATTTGTAATTCTTGAACATGATCTTTGCCACCCGCTTGTACTCCTTGGACCGGGGTCCGTACAGGCTCTTGATGTAGTTCTTGGCCCTGTTGCACAGCGGCACCGCGCCGGTGTTAGGATCGTACAGCAGAGTGTCCCGCTCTTGGCGGCACTTGGCAAAGGCCATTCCGGCCTTGCTCACCGCGTCCGAAAGGCCAGGCAAAGTGGCCAGGAAGGCGTTCAGGGCCGGCACCTTTAAGTCGGCCTCGTTGGGCTTATAGGCCGGGATGGCGGCCAGGAAGGCGGTGAATTCCCGGAAATTGTCGGCCCGCATGTCAAAGCTCATCTGCGAGGTGGACCGGGACCGGGCTTGGATAGCGGGGTCCTCTTCATTGAGTTTTTTGCCGCCGCCGTGGATTTTTTTTACGATGGCTGTGGCATCGGCGATCTCCTTGGCGGTACCCACCACTTTTATGGCGTACAGGGCCCGGGAGGCCAGCTTGGGCATCAGGTCGAAAGGCTGCTGGCGCTGGTTCACCGCCACCTTATAGGCCGAGGAGGCAGCGTCCACCTTGGGAAGAACCAAGTCCAACGGCGGTCGAAGAGCTCGCAGGGGGGCTATGGCCAAGTATGGTACCGGCGGGTTGTAGGCCGCGCCATAGCTCTCTATGGCATTGGTGAACGGCGTGATGTTGGCGACGTTCTTGGCATGACCAGTCTCGTTGGTAGAGACTTTCTTCTTTGGAGGACCTTGGGATGTGATAGGATCGGTTGGAGGCATAAAGGCTCCTTTCGAGTGGGTGTGATTACGGATTTGTCTATAACCGGATCACATTGAAAGTATATTACTTTGTCATTTTCTTGTCAAGCAATATTTTATGCTTTAACAATTCTTCAAACCTTTCTATCGGAATTGAAATAAATAAGCCTTCTGACTCAGCATACACGGAACCAGTATCATCATAAATTATTCCGCTTGTTATCACTTTTTTCCCATTAACAGATGAAACTTTTGCTTCAACTGTAGTGACTGTACCAAGAGGAAGCATCTTCCGGTATTCTATAGTTATTTTAGCTGCGACAACCGTATGTCCCGCAATCCATGCAGATATTCCCATTGCCTCATCCAGAATAGCGGCCATACTGCCGCCATGCACATGTCCAGGTGGTCCCTCTGTTGAAGGACCAAACCAAATACGCGCTACAACTGAATTATCACTATCTTTTTTAAAGTATTTGACTCTCATACGGTCACTGCTTCTATCTCCTGTAATAAAAGATCGTCCATTACCGTATGAATCAGGAATTATAAGTTCAGTCCATCCTTTTTCGCCAAACAACTCAGGTGGGGTAATGATATATTTCTCTTGATCATTCATGATATCCTTAATTTGTAAAGTTTCATATATTAAACAACCATCCTCCGGATTTCATTCCGACCACCGGTTTCCAGCCGTCTCCGGTACTCCCCCAACTCCGCCGACGCCGAACAACAGCACCATAGACAGCGAGCCGCCTGGTAACGGTCGGCTCGCAGATGTTGTTTAGTTGTGTTCAGCTTCTATGTGACAGCTACATGCTCATCAACTACGCTCCCGGTTTCAAGTCAGTCGCACGTCGGTTGGGATGGGGGTCATCGGCCCGGCGGAGCGGACGTTCCACAGCTATCTCCCGCTTGAACCGCTCCTCGAAGATGACATACAACGTCGGCACCAACAACAGGGTCAGCACCATGGAAACCGCCAGCCCGCTGATGACCGAAACGGCCATCGGCGCCATCATCTCGCCGCTCTCGCCCATGCCCAGTGCCATGGGGATCATGGCCAAAATGGTGACGACGGAGGTCATCAGGATGGGGCGGAATCGGGTGCGGCCTGCCAATACCACGGCCTCATAAAGCTCCACCCCGCGGCGCCGCAGCTGATTGGCGCAATCCACCAGCAAGATGGCGTTGGAAACGACGATTCCGATCATCATGATGATGCCCAGGAAGGCCACCACGCTCAGATTCATCCCGGCCAAAAAGAGACCCCAGATGACTCCCAATATCCCCAGGGGGACGGAAAACATCACGATGAACGGATCCAACAGGGATTCGAATTGGGCCGCCAGGATCATGTACACCAGCAGCAGCGCCAGGTGCGCCGCAAAGAACAGGCTGTTGAATGACTCGCTCATTTCCTTGGCGGAACCTCCGACAGTCAATGTGAATCCCGGCGGTATCGTTACCTCCCGCAATTTGGCGACCAACTCATTGGTCGCCAAGTTCAAGGGTCGGCCGGAAATGTCACAGGAAACGGTGGCAATCCTCTGCTGATTCTTCCGGATGATATCCACCGGGCCGAAGGCCTTTTTGACGCGGGCCACGTTGGCCAAGACCACGTTTTGACCCATCGGGGACGCAACCGTCAGACGTGATAAAGAGGACTGGTCACGGCGATCCTCTTTCGCCAATCTAACCACCACGTCATATTCTTTCCCCCGGACGGCATCGCGGAACCGGGTGGCGGTCTTGCCCTTGAAAGCGGTCTCCACCGTTGCCGCCACCTGGTAAACCGAAAGCCCTAGGGAACCGGCCTTTTCGCGGTCCACCTGAACCTGAAGTTCCGGGTAACCGGACTGCAAGCTGGTGTTTACACTCTTGGTGCCGGGGATGGAAGCCATCAGCCCTTTGATCTGTTTGGCTAATTTTTCCGAGGCCTGAAGATCGTAGCCCGAAATCTCCACGGCTAATTCTCCGCTGCTCCCTGTCAGACGGCCCACCATCGACCCGCCCATCATGCCGCCCATCATGCCGCCGGCGGAAATAACGATATTGGCGTCCGGGTTGTCTGACAGCTTGGCGATTAACGAATTGCTGATAGTCTCGGCGCTGCGCTTGCGCTCGGCCCGGGGGGCCAGACGAATCCTGATGGTCCCCAGATGGGGGCCGCTGCCAATGACTGCTTGTATGCCCTCCTTTTCCCCAAAGGACGTGTAAATTGACAGGGCTTCCGGCACGTCGGCCCGGAGCAGTGAGTCGATCTTGTTCATTACCAAGCTGGTCTGCTGGAAGCTTGTGCCCACGGGCATTTTGACGGCAATCTCCAGCTCCCCGCTGTCGCTTTTCGGGATAAACTCCGAGCCGATGAATTTAAAAGGCCAGAGCAGGGAAAGAGTGAGCAGCCCGGCCGCGCTGACGCTTAGGATGACGGCCTTGCGGTGATGGATCGCCCAATGGACGACCATCTGATAACGGTCGCTTAAGCCGCGCATGAAACGGTCGAACCGGGCCAGGCTGCGATGGAATATGTCCTGACGCTCCAGACGGTCATGCTCCACCTTCATGAACCGCGTGGTCAGCAGGGGGACCAGCATCATGGCGATGAAATACGAAGCGATGAGGGCAAAACCCACGGTCAAGGCCATCGGCTTGAACATCACCCCGGCCATGCCGGAGACGAAAGCGATGGGCATGAACACCACGATGGTGGTGACGGTGGTGGCCAGCACTGCCAGGGCCACCTCATCGCTGCCTTGCAGGGCTGCTTGCTTGGCCTCCACCCCCTGCTCGCGATGGCGGAAGATGTTTTCCAGTACCACGATGGAATCGTCCACCAAGCGGCCGATGCCCAGAGAAAGCCCCCCCAAAGTGATGATGTTCAGGGTCATGTTGTTGAAGTACATCAGGATGAAGGTGGCGATGACGGAGAAGGGTATGGCGATGGCGATGATCAAAGTACTGCTCACCGAGTAGAGAAAGAAGATGATCACGATCACCGCCAGCAGGGCGCCCACGGCCGCCTCGCTGGTAAGATTGGCGATCGCCTTTCGGATGAAGTCCGCCGTGTCCATGGATACCACGATTTTAACATCCCCGGGCAGGGTCTTTTGCAGCTCGGCGATCTTCTTCAACACCCGGTCGCTAACCTGAACGGTGTTGGCCGAAGACTGCTTCTGGATCAGCAATACTACCGCCGGTCGGCCGTTCATCTTCACTTCGCTGTCCTTGTCGGTGAAGCTGTCCGCCACTCTGGCCACGTCCCGCAGGAAGATCTGCACCCCGCCCTTGTTGCCGACCACGGTTTGGCCGATTTCCTCCACGGTCTTGAACTCACCAGGCGTCCGGATCAGAAAATCCATCACGCCCGCCTTCAGGTGGCCGCCGGGCACGTTCATGTTTGCCATCCTTAAAGCCATCATTACCTGGTCCAGGGGCATCCCGACGCTCTCCAACCGGTTGTGGTCCACCTCCACATGGATCTCCCGCTGCCGCCCGCCCGACACCTGGACCAGCGCCACCCCTTCCACCTGCGCCAGCTGGTCCTTAATGTTGTCCTCTGCGAACTCCCTTAATCCCCGCAAATCCCTTTGTTCGCTGGAAACCCCCAGGATCAACACCGGTATCATCGACGGATCGAATTTGAACACGGTCGGGGATTTAACATCGACGGGGAGGTAACGTTTGACCATGTCAAGCTTTTCCCGGGTATCCATGGCCCTTTTGTCTACGTCCGTGCCCCAGTTGAACTCGCCGATGATCATGGAGGTTCCTTCACGCGAGATGGAGTAGACGTTCTTGATGTCCTGAACCTGTGAAACAGCGCCCTCCAATGTCCGGCTGACCGTGGCCTCGACCTCGGCCGGGCCGACGCCGGAATACTCGGTCATCACGGCCACGATAGGGATGTCCACATTGGGCATCAAATCCAGTTTCAGGTTCAATAGCGAAATTATGCCCAGCACCGTTACCGCGATGAAAATCATGATCATGGCCACCGGACGCTTCAGGGAGAATTCCGAGAGTATCATTTTAGCGCCCCCCCGATCACGTTGACTTCCGAACCATCGGACGCCGAATTCTGGCCGGCCACTATCAGTTTCTCGCCGAAGGCCAGGCCGGATTTGATGGAACTGTTCTCGCCCATGTCAATATCCACGGTCACCGTCCGGACCACGGCTTTGCCGTTCACCACCACGAACACCTGGGTCCCGGCCTCCCGTTGCAGAATGGCGGTGGTGGGGATGACCAGCCCCTTGGGGTGGCGCTTTACTTTGACCACCGCCCGGCCATACATGCCGGGCCGCAGATTAAGGCCGGGGTTGGCCAAGACGATCTCGGCCTTGGCCGTGCGCGACAGGTAGTCCACCGTGGGCGACACTTTTTTAACAGTGCCGGAGAAGGTCTGGTCGGGCCAGGCGTCAATGGCCACCGCCGCCCGCTGTCCGGGCCGCACCTTGGAGATGTCGGACTCTGGCACCGACACCATTAGCTTCACCCGGCTGTAATTGGCGATCTGGAACAGGGGCAGGTTCGGAGGCATGTTCGGAGCCACGTGAGCGCCGGTGTCGAAATATTTTTTGGTCAGCCAACCCGAAATGGGGGCTTCCAACGAGGCTTCCTTGAATTCCACCCCTATCTCGTCCCGGTCTATCGTGACCACGGTTTGGCCTTTGTCCACCCAGTCGCCCTCTTCAAACAGGTATTTGATAATCTTGCCGGGAACCTTGGCCGGAACCTCGGCCTGGTTTTCGGCCATCACGGTGCCGGACAGCGGCAGGGTTTCGTCGTAATCCTGTGGCGCGATGGTAATGACTTCTACCGGTAATGCCGCCGAAGACACGACGCCCTTTTTAGCCTTGACGGTTTGGACTATACGGGCCGCTACCAGTAAAACAAATACTGCTATGACCGCAATGATGATGATGTTTCTGCGTTTCATGAATCCCTCTTGTTTATATGTTTACTGTGGTTAAAAAAATCATTTCTATCATCGTTTATTTGATGGGCTGGCCCACGGCCTTCTCCAGCCTGGCCAGGGTAACCAGATAATCGTGCACCGCCTGGATCCTATTGGTCTGGGCCTGGGTCAGGGCCAGCTGGGCGTCCAGCACGTCCAGGTTGGTGGCCTGTCCGCTCTCGTAGCGGGCCTGGGACATCCGGAAGGCCTCCTGCGCCTGTTCCACAACGCGCTTCTGGGACAGGATCGCCTTTTCATTTGCCTTCAGGGTCAGGTAATTCGCGGTGACGTCGAGCCGGATGTAGTTCTCGACCTGGTCCCGGGTGACCCGCAGCTGGCGGATGCCGGCATTGGCCTGCCGGATCCTCCCCGCGGTCCCCAGCCCGTCGAACAGGATCCACGAGGCCGCGACGCCCACGTCCCAGTTCTTCTGCCAGGCGTCGCCGCCGGAGAAACCCTGCCCCTTGCTGGTCGAGTAATCGGCCATCAGGACCACATTGGGCTGGTAGCCGGACCAGGAGATCAGCCGCGCCTTGCCGGCGATGCGGCGGCCAAGTTCTACCTGTTTGAGCTCCGGCCGGTTGGCCAACGCCCGGGCAATCAGGCCCATGCTGTCAATTTGCGCCGGGATGTAGATCATGGAATCCGTAAGGGTCACCGCCGCGTCCAGGTCCCGGTTGAGGAGCAGGTTCAGAGACTGCCGGGCCAGGTCCACCATGTTTTCCATCCGGATGATCTGGGGCTGGATGTTCGATTGCTGTACCTCGGCCCGCAGCACATCCAGCTTGGACACTATCCCTTTCTGGTACATGGCCTGGACCCGGCCGACGTGCTTCTGGATTATGGAATCGGCCTCCCGCACCACCTCCAGCGCCTGCCGGGCCAGCAGCAGACCATAATACGCCTGTTTGACCGAGAGGTTCACATTGGCGGTCGTAGTGTCGACCTCTTGTTTGACGGCGTCGCGGGCCAGCCGGCTGATCTGGTAACCCTGCCATATTTTCCCTCCGGTGTAAATCGGCCAGCTGGCCGAAAGTTTGCCGGAGTATGCGTTGCCGATGTTGTCGCTGGTGATGCCGAGCATCGGAACCGAAACAGTTTCGCCGGTCGGCGCATGGCTGCTGTCCATCACTGGCATCGATACCATGTTTACTCCAGCACCGATCAGGCTGTTCAGACGCAGCATGCTGCCGGACGCCGTCACCTGCGGTACCAGACTGCCGCGGGCGGCCATCACCTGGGCTTCGGCCGCTTCGAGCTTGCAACGGCTGGATTGGATCGAGCCGTTTTGCCGCAGCGCCAGGTTAATGGCCTGCTGTAGGGACAGGTCCTCACCAAGGGTCAAAGTCGCGACCCAAGTGGTCAGAAAGAGAATAATCAGTGCTTTTCGCATACGTTCCCCGGTGATAGTGTTTTAGTGACTTTAGTTGTACTTTTTCGGGTTTTAATGCCATCCAGAAGCAAGTTAGTGATTAACGTCAAATCGTCCGTATTGTTTATCGGTCTGCCGTTTATGAAGGAGCTTAGCGCCGCGCCATGACATAAGTTGAATATCGCTATGGCTGTCCGCCTTGAATCTAACACTTGGAATTGGCCTAATTCAATCCCGCGCTCAATGTGCTTCGCGATCATATTGATCATCTTCCGGAAATGATGAAGAAACCTGGTCTCTGTATTTTTATTATTTAATATGGTTAACGTTGATCGTTCCTGGTTGAGAATACGCAACAGGTCGCTGTTCTCATCAAACTGCCGCAGCATGGACGCAACCAGACAGGAAACTGTCTGGTCAGGTGGCAGGTCTTGCGCCAGAACTTCTTTGACGCTCTCACTGAAGTTTATAAATTCCTCTTCCAGCATCGAGACAAACAGGTCCTCCTTGCTTTTGAAGTAGCAGTAAAGGGTGCCCTTGGCGAACTCGGCCTTTTCGGCGATCTCGTCCAGCGTGGCCGCGTGCAGTCCTTTCTGGGCGAAGACCTGGCGGGAGGCCTTCAGTATATCCTTTTTTTTAGCTTGCCGTTCCCGTTCTTTACGGGACGCCACACCCGTTGTGTTTTTCTCATACGTCATACTTTTATCCTTGATGGTTCTCATGTGCCTTCTTACCTTTCTCCATTCCCAAACCTATTTACATATGGATTTTAGATTTAATCATTCTACCGCCTTCTGCTTTTGTGCATCCCAAGCTCTATTCCACCAAACCGCTAAAAGGATTGCAAAACCTCCATGTATGAAACCAGCCAATATATCAGCCAAATAATGATATGCTCCAAAAAGAGTTGACAACAAAAGCAAAATAGTAGTCATAATGAACGGCAGTGACCACAATTTGATGTACCGCACCATGAATATGCAAATGATTAGGGAACCTGCAGCATGACCGGAAGGGAAAGCACCTCCGCAATATGCCGTGCTGGTTATAAAGGCGCTTATCTGATGCGTCACCCATCCGCCGTTGAGCTTTAAATGCCGCCACACCTCAAAACGCGGGCTATGGGCCGGCAGCAGCATGAACCACAGATATGTGCCGTATAAAGCGGTCACTATACCAAGTCTAAGATTATCAAACTCCCGAAGTCTTCCTTTAAGATACAAAATCAAACTGCTGCCGAAAATCATCACGAAAAATGAGCAGTAGGAAAGCTGCATCAAATCGGTAAACCGGGCAGACGCCCCGCGCTGTAATATTTTTACGGGATCCTCGCCCAAGAACCAGATGTCAAACCTGCTCAGTAAGCTGTCCAACTTCCACGAAAAGATTACGTGGATAAAATCACCGGCCCAGCGGTAGGTTATCGGTAAGGTGACAATTGGGTACCAATCTGAGATTAACGTTAAATATTTTTTAGGGTGCTTTACCGTCAGCCATCTTAAGACAATCAAAGCCGTCAGGGCGGCCATATGCCGCAAAGCAACTACTTGAAAACCATGTAGATTGTTATTAAATACAACTGCTGCCAATATCATCAATAGTTGGTAACCGGCAATGAACCAATCCACCGGTCGAAGAATATATCGAAGCATTTTCATAGATATCCAGCACTGTTTTGCAGCAAATATCAGGTGGTGGAATCTGGGTCCTTCAGAAAGCATGGTGCTAATCAAACAGGCGGACTGTTTTAGAACACGCTGATGCTCAGGTATTTCTTCGGGTTCTTCTTGATGTCCTTGATCAGCGCGTCCAGCTCGACCGACGCGCTCTTCAGCTTGGCGTACATCTCCTCGTCCTGGGACAGTCCGCCCAGCGTGCCCTCGCCCTTCTCGATCCGGCCCAGGATCACGTTCAACCGCCGGGAGGTGGAGTCCAGGGTCGCATACAGCTCCGGCTCGCGCAGCATCCTGCCCAGGCTGCCCTGGCCCCGTTTCAGGCTGTCGGAGATGGAGTTGATGTTGGCGGCCGCCTGGTTGAGGTTGTTGTACAGCGACGGGTCGCGCACCAGTCGGGCCACCGTGCCCTGGCCGGACTTGATCTGCAGCATCAAATGATTGAGCGTGACCAGGACCGAGTCGAGGTTCATGTACATCCGGGGGTCGTCGATCATCTTGCCCAGGGTGCCGGTGCCGCGCTCGACCTTCTTGACGATCGTGTTGAGCGACTGGCTGGTGGAGCGCAGGGTGTCGGCGATCTCGGCCGCCCGGGCCAGGATTTCCTCGGGTGGCATCACCTCGATGGTCGCCAGCGAGTCGTTGTTCCTGAGCACCGGCTGGTCGTAGCCGGCCGGCACGATCTCCACCAGCTTGTCGCCCAAAAGACCCATGCTGCCGATCTTGGCGACCGACCCCCTGCGCACGCTGGACTGCGATGAACGCTCCAGCCTGAGCCTGACGACGACCTTGTTTCGTCCCGCCACCTCCCGCATCTGTATGTCGCTGACCACGCCCACCTGGTAGCCGGAAACCCGCGCCGGCGCCCCGTTCTGCAGTCCGCTGACGTCGCCGAACACCGCGACGAGATAGTACTTCTGCTTCATCAGGCCCTGGCGCTCGCCCACCGACATGATGGCGACCAGGGCGATCGCCAATCCCAGCAGGATCAGGGCGCCCACCTTGAGCTCATGGCTTCGTTTACTGGTTGGCATTGGAGATCACGCCTCCCTTGATGAAGTCCTGGATGAATTTCATTTTCGATCCCTTGATCTCGTCGGCTGTCCCGGAAAGCAATATCTCGCCGTCCTTGATCACGGCGAAACGGTCGGCGACTTGGAACGCATTGGCGATCTCATGCGTCACAACGATGGAGGACACCTTGTGTTCTGCTTGAAGTTTTTTTATCAACTCGTTGATCTTTCTGGATGTTAGCGGGTCCAGCCCCGTCGTTGGCTCGTCATAGAACATGTATTTCGGGTCCAGCGCCATGGCCCGAGCCAACGCCACGCGTTTCTTCATGCCGCCCGAGAGTTCGGAAGGCATCAACCGCTGGGTGCCGGACATCTCGACGAACGCCAGGCACTCGGCGACCTTGGCCTCGACCTGCTGCTCCGACAGCCTGGTGTGCTCGCGCAGCGCATAGGCGACATTCTCGCTGACCGTCAGCGAGTCGAACAGGGCCGCGCCCTGGAACAGCATCCCCATCCGCTTGCGCAGGGGCATCATCAGCTCCTCTGGGTAGTCCGTGGTGTCCTCGCCGTCGATGACGATCCGGCCGCTGTCCTGGGTGAGCAGGCGCAGGATGATCTTCAGGGTGACGCTCTTGCCGCACCCGGACCGCCCCAGGATCACCAAGGTCTCCCCGTCGTGCAGCTCCAGGCTGACGCCCTTGAGGACCTGCTTGCCGTCGAACTCCTTGGAGATGTCGATGAGTTGAATCATGGCTCTCGGTGGAAGACTGAATACAGAATACGGGATACTGAATAGACTCCAGTATCCGGTGTTCTTCATTCAGTATTCAGGCATTAGTCACATCCCGATCAGGAACAGCAGCTTGGTGATCACCGCATCCAGCAGGAAGATCAGCACCGAGGAGACCACCACGGTCCGGGTGACCGCCTCGCCCACCCCCTTGGTGCCGCCGCTGGTGGTGAGCCCGTAGTAGCAGGCGACCATCGAGATCATGGCGCCGAACACCACCGGCTTGATGAAACCGGAGAACAGGTCGTTGAACACCAGGGCGTTGACCACCGAGCTCTTGTAGAATGACACGGTCAGGCCCAGGTTCATCACGCCCACCAGCAGGCCGCCGGCGATGCCGACCAGGTCTCCCACGATCACCAGCGCCGGCAGCATCGCCACCGAGGCCAGTACCCGGGTCAGCACCAGCTTGCGCAGGGGGTCGGTGGCCAGGGCCCGCATGGCGTCGATCTGCTCGGACACCTGCATCGCGCCCAGTTCGGCTGTGATGCCGGCCCCCACCCTGCCGGCGAACACCATCGCGATCAGCACCGGCCCCAGCTCGCGCACCAGGCTGACCGCCACGATCCCTCCGACGTAGATCTTGGCGCCGAACCGCATCATGGCGTAGCCGGTCTGGAACGCCAGCACGAAGCCGGTGAAGAAGCCGACCAGCATCACGATCAACAGCGAGTCCACGCCGATCCGGTCCATCTGCTCCCAGACGGTGGCGCCGTAGTACGGGGGTCGGACCGTCCGCCGCAGGACTTCCCAGTGAAACGCGGCGAAACGGTAGATCTCGCGGAACAGGCGGCCGGAAGCTGAAGCGATCGTTTTGTACGTCATTGACCTCACATCATGACTGACTGGTCAGTCAATTATAATACCGGCCGGTCCATTTGTCAAGTGCCCCGGGGCCTCCCTTTTCCTGTGCATGAAAAAACCGCCCCCCGGCGGTTGGGTGATTCCGGGCGGGCTCCGGTTCAATTCATGAACAAGCTGACCGAGGCGGCATAGGTCGTCTCCCAGCCGAGGCTGCCCGGAACACGGTGATTGAGCGCCGCCATGTCCACGATGAACTTGGAGAATATGTACCCCAGCCCCCA
Source organism: bacterium UBP2_UBA2255 (assembly GCA_002347565.1). Taxonomy (GTDB): domain Bacteria; phylum Edwardsbacteria; class AC1; order AC1; family EtOH8; genus UBA2255. The sequence goes on along the minus strand of DDXR01000048.1, from coordinate 20,701 downwards.
TGACCATGAGACGTCGTCGGCAGGCCCCTTGTGGCAGGCAGCATACCCGGCCCGCCCGGTGAGCGCCCCGAAGTTCTCGATGGAGCGCTTGTACTCGACCGATGCCGTATATCTGAGCCTGGGGCTGCCGTCGAACAGGTATTTTTCCGCGCCGATCGCCAGGGCCGGCCGGCCGGGTTTCCCCCAACCGACGCCGCCGCTGGCCCGGATCTTGGGCTTGTCGTCCTCCCCGGCGCCGCCGAAATAGACCTTCGACAGCAGGTTATGGAAATGGGCGTAGATGCTGACCGGTTCGGCCCGCCACATCAGTCCGGCATCGATCCCGTAGCCGATGCCGCTCTCATCCAGCAGCTCCGCCCGGCCGAAGCCCGCGCCGCCCTGTGTCTGCGCCTGGTCGACCAGCCTCGCCCACAGCAGTTTGGCGGCGATTCCCAGCGACAGGCCGGGGTAGGACTCGTCCGTGTTGGCGAAGGCCAGGCAGAATTCGTCCACCGAGTACTTCAGGTAGCGGTGCAGGGTGTCTGCGCCTTCGGCTGTTGCGGTCTCCTCCCTGTGGCGCGCCAACGAGCGCCAGGAGAAGCCCCCCTGCGGGCCGGTGAATGCAAGGTACGTGAGCCGTTTCGGCCCCGAGGACAGCGGGCTGGACAGCGCCGCCTGCGAGTGGGTGTACGTGGCCGATGCCGCGTGCCATTTCATGAAGCCGATGGCAGCCGGGTTCCAGTAGGCCAGCGCCACGTCCTCCTCCACCGCGGCGATGGAGCCGGAGAGGGCCAGCATCCTGCCCCCGACGTCAGGCCCCTGGTAGGCCCGCCACGGGATGGGGGACGCGCCCGCCCCCAGAGCCGCAGAGAGCAGGACGATGGCGATCAGTCGGTCAGGACTTGTCATGTGCGTTCGCCTCTGTGGCTGTTGCGGCATCGGTCATCAGTACTTGAATTTCATCCTCAGGCCCAGGTTGTACTTTCCCTTTTCATCCTTCTGGGCAAACACGGCCGAGCGGGTTCCGAACAGGTACTCGGCCTTGAACTCGTTGGACAGGCTCGACGAGAACCCCTGCGAGTAGCTGACGAAAACGTCCGGGGTGACGTACTTGCCCAGCGTCACCTGCGGCTTGGACTCGGCGCCGGCCTTGGTCTTGAACTTCAGCATGTCCAGGCCGGTGTCCTTCTGGATCCTGCCGGCCAGCATGCCGGCCAGGTAATCCGCCCCGCGGCTGAACACCTGGCCCTTGATGTCCATCTCCGTGATCTCGTCGACCCGCACACCAGCGCCGACCATCGACAGGATGTCCCGCTCATCCATCGGCGGTTCGGACCGGAACGACAGCTTCGGCATCAACGCATTGCCGGTGATCGTGAGGTAGACCTCCACGCGCTGCTGGCCCGACGTCTCCTCCGCATTAGCGCTTCCGAAGATAGTGGCCTGCGCCCTGAGGTTCAGGTCGGGATTGATGACGGCCGCGTTGGTGAACGACAGGTACCCCTCGGTGATGTCGAAGGTGCGGTCCATGAACCGGTACACCCCGCGCAGCGGCTCCAGCCGGCCCGACAGGAACAGCAGGTTCTGGGACATCCGGACGTTGAGGTTGTCGATCTTGAGCTCGATGTCTGCGTCGCTGTTGCGCAGCCAGATGCCGTTGGGCCCGGTGATCGCCAGATCCAGGTCCATCGGCTTCTGCGCCCCCTCCGGCGGCGGCGGCTCCTCGGCCGGAGCGAACGGCAGGGAGATCAGGGCCGAGTTGACCTGGGCCCTGCCGCCGATCCGGATGTAGTCCATGGAACCGCCGATGGTGATCTGCGAATTGACATTGGCCTCGATGAACGGTATGTTGCGGATGGGCGAGCGCTGGGTGACAACGTCGAATCGCATCCGAGTGGGGATGAACTTCTCCAGCAGCAGATGGCCGCCCAGCTGGATCGTGCCCTGGCCCTCGGTCAGGCCCGAGACGTTGTCGACCACCACGCTGTCGGCGTTGAAGTGGGCCGCGGCCTGGACGTTGTGCAGGTACATGCCCAGCGGTCGCAGCACCATCTTGGCCTGGTTGATGGTCAGGCTTCCGGACAGCAGCGGCTTGGACGGCGTACCCGCGGCCTTGACGTTGACGTCCACCCGCCCCTCGTACACCGACAGCAGATCGGCCATCGGCAAGAACACCCAGGTGCCGATGTCGCGCAGCACCACTTCTGCGGTCAGCGGACGGTCCTGCAGCGTGCCGAAGCCCGGTCCGACGCCGAGGTCGACGCCGACCTCCGCGGTGATCTCAGATTCCTGCCCATAGCGAACGATCGCCAGCCTTTCCAGCCGGGCGTTGCGGTCACGGTAGCCGGCGCGCAGCTCCAGCCCGTCTGCGGTGAACTGCTCGTAACGCAGCTGGGAAACGTCAAGCGACAGGTCGATGGCCGGATCGGCCAGCGGACCCGAGGCGGAGAAATCGAAATCGATGGTGCCGTGGACTGTCTTGTCCAGCCCGGCCAGCGCGACCAGCCGCCGCCCGTCGAGGTCCCGGCCCCGGACCGCGACCGAGAACGTCCGGTCCGGCCGGTACTCGCCCTCCAGCCGCAGCCGGCCGCGGGCCGCCAGCAGCTCGGTCGGCCTGAGGGCCACCCCGCCGCGCCGGATGTCGGCATTGATCGGCTGGGAATTGACCACCATCTGGTCCCCGGACTGGTAGTAGAGCTTGGCGATGTTCACCTTGATGTCCTTGCCGTCGATCTCCGCCAGCCCCACGATCTTGGCCTGGGTGATGGAGTCCTTCTCGACCACCACCGAGATCCCGCCCCAGTCGGTGCCCCGCAGCTCTGTCAGGACCTCGACCCGGTCGATGGTGTGCTTGCCGATGGAGATCTCGCTGGCAGTGAACTTGCCGTCGCCCGACGGCCGGGTGCCGATGGACTTGATGGACAGCGTGCCGTCGAAATAGCGGCAGGCGTACTCCGACAGGATCGCCTCCTTCAGGCGGAAGGTGCCGATGACGTCCGGGTTCCTGAGCGGCCCCGATAGCAGTCCGGTGAGACGGAGCTTGCCGCTCAGCCGTTTGAGACCGAACAGCGGGCCGAACTGGGCGAGCTCAATCTCGTCGGTTTCCAGCTCCAGCGAGACCGCATCCTTGTAAACGTCGCCGCGGATTCCCAAGCTGGCCTGGCCGCTGGTGAGCAGGAACCGCTCGATGGCGATCTCGCCCGAACCGGCCTGGATCGAAGCATCGAGGCGGGTGATCGGTATGTCGTTGACTGAGCTCCCCGACATCGTCACTCGGGCGACGGCAGACATGTCATCCAGATCGAACCCCCGGCCCCGGAATTCCAGCGCGGCGTTGAGGTTCGACGAGATGGCCGTGCGCGCCTGCGGCATCAGCCGGCCCAGATCCACCCGCCGGGCAGTGACCTTTCCGGCGTAGCGCTTCAGGCGACGGTCCAGGCCGGCGGTCGCGGAGATTCGGCCGCCGCCGGACCAGACCGCCAGGCTTTCCACCGCAGCCGAGTCTCCGGACACCGTTACCAGGCCGGCGATGCCGTCGACCGAGACGCCTCCCGCCCGGCAGGCGTTCGCGGCAATCGACAGCCGCCCCCGCGGCGCCGCGAGCGTCCCCGAAGCCGCGGCCTCGAACCGCGCCGTTCCCTCCCAGCCGTCCCGCTGGCCCGACCGGGCGAGCGCGGCCACGTCCCGCAGGTCGATCGCGACCCGGCAGTCGGACAGCTCCATCCGCCCGCCGGAACGCTCCAGCCACGCCGTCAGCTCGGCCGTGCTGTGGCCAGCCATCAGCTGGACATTTTCCGCCCTGATCGTATCGCCGCTCACCGTGAGCCTGCCCGTCAGGCGCGATATGGAAAGGCCGCGAGTCCTGTCCGAAGCCCGGAATTCCCGGATATCGGCACGCAGCCTCCGGCCGCCCATCCGCAGGCCCATCCGCAGCTCCACGCTGTCGATCAGCTCGACGGCGGAGGGCCTCCGGACTGTCAGCGACAGATCGCGCACCGCGATCGCCGGCAGGGAGAGCGGTGGGAAGCCCCCCCCGCTTCCCTTGCTGCCGGCGTCCTCGGTGGGCGCCAGCAGTCCGCTGAAATTCCATGTGCCATCGCGGTACTGCTGGAGCTCGATGCTGGCACCGCTGACGTTCACCACGCCGACCGTGATCCGGCGGTGCCACAGCGACCGCAGCGGGTCGACGCCGACCCGGAGCTCGGCGATCCTGGCCAGGCATCCGTTGTCGATCGAATCGCGGGAGGCCACCGCGATGTCCGCGACAACGATCGTCAGCGGGAAGCGGTAGCTGGCGCCGCCGATCGCGACCTGGCGCCGGAGGGCCCCGGACAGCACCCGGGCGGACCACAGGCGCAGCCCGTCCCTGAAGGACTGCCGGCTGACATAGGCGGCGCAGCCGCCGATCGCCAGGACGGCGACCGCCAGCAGGATGACGCGAAATCGCCGCCGGGACGGCATGGTCAGAACGCGTGCCCGAGGTTGACGTAGATCAGGCCGTCACGCCAGGTGACCCGGCCCGGGATCTTGACGGCGTAATCGAGCCTGACGGGACCGATCGGGGTGTAGACCCTGAGCCCGGCGCCGGCGCCGGCGCGGTACTGCCGCCAGGTCGCGCCAGAGAATGCTGACCAGACATTGCCGGCGTCGACGAACGCGGTCACGCCGAACATGAACCAGATGAACGTGCGCAGTTCGACGTTGCCGCAGATCAGGAGGTTCCGCGCCGAAGCCGAATCGGCCGCCAGCTCATCGGTGCGGTACCCCCTGAGGTTCATGGCGCCGCCCAGCCGCAGCCGCTCCTGCACCGGCACCGCGCCGCCCCGCCCGAAGGTCTGGATCCCTGCGCCCTTGGTCCTCCAGGCCAGCGTGAAGCGGCTGCCGAGCCCGTGGTACATCGACAGCTCCCCCGCCGCCTTGCGGAAATCGTTGGAGCCGCCGAGCACCCAGCCGGCCTGGTCGACCCGGACGGTGATGTTGATGCCGTTGTGGGGGTTGAACAGGCTGTCACGGCTGTCGGCGGTCGCGGACAGGAACGCCGAGCTGGTGGTGTTGCTGGTCTGCTGGACGTACTCGTACTTGTAGCCGACATAGGATTGCAGGATCCGCGAGAACGACTTGCCGACCGACGCCTCGCCGCCCAACCGGCTCAACGTCTGCCAGGATGACGCCTGGTCGCGCTGCAGCTTGTAGAAAATATTGCCGCTGCCCTTCAACGGCGTGCTCAGGAAATACGGCTCGAGGTATTCCACGTAGTAGTCATTGGTGTAGGGATGTATGCCGTCGGTGTTCTGGAGCGCGTACGTGGCATCGGTCCTGACGGTCAGCTTCTGCAGGTTGCCGAACACGTTGCCGCTGCCCCATTCGACGCCCCCCTGCACCCGGTCCGGCGACTGGTAGCCGAAGTTGAACCCCACCCAGTTGGTCTTGTCCTCCCGCACCGACAGGATCAAGCTGACCGTGTCCCGCTTCTGCTCCAATCCATCCATCTCAAAACGCACCTCAGTGAACAATCCCAGGGCATAGACCCGCTGCTGGTTTTCGTAAATCTTGTTGGGGACCAGCAGCTCGCCAGGGACGATGTTCATTTCGCGCTCGATCACCCGGTTGCGCACCCGCCTGTTCCCCACGATGCGGACGCCGCCGATTCGCACCTCGGGGCCCTCATGGATCGTGAACCGCACGTCTGTGACATGGGGGTCTGCGGTCTTGGCGAACGTATCCCTTACCGAGCAGTACAGCCGTCCCTTTTCCGCGTACAGCCCGACGATGCCGGCCGTGGCCTGCTTGATGGCCGCTAGATTCATGGCGTCGCCCGTCTTGACGCGCAGCGCCGACAGCAGTACCGAGTCTCCGAACAGCGCATTGCCGTCGAAGGTGATCTGCCCGATCGCGCTCAGCACCCCCTCGTCCACCGTCAGCACATAGTCGACCGACTGGGTCTGGAGGTTGACCCGTCCCTCGCGGTTCGCGAACCTGGCCTCAAGGTACCCCCGTTTTTGGTAGGCGAAGATGATCTTGCGCAGGTCCTGCTGGAAGGTGAAGTCATCGAAGCGTCCGCCGCTGCGGCTGGTCATTTTGTCAGCCAGTTCGCGCTGGCTGAACACCGTGTTGCCGACGAAGGTCACCGATCCCATTTTCATGCGCGGGCCGCCGCTGTCTGCCAGCGGTTCGTCGAGCGCGGCGGTCTGGCGCTTGGCGCAGGAGACCGTAGCGATCAGGAGCGCCGCCAAGATGTAATGAATCGATCGCGCCATCACGTGATCATTCGCTCGCGTCGTCGGGCCGGGTCAGACCAGCAGCCGCCCGCGGTCGATTAGCATCCGGCCGTCGACGGTGACCGTCGGGCTGGTGATCACCGCGTCGAGATGACTGGCGACATTGATCCGGCCGCCGAAACCGGAGTTGTCGCCGAACGCAATATGGATGGTGCCCAGCGCCTTTTCGTCCTCGAGCACGACTCCCGTCACCCGGGCCCGGGGATTGAGGCCGATGCCGAATTCGGCGACCGTGCAGCCGGGACGGCCGTGCCGGGACATGGCCTGCCACAGCCGCCGGGCCGCGGTCCCCTTCCCGACCCCGACCGCGCGGCCCTCTGCGATGGCGACCGCCAAAGGCCGCCTGACGGCGCCGATGCCTGCCACCGAACCGTCGATCACCAGCCGCCCGGCTGCCGTGCCCTCGAGCGGCGCGACGTAGACCTCTCCGGCCGGCAGGTTGGTGAATCCCCCGCCCTGATGGATAATGCCATGGTCGGGACGTGCCGTCCGGCCCCGCAGCGAGAAGGCCAGATCGGTGCCGAGCGCGGTCGTCACCCTGACTGATCGCGCCCCCGACAGCCGCGGGATAACGCGGCCGCACAGCGTCTCCAGCCACCGGTGATCCACGGCCAGCGTCCGCCGGAGCATGTCGGCGGTGGCGCCGGGCAGGCTGGCGATCCGGGCCCCGGCGCGCGAGGCCCGGCGCCGGGCCTCGGTGTGCGAGAGCGACCTGGCGGTGACCAGCAAGACGATGTCGGCCCCGCGCATCATGGCGGCGATCGCCGGCGGCGGCTCCTGGCCGTTGTGTGACCGCGGCGCCATCACTGCCAGCAGGGACTCGCCGGCGCAGCGGCGGGCACAGCGGTAGAACGCCTCGCCCAGGCCGGCCGATTCGTCATCGGTGACGACCAGCACGGTCTCGCCGGCCTTGACTGCCAGGCAGTCGCGGAATGCGACACTCAGGATACGGTCGATCGATTTCATGGCGCGATTCTGAAGGCGTGCGTTGGTTGCGGCTCAGATGGCCATCGGCTGATGGACCCGGCGGATCTTGGCGCCCAGCTTGCGCAGCTTGCGCTCCCAGTTCTCGTAGCCGCGGTCCAGGTGGTAGATACGGTTGACCTCGGTCGTACCCTCGGCCGCCAGCCCGGCGATCACCAGAGCGGCCGATGCCCGCAGGTCCGAGCCCATCACCGGCGCGCCGCACAACCGGGCGACGCCCTTGACGATGGCGGTGTTCCCTTCCAGGCGGATGTCCGCGCCCAGCCGGTTGAGCTCGGGCACGTGCATGAACCGGTTTTCGAAGATGGTCTCGGTGACCGCGGAGATCCCGCTGGAAAGCGTCAGCAGCGCAGTGAGCTGGGCCTGCATGTCGGTGGGGAACCCCGGGTACGGCGCCACCGCCGCCTCAACCGGCTTGAGGCGGTGGCGGGCTTCGACGGTGATCATCCCGTCTCCGGCCGCGATCCTGACACCGGCCCGGCGCAAAACGTCGATCACCGCGGCCACGTGGTCCGGCCGGCAGCCCGCGATGGTGACGCAGCCCCTGGTGGCGGCGGCCGCCGCCATCAACGTTCCGGTCTCGATGCGGTCGGGTATCAGCCGGTGCTCGGCGGGATGGAGGACGGGAACGCCCTCGACGGTGATCATCGGGGTGCCCGCGCCCGAGATCCGCGCCCCCATGGCATTGAGCAGCTCCGCCGTGTCCGCGACCTCCGGCTCCAGCGCCGCCGACTCGATCACCGTCTCGCCCTTGGCCAGGGCTGCCGCCATCATCAGATTGATGGTCGCGCCCACCGACACGCCGTGGGGCCCGGACAGGTTGACGCGGGCGCCCCGCAACTGCCTGGCCTCTGCCTGGACGTAGCCGTGGCTGATCGTGATTTTCGCTCCCAGCGACTCCATGCCCCGCAGGTGCAGGTCAATCGGCCGGGCACCGATGGCGCAGCCGCCGGGCAGGGATACCCGCGCCCGCCCGAAACGTGCCAGCAGCGGTCCCAGCACGTAGTACGATGCCCTCATCTGCTTGACGATCTCATACTCGGCCTCGCATTTCAGCTTGGCCGGCACATCGATTTCCATCCGGCCGCCGCCGAGCTCTGCCCTGGCCCCCAGCCGCAGCAGCAGACGGCGCATGGTCCGGACATCCATGACGTTGGGCACGTTGGTGAGCGCGGACCGTCCCTCGGCCAGCAGGCAGGCGGCCAATGCCGGCAGGGCGGCATTCTTGGCCCCCGACGCCTCCACCGTACCGGCAAGCGCGCGGCCGCCCTCGATCGTGAACTTATCCATCGCTCACCGCCCGCAGCAAGGGGATCTGTCGTTGTTCACCGGCCGCTGCCTTCGAGCGGCTGCGCCTCGTCGATCAGCATCACCGGGATGTCATCCTCAATCCGGTAGCCCAGACGGCAGGCCCAGCAAAGCAGCTTCTGTTCCTGGGGTCGGTACTCCAGCTCACCCTTGCATTTGGGACAAGCCAGGATGTCCAATAACTTCTTATCCAGCATGATGATACCTCCTTTGGCATATTATACAGAATGACGGCGGCGCTGTCAATGCCCGCCGCCGGCAATCGCGCGCTGTTCCTGCGCCGGTCCCGGCGTGCGCAGCAGGGCATCGATCTTGCCGGTCGCCTGCCGCACCGCGGCGGCGACTTCCCGGCTGATCGCCCGGTCCAGCATGATCTGTCCGGCCTGGATGCCGAGCGCGGCGACCGCGGCGCCTGACGTCCTCCGGATGTACTCCGCCAGGAATGACAGCGGCATGGTATGCGTCGAGTGCATCATCGAGCCCATGGCGGCGGCGTCCAGCAATGCTGTCGTGCCCGCCGCCGCCCCCATGTCCGCGGCGTCGACCATCAGCACCAGATCCGGCTTCAGCCGCTCAATCGCCCCGGTGAAGTTCTCCGGAGTGGTGTGGCACTCAAACAAGCACACCGTGCGGCCGCAGCCTTCCCGCGGGGAGCATTCCCGGAGGCCCCGAACCACCAAGATGCCTGCGGCATCGTCCCCCATCAGTTCATTGCCGATGCCCAGCACCGCCACGACCGCGGCCGGCTCGATCAGCGCCCGCAGCCGCTCATCCCATGCCGCTTCCATGACGTCCGCTCACAACTTGACCAGTAGTGCGCGAAATGGCCGGACCGCTCGGGCCCGACCATTCGCATGCAGGGAACAACCTGTCCGCGTCCGGCGGCGGCCGGTCATTTGTAGACGATCTTCAAAGCGCCGCGGTCGAACGCCGCCTCTTCGAAATATTCGTTCAGCTTGACCGCCTTGTCGGGTTTGGCCGGGCAGATCTCCTCGCACTGGGCGCAATGGGCGCAGCGGTCGAGGTACAGCGTCATCGAGTACCGTTTCTTGACCTTGCCGTCCGGCATGGTGGCCTCGGACTCCTGCTTGATCTCGATGGCCTCGGCCGGGCAATCGCGCTCGCACATCCGGCAGCCGATGCATTTGTCGGGATCCATCACCGGCCGGCCGCGCAGCCCCCTGGGCACGGTGTTCCTCTCGAACGGGTACAGCACGGTGGCCGGCCGCTTGAACAGGTGCCGGAACACCTCCGGCAGCATCGCCCCCAGTCGCAGGCTCATGGCAGGAATCCTTTCATGATGATCACGATCACCAACTGCAGCAATGCGGCCGGCGCCAGGTAGCCCCAGGAGAAGCTGACCATCTGATCGATCCGGATGCGGGCGGTCACCGACCTGATGGCGGCCAGGATCACCACGATGGCCATGGTCTTGAGGATCAGCCACAGGAACCCGGGGATCAGCCCGCCCGGGAACCCGGCCAGAAACAGCGTCGCCAGGAAACCGGCGCCCACCACCATTTGGACGTCGGTCAGCAAGCGGAACAGCGCCAGCTTGCGCCCGGAGTACTCGGTGAAGGTGCCGCCCACCAGTTCGGTTTCGGCCTCCGGGATGTCGAACGGCAGCCGCTCCAGCTTGGCCTGCAGGGCGAGGACGGCCACCGCGAAGGCGATGATGTTGAGCGGCAGGTACTCGGGGTGCAGCTGGTAGAACTGGGCGATCTCGGCCATCCGCCACGATCCCGCCAGCACCGCCGGCGACAGGATGGCGAGGAACATCGGCACCTCGTAGGAGAACAGCAGGGTCAGCACCCGCACCGCCCCGATCGAGGCGTACATGCTGGCCGAGGACCAGCCCGCCAGGAAATACGCGAACGTCGGCAGGGACAGCAGGTAGGCCATCACGATGATGTCCCCCGGGAACGAGGTGGCCGATACGATGCCGGTGGTAAAGTGCCACACCGGCAGCAGCAGCCCGGAGGTCAGCACCGCCGCCAGGGCCAGCACCGGCACGGCGTTGAACAGCGGCTTGTCGGCCGCCTCGGGCACGATGTCCTCCTTGGCCATCAGCTTGATGAAATCGGCGATGGGCTGGAGCAGGCCGGCCCGGCCGGTGTACAGCGGCCCGCGCCGGTTCTGGAACCGGGCGTACAGCTTGCGGTCCACCCATTCCACGAACGTGGAGTAGACGAACAGGAACAGCAGGCCGGGGTAGACCAGGAAGTAGAGCGCAACCTTCAACAGATCCATGTCAGCACCTGCATAGCATTGGTGATATCGGGGCGGTGACGCGCAGGGACGGACGCCGGGCTAGGGGCGTATCCCCCGCCGGCGGTGGAAGTCGATGCCATGCTGCCGCAGGGTCTCCCAGTCCCAGACCTTCTCGTTGCCACGGCAGTCGCTGATCACCGCCATCCGGTCGGTGCACGACAGGCAGGGGTCGATCGCCGCCATGATGATCGGGATGTCCGCCAGGAAGGCGCCGCGCAGCATGTAGAGCGTGGCCGGCCAGTTGGCCAGGGTCGGGGCCCGCACCTTGACGCGGTCCGGCTTGTCGGTGCCGTTGGCCCGGATGTAGTGGATGCACTCGCCGCGCTGGGCCTCCACCCGGCTGACGGTCTCGCCCTCCGGCACCCTGCGCGGGGCCTTGGTCCGGATCTCGCCGGCAGGCAGGTTCTTGAGGATGAACTCCATGATGTCGTAGCTGGCCATCATCTCCTTGGCGCGCACCACCACCCGGGCCAGCACGTCGCAACCGTCGTCGGTGACGATGGTGAAGGGGATCAGGTCGCCGAACCCGGCGTAGGGGTCGTCCTTGCGGACGTCGAAATCGACGCCCGAGGCGCGGGCGGTGGGGCCGGCGGTGTTCAGCTCGATGGCCTTCTGCTTGGGCAGCAGGCCCACGCCCTTGATGCGGGCCACCATGGTGGGCTCGGTGGCGCCCAGGTTGAGGTAGTAGGGCGTGCGGGCCTTGAGCGCGGCGATGCCCTCAAGCAGCGTCTTGATCTGCGTCCCGTCGAGGTCGCGGCGGACGCCGCCGAAGGTCTGCATGCCGTAGTTGACCCGGTTGCCGGACACCATCTCCAGCAGGTCCATCACCACCTCGCGGTCGCGCCAGGTGTACATGAAGAAGGTGTCGAAGCCGATCTCGTGGCCGGCCACGCCCAGCCACAGCAGGTGCGAGTGGATCCGCTCCAGCTCGCCCATCAGGCAGCGGATGAACAGGCCGCGGGGCGGCGGCTCGATGCCCATCAGCCGCTCCACGCCCTGGGCGAAGCAGGTCATGTGCGCGTTGGAGCAGATGCCGCACACCCGCTCCAGCAGGTAGATGTCCTGGACGTAGGTGCGGGCCTCGCAGCCTTTCTCCATGCCGCGGTGGTTGTAGCCCAGCCGCAGGTCGGCGTCGATGATGTACTCGCCGTCAACCTTGAACCGGAACGATGTCGGCTCCTTCAGCGCCGGATGCTGGGGCCCGACCGGCAGGACGAAGGTCTCGCTCATTTGATCACTCCTTCCTCGCGGTTGTACTGCCAGTCCTTGCGCAGGGGGTGGATGCCGTCGGGCCAGCCCTCGGGCAGCACCAGCGGCCGCATGTCGGGATGGCCTTCGATCCGGATGCCCACCATGTCGTGGACCTCGCGCTCGTAGTACGTGGCGCCGGGATAGACGCCGATGATGGTCGGCAGGGACGGGTTGGCCCGTTCGGTCTGGGCCCGCACCGTCAGGGTCATGCCGCTCCTGGCGAAGTGGTACAGCGCCTCCAGCTTGTCGCCGGTGTCGCGCCCGCTGATGGTCGACAGATGGTAGAACCCCAGCTTGTCGCGCAGCACCGTGCAGGCCGCCACCAGGTCCTGCTTGGCGACGTGCAGGAACATCACCCGCGCTGACGTGTGCGTCAGTTCGACGATCTTCCCGGGCAGCTCGGCCGTGAGCGTCTTCTTGATGTCTTCGGCGGTCATGCCTTCAACCTTCTGTATTCAGTATTCAGAATTCAGTATTCGCTATTCGGAATCAGCCCTTCTTGAGCGCCCCCAGCAGCTTGGCCACCCCGTCCAGAATGGCGTCGGGCCGGGCGGCGCAGCCCGGGATGTAGGCGTTGACCGGGATCACCTGGTCGATCCCGCCCAGGCAGTTGTACAGGCCGCGGAAGACGTCCCCGCCGCAGGCGCAGGACCCGACCGCCACCACGAACTTGGGCTCCGCCATCTGGTCGTAGATCCGCTTCAGCCGGTCGGCCTGCTGGCGGGTCACCGGGCCGGTGCACACCAGGACGTCGGCATGCCGCGGCGTGGCCTTGAGCAGGACTCCGAACCGCTCCAGGTCGTAGCGCGGCATCAGCGCCGCGACGATCTCGATGTCGCAGCCGTTGCAGGAGCCGCTGTTGAAGTGCAGGATCCACGGCGAGCTGACCCGGGACCACTTGACGAGCTTCTCGAGTGCCATCTCTATTGCCTTGTTTAGATTCGAAACACGAAATGCGAAATCCGAAACAAATCCCGATTTTCAAAACTCTGAAACAGTTTCACCGGCACCCATCCCAGGTTTTGGCATTATCGTTTGTTTGAGAATTCGAATTTCGATATTGGTTTATCATTCTATTTCAGGATCAGCGCCATGATCGACAGGGTGATCATCAGCAGGTAGACGATGCCCAGCAGGGCGAAGGCCAGCGAGCCGCCGGGGATGGTGGCGATCACCAGGGCCGCCACGTGCATCATGGTGAAGAACAGCGCGGCGTAGAAGAACAGGCGGTAGCCCACGTGCCATTTGCGGTTGGGGACCGGTTCGCCGCAGGCGTAGGCGTCCAGCTTGGCGCCGGAGCCCTTGAGCCTGGGGGCCAGCAGGTCGCCCGTCCGGTAGATCAGGTAGGCCACGCCGGTGAACAGCACGAAACCGGCCAGCGGCGTCAGCAGAATGTTCCAGGGGCTGTGCAAGGTCATATCGCGCGTCCTCGTTGCGATTCCGGTAAGGTTATTTGAAGATGAAGTTCATGCCGACCAGGCCCAGCACGTTCATCGACTTGTCCTGATCGCTGATGTCGACGTAGTCGACGCCGGCCGAGATCCCCGCACCCGGCGCCACCCGGATCAGCACGCCCCCGCCGACACGCAGCATGCTCTGCGAGTAGTTGTAGCTGCCGGAGACCAGGTCGTACTCGGCGGCGACAAAGGGCGTAACCCTGCCCGGCACTTTCGTGCAATAGTATCCGATCCGGGGTCCGAGAAGGCTCAGGTTGGCAGAAGACTGATAATCGCCCGAATAGTAACTCTGCCCGCTCAGCAGCTTCCGCGACGTCCATGCGCCCAGCAACCCCACCGATCCTCCGAGCGACACGCCATTCGAGAATATGCGGTTATAACTGGCGATCGCGGCGATTATCCGGTTCGTATATTGATATGCCGGCGGCTCGTAACCAACGACCATCGGATATACGTCGGGTTTTTCCTCCCACCTGGTATAGCAAAACAGGCCCTCGAGCAACACCAGATGCCCTCCGGTGAACCGCTCGTCCTTCACCGCCGTTACTTCAGGCGGCAGTATGATCGGCCCCGGCCCGACGGCCGGAACCGTGATCATCGGGGCAGCCGGCGCGGACGCCGTGTCAGCAGGGCTGTCCTGGGCGACAGCACTCCCGGCGAGGCGCATGATGCCGAGCATCAATATGACTGCTGATCTTATCTGCACTGTGCGCGCCGGCCGTGCGGGGGGATCGTCCGGGTCGGATCAGCCCTTCAGCCTCGCCAGGCCGCGGATGTCGAGGCTGCCGGTGTTGCGATAGGCGTTGATCACCAGGGCCAGGGCCACCGCCATCAGCGACACCTCGACCACGATGAAGGTGATGACGTAGCTCTGGGTCAGGAACTCCTCGCCCCGCACCCATCCCGCCATGATGAAGGCCAGCACCACGGCCTTGGCCATGATCTCCAGCCCGATCAGCAGGCGGATCATGTTGCGCCCGGTCAGCATCGCGAACAGGCCGATGAAGAAGAACAGGCCCGCGAAGACCAGGTAGGTGGTCACCATAGCTTCTCCCCTCCGTCCTTGGCTTTTTCCGCCTCGGCCTGCTGGCGGGCGGTCAGCGGCTTCTCCCGCAGCAGCACCAGCACCCCGAACACGCCGGCGAAGATCACCGCCACCTGGCCCAGGATGTCGAGCGAGCGCACGCCCCACAGGGTGGCGCCGAAGCTCTCGCCCACGGCGGCGTAGCCGGCCGGCTGATAGCCGGCGAACAGCGCCTTCATCACCGCCAGGTCGGCCAGCCCGAAGGCGGCCAGGACCAGCGGGAAGACGTAGATCGGCCAGCGGGCCTCGCGCACCTGGTCCTCCTCCTTGGTGAGCGCGATCACCGAGACGAACAGCACCGTGATCAGCCCGGCCACCACCGACAGCTCGAACACCGCGGCGTAGGGCGAGTTGAGCCGGTACAGCACCACCGCCAGCAGAGCGCTCATCAGCGCCAGGGCGATGGCCGACCGCACCAGGTCGCGCAGGAACACCGCGGCGCAGGCCAGGCCGGTCATCAGGATCAGCAATGCGAGGTTGACGATATCCATACTTGCTCCCTGTTGTTTTCTGACGATGGGACGATGCGATGGTGCGGCGGCGCGACGATCACGCGGAACGGAACTCGTCCGCCCTGCATTCGATCATCTTCAGCATGCCGATAATGCCTTCGTGCTCATCAGGCATCCGGTCGATCACTGATTGGTCTACACACCCGCCCGCCTGGCAGGACGCCAGCCACGCCCGAACCCCAGCCGCTTCTGTCATCGAATCAGGCAGCGACGAACACCTATCGGTACCTGCGCTTCCTCCATGGTTCCGCAAGATTCGGGCGAACAGCCCGGGGAGACCGTCGTATTTGATCCGTTCGTGACCACCGTTCCACCACGGAAACCTTTCCGTGATTTCAACTATTCCCGTTGCGCAACGGAATGCGGCAAGACAGCCCTGGGGATCCATTACCGCTTTGGTTTTCTCTGCCACCGACTGCCGTTTCCCGCCTTGCCATCATCAAATCTTCCCGGGTTCATGCCGGCAATGGTCAGTTGCCGAACAGCGAGAAGGAGTTGACGCCGATGGCGTTGGCCAGCGAGGTCACCCCGGGACGGATCAGGTTGTCGGTGACCCACGGGTAGAAAAGCCCGACCGCCAGGCACAGCGCGGCCAGGCCCAGCGTGGCGAACGCCATGTAGAACGGGACCTCCTTGATCTTCTCCAGGCCCACCGCCAGCTTGCCGAAGAAGGCACGGCGCTGGATCAGCAGGAAATACCACAAGGTGAGGACGCTGGTGGCCACGGCCAGGATGGCGATGCCCATCTGGTTGGCCTGCACCAGGGCCACGATGATCAGCAGCTTGGACCAGAACCCGTTGAACGGCGGCACGCCGGCGATGGAAAACGTCCCGATGGTCGTGGTCAGTCCCGTGACGGGCAGGCGGTTGTTGATGCCGCCCAGCTTGTGCAGGTCGCGGGTGCCGGTGGCGTACTCGGTGGACCCGGCGTCCAGAAACAGCAGGCCCTTGAAGGTGGCGTGGTTGAACAGGTGGAACAGCGCGCCCATGATCCCCAGCGGCGTTCCCAGGCCCAGGCCGATGACGATGTAGCCGACCTGCGAGATCGACGAGTAGGCCAGCATCCGCTTGAAGTCGGACTGCCCCAGCGCGATCAGCGCGCCGATCACCATCGACAGCGCGCCCAGGAACAGCAGGGCCTGCGACACGCCGGCCGGCAGGCCGAAGATGTTGTAGGCCACGCGCACCAGGGCGTAAACGCCCGAAACCTTGATCACCACGCCCGACAGCATCGCCGAGATCGGCGCCGGGGCCGAGGGGTGGGCGTCAGGCAGCCAGGCGTGGAACGGCACCACCGCCGCCTTGAGGCCGAAGCCCATCAGGAAGAGCGCCAGCACCAGGGCCAGCAGCCTGGCGTCCAGCCCGCCCCGCAGCGCGGCCGCCAGCTCGGAGAAGCCCAGGGCGCCGCCGATCAGGTAGGCCAGCGCGGCCGCCAGCAGGATGCCGGTGGTGGCCACCGCCGACAGCATCAGGTACTTGAAGGCTGCCTCCACCTCGTCGTGCTTCTGTCCGAAGGCCACCAGGGCGTAGCTGGCGATGGCGGCGACCTCCAGGAACACGTACAGGCTGAACAGGTCGGTGGTCAGCACCAGGCCGTTCATCCCGGCGACCATGATCATGAACAGCGCGTAGTACCCGCCCTTGCAGCCGTAGTGCTCCATGTAGTTGACCGAGAACACGCAGGCGAAGAACGAAACCAGGCTGATGGTCAGCAGCAACAGCAGCGAGAACCCGTCCATCATCAGGGACAGCCGGATCGGCAGGCCGTACAGCGCGCTGTCCCAGTAGTACAGGTGCCCGGCGGCGATCAGCCGGACGTGCGCGATGCCCAGCACCAGGGTGGCCAGCATGGTCAGCGACGCCAGGGCGTCGGGCAGCCAGCGGTTGATCCGGTACAGCAGCGGCATCAGCGCGGCCACCGCCAGCGGGATCAGGATGAACAGCAGCAGCATAGGGCGCACAGCTCCGTAGATTGGAAATGACGGCGGGCGTTAACGGGCGACCGCGGCCAGGTAGACCGCCAGCAGGGCGAACCCGCCCACCACCCACGACAGGTAGTTGGCCAGCAGGCCGTTGTGGTACTCGCGCAGCACGCCGATCGAGACCCGGCCCGCGAAGGTCATCACGTGCTCGTACAGGGCGTCGATGCCGCGGTCCACGGCCTTCCACACCACCCAGGCGCCGCCCCGCAGCAGCTTGCCGACCAGCCACTCGTAGATGTCGAACACCCGGGCCTCGGCCAGGTCATAGAGGGTGTGCAGCACCGGCAGGTTGTGCACCGGCTCGGACGCCAGGTACGCCTTCCCTCCCGCCTTCTTGACGCCGTAGCGGTGCAGCAGGAACGCGACCACCAGGCAGCCGATGGAAATGCCGGCGATCACCGAGAACACCGCGAAGCCGTGATAGTGGTGCCAGAACTCCAGCCCGCCATGGCCAGCCTCGGCCGCGATGGCGTTGCCGTGGAAGATGGGGGCGATCAGGTGCTGCAGCGGCAGCTTGCTGTACAGCCCGAACAGCACGCAGCCGGCCGCGATCACGATCATCGGGACCTGCATCGCCCAGCCCGGGTCCCTGGCGTCCTTGACCGGGGTCTCGGCGTTGGGCTTGCCCAGGTAGGTGGAGTGCCCCAGCTTGAGGAACGAAGCGAAGGTGAAGATGGCGCCGATCCAGGCCGCGATCGGGAAGATCAGCAGGCCGGTCTCGGCGGCGCCGTGGAACACCATCTCCTTGGAGACGAACCCGTTGAACAGCGGCACGCCCGAGATCGAGAACGCCGCCACCCAGAAGCAGGCGGCGGTCACCGGCATGGTCCGGCCCAGGCCGCCCAGCTTTTTGAGGTCCGTGGTGCCGGCCTGCCGCTCGACCGAGCCGCCGGTGAGGAACAGGGTGCACTTGTACATGGCGTGGTTGAGCATGTGGAAGATGCCGCCGGCCACGCCCACCAGCGTCCCGGTGCCGATGCCCAGGATCATGTAGCCCACCTGGCTGATGGCGTGGAACGAGAGCAGCTTCTTGTAGTCCTTCTGCACCAGCGCCATCAGCACCGCCAGCACGATGGTCAGCGCGCCGACCGTCATCAGGAACAGCGACATCGCGCCGTTCATCTCGACGCGGAACAGCTCCAGGCTGATCCGGCCCAGCAGGTAGATGCCCAGCAGCTTCTCCAGCGCCGCCGGCAGGAAGGCCATGAACGGCAGCGGCGCGTCGACGGCCGCGTCCGGGATCCAGGTGTGGAACGGCATGGCGCCGGCCTTGGCCATGGCGCCGATGCCCATCAGGATGAAGGCGGCGGCGCCCAGCCCCACCGGCTCCAGCCGGACCTCGGACATGGTCATGGTGCCGGACAGCGTCCAGGCGAAGACGATGCCCAGGATCAGGCAGAAATCGGCCAGGCCGGAGATCACCAGCGCCTTGGTGGCGGTGATGTGCGCGCCGCGGTGCCCCAGGGTGATCATGCCGTAGAGGGTTACCAGCAGGGCCTCCCAGAAGAACAGCAGCAGCACGAAGTTGTTGGCCAGGATGGCGCCGTTGGCCAGCCCCGCGGTGATCAGGAAGTACGCGAAGTACTCCCGCGAGCGCCAGGCCTGGTGCATGAACGACGCCGAGTACAGCGCCAGCAGGAACGAGAACCCGGACGCCGCCAGCAGGATGAAGCGCGGGAAATGGCGGGCGTACAGGTCGAAGTTGATGCCGAAGCTGGTCCACGGCACGAACAGCCGCAGGCCGTCACCGCCGGCGGAGAAGACGGCCCAGGCGTAGGCCAGCGCCAGCAGCGAGGCGGCCACCGCCAGCGCCTCCCGGGCCCACTTCAGCCCCTTGGGGAGAACCAGCGCGGCGGCCCCGGCGGCCAGCGGGGCCAGGATCGGGACCAGCAGGATATTCGGGTTCATATTCCATCCACCACGTTGCGATTAACGATTGTCGCCGCCGGCCGCCTCAACGGACCGACCCCAGGATGTCCCGCACGGCCGGGTTGCCCAGGATGTCGCGGACCGCGATATTGGCCAGGTCCATCGGATACTGCACCAGGATCCCGGCCAGCAGGGACAGCACGGCCAGCGAGGCCACCACCCACACCATCGACGGCGTCCCCTCATGATGGGCGTGGACCGTGTGGTCGCGGGCCTCGCCCAGGAACACCAGCGTGAACAGGCGCAGCAGGTAGACCGCCGTCAGCAGGGCGGTGAACATCGCCAGCGCGGCGATGGCGTGGTTGCCCGACCTGACGACGCCCATGATCACCATCAGCTTGGAGAAGAAGCCTCCCAGCGGCGGGATGCCGACGATGGAGAAGATGCACAGCAGCACAGCCACCGCGGTCACGGGCATGGCCTGGAACAGCCCCCCCATCCGGGTGATGTCCTTGGTGCCGGTGCCGTGCTCGATCACGCCGGCCGCCAGGAACAGCCCGCCCTTGGCCAGCCCGTGCATCAGGATGAACAGGATGGCGCCGCCGATGCCCACGGTGTTGAAGGCGGCCAGGCCCATGAAGATGTAGCCGATCTGGCTGATCGTGGAGTAGGCCAGGATCCGCTTGATGTTGGTGTCCCACAGCGCCGCCGCCGCCGCCACCATCGCCGACAGCAGGCCGAACACCATCAGCCACTGCTGGGACTCGGCCGACAGCGCCAGGGTGTAGTTGAAGATGCGGGCGAAGGCGTAGACGCCGATCTTGACCAGCACGGCGGCGTGCAGCAGCGCGGTCACCGGCGTGGGCGCCACGCCGGCGTCGGGCAGCCAGGTGTGGAACGGCAGGGTGGCGCTCTTGGCGAAGATGCCGGCGGCGATCAGGGCCACCGCCAGCCCGGAGACCGGCAGGCCCCGCATCTCCAGCAGGTTGAAGGTGCCGGACTGGGCGTAGAGGATGGCGAACCCCGCCAGCATGAACACCGCGCCGCCGAAGGTGGTCAGGAACGCCTTGTCGGCCTTGACCACGGTCTCGCGGTCGCGGAAGAAGCCGATCAGCCGCCACGAGCAGATGCCGGTGATCTCCCAGAACACGTACATCAGGATCAGGTTGGCCGAGAACACCAGCCCCATCATCGCCCCTAAAAACAAGACCACCATCAGAAAGTATTCCTGCTGATAGTGGTAGTCCTTGATGTATCCCAGCGAGTAGACGATGATCAGGGTGCTGATCAGGGACGAGGCGATGGCCATGAATACCGAGAGCCCGTCCACCACCAGCGTCAGCTCCATCCCCAGCCCCATCGCCGCGTTGAAGACGTGGGTCTCCCCCGAGAACGCGGCCGGCAGTAGGCTGCAGGCGAAGCCCACGGTAGCGGCCCCCAGCACCACGGCCCAGGCGTTGCGCAGCGGCTTGGAGGCCAGCCCCACCAGGGGCAGCGTGAAGCTCCCCAGCAGCGGCACCAGCACCGTGGCCCACACCGCGAATTCCCAACCCATATCGTTACCCTCGCGAAAGGTTCAATGCGTTGCGAATAGAGTGATTATTTTACCGTAAAACCGAAATACTGTCAAGGATAAACTCAATGCCGGATCGTTTCATCCCGACCCTATCGTCCCTTCCCCATATGACAGTTTTAGACCTAACCCTATCGTCCCTTTCCCACAAGG
>DDXR01000044.1:33058-34733 GCA_002347565.1 bacterium UBP2_UBA2255 | reverse complement strand
CGCGGTGTTGGTCTTCTCCATCATCTCCTCGGCGGCCCGGATGTACTCGTCGTAGGCCTTGTGCTGCTTCCATTCCTCCTTGCCCACCTTCCAGGAGCGGGCCTTGTCCTTCTCCTGTTCCTCGAACCGCCGGGCCTGCTCCTTCTTGGAGATGTGCAGCCAGAACTTGACGATCACCGCGCCGTCGTCGGCCTGCTGTCGCTCGAAGGCCAGGATCTCGGCGAAGGTGCGCTCCACGTCCTGCGCGGCCACTTCCTTCTTGACCCGCTGGCCCAGCAGCCGGTCGTACCAGCTGCGGTCGAAGATGGCCAGCCTGCCCCGCGCCGGCAGCAGCTTCCAGAAGCGCACCAGGTGCGGCCAGAACTTCTCGACGTCGGTGGGGGGGTGGATGGGGCTGACCTTGAAGCCGCGGGGGTCCAGCGGCAGCAGCAGCCGGTTGATGACGGTGCCCTTGCCGGCGGCCTCCAGCCCCTCGAACACCAGGATGGTGGGGATGCCCNNCCATCTCCAGCATGGCGGTCTCCTTTTTGCTACTTCGGCTGGTGGGCCTTGATGACGGCCTGGGCCCAGCCGCGTTTGCCGCAGGACGGGCAGCGCAGCAGTTTCCTGTCCCCGATGTGCGGCGTCAGCAGCGCGGTGCGCATGCTGATCTCGAACTGGTGCCTGCAGGACGGGCATTCGTAGCCGTAGGTGTCCACGGCCCATTTGGTCAGCGCGACCGCGGACAAGAGGCAGAACGCGAGCAGGATCAGGGCAAGATCCGTTCTTTGGAGCATAATGGTCGCGAGCACCTGCACCAGGACCAGCGCCAGGAATGCTGTGAGGACCACGATGTTCCGGGTCCTGTCCTGCGGGTTGATCGGGCGGAATTGCATATGCTCCTTTTCCGTTCTCGACAAGTGGTAAAGAGCGCTACTTGGGTTTGCTGCCCTTGATCACGTAGAACATCCTGGGCGTGAATTCCGCGTACGTGCCGGCCACCAGCTGTTCTTTCTTGGCGCGGTACTCCACAGACCGCTTCGACGTGAGCCCGGCGAAGCNNTCCTTCATGCCGATGCGGTAGCGTTTGTCCCAGTCGGGGGTGGTGTACATCTCGCGGTCGAACAGGTACGCGTGCCGCTGTTCCGGAACGGCATATGGGGGTAGCATCATCTCGACCTTGTTGGTATTGCGGGCGTCGACGTTGGTCAGGCCGAGGGACAACATCATCGCGGGAAGCTTGGGAGCGATGTTGTAATCGCCGCAGCCAAGCCTGGCGCGGCCGCGCGCCGCGAGGATGTGGAACTTGTGGCGGAACAGTGTCTCGTCGACGGACCTCTCCGGTAACGTGTCGTAGCCTTGGGCCATGGCGGCCGAGATCATGTCCGATTCCTGGCAGACCACCAAGCCGCCGGGTTTCGCCACGCGCATCATCTCCGCCAGTGCGCGTCTGGGGTCCCCCAGATGGATCATCAGGGTCTGGCACATTACGATGTCCGCGCAGTCGTCCGGTAACGGCAGATCGTAGGCATCTCCGGCCTTAAAGACCGCACACCCCTGCACGGCCCATGTCCGGGAAACCCGTGCGGCCTTTCGTGTCAATACCGGACTGATGTCGATGCCGTAATAGCGGCCCCTTTTCCCAAAGAACGGCCAGTACATCATACCCAGATACCCGAGGCCGCAGCCGACATCG
>DDXR01000044.1:0-33049 GCA_002347565.1 bacterium UBP2_UBA2255 | reverse complement strand
GCATCTTCTCGATGGCGTAGCGCAGCGCGGTGCGGGGCATGTCCGCCTTGTGCTCCAGGACATACGCGAGAACTTCCCGCGGGAATTTCTTGGTCGCTTCCTTCAGCAGCCAGCCATAGCCCTTCTGCACCAGGTCGTGCTCGTCGCGTAGCAGGGCGTCGGCGGTCCTAAGCACATTCTCGAAATACTTGCCTTGGCGCACCGGATAGATCAGGATCACGGCCGCCGCCCGCCGCATGTGCCACGGCTGGGCCGCGGTCCACTTGAAGACCGAGGGGAGGTACTCCGGGAAACGGTCGATGAACGCGCCGAAGGTGTGGCAGCACAGATCATCGACGCCGCCCCAGTTGTCCACGTGGTCGCGCAGCCAGCGTTGGAATATCTTGAAGTCCGACGGCTCGTACTGTTTCCGCAGCCGGTACGCCCAGTCGAAGGCGATCGAACGCTCCTCGCTGGTGTCGAAGCTGAGCAGCCGGTCGCAGAGCGTCAAGATATCCGCCTTGGCCAGTCCCTTGACCTCGCGGAAGCACTTCGCGGCAATGGCCCGCACCACCGGCGTTCGCACGCCGTGCAGCACGATGCCTTCCTTGAAATAGTTCTGGGCGCCCTTTTTGTACTCCGGATCGACGTGGCGCAATAGCTCCGCCCGGATGGCGGCGATAAGTTGTTGCTCGGCCATAGGTAATGATAATTTAAGCATATAACCAGCCGATATGCAACACAAATATGAACAATTTTTCGCTTCTTTCCCGAGCCCCCGAAGTAAAAATGCATGTTCAGTTTTCGGTTGCCGGATCTAATGAAATGCCGTACAATGCTACACGCGAACAAAACGATACCTGGACATTCTGTGAATTCAGTGTTTCCGTGGTAGTAATCACAGTGTCTATTCACCTGGAGTCGGACCATGCTGCCGTCCAACGCGCGAATGTACCAGGCAATGGTGGAACGAGACCCCGCGTTCGAGGGGATCTTCTTCGTTGGCGTGAGGACCACCGGCGTATTCTGCCGGCCGGTGTGCCGGGCGCGCAAGCCCAAGCTCGAGAACGTCTCCTTTTTTCCGTCGACCAAGCAGGCGCTGGACGCGGGATACCGCCCCTGCAAGCTGTGCCGGCCGATGGAGCCCGCCGGGAAGACGCCCGACGGCATCGATCGCGTGATCGCGCTGCTCCACGCCGATCCCATGGCGCGCATCCGCGATTCGAAACTCCGTGATCTCGGGCTGTCGCCCAGCCTGGTGCGGCGCTGGTTCCTGAAGAACCACGGGATGACCTTCCAGGGGTTCCAGCGGGCGCTGCGGATCGGCAATGCCTACGGGCGGATAACGCACGGCGAGAAGGTCGCCGCGGCCGCGTTCGACCACGGCTACCAGTCGCTGTCCGGGTTCGGCCATGCCTTCAAGCAGCAGTGCGGCCACCCGCCATCGAAGGGCAAAGGGAGGGAGATCATCCGGCTCGCCCGCTTTCCGACCCCGCTGGGCGTGATGGTCGCGGGCGCGGTCGACGCGGGCGTCTGCCTGCTGGAGTTCGCGGACCGCAAGATGCTGGAGACGGAGCTGAGGCAGCTGCGGAAACTGCTGAAGGCCGAGGTCGTGCCGGGCGAGTCGCGGCACTTCGAACTGCTGCAGCGGGAACTGGAGAAATACTTCCGGGGAGAACGCTGCGCCTTCACCGTGCCGCTGGTGGCGCCCGGGACGACCTTCCAACGGAAGGTCTGGGCCGGATTGCGGAAGATCCCCTACGGCACGACCCGTTCCTACGGTGAGCAGGCCGCGCGCCTGAAAATGCCCGCCGCGGTGCGGGCGGTGGCGCGGGCCAACGGCGCCAACCGGATCTCGATCCTCATTCCCTGCCATCGAGTGATCGGCGCCGATGGAAAACTGGCGGGGTATGGCGGCGGATTATGGCGGAAAAAGTTCCTGCTGGAACTCGAACGGAAGAACGACCGAACCAGAAACCGGCTCCGATGAGAAAGCGAAAGCCCCGCACCATGCGGGGCTTTCGTCAAATACCGGGATGCGGCTACTTGGCGGCGGTCTTCGTCCCCAAGTCGGCCATGATCTTCTCGGCTTGCTGCTTGAGCTCGGTGGCCCGGCCCACGGCCTCGGCCAGGTTGCCCGCCTTGAAGGCCTCCTCGGCCTGTTTCCAGGCGGCGGGCATGCCGTCCACACCGGCCTTGGCGGCAGCCAGGGTTTCCTTCTCCACCCCTTTGGCCTTGGCAACGGCGGTCTTGGCGTCGGCGATCACCTTGGGCATCTCCTTTGCCATTTTTTCCCACACCATGGGGAGCTCGGCCTTGCGGGCCTCGATGGCGGCGGCCAGGTCTTTGATCTTCAGCGGGACGTCCTTGGCCGCGGCGATGGCGGCGTTGTAGTCGCCCTTCTCGAAGGAGTTCCTGGCGTTGGCCAAGGCGGTATCCAGCAGGGCCAGCTGGTCGGGTACGAACTGCTGGGCCTCGGCGCGGACGGCGTTGAGGGCCTCCTCGGCGGCCTTGATGGCGGCCTGGGCCGGGGCCTTGCTCAAGCCGCAACCGGCGACCAACAGGGCCGCGCAGCACAGGACCGGGATCAGCTTCTTCATGGTGCTCCCAATTGAATGGATTGATTGGTTGTTAATGATAGTTCAATAAAAGAAGTATACAGCCACCGGAACCGGTTGTCAAGAGGCAAAACGTCTAAAATCCTAAGCACGAACGCAGCCTTAAGCCAAACCGGCCACCCGTCCTCTTGGCAGAGGCCGGGGGCCAGGAACGCCGCCGCCCCGGAGCCTGCGGCCAGAATGGTGGCAATGATACCGGGAACCAGGAGGCTTTGCCGGAATGCCATGAACCTGCCGTTTCCGGGGGCCGCGATGCCGCGGCGACGCATGAACTCGCTTACAACCTTCGCTGTCTTCCTTGGGGAACACCGGCGCCCCCTCCAGCCGGCCCATCACCGCGTCATGGCAGGCGGCACACACGAATCCCCTCTCGGCCCCGGACCTCGGATCCAGATTCTGATGGACCCTGACGCATTCGTCCAGGGCGAAACGGGCGCGGACGGACTCGGTGTCCAGAACGCAGTCGAAGTACACCCATTCCCGGCAGTTCTGTGACCAGGGCCGGCCGCGGTAGGTGACTGCCATGCCGCTCTCCATCATGGCCTTTTCCAAGACCGCCAGGTGCCGGCATACAATGTTGGTTACCCCGTCTTAAGGTTCAGTCCCTCGAGCCCACGGAATGCTCCCGTTGCGCCGGGCAGCGGTCCTTCTTGTCCCAGGGCCGGTCACAGCGGGCGATGATGGCCGCCAGATGGTCCCCCGCTCCTTGGCGATCGAGCCCTCGGAATCGGCACCGCATATTCTGCACGCGGCCATTTATCCTCGGCCTCCGAAGTCCTGGCGCCTATTTTATCGCCAGGGCCAGGACAACCCCCGTCAAGCCCAGGACGATCCTGCCCGCCAGTAGCATGAAGAAATAACCCGGCTCCGCTTCCCGGCTCACCCGGCCCTTTCCCGCCAGGCCATGGGTCTCCCCGGTGCGCATCTGATCGAAGGCGGAATAGAGCAGTATCAGGCCCACCAGGGCCGTTCCGGCGCGGAGAGCCAGTTGTTGGGTGTTCATGCCCCTTGGCTCCTTCCCCTGATCAGTTCCGGTTTTGCATGATGCCGACCGGGCAAAGGTTGCCGACCCCCCGGAATCTGCCCCTCATTGGCTGTACTTGGCCATGTGTCCCGTTTTGTTTGTCTTTAGCGAGTGCCGGCGAACCCCCGGTCCAGCGCCATGCCGTACTTACTGGCAGAGTGCCCCAGCCCGTAATGGCCGATGACGCCCTGGACCACGCCCATCAGGGAGGCTTTAAATGGGGTCTGGCTGATCAATTGCATCTGTCGTCTCTGCGCCCTCTGCGGTTAAATCGCAGTGAACTACTTGTGCACCTTCCGGACGAATTCCTCCACCTCCGGCACCCCGCCCTGATAAACCAGGTAGCCGTTGTAGGGCTCGCGCGGGGTGATGTCGTCGTTGATCGGCGCCAGCATCATCCGGCGGACCTCATCGCGGTCCCGGGTCTGGCCCAGCACCCAGCCCAGCTTGATGTAGGCCACCTCCGGCAGCATGTTCTCCAGCGGCACCACGCCCTTAGCCATCAGGTCGCGTCCGGTGTCGTAGACGAACATGTGGACGTAGCCCCACAGCGTCTGCACCGTCATGAAGACGTGGACGCCCTTGGCCACCGCCCGCTCGATGGCCGGATACAGCGGCTTGTTGACGTGCCCCAGCCCGGTGCCGATGATGATGATCCCCTTGTAGCCGTGCTCCACCAGCGAGTCGATCATGTCCGGCTGCATGTTGGTGTAGTAGTAGATCATGGCCACCTTCTCCTCGAAGAACGGCCTGATCACTGCCTTGCGGTCGCGGCGCCGGGGCTTGAAATCCTGCTTGATCGGCTTGACTCCTGCCCGGGTGACGGTGGCCAGCGGCGTGTCGCCGATGGTGCGGAAGGTGGAGCGGTAGGAAGAGTGCATCTTACGGACGCGGGTGCCGCGGTGCAGAAAGCCGTATTCGTCCGAAGTCGGTCCGAACATGCAGACCATCACCTCGGCGATGCCGCCGTGCCCGGCGGCGGTGGTGGCGTGCATCAGGTTGAGAGCGGCGTCGGAACTGGGCCGGTCGGAGCTGCGCTGGGAGCCCACCATCACGATGGGCACCGGCGGATCCTGCACCATGAAGGTCAGCGCGGCGGCGGTGTAGTGCATGGTGTCGGTGCCGTGGCCGATCACGATGCCGTCGATGCCGTTCTCGATCTCCCTGCCGATGGCCACGGCCAGGGCCTTGTACTGCTCCGGCCCCATGTTCTCGGAGAACACCGCGAACAGCTTCTCGGTGGTCAGGTTGCAGATGTCGGCCAGCTCCGGCACCGCGCCGTAGAGCTCGCCCGGGGTGAAGGCCGGGATCACCGCGCCGGTGCGGTAGTCCAGCCTGCTGGCGATGGTGCCGCCGGTGCCCAGCAGCTTCACCGCCGGCAGGCCGGGCGTCACCGGGAACTGCTTCTCCGGGATCTTGTAGTTGGCCTTCTTGTAGCCGGTCTCGCGCATCGCCGTGATGGTGGCGATGTCGACGCCGATGTTGTAGCCGGTGGCGATCTTGAGCACGATGTGGCGGTCGTCGTCCTGGTCGGCGCGGGGCAGCACCGTGCCCTGGAACGGGCCGCGGGTGGTCTCCACCTCGGCCTGGCCCCACACCCGGACGTTGAACTTCTTGAGGACCTCGAGCCCCGCGCCCTTGTATCCCTGGAAAATGTCGTCAGCCATATATTCCTTAACTATTGAACACGGATTGTACGGATAAGACAGATCCCCGCGGATCAAATCATTCTTACGGTGTAAATATTTTCCTTCGGATCTGCGGTTTTTTGCCGAAATTCAACAACAGCCCTACCTCATGGCCGGTAGCCTTGAGGTAGTTGACCAATTGTACCTCATGCTCGTACCCAATCGTCTCGGCGCACTTCAATTCGACAATCACCGTGCTTTCAACCACAAGGTCGGCAAAATACTCCCCGACTAGTTTTCCTTTATAGGTGACTTTGACCGGTACTTGACGGTCGCATTGTACGCCCATTTCCGTGAGTTCTGCATACATCGCATTTTCGTAGACCTTCTCAAGGAAACCATATCCTAAGGTATTATAGACCGCATAGAAGGCGGCCAGAACCTTATCCGTGGTTTCGCCATGTTTCATGTCGAAAGATCCGTGAAAATTAAACTGATCCGTGTCATCCGTGTTCTATGGTCTTGCTTAATCCGGTCAGCCCGATGTTCCCCAGCGCGGAGGTGCGCAGCTGCCCCATGATCCAATGAGGTTCAATCGAGGGATCAGTGGAAACGCGCGTCGATCGTATCTTCTCCTTCAGGAACGGCACTTTCGAGAGGATCTCGTCCTCGGCCACGCGCTTGAAGTTGATGCTGGTCAGGATCGACTCGAAGTCCATCTTGGGGTGCTGGTAGAGCACCGGCAGCATGGCGCGGATGATCTCGGGCGCCAGGCCCTGCTCCTTGACGTACTTGAACAGGCCGTAGACCTTGTTGTAGGTGAAGTCGGGCGTGGTCTGGTGATGCCCCTCGATGTGCTTGAGGGTCTGGCCGAACACGGTGCCCACGAACACCGGGCCGAAGCCCAGCTCGCTTACCACCCGCTCGATCACCGGGAACAGGTTGCGGGTGAAGATGTAGGCGTAACAGTTCTCGGGCACGCCCCAGGTTTTCATCTGCTGGTAGCGGG
Organism: bacterium UBP2_UBA2255; assembly: GCA_002347565.1. Taxonomy (GTDB): domain Bacteria; phylum Edwardsbacteria; class AC1; order AC1; family EtOH8; genus UBA2255. Next base: position 26,791 of record DDXR01000044.1, on the reverse strand, counting down.
CCGACACCTCGGTGGGGACGCTGGGCCGGATACGCTCGATGTGGGCATCCTCCAGCGGGATCGGCTTGCTGTCGGTGTCCGGGTACATCCGGTCGGCGCCGGGCAGCACCCGCTCGAACACCGTGGTGCCGTCGGCCAGCGGTTGTCTCGTCTCGTTGGGCACGCCGGCGAAGGCCATCCGGCAGCGCTCCTCCACCGTCTCTAGCGCGGTCTTGATGTCCTCTTCCGGCCCCCAAAACACCAGCTGGGCGTCGCCGTCGGACGGCGTGAGCTCCTGCTTGATCCTTGCCCAGTCGCCGGCGGAGATGGCCGGCACGGCCGCCTCCGAATGGTCCATGTTGGGGCGCTCCAGGCAGGCGATCACCTTCAGCCGGCCGGCGAGCTCGTCGGCGAAGCACTGGCCGGGCTGGGTGAAGTGCGACAGCGCTCCGGCGAAGCCGGGCAGGTTGACGGCCACCATGATCTGTCCCCGTTCCCGCAGGGCCCGCAGCGCGGGGCTTCGCAGCCCCCAGGTCAGCACCCGCACCCGGACCGAGGACGGCTTCCAGGCGGCGGGGTCGGGGACGCGCGCGAGCAGCTCCCTCCTGATCTCGAGCAGCGCCCACTGCCGGAAGCACTCGTTGTGCGTCAGCTCCGGGATCCAGGCCGTGTGCGACACGCCCTTGATCTCCACCCTGGTGCCGCCGCGGCAGGAGACGTTGACGTCCTGGCGGCCGGCGCCGATGCCGGTGCGCACCTTGCCGGTGCTGCGGTTCAAAAACCGGATGTAGTCGCAGGCCTCGCGCACCTCGTCCGGGTTTTTCATGTCCGGGTAGGTGACGGTCTCGATCAGCGGCATGCCCAGCCGGTCGGTGCGGTAGGTGCGGACGTGGCCGATGTCCGACACCTCGCGGCAGGAGTCCTCCTCCAGCGACAGCTGGATCAGCCGTACCGGCCCGCGTTTCAGCGGAATCTCGCCCTCGACCCCGATGATGGCGGTGCGCTGGAAGCCCGTGGGGATGCTGCCATCCAGGTACTGCTTGCGGGTGATGTGGACCTCGCCCACGATCTTGAGGCGGGAGAGCAGGGCGATCTCGATGGCGATGTCCAGGGCCTGGCGGTTGAGCGGGAAGGGCGGGGTGTCGTCCACCTCGTAGGTGCAGGCGGTGCGGCTCTTGATGCGGTAGACGATCTGCTTGCGGGTCTTGAACTCCATCAGGGCGGTGCCGTCGTATTCGCCCAGCTCGGAGAGGGTGGGCCGCATGTGGCGGATGATCTCGGCGTCGTAGTCATCCGGGCCCTGATAGATGCCGGCCGGGCAGCGGCAGAACAGCTTCTGGCCGGTGAGCAGCTGCTGGTGCACCTCCAGTCCGGACATGAAGCCCAGGGCGTCGTAGGTCGCCTGGTCGGCCCGGGCCCGCGGCACGTAGCCCACGGCCCGGCGGGTCGCCTCGTAGTTCGCGATGGGATCGATCGGCTGTTTCATGCGGCGATGCGGCGAGAATGATAATCAATAAGAATAGTACAAACGGTCTGGTTTGTCAATAAAAAAGCCGCCACCAGCGGCGTGGAGCGCGGCGACCTACGGCCGCCACCCGTGCCGGCGCAGGTCAACCCGGCCCGCGCTGTCGAACCCGACGCCCTCGGCGGTCAGCCTCGCCCGTTGCTCCTCGCAGCCGCAGCCGGGCCGCAGCGAGATCGTCCCGCGCGAGTTGATCACCCGGTGCCAGGGCAACCGCGCCTTCCCCGACGAGGAATGCAGGATCCACACCACGGTGCGGGCGGCCCGGGGATGCCCGGACAGCGCGGCGATCTGGCCGTAGCTCGCCACCCGGCCGCGCGGGATGCGCCGGATCACCCGCTTGATGCGCTCGGCCAGCGTGTCGCCGCCGGCCGGACCGCATTTTCCAGTTGAACTTTTCACGGGATTGCATTACAATATTGCCATGGAGACGTACGACGTCCTGATCGTCGAAGACGACAGCAGCATGGCGCGGGTGCTGGAGGTCCAGCTCAAGACCGGCGGCTACGCGGTCCGCACGGCGGTCAACGGCGAGGAGGGGCTGGCCCAGGCCCGCCAGCAGGCGCCCGACCTGATCCTCTCCGACATCATGATGCCGCTGATGGACGGCTACGAGCTGTGCCGCAATGTCAAGCGCGACCCCAAGCTGTGGCACATCCCGGTGATCCTGCTGTCGGCCAAGGCCGACAAGGCCAGCATCATCCACGGCTTCGCCGTGGGCGCGGCCAAGTACCTAGTCAAGCCGATGAAGCGCGAGGAGCTGTTCAAGGCCATCGACCTGCGGCTGAAGTACGCGGCCAAGGCCAGACTGACCCTGGCCCGCAAGGCCCGGGACCTGGAGGGCGACCTGGCGCGGATCAGCATCTTCAAGACGCTGGACCTGTTCTCCATCGGCGGCTGGAGCGGCTACATCGAGCTGGTCAACGAGGTCGGCAAGCGGGGCTGCATCTACCTGGAGCACGGCGCCATCGACAAGTGCAGCCTGGAGGGCCAGTTCTCGCCCTACAGCATCTTCCTGCTGCTGTCCTGGGAGGAGGGCTCGTTCAAGGCCCACCGGTATTAGGGCTGGCCCAAGGTCTTTTCACACAAAGACACAAAGACGCGAAGAATCCCATACTATGTCATTCCCGGGAAATCGGGAATCCAGCACGACTAATTAAAGCACAAACCCCCGGCCCATGCAAGCGAAAAGCGCCCGTCAGACGGGCGCTTTTTCGCTTCGAGAATACGGCTTAGTGAGCGATGCGGTATGAGCGCAATGTGCGAACGCCATAGGCGATCGGGGCGACGGCCGTGCTCTCTTTAACCAAGCCGACATTAGGCGCCAGCCAGGTGTAGTGTTGATAATCACTCCACCAGTTGTTCCAGTCTTTTAGCTTGACGCAGTCGTAGAACGTCCCGGCCGGCACGATTACGGTTTCCTGCGCGACGATCCGAACCGAATCCCAGTACAGACTGTCGAATTGTGGTGTCACCAGCCATGCGGCACCGATCGTCAGGGGATAACGGTGCACGAGGATCCACGTCGACTGGTACTCGTTGTACACTTCAAGAGAGGACCCCAGTTTGCGATAGTAACTCGTATCGATCCCGCTCGGATTGTGGCCAGGCATAAGCATCGTATCGTAGGTTTGGACCTGGACTGCGGTGGACGGGTTGCCGTCGGGGCCCGGCAGCGTTCCGATCACGTCTTTCCGCAGGCTGTCGCTGGTGAAAGACATACCGTCGCCAGAGGATTGAGAGTACCGCCACCAGGACCCTGCGCGAAGCGGAAAATAACCGTAGTGCACATCGCCACTTCCGGTCGGATTGCTGCGGGAGCATCCAACGATGGCAATCAAAAGGGCGATTAAAAAAATGGTTGATCGGGCGATAGATGGAATCTTCATGATGGTGCTCGTGCTTACATGAAGCGGCGGCCGTTGCCGGCCGCCGCTTCGTTGATCCGCCCTACTTCTTCTCGTTGCGGTCGATGATCTGCGCGAAGTACTTCATGAACTCGATCGGGAGCGGGAAGATGATGGTGGAGTTCTTCTCCACCGCGATCTCGGTCAGCGTCTGCAGGTAGCGCAGCTGCACGGTCACCGGCTCGGCGGCCATCACCGAGGCGGCTTCCTTCAGCTTGGCCGACGCCTGGAACTCGCCGTCGGCGTGGATCACCTTGGCCCGGCGCTCGCGCTCGGCCTCGGCCTGCTTGGCCATGGCCCGCCGCATGCCCTCGGGCAGGTCCACGTCCTTGACCTCCACCGCCGACACCTTGATGCCCCAGGGGTCGGTGCGCTCGTCGATCACCTTCTGCAGGGTCTGGTTGATCTTCTCGCGGTTGGAGAGCAGGTCATCAAGCTCGTGCTCGCCCAGGATGGAGCGCAGGGTGGTCTGGCCCATTTGCGAGGTGGCGTACATGAAGTCCTCGACCGCGATGATGGATTTGTCCGGCTGGAACACCTGGAAGTACATCACGGCGTTGACCTTGACCGAGACGTTGTCCTTGGTGATCACCTCCTGGGCCGGCACGTCCAGGGCGATGGTGCGCAGGGTGACCTTGACCATCTTCTCGAACAGCGGGATCAGGATGATCAGCCCCGGGCCGCGGGTGCCGACATAGCGTCCCAGCCGGAACACCACGCCGCGCTCGTACTCGCGCAGGATCTTGACGGTGTTGACCAGGATGAACAGTCCGAAGACGACCAGCACGATCAACCACATGGCGGTTCTCCTTTTTGTTGTGAGTGTTGTGCAATCCTGCCGCCGGCGCGAAGCGCGGGCGTCACTTGAACGCGTACCCGAACGTGATGCCGAACAGGACGGCCGAGGCGTCGATGGCGACGGACGCCTGCGGATACTTGGGCCTGACGTAAAGGTAGTCAAGGCCGATGCCGGCGGTCATGTTCGACTTGAAGACGAACTGCCCGGATGCCCCGGCGTACCAGCCCATCCCGCCGGCATAGCCGCCGTACGGCACAAACTGGCCGCCGCTGACGGCCGTCAGCAGGTCAGAGAACTCGCGGGCGAGTTGCAGCCAGTCGTAGTTGATGCCGCCGCGGATGGAAAGCTGCTCCAGCCGGTACGGGGAATAGTTGCGGAAGGGCCGCCAGTCGACGCCGAGCTTCAGCAGGCGCTCGGTGAACAGGTCGAGGGTCTGGTAATCCCGCTTGTTCGCGCTGGTGTAGAACACCACGCCCTCGGCCTCGGCGCCGAGCAGCTCGCTGAACATGTACGTCCCCCGCAGGCCGAAGCCGAACTTCATGATGTTGTCCGGGGACGGCTGGAGCCCGGTCTCCTTCTGGTTGCCGCCGGTCACCCAGCCACCGGGCAGGGTCAGGGCGAGTGATATGCCGCGGTTGACCGTGCTGTCGATCCGAAAGCCGTACGGCAGCGTCGCTGCCAGGGCGACCTCCCGGGAGACGGTGTCGGCGTAGAAATCGGCGTAGGTCTGAAAACAGGCGCTCCAGATGCTGGGCGGCGATATGTTGTAGAGGTTGGCGCAGCGTGCGCCAATCGTGGCACCCTCCAGCCGGACGAGGCCGATGACCTTCTCTTCCGAGCCGGCCAGGCTGAAGCCGCCGTCGTAGACGATCAGGGTGGCGAGCCGGGGGATGCTGTCCGGCACCGGCGCGTTGCGCATCAGCCGGATGCCGAGGCCGGCGTCCGGTGGCGCCGCCTCGCGGTAGCCGATCCGCTGCAGCGATGGCGCGCAGGAGACGGCCAGCATGGCGGCCAGCGACGCCGGGAAGAGAAAGCTGCGCATTGGCAGGCTCATCACGAGGCTGATAATTTCCCGGGGCAGGCAGCCGGCGGGCCTACCCGGCCCGCTCCACCGTCAGCGTCATTCCCTTGACCGCGACCACCCTGACCTTGGCCCCCTGCGGGATGTCGGCCTCGGCCACCGCGTTCCAGTGGGCGCCGTCGACGAAGACGCTGCCGCCGCTGCGGCCGACCGGGGTCCGGGCGTCGCCCTCGCGCCCGACCATGCCGGCGGCGCCGCTTTCGGGCTTGCGCCCCAGCGACCGCAGCGACAGCCAGGCGCCGACGATGAAGAAGGCAGCGGTCACCAGCACCACCGGGATGATCACCTGCAGCGAGGCCCGCATCGCCGGGTCCGGCGAGGTGAACAGCATGATCGATCCGAAGGTCATGGCGATGACTCCTCCTATTGTCAGGATGCCGTGGGTGGGGGCCTTGATCTCGAGCACGAACAGCACCACGGCCAGCACGATCAGCAGAATCCCGGCCGCGCTGACCGAGAGCGTCTGGAAGGCGAAGAACGCCAGGATCAGGCCGATGGCGCCGGCCACGCCCGGAAAGATGGCCCCGGGATTGGAGAACTCGAAGTACAGGCCCAGCAGGCCGATCATGAAGAAGATGTAGGCCAGGTTGGGGTTGGCCAGGCCGTGCAGGAAGCGGTCGCGCCAGGTCATCTCCGTCTGCTCGACGGCCGCGCCGCCGGTGCGGATGGTGTCCGTCCCGGACGCCAGCGCCACCGCCCGCCCGTCCAGCGAATCCAGCAGGGCCGCGGTGGTCGGCGCCACCAGGTCGATCACGCCGCGCCTCCGGGCCTCGGTCTCGGACAGCGAGACGCTGGACCGCACCGCCGAATCGGCCCAGGCGGCGTTGCGGCCCCGCTGGGCGGCGATGGAGCGGATGTAGGCCGCGGCGTCGTTGGTGACCTTGCCCGACATGGTGGAGTCCATCTGGCCGCCCTGTCCGATCGACACCGGATGGGCCGCGCCGATGGCGGTGCCCGGGGCCATGGCGGCCACGTGGGCGGCGAGGGTGATGAAGGCGCCGGCCGATGCCGCCCGCGAGCCCTGGGGGGCCACGTAGACGACGACCGGCACCTTCGACGACATGATGCGCTTGATGATCTGGCGCATCGACTCGTCCAGGCCGCCGGGCGTGTCCAGCTCGAACACCAGGCACGCCGCACCATCGGCCTCCGCCCGGTCGATGCTGCGGGTCATGAATTTTGCCGAGGCCGGCCCGATGGCGCCCTCCACTCGGACGACGCTGACCTGGGAGCCGAGGGCGACCCCGCCGAGCAGAACGGAAAGACAGGTGATGATACAAAGATTTTTCATTGATTCACCTCGACAGTGGATACTGAATAGTGTATACAGTATACACTATTGAGCAAGGAATCAGTACCTGAAATGCTTGATCGGCTCGCCCTTGCGGCCGATATCGGTCATGGCCTCGATCCCGATCTCCAGGTGCAGCTCGGCGAACCTCCGGGTGACCGCCGTGTCGCTGCGCGCGGTCTTGACGCCCTGCGGCGCCATGGGAATGTCTGACACCAGCAGCAGCGCGCCCCGGGCGATCTGGTTGGCGTGGCCCACCGTGAACAGGGTGGCGGTCTCCATGTCGATGGCGATGGCCGTCAACCGGCGCAGATACCGCTTGAACTTTTCGTCCCACTCCCATACCCGGCGGTTGGTGGTGTAGACGACGCCGGTGCGATAGTCCAGGCCGCGGGCGGACAGCTTCTCCGAGACGAACTTGTGCAGCTTGAAGGACGGCAGGGCCGGCACCTCGGCCGGCAGGTAGTCGTCGCTGGTGCCCTCGCCGCGGATGGCGCCGATCGGCAGGATGAAGTGGCCGATGTCGGTCGATCGCTTCAGACCGCCGCACTTGCCCAGGAACAGCACGCCCCGGGGCTTGCGCGCCGCCAGCAGGTCCATGATGGTGGCCATGTTGGGGCTGCCCATCCCGCAGTTGATGATGGAGAGCCCGGAGCTGTTGGTGGCGCCCTGCATTGGCCGCCCCGCGCCCCTGATCCGGCACTTGAAACGGCGGCAGAAGCGGGTCAGGTAGTCGTCGAAGTTGGTCAGCAGAATGTAGTCGCCCAGCGCGGCGGCGTCCATCCCGGTGTATCGGGGCAGCCAGTTCCTGGCGATGTCGAGCTTGGTCTTCACGGGGTCTTTCTTGCCACAGAGACACGGAGGCACTGAGGCATATTCATTATTCTGCTTTCCCGGTCATTGCGAGCGAAGATGTGTCCCTCTCCGCGGCGGGGAGGGATATAGGGTGGGGTCGCCAGCACAAGCGAAGCAATCCACCGGGGCCGTTATTTCGTGATTCCCCGCTGTGAGGATTCCACGAAGGCTATCATGCGGGCGACCTCGGCCGTCTGCTCCAGGTCGGCCTTCAGCCGCGCCAGCGCCTGCGAGGTGTTGAGGTTCGACCGGAACAGGATGCGGTAGGCCTTGCCGATGGCGTCCCGCTGGGCCTCGCTGAAGCCGCGGCGGCTGAGCCCGACCGAGTTCAACCCGTACATCTTGAGCGGAATGCCGAAGGCCTTGGTGTAGGGCAGGACGTCCTTCTGCACCGCGGACGAGCCGCCGATCATGCAGTGGCAGCCCACCCGCACGAACTGGTGGACGGGCGTCAGCCCGCCGATGATGGCGAAGTTCTCGATGGTGACGTGGCCGGCCAGGTTGACCGAGTTGGCCAGGATCACGTTGTCGCCGACGACGCACTCGTGCGCCACGTGGGCGTAAGCCATGATGAAGCAGTTTTTGCCGACCACCGTGTCGTGGCCATCGCCGGTGGAGCGGTTGACGGTGGCGCACTCGCGGATGACGGTGTTATCGCCGATCAGCGCCCTGGTCTTGGCCCCCTTGTACTTGAGGTCCTGGGGGTCGCCGCCCAGGGAGGCGCCGTGCCAGACCTTGACGCCCGTGCCCAGCTCGGTCCACTTGTGGATGGCGACCGAGGAGCCGATCTCGCAGTTGTCGCCGATGACGCACTCCGGGCCGATCAGCGTGTACGGGCCGACCGTGACGTTGTCGCCCAGGCGGGCCTTATTGTCTATAATGGCGGTGGGGTGGATGTTGTGGACCATGTGCGAAATGAGATAAAGGTTGTATACGTATGATAAATGATGGCGCTAGTTAAGGCTGTTTCGCAAACGAAAGAGCAAAAAGCCGATCTCGCCCGCTTTACTGGTCAAATCATCGAATTGCGTCGCGGTGATGTAGGCCAGATCTTTGCTGAGTATCAAGTAGTACTTGGTTTCTTCCAGGGATCCTTCGGAGATCGTGAGATATCTGCGAAAATCGGCCTTGCTTTTCTTCGTGCCTTCGGCAATATTGGCGGGAATCGAGACTGACGCTCTGCGAACCTGCGAGGTCAGACCATACAGCTCTTCTTTGGGAAACGTAGACGTACAGCGATATACTTCCACGACAAATTGGTGCGCCCGCTGCCATACCAGCAGGTCGGTGAATTTTCTGGCAGTACCCACGAGCAACTCCTTTGCAGCATTGATGACGTTTCGGACATGTACGTCATTTATACTTCAGAGGAGCGACAGCTATCACCGGTTGACCATCGCCGCGGTCAGCTCGGCCTCGCACACCAGCTGGCCGTCCACGTAGGCCTTGCCGTCCATCTTGCAGATGCCGCGCTTGAATGACATCATCGTCAGCTCGAAGCGCAGCTGGTCGCCGGGCACCACCGGCTTGCGGAACCGCACCTTGTCGATGGCGGCGAAGAACAGCAGGGTCTGCTCGCGGTTCTCGATGGAGTGCAGGATCATGAAGCCGCCGGTCTGGGCCAGGGCCTCGATGATCAGCACGCCGGGGAACACCGGCCGGCCGGGGAAGTGGCCCTGGAAGAACGGCTCGTTGACCGTGACGTTCTTGATCCCCACCACCCGCTTGCCCTCCTCCAGCTCCAGGATGCGGTCCACCAGCAGGAAGGGGTAGCGGTGCGGCATGATCTGCGAGATGGCGTTGATGTCGAACACCGGTCCCTGCTTCTGGCGCTCGATGTCGTCGTAGACCTTCTTGATCTCCTGCACCAGCTTGACGTTGGAGCGGTGGCCGGACTTGATGGAGATGACGTGGGCCTTCAGCGGCATCCCCAGCAGGGTCAGGTCGCCCAGCAGGTCCAGGATCTTGTGGCGGACGAACTCGTCGGGGAAGCGCAGCGGTTCCTTGTTCTCGATGCCCTGCTCGCCGATCACCACCGCGGTCGCCAGGCTGCCGCCCTTGATCAGCCCCTGGGCCCGCAGCTGCTCGACGTCGCGCGCCAGGCAGAAGGTGCGGGAGGCGGCCAGCTCCTTCTCGAACGTCTCGCGGCCGATCTCGAAGCTGGCGTACTGGCTCTTCAGCACCTGATGGTTGAAGTCGATGGTGAAGCTGATGCGCAGGCAGTCGTTGGGGTTGGCCACCAGCTGGATGGAGCCGTCGGCCACCGACACCACCTGGGGCAGGGCGAAGAACTTGCGGGGCGCGTCCAGCTCCACCAGCCCGGCCTGCTGCAGCTTGGTGAAGAAGGGCAGGGCCGAGCCGTCGCCGATGGGCGGCTCGTTGTTGTCCAGCTCGATCCGGACGTTGTCGATCTCCAGCGCGGCCACCGAGGCCAGCACGTGCTCCACGGTGTGGACCTTCACCATCTGCCCGTCCACCGCCACACCGATGGTGGTGCCGCGGGCCGTCTCCACCACGTTGCCGATCAGGGCCGGGACCTCGGGGCGGCCCGGCAGGTCGACCCGGACGAAGCGGATGCCGCTGCCGGCCGGCGCCGGCTTGAAGGTCATGACGGTCTGGTTGCCGGTGTGCACCCCGACGCCGGAGAGGGAAACCTCCGACAGGATGGTCTGCTGCAATGTGGCCATGGTGGAACGGTCTCCTCGCCTTGGTCGTGAACGACAATCATAGCGCAAATCGGGGGCCGTGTCAAATGTTTTCGGACGGCTTGACAAACGGGGGCCGCCGCGGTATAATTGCGAATAATTCGCAACTGATGACGGCGGTGATCCCATGGCGACGATCGACAACGGCGGGGAACGGTTGACCGGACCGCGGCGGCGGGTGCTGGCTGCGGTGCGCGCGGCGCGGGGCCGCCACCTGGACGCCTTCGAGGTGGCGGCGGCCGTCAACCGCGGCCGCCCGGCCGTCCATATCGCCACCGTCTACCGCTCGCTGGCCTACCTGGTGCGGCGGGGGCTGGTCAAGCGCAGCTCGCTCAACCAGAACCACGCCCACTACGAGGCGGCGCGCAGCGACGGCATCCACCTGGTGTGCTCCAGCTGCGGCAGCGTGCGCGAGATCGGCGGCCGCGAATCGGCGCGGCTGCTGCGGACGCTGGACCGCTCGCTGCGGGGCCGGTTCACGGTGGCCACCCGGCTGGTGGAGTTGGGCGGAATCTGCGGCCGCTGCGCTAGCGCCAACGGCCGTGCCGCCGCCGGCAAACATCCCTGACGCCCCGTCCGTAGGAAGGAGAGTGGCCCGATGGACACGCTGCCCGTGGTCAAGCCCGCCTGCGGCGGCTGCTGCAGCAAGCTGGAGCGCCTGTCGGTGTCCTTCGGCGACCACCGGGTGCTGGAGGACGTCAGCCTGCACTTCCACTGCGGCGAGCTGACCGCGCTGATCGGCCCCAACGGCGCCGGCAAGACCACCCTGCTGCGGGCCATCCTGGGCGAGGTGCCGCACGACGGCGCCCTCCACTTCCTCGATCAGAGCAAACGGCGCCCGGACCGGCCGGTGATCGGCTACGTGCCGCAGAAGCTGGATTTCGATCCCACCGTGCCGGTGACCGTGCTCGATCTGTTCGCGGGAGCGCTGTCGCGGTGGCCGGCCTGGCTGGGGAACCACATCTTCCTGCGGCGGCGGGCCGAGGCGGTGCTGGCGCGATTCGAGGCGGCCCACCTGGCGGGCCGCACCCTGGGGCGGCTGTCCGGCGGCGAACTGCAGCGGGTGCTGCTGGCCCTGGCGGTGACACCGGTGCCGCACATCCTGTTGCTGGACGAGCCGGTGTCGGGCGTTGACCAGGCCGGCCTGGAGCTGTTCTACGGCATGGTGTCCGAGCTGCGGCGGCGGCACGACCTATCGATCCTGCTGGTGTCGCACGACCTGCCCGAGGTGCTGCGCTACGCCGACCGGATCGTGTTCATCAACCGCAATGTGCTGTTCGACGGTCCGCCGGCCGCCGCGGTGGCCGACCCGCTGATGCGGCAGGCCTTCGGCGTCGATCCCTCGCTGCTGGATCGGCGGGAATGCCCGCCGCCGGATCCTCCGGCGTGCGCCGGCGCGGGGGCGGGCCCGTGAGCGCCTGGCAGCGGCTGGTCGCCCTGCTGCCATTCGAGTGGGCGCAGTTCGTCTTCATGCAGAACGCCCTGCTGGCGGTGCTGTGCGCGTCGCTGCTGTTCGCGCTGCTGGGCGCCCTGCTGATCAACCAGCGGATGGCGTTCTTTTCGGACGCCATCGGGCACGCCGCGCTCACCGGGGTGGCACTGGGGGTGGTGCTGGGGCTGGGCGACCCGCTGTGGGCGATGGTGGCCTTCGCGGTGCTGCTGGCGGCGGCGATGACGCTGCTGCGGCGGGTGGCCCGGGCCTCGGACGACACCGTGATCAGCATCTTCATGTCATTCGCGGTGGCGCTGGGCGTGGTGATCCTGTCCCGGGGCGGCGGCTTCGCCAAGTACACCGCCTACCTGATCGGAGACGTGCTGAGCGTGGCGCCGGCCGACATCGCCCGGCTGCTGGGGCTGATCGGGCTGGTGCTGGCGTTCTACCTGGGACTGTTCAACCAGGCGATGTTTGTCAGCCTCAATCCGTCGCTGGCGGGCAGCCGCCGCATCCGGGTGCGGCTGGTGGAGCTGGCGTTCGCGGCGCTGGTGGCGGCGGTGGTGACGGTCAGCATCCAGTGGGTGGGCCTGCTGGTGGTAAACGCCCTGCTGGTGCTTCCGGCCGCGGCCGCCCGCAACACGGCGCCGTCGGTCGCCGGGTACATCCGAAACGCGGTTATGATCAGCATGGCATCGGGCGTCGCCGGACTGGTGGCGTCGTACTACTGGGCCACCGCCACCGGCGCCACCATCGTGCTGTTCGCCATGGGGTTCTACCTGCTGTCGCTGGCGCGGCGCCGGCCGTAACACCGAGGGGAATCGTGAAACGCATCATCATCCTGCTGGTCCTGCTGCTGGCCGCCGCCTCGCTGCTGCTGGCCGACGATCTGCGGTGCGCCACCTGCGGACGAACGATCAAGCAGAGCAAGCATTACCTGGAGTACGAGGGACGGGCCTACTGCTCGGAGGCCTGTTTCCAGGCGGCACTGCCCAAATGCGCCACCTGCGGCAAGGTCGTGGCCGGGGGCAAGAAACAGGGCGAGTTCCTCAAGTACAAGGGCAAGATCTACTGCTCGCAGGCCTGCTTCGAAGCGGCCCTGCCCCAGTGCGCCGTTTGCGGCAAGCCGGTCAACGGCGGGATCATCGTCGACGGCAAGCACTACTGCAACGCGCACTGCCGCCGCCAGTCCCTGCCCCAGTGCACCGTCTGCGGCAAGCCGGTGGACGGCGGGCTGCGCGACCCGCTCGATCCCGACAAGGCCTATTGCTCGCAGGAGTGCTTCAGCACCACGCTGCCGGCCTGCGACATCTGCGGCGCCCGGATGCAGTCGTGGCGCACGATGGAGGACCGCAAGTACTGCCAGGAATGCGCCGCGCTGCCGCGCTGCTGGAGTTGCGGCCATCCCGGCGCGTCCCTGCCGCTGGCCGACGGCCGCACGCTGTGCCCTGATTGCGCCCGCGGAGCCGTGTTCGATACCGCGGCGGCCCGGGCGCTGTTCGCCCGGGCGCGCCGGGAACTCTCGGACCGGCTCGGGCTGTCGACCGGCCACCAGATCGGGTTCCATCTGGTCGACCTCAACGGACTGTCGCGGGCGGCCAAGGCCATAAAGACCTCGGAGCGCGGGTTCTACCACTACGCGGCCGTCATCAGGGAATCGGGGCGGCGGCGGACGGTGGAAAAGGAGACATTCGACATCTACGTGCTGAGCGGCCTGCGGCCCGCCGAGTTCCTGGACGTTGCCGTCCACGAGCTGGCCCACGACGTCCAGCAGGCGCGGTTCCCCCGGCTGACAGACCGGATCACCAGGGAGGGGTTCGCCGAGTACGTCGCCTCGCTGATGGCGACGGCCTGGGGGAACGAGCGCCTCAACGAGACCCGGCTGAGGAACGAGGTCAAGGACTACGTGACCGGGTATCAGCGGATGACCGCCGTCGCCAAGGACGGCGGCCTGCCGGCGGTGCTGGCCCACCTGGAAAAGCTGAACGGGCGGGCCCGGGCGAAATGACGCTGCGCACGGCGCTGGCAGCGCTGGCGGTCTGGGCCGCCGTGTCGGCCTGCGGCGGCGAGCGGCAGCTGCCTGGCGGGACCGGGGGCGACCGGAAGCCGTGGAGCTGCAGCGTCGCCGGGTTCGATTCGATTGATCACTTCACGCTGACGTCGGACGGCGCCACGGTCAATTTCCTCGCCAAGCAGGGCGGCGGGTGGCGGTTCGTGTACAGCTCCGGACTGCGGCTGCGGTCCAGCGAGCGCGGGCGGATCGAGCGCGAGCGGGGGCTGGACACCGCGCGGACGCTGGCGGTCAGTCCCGACGGGTCCCGCGCCGGGGTCGTCTTCCGGCGGGCCAGCCGGTGGCGGGACCGCGGGCCGGCGCCGGATCGCGACGACAGCGCCGGTCAGTGGTTCGTGATGATCGACCGGCATGTCTTCGGGGGCTTCGACGGCGACTTCAGGCCGACGGTCCATTTTTCGCCCGACGGAAGCAAGTTCGGATTTCCGTACCAGCGGCTCGGGCAGTGCTACGTGCAGGTCGTGGACACCACCTTCGGCCCGTACGACCGGGCCGACATGACCATCACCACGGAGGGCGAGATCGTGCTGGGGTACATCCGGCAGGACCGCGCCTACATCGAGAAGATCTACAGCCCCGGGCAGCGCGAATGACGATGACGCTCAACCTCCTGCAATTGAAAAACGGCGAGGAAGCCGAGGTGATCTCGGTCGACGGCGGCCACGGATTGGCGGCCCGGCTGGAGCGGCTGGGCATCAGGCCCGGCGTGCGCGTCACCAAGGTGTCCGAGGCCGGGCCGGTGGTGGTGGCCGTCGGGCCCTGCCAGGTGGCCCTGGGGCGGGGCATGGCCGCACGGGTCGCGGTGCGGGCCGCGACCCTGCGGGCGCTGCTGTTCGGCAACCCCAACGTCGGCAAGAGCGTGGTGTTCTCGCGTTTGACCGGCGTGGACGCCGTCTCGGCCAACTACGCCGGAACGACGGTGGAGTTCACCCGCGGCCGCCTGTTCGCCGGCGGCCGGCGCATCGAGTTGACCGACGTGCCGGGGGCCTATACCCTGGAGGCCACCTGCACCGCCGAGGAGATCGCCCGCGACTTCTGCAACAAGGACGAGGCCGACCTGCTGGTCAACGTGGTCGACGCCACCAACCTGGAGCGCAACCTGTACCTGACGCTGCAGCTGCTGGAGAAGGGCATCCCCACCATCGTGGTGCTCAACAAGTGGGACATCGCCAAGCGGAGAGGCGTGAGCATCGACGTCGCGGAACTGTCGCGGCGGCTGGGCGTGCCGGTGCTGCCGGTGGTGGCGGTCACCGGCGAGGGGCTGAAGGACCTGGTGCGCGCAATGGAAAGGGCCGCCGCCGGAGGGATCACGCCGCCGCAGTTCGCGCCCATCGACCACGCCGAGCGCTGGCACATCATCGGGCACATCAGCCAGGAAGTGCAGACCATCAGCCATCGCCACCCCACCCTGCTGGAGCGGCTGGAGGACGCCAGCATCCATCCGGTCAGCGGCACGCTGATCGCGCTGCTGGTTCTGGCCACGGCCTTCGGCCTGATCCGCCTGGCGGGCGAGGGGCTGATCGCCCATGTGTTCGATCCCTTCTTCACCCATGCCTACGGGCCGGCCGTACGATGGCTGGTGGGGCTGATCCCGTTCCCCTGGCTCCGCGTCCTGCTGGCCGGCTCGTCCCCGGCGTTCATGGAATCCTTCGGCGCCCTGACCACCGGCGTCTACATCCCGATCGCCGTGGTGCTGCCGTACATCGTGGCCTTCTACCTGGCGCTGGGATTCCTGGAGGACGTCGGCTACCTGCCGCGGCTGGCGGTGCTGCTGGACCGGGTGATGCACCGGCTGGGGCTGCACGGCTACGCGGCAATGCCGCTGGTGCTGTCCTGCGGCTGCAAGGTGCCGGGCGTGCTGGCCCTGCGGGTGCTGGAATCGAAGCGGGAGAAGTTCATCGCCCTGGCGCTGCTGCTGATGGCCGCCCCCTGCCTGCCCCAGTCGGCCATGATCGTCTCGCTGCTGTCGCCGTTCGGGGCGGGCTACGTGCTGCTGGTGTTCGCCATCCTGGCGCTGGTGGCGGTGGTCAACAGCCTGATCCTCAACCGGCTGATCAGCGGCGAGAGCCCGGAGATCGTGATGGAGATCCCGTCGTACCAGATGCCGCACCTGGGGACGCTGGCCCGCAAGCTGTGGTTCCGGGTCCGGACCTTCCTGCTGGAGGCGGCGCCCATGATCGTGGCGGGCGTGCTGGCGGTGAACGCGCTGGAGATGCTGGGCGCGATCGCCCTGCTGGGGAAGGCCGCCCGGCCGCTGGTTGTCCACGCGCTGGGCCTGCCGGAGGAGGCGGTGAGCGTGGTGCTGCTGGGATTCCTGCGCAAGGACATCTCGATCGCGCTGCTGGCGCCGCTGCACCTGTCGGCCAGGCAGGCGGTGACCGCCGCGGTGTTCCTGGTGATGTACCTGCCGTGCGTGGCCACGTTCTTCGTGGCCGGGCGGGAGGCCGGGTGGAGGGCCACCGTCCGGTTGATCGGGCTGACGCTGGCCTGGGCCACGCTGGCGGGATGGCTGATCAAGACGGTCTGGTGATTCCCGACGCGCCGGCGGCAGCGGCAGCGAACGACAAAGGCGCTCCGAAAACTCGGGGCGCCTTTATTGGATAAAATAACCGACAGGTTATTTCTTCTTCGCCTTCTTGGCAACCTTCTTCTTCTTGGCCGGCATGATTGTCACCTCCTTCGGATGATGTTGGGTGAACGTTAGGGTTGGCTGAACGGATCGGCCTGGTTCAGCTTACTTCTTCTTCTTGGCAACCTTCTTCTTGGCGGCCTTCTTCGCGGGCTTCTTGCACGGCATGGATGGTTCACCTCCTCTTGAGGGACGGATTCAAGCCGTCCGATGAATTGAAATTGTGTTAAGTTGGTATAAATATACTACATATTGTGGATTTGTCAAGAAAAAAATGAACATTTTTTTAAATATTTTTTTCTCTGGCAAAGAGTTTGCTATTTCATTGTTATCGGGATGTCAGACGCCACAATATGTAGTGGTGGATAAGATGTTGAAAAAACCGTGGAAAACCGCATGGAATGCGACTTTTCGGCGCATCCACCGATGATGGGACGCTTCCCTCTCCGGTCGCTGACCGAACCGACGGCGACGATGCGTCCGGCCAACCGGAGATCAATCGCGGCGGAGGTGGAGGCGGGAAAAGGAAAAACAGAGACGTTTGTCTCTGTTTTTCCTGTGATCCGTTGCCGCAGGCGGCGGCGGCCGCGGCGTGGTTGTTCACTCCTCCCGGACGAGGACCCGGCGGTGCGGACACGATAAGGGGAAGCCGGCCGCGGCCAGGGACGCGGCTCCGCGCTCGTTGAGGTCGGACAGGCTCTGGAGGTAGGCGTCGCTGCCGACCCAGCAGTACAGTTCCAGCGCCGCTCCGCTCTCGTCGAAGCCGGCCACCACCGCGAACGGCCGCGGGTCCTGCAGCGCGTGGCGGTACTCGGCGGCCACGCCCAGCAGGACCTGCCGGGCGGCGGCCAGGTCCGCGCCCGGCGGGATCGGGAACGTCAGCTTCAGGCGCCGGGTCTTGAAGCGCGTCAGGTTGACGACCGTGCTCTTGACCAGCGACTCGTTCGGCACCCGGACATAGAGGTTCTCGAAGGTGCGGAGCTTGGTTGACAGCAGGTCGATCGATGTCACCGTCCCCTTCGTGGTTCCCAGGTCGACGGCATCGCCGATCTCGAACGGCCGGTCGATCAGCAGGAACAGCCCGGAGACGATGTTGGAGACCGAGGCCTGGGCGGCGAACCCCAGCGCCACCGACATGATGCCGGCCGCGGCCAGGATGGCGGTCAGCTTGACGTTGAAAACGTCGAGCACCAGCACGGCCACCAGGATGAACAGCGCGTAGTAGACCACCTTGCCCACCAGCATCCCGGTGTGGCCGGCGGAGCGGCGCAGGGCGGCCCGTCGCGCCAGGATGCTGAGGGCCTTGGCGGCGGCCATGCCGACGACCAGCACGGCCAGCCCCTTGAGCGCCTGCTCGGGCTTGAGCCACTGCGGCAGTTGGCTGAGGATGCTCATGGCGATTCGGCCCCCGCCGTCTCGCGCGGGCGGCGGCCGCCCGGCGTCATGCGCTGGGCCAGCGCCGCGCCGCCGGCGCAAAAGTTGACCCCGCGGGTGAACAGGTCCTCGGCCCAGAACCAGGGCGAGCCCTGGTTCACCTTGTGCCGCAGGTCCCAGACGGTGTCGGTGAGGTAGACGCCGCAGCGCCGCAGCGCGAAGATGTCCGGGTCCCCGTTGCGGCGCGACGGCGCCAGGCTGGCGGCGGCAACGTAGCCAGCGTCCCTGACAGCGGCGGCCACCCGCCGGTCGTACCGGCCGAAGGGGTAGCAGAACATACTCACGGGCATCCCTAGCTCCTTCTCGAGGATCCGCTTCGATCCGGCGACCTCGCGCTCCAGCTCCGCGTCGCCCAGATGGCGGAGGTCGCGGTGCGACGCGCCGTGCGAGCCGATCTCGATCCCGGCGGCGGCCAGCCGGCGCAGCTGGTCCCAGTCCAGGTGCCGGAACCGCAGCCCCGGCCAGTTGATGTCCCAGGCATTCTCCCCGCCGATGTAGTCGGTCAGCGCGAACACCGTGGCCGTGAAACCATGCCGCCGCAGCTCCGGCCAGGCATGGGTGACGAAGCCCTCGTAGGCGTCGTCGAATGTCAGGCAGAATCGCTTCGCGCCCGTTTCGCCGCCGGTGCGCAGCAGTTCGACAGCGCGCGTCAGCGTCACGGTTTCGAATCCGGCGTCCTTGAGCCAGCGCATCTGGGCCGCGAACTGCGCCGGCGTGACGCGGGTGCCGCCCAGCTCGAAGCGCTGGTCGACCTTGTGGTAGGCCAGGATGGGGACCGACCCGGCCGGCGGCGGACCGAAACGCAGGCGCCAGTACAGATAGGCGGCGGCCGGCAGCAGCAGCACGGCCAGCGGAAGCAGCATGATCGTCAGCACGGCATGATTGTACAGCGGGAGCGCCGCGGTTGTCAATCACTTATTCCCGGAAAAATCGGTTGCATTCCCGCCCGATCCGGTGTACACTTCTTGTTTACCACGCACGACCATCAGGGAGATGAACATGAAGCACATCCTCTGCGCCTTGCTGCTGTCGTTGCCGCCGGCGCTCGCCGTCGGCCAGGAACCGTTTCCCCTGGGCGGCAGGGTCCATGATCCCCGGCCGCCGGAGCTGCTGAACATTGTCCCGCCGCCGCCGCTCACCGCGCTGGCGCTGCCGTCCAAGGTCGACCTGTCGGCCGACCTGCCGCCGGTAGGGATGCAGACCGGGAACTCCTGCACCGGGTGGTCGGTGGGCTACTACTTCAAGACCCATCAGGAGAAGGCGGAGCACGGCTGGGATCTGGCCGATCCCGGGCACCAGTTCAGCCCGATGTTCCTCTACAACCAGCTCAACGAGGGCGTCGATGGCGGCGCCGACCTGTTCGACGCCCTGGAGCTGATGTGGTCGCACGGCTGCGCCACGGTCTCCCGGATGCCCAGCAACGCGCATTTCACCGACTGGCCGTCGGAGACGGCCTTCGACTCGGCCCTGCTCTATCGCTGCCACCAGGGCGGCTATCCCTGGTTCTCCTTCGGCAGCGACGCCGGCATCGCCTACGCCAAGCAGCTGCTGTCGGAGAACAAGTGCGTGGTGTTCAATATCGGGGTTTTCCACAACTTCGACCACATCAACAGCTACGACACGGTCTACTGCGCGGCCGACTCCAGCGGGACCAACCGCGGCGGCCACAACCTGTGTTTGGTGGGCTACGACGACGACAAGGCAACCCGCGACGGCATCGGCGCATTCCGGGCGGTCAACTCCTGGGGTACGGGCTGGGGCAACAAGGGGTACTGGTGGCTGTCCTACCAGATGGTCAAGGGGCACCCCAGAATGGTCTACCCCTGGGCCGGGTACGTGCCGGACCGCGTCGGCTACCAGCCGGCGCTGAAGGCCCGGGTCCGGGTCAGCCACGCCCGCCGCGGCCGGATCGAGATGATCGCCGGTGTCGGCAGCGCGTCCGCGCCGCTGTGGAGCAAGACCTTCTACGTGGTCGGCAACAGCCAGGGGCAGTACTGGGGCACCGGCGGCGACCTGCCGTTCCCAGCGACCGATATGGTGCTGGACCTGACCGAGGGCGCGGCATTCCTGGACTCGGCAACGAGCAACGACGTCTTCTTCGGCTGCATCGATAAGGGCGACGACGGGGTCTCCGGCAGCATCGAGTACGCGGCGTTCGAGCACCTGCCCTGGGGCGCGACGGCGGTTTCGGCCGAGACGCCGCGGCTGATCCCCGGATACAACAGCCACGCCTACTGCTTCGCCCAGATCGTAAAACCGTCCGGCGCCTCGGGCGGGCCGGCAGCGCCGAAGGCGATCGCCCGTCTCCGGGTGACGGCATTCCCCAGCCCGGCGCGGCGAGGCTGCACGATATCGCTGGCGGGGACCGACCGGGCCGCGGCCCGGGTGTCGGTCTACGACGCGGCCGGGCGGCTGGTGCGGCTCCTGCGGTCCGGCCCCGCCGCAAGCGACGTCGCCTGGGACCTGTGCGACGAGAGCGGCCGAGCGACGGCAGCGGGGGTCTACCTGATCAGGGCGACGGACGGGGAGCGTACGGGAACGGCCCGGTTGCTGGTCGTGCGATAGGCGCCGCGCCGCGTTTCCCGTCATGACGGGCGCGGGGTCGCGATCGCGCCCGTTGCGCCGTTTGCAAAAACGCGCCGGACGTGCTATCATTCATTGCGATCCTGACATCCTCCAGTCGAATAGGGCACGCATGAGCAGACTCACCGCCGACCAATATGTGCTGTGCGCCAACGTCCTGCGGGGCCTGGCGATCGACGGCGTGGAGCGGGCCGGCTCGGGCCATCCCGGCCTGCCGCTGGGCGCGGCCGACTGCGCCTTCACGCTGTGGCACGACTTCCTGCGCTTCAACCCGGACGACCCGTTGTGGCCCAACCGCGACCGCTTCGTGCTGTCGGCCGGGCACGGATCGATGCTGCTGTACGGATTGCTGCACCTGTTCGGCTACTCGGTGACGCTGGAGGACCTCAAACAGTTCCGGCAGTGGGGCAGCATCACGCCCGGGCATCCCGAGTACGGCCTGACGCCGGGCGTGGAGGTCACCACCGGACCGCTGGGCCAGGGCCTGGCCATGGCGGCGGGGATGGCGCTGGCCGCCCGGATGGCGGCGGAGCGGTTCAACGACGAGCAGTTCAAGGCCATCGACCATGCGGTCTACGCGCTGGCCAGCGACGGCGACCTGATGGAGGGCGTCTGCCACGAGGCGGCCTCGCTGGCCGGGCACCTGGGGCTCGCCAACCTGGTCTGCATCTACGACGACAATGGCATCACCATCGAGGGCGAGACGGCGCTGGCGTTCTCCGAGGACGTGCGCCGGCGGTTCGAGTCATGCGGCTGGTACGTCCAGCGGGTCGACGGGCACGATCCGGCGCTGATCACCAACGCCCTGGACGCTGCCAGCCACGAGAAGGAGAAGCCGTCGCTGATCATCGCCCGGACGCACATCGGCTACGGCAGCCCCAACAAGCAGGACACGGCGCAGGTCCACGGTTCGCCGCTGGGCAGGGACGAGCTGGCGGCCACCAAGCAGCGGCTGGGATGCGCGGAGGGGCCGTTCTGCGTCCCGGCCGAAGCGCTGGCGATCTGCGCCCAGAAGGTGTCCGAGGCCAAGCTGGTCCACCAGCGGTGGCACGAGGAATTCCAGGCGTGGCGCAGGCGCTGCCCGGACAAGGCAGCGCTGTGGGACGCGATGGCAAAGCGGGAGGTGCCGGCGGACCTGCTGGCCCAGTTGCTGCGCGCCGCCCCGCCGGAGGCGGCCGCCACCCGCACGCTCGCGGGCAAGTGCCTGCAGAAAGCCGCCGAGCTGGTCCCGGCCCTGGCCGGGGGCTCCGCCGACCTGACGCCGTCGACCAACACGGCGATCAAGGGCTCGCCATCGGTCGCCGCCGGCGCGTTCGCCGGGCGCAACCTGCATTTCGGGATCCGCGAGCACGCCATGGCCGCGATGATGAACGGCCTGGCCCGCTCCGGCTTCTTCCTCCCCTACGGCTCGACCTTCCTGGTGTTCGCCGACTACTGCCGTCCGGCCATCCGCCTGTCGGCGCTGATGGGACTGCAGGCGATCTACATCTTCACCCATGATTCGATCTTCGTGGGCGAGGACGGCCCGACCCACCAGCCGGTGGAGCACCTCGCCGCGCTGCGCCTGATCCCGGACCTTTCAGTGTGGCGGCCGGCGGACGCGGTGGAGACGGCCGCGGCCTGGGCCGCGGCACTGGGCAGGAAGGACGGCCCGACCGCGCTGATCCTGACCCGGCAGAAGCTGCCGGTGATCGAGCGGGCCAAGGACTTCACCGCGGACGTGGTCCTCAAGGGCGGCTACGTCGTCAACGACTTCGGCTCGCAGCCGGCCGTGACGCTGATCGCCACCGGGTCAGAAACAGGCCTGGCGGTCGCGGCTGCGAAGCTGCTGTTGGGATCAAAAGTCCCCGCGCGCGTGGTGTCGGTGCCGTGCCTGGAAACGTTCCTGGCACAGTCCCCGGAATACCGCGATTCGGTCGTTCCCAAGGGATCGGTCAAGATCGCGATCGAGGCCGGGCGTGGTATGCCCTGGTACCAGCTGATCGGTGATAAGGGATTGTTCATCGGTATCGAGAAATTCGGGGCGTCCGCGCCGGACACGGTGCTGGCCGAAAAATTCGGGTTCACGCCGGCCCAGGTCACCGAACGGATCAAACAACACATCGCGAAGGCATAGCGCCATGAAGAACGTACTTTTCATCACATTGTTGGGAGTCGCGTCCATGGCAATGGCCGAGAACAAGCCGCTGCAGGTCGTCCCGCACGTCGATCTTAACAAATACCTCGGCAAATGGTACGAGATCGCCACCATACCCATGCGCTTCCAGAAGGGCTGCACCGGCGTCACAGCTACCTACACGCTGCGCCCGGACGGCGACATCAAGGTGCTCAACGAGTGCCGCAAGGACTCGCTGGGCGGTAAGTACAAGTCGATCACGGGCAAGGCCTGGGTGGTCGAGAAGGCCACCAACGCCAAGCTCAAGGTCCGTTTCTTCTGGCCGTTCTCAGGCGACTACTGGGTGATCGAGCTCGATTCGACGGGCTACCAATACGCCGTGGTCGGCCACCCCAACCGGAAGTACCTGTGGATCCTGTCGCGCACACCGCAGATGAGCGATTCACTCTACAACGAACTGCTGGGCCGGCTGCAAAACGTCCACGGTTACGACATCAGCAAGCTGAAACGCACGCCGCAGCCGGCACAATGAACCGCGTTCGAACCGCAGCATGAGGATCGCATGAAGTCCGCCGTCCTGCTCTCGCTCATCCTCGCTGGCGCCGCCGCCGCTCAGCCGGTGAACATCACCGACCAGGGGAATTACTACGAGGTGATCGCCGACTATGGAACGGGCGTCTCGCCGGACTCGATGGGCCGGGCGCTGGTGGCAGCGGCGCGCCAGGCGGTGCCGGACTTCGAGCCGCTGGTCGACACCTACCTGGCAGAGAAATCGGGGTCGAACAGCGTCTACAACGCCTGGCTGGCACGGATGGCCGACATCCGGCCCCAGCTGGCCGCGGCCCACGCCGCAGAGATCGAAGGCATGGCCTCGCAGGTCTCGGGCGGGACGTCCAACGTCCGGGGCGACGGCAAGCTGTCGCGCGACGAGATATTCCTGCTCAACCTGTTCCCGGACGCCTGCCGCGGCAGCCAGTGCTGCGGCCTGTCGGTCTGGGGCGCACGCTCGTCCTCGGGCCGGCCGATCACCGCCCGCCTGCTGGACTGGAGCGACGGCAGCAGTCATCAGCTGGCGCAGATCCAGGCGGTAACGACGATCAAGCACGGCGGTTCATCGATCTGCCTGATCGGCTATCTGGGGTTCCTGGGCGTGATCACCGGGTTCAACGACGACGGTCTGTTCGCGGGCATCCTGGACTCGCCCTCGGGCGCGGCCTACTCGTCGGCCGGTCGGCGCTCCTACCCCTTCGACATCCGCAGCGCGCTGGAGGACCTGGGCTCGATCGCGACGGCGGCGGATTACCTGTCCGATACGGCCAAGCATTACGCCTACAACCACCTGGTACTGCTCTCCGACAGCGTGCAGGGCGGCGTGCTGGAGAACAATTTCTCGGGGTCCGGGACCAACGTCCACCGCGCCCTGCGGCGGGACAGCTCGACGCTCAACCCCGGTGTGTCCTGGCCCCACGGCGATGCGGTGGCCGCGGTCAACTCCTTCGTGCTGGCGGGCAATTTTGACAACCACACCGTCGTCAGTCAGAACCGTGCCCGCTGGCGCTCGTTCCTTGATCAGATGGGAGCAGTTGGATCGGTGGTCGACTGGGGCGAACTGCGGCAGATTGCGGGTTATGACGGCGGGAACGGGCCGGACTATGACACCAGCGATATCTACAACGCAGGGAACCAGCAGATCGTGCTGTTCCGGCCGGACAGCATGGGCCTCGAGATCGCGTTCCGGCCCAGGAGCGGCGTGCTGCCGGCGGACCCGCTGTTCGAGCAGGTCGCCGTGCACATCGGCCCATCGGCCGGAGTGGCCGTGGTGTCGCGGCCACTCCCCGTTGCGCCGGCGATCGCCCTGCGATCGGAGCCCAACCCATTCCGCGGATCGGCCATGATCAGCTACCAGTTGCCGGCCCCGGGCGAGGTGTCGCTGCGCGTCTACAACATCGGCGGCCAGCTGGTGCGCACGCTGGTCGACGGCCCGCGGCCGGCCGGACGTCACATGGTCCGCTGGGACGGCCGCGGCGACGGCGGGCGGGCGCTGGCCAGCGCCACGTACATCTGCCTGCTGACGGCCGGCGGCAGGACCATGGCGGCCCGGACGACCCTGCTCAGATGAGGATGCTCCCGCCCGCCGTCGCGATTCTGGCGGTCGCGGCCGCGCTGCTGGCGCAAACGAATGCCCCGCCGTCTCCGGCGGGGCAGGACTCTTCCTGGACCATGGTGTTGGCCGGCGACATCATGCTGGGCCGCGGGGTCAAGCGGATGATCGACCAGCGCGATCACAGCTACCCCTACGCCAAAACCTGCTCCCTGACAGTGCGGGCCGACCTGGCGATCGCCAACCTGGAGTCGCCGCTGACCGCGGCCGGCTACCGCACGCCCAGCCCCTGGAAGTTCACCGGCGACACGCTGGACGCGGCGCGATCGCTGGCACTGGCGGGCTTCGACTTCGTGTCGCTGGCCAACAACCACATGGCGGACTGCGGCCGCGACGGGTTCCATCACACCATGCGCTGGCTGGACTCGGCCGGCGTCGCCCACGCCGGGCTGACGGACTGCGACACCGCCCGGTTCGACTCGCTGCGCGCCGCGGACAGCCTGGGCGCATGGACGTACCGAGATTCGCTGTCCTGCCTGCCGGCGTACCGCACGGTCAAGGGGATCAGGATCGGTTTCCTGTCGTTCTGCGAGCCATACCTGCTGGCCATCGCCCGCGACTACGGCGGCGAACTGGCGTCCCGGGCCGACTCGGCCACCGTGGCGCGCTCGGTGCTGGCGGCGCGCGATTCCTGCGACCTGCTGGTCTGCTCGTTCCACTGGGGCGAGGAGTACCGCGACCACCCCACCAAAATCCAGAGGAAGCTTGGCCGGCTGGCGATCGGCCTGGGTGCGCGGATCGTGCACGGACACCATCCGCACGTGCTGCAGGGAGTGGAGTTCTACCAGGGCGGGTTGATCGCGTACTCGCTGGGCAACTACATCTTCGACCAGCGCCACGAGCGGCCGCGGCAGAGCGCGCTGCTGACGGTTGCGCTGAAAGGCGCGGCGGTAGATTCGGTGTTCATGCGGCCATTGGAGATAGTCAACAACCGGCCTCAACCAGCGACAAGAGCCGGGTGGAAAGTGATAACCAAGCGGCTGATCAAGCAATGCAAGAAACTCGGAACAGCGATATCGATACAGGACGGTTTGTTATGCCTGAGACCGATGCCAATTGAAATGAAGAAGCCCCGCTGACGCGGGGCTTCTTCTCGAATCGGACATACAATGTAGGGGCGATTCTCGAATCGCCCCTACGGATACTGAAACCCAGGGAACCTACGCCACGTTCTTGTTGAACGAGTCCTGGATGATGGCCGCGCCGATGCAGCCCAGGAAGAACAGCAGGATGAAGGCCAGCACGCCCGAGGTCTTGCCGCCGGTCACCTTCTCTACGCCCTCGGAATACTTCCACATCCACCACAGGTTGACCAGCGGGATGATGATCAGCCAGCAGGTGGGGATCTCGGCGCCCTTGGCCACCATCTCGTGCTTGGTCTTCACCAGCCACACCAGGCTGTAGATGCCGAACGTGATGAACGGCAGGAGGGCTACCGCGATCGGATTGCGCTTTGTCATGGGTCGCTCGCTTGAAAGTTGTGGTTGCGGTTCGCTGCCATCATTATATGCCGGCGCGGGGGTGATGTCAATAGCGATTTGGTGGCCATTGACATTTCACCCCTAAATGGGTATATTTGAACGATAGCAATGCACAAACAGCGAACGCACGGATCACCCCATGAGGCTCGACAAGCTCACCGTCAAATCGCAGGAGGCGCTGGAGGCCGCGTCGCAGCTGGCCGCGCGCCACAACCAGCAGGAGATAACGCCCGAGCACCTGCTGGCGGCGCTGCTGGACCAGGCCGAGGGCGTGGCCGTACCCATCCTGCAGAAGCTGGGCGCCACCCCGGCGCTGCTGAAGGACCGGGCCGAGGAGGCCATCGCGGCCCTGCCCAAGGTCTTCGGCGGCGCGTCACAGCCCCACCTGTCCAACGCGCTCAACAAGGTGCTGCAGAAGGCGTTGTCCGAGTCGGAAAAAATGAAGGACGAATACGTCTCGGGCGAGCACCTGCTGCTGGCGCTGGCCGAGGAGCAGTCCAGGGCCGCGCAGATCCTCAAGGGTGCGGGCGTCACCCGCGACGCCATCCTCAAGGCGCTGGTCGACGTGCGCGGCAGCCAGCGCGTCACCGACCAGGACCCCGAGGGCAAGTACCAGGCGCTGGCCAAGTACTCGCGCGACCTCACCGATCTGGCGCGGCGCGGCAAGCTGGACCCGGTGATCGGCCGCGACGACGAGATCCGACGGGTGATCCAAGTGCTGTCGCGCCGCACCAAGAACAACCCG
>DDXR01000051.1 GCA_002347565.1 bacterium UBP2_UBA2255 | reverse complement strand
TGCGTCCGCGTGATCACGTGGGGCGCTTTTTTTATCGCCTGCCGGAATGACCGACGAACTGCGAATCCTGGCGGCGCTCCAGTCGCTGGACGCCCGCATCCTGGCCGCCCGCGCCGAGCTGGCGCGGATCCCCCGCGAGATCGAGCGGCTGGACGCCGAGCGGGCGGGCCAGCAGCAGGCCCTGGCCGGCGCCACGGCCCGGCGCGAGGCCTCGGCCAAGCTCCGCCGCGAGATGGAGCTGGAGGTCGAGGCGCAGAACGCCGCCATCCGCAGGCTGCAGACCCAGCAGGCCCAGGTCAAGACCAACCGGGAATACACGGCCATGCTGCACGAGATCGACGGCGCCAAGCGCGCGATCTCCGACCTGGAGGAGAAGATCCTGCTGGAGATGGAGCACGGCGATGCCTTGGCGGCGGCCGAACGGGAATCGCTGGCGGCGTGCGGGGCCGCCTGCGGCCGCATCGGGCGGGAGCAGGACCTCCTGCGGGCCGGGGCGGCGGAGGTCGGGGCGGCGCTGGCCGCCGCGGACGCGGAACGGCAGGCGGCGCTGGGCGGCCTGCCCAGGGAGGCTCTTGCCGTCTACCAGCGCGTCTTCCAGGGCCGGGCGGGTCTGGCGGTGGTGCCGGTCGAGAACGGGGCCTGCGGCGGCTGCGGAGCCCCCCTTCCGCCCCAGACCGTCAACGAGGTGCGCAAGATGGAGGCGCTGATCACCTGCGAGACCTGCGGCCGGATCCTGGTTTGGAGACAGGAACCGACGTAAGCGTGGCTTCTTTTATAAGGAAACCAGGAAACCATGAATTTGTCTTAGGATTTAGATCGAAGCCCAAGTATCCACGTTATCGGCAATAAAGAAATACGTTCCTGCCTTTCCTGGTTTCCTTATAAAGAAATTGGGATCTCCTCCGGCCCGCTTTCATTTCATAAGGGATCCATGAAAACTTGGTGAGGCAGTGATCGAGGCCGGCCGCATGCAGCCAGTTGATCCGTTCATGCCTTCCTGGTTTCCTTATAAAGAAAGACCCGGTTCTGTCACCGGTCGGGGGTAGCATTGCAACCGGCACGCCATCAGGGGGCACCCATGACAACAGCCAGGAAAAAGACTGACCAGCCGGCGTCGATCCGCCTGTCGGCCGTGCTGCGCAAGATCGCCAACGGCCACAGCCTGGACCGGATCGCCGACGAGGAGTCCTGCCTCAAGGACGCGCTCAAGGAGTCGCTGCAGTCGCTGGCCAGCAAGATCGAAATCGAATCGGGCCGGGTCAAGCTGACGCTGGTGATCGACGGCGCGGCCCGCGGCAACCCCGGCCCGGCCGGCGCGGGGGCCGCCATCCTGGACACGTCCGGGACCTCGCTGGCCGAGAAGAGCGAGTTCCTGGGCCGGGCCACCAACAACGAGGCCGAGTACCGCGCACTGATCCTGGGCCTGCAGCTGGCGCTGGAGCGCGGTTTCAAGCGGCTCCACATCCGGACCGACAGCGAGCTGATGGCCAACCAGGTCCGGGGCGACTACAAGGTCAAGGAACCGCGGCTCAAGGCCCTGTTCGCCAAGGCACATGACTTGCTGGGCAAACTGGAGGAATGGGACATCGTCAACGTGCCGCGCGAGGAGAACCGCCTGGCCGACCGGCTGAGCAACATCGCCATCGACAAGGCCGGGGAGTAACGCTAATAAAACCGTCACCGATAAGGAACCCATGAAGGACAGGAATTGATCCACTGTCAGCCCTGTTCATGGGTTCATGTCTTCCTTATTAAAAAGAAAGAATAGCAAGAAAAGGACGGGACCGGGTGATCGCTCCGCGCAAGCGGGGAGGAAAGTCCGGGCTCCAGAGGACAGGCCGCCGCGGGAACACCGCGGGCGCGCGGCGGGCGACCGGCGCGCGACGGAAAGTGCCACAGAGAACAGACCGCCCCGCTGCGGCGGGGTAAGGGTGAAACGGTGGGGTAAGAGCCCACCGCTCGGACCGCAAGGAACGAGGCACGGCAAACCCCGGCCGGAGCAAGACCAAATAGATCCTGCGCCCCCGCCCTGAGCGGGGATAGGATGGTCCGTCCCAACGCAGGAGGGTCGGTCGCTTGACCCCGGTCCGCCGGGGCCAGAGAAATGATCACCGCCCGCTTCGGCGGTGCACAGAACCCGGCTTACAGGTCCCGTCCTTTCCTTCTTCCCAGGTGCCGGCGCCCCGGCGCCTGGGGTCATCGCCTTCCGAAAGGCCCCATGGAAAAACGCTGGATCTTCCCCGCCGCCGCCGATGCCGGGCTGGTCAACTCCCTGGCCGCCGAGATCGGCGTTTCGCAGCTGGTCGCGCGCCTGCTGCTGACCCGCGGCGTGGCCCTCCCGGCCGACGCCCGCCGCTTCCTGTCGCCCTCGCTGGCCGACCTGCACGACCCGTACCTGCTGCCGGACATGGACCGGGCCGTCGACCGGCTGGAGTCCGCCCTGCGGCGGGGCCAGCGGATCATGGTCTACGGCGACTACGACGTCGACGGCATCACCGCCACCGCCCTGCTGATCAGGGGGCTGGCCCGGGCCGGGGCCGACGCCGAATGGTACCTGCCCAACCGCAGCCGCGAGGGCTACGGGATCTCCGCCGCCGGCGTCGACGAGGCCGCGAGGCGCGGCGTCGGCCTGATCGTCTCGGTCGACTGCGGCATCACCGCCCACGCCGAGATCGCCTACGCCGCCGGCCGCGGCATCGACTGCATCGTCACCGACCACCACGAGACCAAGGACAGCCTGCCGCCGGCCGCCGCCGTGGTCGACCCCAAGCGGACGGACAGCGCCTACCCCTACCAGGAGCTGGCCGGCGTCGGGGTGGCATATAAGATGTTGCAGGCGCTCTACCGGCGCCGCGACATTCCGCAGCCGGAGCTTGAGCGGGAATTGGACCTGGTGGCGCTGGGCACCATCGCGGACATCGTGCCGCTCACCGGCGAGAACCGGATCCTGGCCAAGTTCGGGCTGGAGGTCCTGCGCGCCTCCGCCAAGCCCGGCGTGCGGGCGCTGCTGGAGGTGACCGGACTGCTCGGCCGCACCCTGGACTCCGGCCACATCGTGTTCATCCTGGCGCCCCGCATCAACGCCGCCGGCCGCATGGGCGACGCCGGCACCGCCCTGCGCCTGCTGCTGACCGGGGACCCGGCGGAGGCGGCGGAGATCGCCCGCGCCCTGGACGGGGAGAACAAGCGGCGCAAGGAGGTCGACGACCAGATACTGGAGCAGGCATCGGCGCTGGTGGCCGATACCGTCGACCTGGAACGCGACAAGGTGATCGTGCTCTCCTCCAACACCTGGCACCAGGGCGTGATCGGAATCGTGGCCTCGCGGCTGGTCGAGCAGTTCTACCGGCCGACCGTGATGATCGCCGTCGACGGCGACCGGGGCAGGGGCTCGGCCCGCTCCATCGCCAACTTCCACCTGCACGAGGCGCTCAAGGAGTGCCAGGACCTGCTGCTGGGGTTCGGCGGGCACAAATTCGCGGCCGGACTGACCATCGACGCCGGCAGCATCCCGGCCTTCAGGGACAAGCTCAACCAGGTGGCGGGCCGCACGCTCTCGGCCGAGGACTTCGTCCCCTGCCAGCCGCTGGACGCCGAGGTCGACCTCGACGCCCTGGACGCCGGCACCGCGCGCGAATTCGCCCGCTTCGCCCCCTTCGGGCCGGGCAACCGCCACCCGGTGCTGGCCGCCCTGCGCTCGCGGGTGGTGGGCACGCCGTACATCGTGGGCCGCAACCACCTCAAGTTCAAGGTCAAGCACCGGCAGCGCATCTTCGACACCATCGGCTTCTCCCTCGGCGGGCTGCTGCCCGACATCGAGGACCAGGACGCCCGCGTGGACCTGGCCTTCGTGCTGGAGGAGAACGAGTGGCAGGGCCGCAGGAAGCTGCAGCTGCGGGCCAAGGACATCAGGGTCGGATGATGGACCGGCCGGCCGAAACGAAGGGGAGCCCGCTGGCTCGAACCCGCGCCTCATCCGCTCGTTTTCGCTTTCCCGCCGCGCACCGGAGGGGGCCGTGCCGCCGCTAGAGCAGCATCGAAGGACCGTCCTGCCCAACGGCCTGACCGTGGTCAGCGAGCACATCCCCGCCACCCACTCGGTGGCGGCCGGGTTCTGGCTGGCCCGCGGTTCGCGCGACGAGTCGCTGCGGGAGAACGGCATCTCCCACCTGGTCGAGCACCTGTCGTTCAAGGGCACCGCCACCCGCAGCGCCCGCGACATCGCGCTGTCGATGGAGTCGATCGGCGGCCACCTGGACGCCTTCACCACCAAGGAGGAGACCTGTTTCTACGCCCGGGCCCTCGACGAGCACCTGCCCCGGGCGGTGGACATCATCTCCGACATCGTCTGCCGCCCGAATTTCTCGCAGCGGGACCTGGACCGCGAGCGCAAGGTGGTGCTGGAGGAGATCAAGGGGCTGGAGGACGCGCCGGACGAGCTGGTCCACGACCACTTCGACCAGGTGATCTTCGACGGGCACCCCCTGAGCTACCCCATCATCGGCACGGCCGCCAACTGCCGCTCCTTCCGCCGCGACGACATCCTGGCCTGGCGGCGGCGGGCCTTCGTGCCGTCCAACATGGTGGTGGCGGTGGCCGGCAACGTGAACCACGGGCGCCTGACCGCGCTGCTGTCCGGCCTGTGCCCCCGCCTGCCGGCGGGACGGCGCGGCCCGCCCCGCCGAAGGCCGCCCCGCGCCGGCGGCGGCCTGAAGATCGTGCGGCGCGACATCAGCCAGGTCCACCTCTGCCTCGGCTTTCCGTCCCTGCCGTACACCCACCCCGACCGCTTCGCGCTGATGCTGCTGTCCACCATGCTGGGCGGCGGCATGAGCTCGCGACTGTTCCAGGCCATCCGCGAGGAGGCGGCACTGGCCTACTCGGTGAACTCGTTCCTGGAGATGTACCGCGACGCCGGCATCTTCGGCGTCTACCTCGGCACCTCGCCGGGCCGGATCCAGACGGCGTCGGACATGGCGCTGGCCGAGATCCGGAAGCTGTCCGCCGCCCCGGTGGACGGCGGCGAGCTGGCCAACGCCAAGGCGCAGCTGAAGGGCAGCATGATCCTGGGCATGGAAAGCATCAGCAACCGGATGATGCGCCTGGCCAGGACCGAGCTGATCGGCGAGCCCTACCACGGCCTGGGCCACACCGTCCGTCGGGTCGACGCCGTGACGGCCGAGGACGTCTTCGCCCTGGCGCGGCGGCTGCTCTCGCCCGAGCGGCTGTCGGCCGCGCTGCTGGGGCCGGTCAAGCGAGGCGGCTTCGAGCTGCACCGCGACATTTTGGCGTAAAGCCCGCCGACATCTTGACCCCACCCTTCCCTCCCCGAACGCGTTCGGGGAGGGGCAGGGGAGGGGTCACAAGGGCGGGAAGCCCGGCTTGCGAAGACAGTGACAATCAACCGTATTGATGAGGATACAATCATGAGCGCCGAATCCCGCGACCTCCGCCAGTCACGGCGGGCCCACGCCATGCAGGCCTCGCCCATCCGGCGGCTGGTGCCGCTGGCCGACGAGGCCAAGAAGCGCGGCACCGCGGTCTACCACCTCAATATCGGCCAGCCCGACATCGCCACGCCGGCCGAGATCATGGAGGCCGTGCGCGGCTTCAAGGACGAGGTGCTGGCCTACGGCCCGTCGCAGGGCATTTTGCCGCTGCGCCAGGAGATCCGCAACTACTTCCACAACCTGGGCCACGAGCTGACGGTCGACGACATCCTGGTGACCACCGCCGGCAGCGAGGCCATCATCTTCGCGCTGATGGCCATCGGCGACCCGGGCGACGAGGTGCTGGTGCCCGAGCCGTTCTACACCAACTACAACGGCTTCGCCACCATGGCCGACATGAAGGTGGTGCCGGTGCCCACCCACGCGGCCGAGGGCTTCGCCTGCCCGACCCGGGAGGAGTTCCTCAAGCGGATCACGTCCAAGACCCGGGCCATCATGTACTGCTCGCCCAACAACCCCACCGGCGCGGTGTTCGCCCGGAAGGACGTGGAGATGCTGGGCGCGCTCTGCGCCGAGAAGGGCCTGTGGCTGCTGGCCGACGAGGTCTACCGCGAGTTCGCCTACGACGGCGCGGTGGCCCACTCCTGCCTGGAGCTGCGCGACCACAAGGACCGGGTGATCATGATGGACTCGGTCTCCAAGCGGTTCTCGGCCTGCGGCGCCCGGGTGGGCTGCCTGGTATCGCGCAACAGGGAGCTGATGCACACCATGCTCAAGTTCGGCCAGGCCCGGCTCTGCCCGCCCACCATCGAGCAGGTGGGCGCCGCGGCCGGCTACCGGCACATCGAGAGCTTCATCAAGTCGATGATCCCCGAGTACCAGAAGCGCCGCGACATCGTCTGCGAGGAGCTGGCCAAGATCCCCGGCGCGGTGTTCAAGAAGCCGGCCGGCGCGTTCTACATCATGCCGCAGCTGCCGATCGACGACGCCAACAGGTTCGCGGCCTGGATGCTGACCGACTTCCAGCACGAGAAGGCCACCACCATGGTGGCCCCGGGCGACGGGTTCTACGCCACGGCGGGCAAGGGCAAGCACGAGGTGCGCATCGCCTACGTGCTGAAGGAGGCCGACCTGCGGAAAGCGATCCAGATACTGGCCAAGGGGATCGAGGCCTACAACGCGGCGCACAAGAAGTAGAACGATATCGGGCCGGCAGCGATGCCGGCCCGATATTTTACTAGCCACAGGAGGTTATATATTCAATGAGCATACTATATAAGCGTAAAGCCTATAGGATTATTCCAAGAAAACCAGAAAACCGAATCTGGTATTTAATTGATTCCAATTTTCTTATAAACAAGTACCTCGACTCTGAATATATTCAAAATCCGAAAGAGAAAAAACTTGTAGAAGATGCACACTATTATTGGTCAATAATAGATGAGCAGATCGCCTCTTCAAAGGCTACCGTACTTATACTAGATGTCTGTATCGCTGAGACGTTTAAGAATCTAGCTAAGAAGGAATATTTCAAACCCTGTGTCTTCCCTGATAGCAATAAATATCATCGTGCCCTTCGGAATTTGCGCAAAGACCTACAGTTACGCATTGGGGAGGCTAGAAGAGTAAATAGAAAAATACAGTATCACGACATCCAAACTAATCGTGATATCATTATCGGTGTAGATAGGTACTTCGAACAAACTTATAAGAAGAATATTCGTGTTACAATTATTGATTTAATGATTCTTTCTA
>DDXR01000074.1 GCA_002347565.1 bacterium UBP2_UBA2255 | reverse complement strand
TCGCCGCAGGCGGTGGTGGCGTTCGCCCGCTCGGCGCTGGCGGGCCTGGGCTACGAGGCCTTCCTGGCCGTGTTCCTCGACGCCAAGAACAGAGTGCTGGGCCACCAGGTGGTGCACGAGGGGACCATCGACCACGCGGTGGTCTATCCCCGCCGAGTGATCGAAGCGGCGCTGGCGCACAAGGCCGCCGGCCTGATCCTGGTGCACAACCACCCCAGCGGGTCGACCGCGCCGTCCCCGGACGACAAGAAGCTGACCGCGCGCATCGCCGAGGCCGCCCGCCACATGGACATCCGGGTGCTGGATCACATCATCGTGGGGACGAGTGGATTTTACAGCTTTGCCGAGAACCATTTGTTGACCTAACCCCTGCCCCTTCCCCGCCGGGGAAGGGGTGCGAAAAACCCCTCTCCTGAAGGGAGAGGGGCAGGGGTGAGGTCAATAGGAGTGACATATGCCGATCATCACCATCAAGTCGCTGCCGCTCGACGAGGACGACATGCGGACCCCGGACATCCTCAAGAAGGTCTGCACCGCGGTGGCCCTGCGGATGAACTACCAGCCCAACCACGTCTGGGCCACCTGGGAGTTCATCGCGCCGCACCTCTACGCCACCGGCAACTATTCCGTCGGGGCCCAGCCCCAGAGCACCCACGCGCCGCTGGTGCGGATCATATCGTTCGAGGGCAAGGCCAAAAAGGACGTCGAGGCCATCATCAAGACCGTGGCCGAGACGCTGAGCTCCGAGCTGAAGATCGACATCTCCAACATCTTCATCGAGTACACCGAGGCCAGATCGGGGAAGATCTTCGACGGCGGCCAGATCATCTACTGACCATGATGTCACGCCCGGCGACGCGGACCGTCGACCTCGCCGCGCTGATCAACGTCCTGCAGCAGCGCGCGACTGTGCTCAACCTGGTCGGCCGCAACGAGGAGGCCCTGGCCGGCATCGACCGGGCGCTGCGGCTGGCCCGGGCCGGCGGCGCGGCCGAGCAGGAGGCCAACTGCCTGGCGCAATCCGGCGAGGTCTGCTCCTTCGTCAACCGCTATGACCTGATGCTGGAGCGGACCGAGGCCGCGCTGGCCGCCTATCGGCGGCTGGGCCACCGCAAGGGCGAGTCGCTGGCGCTGAACAACATCGCCTGCGTCCACGACATCCGCGGGGACTACCCCCGGGCGCTGGACTGCCATCAGCGCGCGCTGGCGATCCGCGAGGAGATCGGCGACCTGCAGGGCCAGGCCACCAGCCTCAACAACATCGGCTTCATCCACGACATGCTCGGCGACAGACGGGAGGCCCTGTCGTACCACCTGCGGTCGCTGGAGCTCTACCGGCGGATCGGCGACCGCGGCGGAGAGGCCTGCAGCCTGCACAATATCGGGTTCCTTCACAAGTCCGCCGGCGACTATCCCGCGGCGCTGGAGCACTTCACGGTGTCGCTGGAAATATCGTCGCGGATCGGCGACCGCCAGGGCCAGGCCTATAACATGGAGAACCTCGGTGCCTCCTATGCCGACATCAGAGACCTCCCGCGGGCCCTGCAGTCCCTGCGAAAGGCGGCCGCGACGCGGCAGGAGATCGGGGATACCGACTACTTGGCGGGCGATCGCTGCGCCATCGGCAGGCTCTTGCTGCAGCAGGGAGAAACCATCCAGGCGCGGGCGCTGATCGAGCTGGCCGCGCAGGCCGGCGCGGCCATCGATGACGTCCAAGTGACCATCCGCATCAGCACCGCCCTGGCCGACCTGGCGCTGGCGGAGGGCGATCGGGTGCAGGCCGGCATGCACTTGGACCGGGCGCTGGAACTTTCACGGGAGATGGAGTACCGGGAGGGCATCGCCGAATGCAGGCGGCTGCGCGGCAGGGTGTCGGCGGCGGCGCGGGACTACGACGGGGCGGCGGCCGAGTTCGCTGCGGCCCTGAAAATGTACACCGACATGAAACAGCAGTACGACATGGCGCTGACCCACGTCGACCTCGGGAAGATGCTGCGCGCGGCAGACGACCGGGGGGCGGCGGAGGAGCACATCCGCAAGGCCCTGGCGCTGTTCCGCGGGATGAACCTGCTGTACCGGGCGGCCTGGGCCGAGGCGGCGCTCGAGGGACCATCACGAACCACATAATCTAACCAAAGCGATGAGCAAGAAGATCGCCATCATCGGCGCCGGGCCGGGCGGGCTGACCGCCGGCATGCTGCTGGCCCACCAGGGCTGACAGGTCGACATCTACGAGAAGGACACCCGCGTCGGCGGCCGCAACGTGCACGGTGGGCGGTTTTACTGAAGACGAGGCACCCATGAACTGGCTCGGGTTCATCGGCCTGATGCGGAGCATCTACGGTCCCGGCCTGCCCGACCTGGGAAAGATCCAGCGGCAGGGCCTGCTGGCGGTCAAGATCGGCCAGACCTTCGCCCTGCGGGCCGACTTCCTGGACGAGGCCAAGTGCCGGCATCTGGCAAAGCTTTACCGGCAGACCCTTTCTTTGCCCCCCCAGGATATCAATCGCCTGCTGGAGAACACTCCTCCGGGCTGGCGGGAGCATTTTGCCGAGATAGACCAAAAGCCTTTGGCCTCGGCCTCGGTGGGCCAGGTGCATCGAGCCAAGCTCAAGGATGGCCGCCACGTGGTGGTCAAGTTAATCAAAGGCGACTTCGCCAAGCGGTTCGTCCGCGATGTCCAGAGCCTGCGTCGTCTGGTCAAACTGGCCATCTTCTTCTATCCCAAACTGCAGAAGGTGGCCGACCCGGCCGGCATCCTGGAACACATCGAAGAATACACCCTGGCCGAGCTTGACCTGCGCAACGAGGTGGCCCACGGCGACGTCCTACGGCGGGTCCGCGACGAGTACCGGGACCGCTACGACCTCTCGGCCCTGGCCTTCCCGGAGGTGCACCGGGAGCTCTCCGCCGAGAAGGTCCTGGTAAGCGAGCACATCGCCGGCAAAACCTTGGACGAGCTGCTGGATGAGGGCAGTCTGCCGTACGAGGAGCTGCTGAAGCTGTTCTCCATCCACGGCTTCTTCATCTTCGGTCCCGGCGTCTTCCACGGCGACATCCACCCCGGCAACATCATCCTCAACGGGGGGAAGCTGTACTTCGTGGACACCGGCGCGCTGAGCCGCATCGGCGACCGCATCCGCACCGGCCTGTTCCGCTTCTTCGAGGCGTTGTGCGAGTACGACTTCCCGGCCTGCGCCGAGCGCATCAACGCCATGGCCGAGCGCGGCCTGGACGGCGCCCCATACCGACGCTTCCAGGAGAGGTTCCTGGCGCTGTACCGGGGCTTCCCGGACACCACCGTGGCCCAGGTCTCCCTCACCAAGAAGATGATGGACACCATCAAGCTGGCCGTGCATTCCGGCATGGTGTTCGAGCGCGGCATGTACCCGGTGATCAAGAGCATGATGTACCTCGACGGCATGGTGCTGCGCTGCAAGCCGGACGCGGTGCTGATGCGCGACATGCGGGGGCCGCTGGCAGAGTTCACGAAAGCGATTTCAGCATAACGACAGGAGAAAACATGGCCAGGAAGATCGCCATCATCGGCGCCGGGCCGGGCGGGCTGACCGCCGGCATGCTGCTGGCCCACCAGGGCTGCCAGGTCGACATCTACGAGAAGGACGCCCGCGTCGGCGGCCGTAACGCCGCCATCAAGCTCGGCGACTACACCTTCGACACCGGCCCCACCTTCCTGATGCTGCTGGAGACGCTGGAGGAGACCTTCCGCGACGCCGGCCGGGACATGAACACATGCCTCGACCTCAGGCGCATCGACCCCATGTACCGGTTGCGCTTCGGCGGCGCCCGCGACTTCTTCCCCTCCGGCGACGAGACCAGGATGGTGGCGGAGGTCGAGCGCGCCTTCCCGGGCGACGGCGCGAACTACCTGCGCTTCAAGCGGAACGAGGGAAAGAAATTCGACCGGGTCTATCCCTGCCTCAAGGTGCCGTACGACAGCCTGCTCTCCTATCTCAAGCCGCGCTTCATCAAGGCCCTCCCCCGACTCGACCCGTTCGCCTCGGTCTACCAGCGGCTGGCCAGCTACTTCAGCCACGAGGACCTGCGCATCGCCATGACCTTCCAGGCCAAGTACCTCGGCATGTCGCCCTGGGAGTGCCCGGCCACCTTCACCATCCTGTCGGTGATCGAGCACCGGTTCGGCATCTATCACCCGATCGGCGGATTGAACAGGATCTCCGAGGCCATGGCCAAGGTGATCGCCGAGGACGGCGGCCGCATTCATCTGAACGCGCCGGTGAAACAACTTATCGTGAAGAACCGCACCGCGACCGGCGTGCTGCTGGAGAGCGGCCAGAACGTCGTGGCCGACCACGTGATCATCAACCCGGACTTCGCCTGGGCCATGAGCCATCTCGTCAGGCCGGAAGACCGCCGGAAATACACCGATGCCAAGCTGAAGGAAATGGAGTATTCCTGCTCCACCTTCATGCTGTACCTGGGCGTCAACAAGACGTACGACATCCCGCACCACAACGTCATCTTCGCCGAAAGCTACCGGGACAACGTGGACGAGATCGCCCGCACCAAAACACTGCCCAGGGACCCGTCGGTCTATATCCAGAACGCCAGCATCACCGACCCCACCCTGGCGCCGGCCGGCAAGTCGGCCATCTACGTGCTGGTGCCGATCGCCAACCAGACGTCCGGGATCGACTGGGCCAAGGAAAAGAAGGCCTTCCGCGACCTGGTGATCCGGACCATCGTCGAGAAGACGGAATTGAAGGACCTGGAGCAGCACATCGAGGTCGAGCAGGTGATCACCCCGGCCGACTGGGAGCGGGACTACCACATCTACCACGGCGCCACCTTCAACCTCAGCCACAAGATCTCGCAGATGCTGTCGTTCCGTCCCCACAACCGGTTCGAGGAGTTCGGTAACTGCTACTTGGTGGGCGGCGGCACGCACCCCGGATCGGGCCTGCCGACCATCTACCAGTCCGGCCGGATCGCGGCCGGGATGATCACCGGAAAGGACGTTTCATAGCGATAAACGCTACTGGGGAGGACCGCCATGAACATCAAACAGACCCTGCTGCCGCAGGACAAGCTCAAACCGCTCTACGGCGACCCGCTGAAGCTGGTGTTCGGCCGCCAGTTCACCGACCACATGTTCACCATGTGGTGGGACAAGGCCTGGGGCTGGCACGACCCGGAGATCAGGCCCTACGGCCCGCTGCCGCTGGACCCGGCCGCCATGGTGCTGCACTACGGCCAGGAGGTGTTCGAGGGCATGAAGGCCTACCAGTCGGCGGCGGGCGAGGTGCTGCTGTTCCGCCCCGACGAGAACGCCCGCCGCTTCAACAACTCGCTGCGCCGGATCTGCATGCCCGAGGTGCCGGCCGAGGACTTCATCCAGGCGGTGTCCGAGCTGGTCAAGCTGGAACGTCGGTGGATCCCCACGGCCGAGGGCTGCTCGCTCTACATCCGTCCGGCGGCCATCGGCACCGAGGCAGCGCTGGGCGTGCGGCCGGCCGAGCAGTACCTGTTCTTCGTGATCCTGTCGCCGGTGGGGCCGTATTTTCCGGAGGGCTTCAATCCCGTCGGGCTGTGGGTCAGCGACAACTACGTGCGGGCGGCGCTGGGCGGCACCGGCGAGGCCAAGACCGGGGGCAACTACGCAGCCTCCTTGTTCGCGTCCCAGCAGGCCAGGGAGCGGGGATACAGCCAGGTGCTGTGGCTGGACGCCAAGGAGCGCCGCTACATCGAGGAGGTCGGCGCCATGAACATCTTCTTCGTGCTCGACGACGTGCTGATCACGCCCCCGCTGTCGGGCAGCATCCTCAACGGCGTCACCCGCCGCTCGGTGCTGAAGCTGGCCGACGACGTCGGCATCCGGGCCGAGCAGCGCCAGATCACCATCGACGAGGTGGTGGACGGCATCAAGTTCCAGAAGCTGACCGAGTGCTTCGGCGCCGGCACCGCGGCGGTGATCAGCCCCGTCGGCAAGATCAGCTACAAGGGACAGGAGTACGTCATCGGCTCCGAGGCCGGCCCCTGGTCCACCAAGCTCTACCAGACCCTCACCGGCATCCAGACCGGCAAGCTGCCGGACAAGCACAACTGGGTGTATAAAATCACCTGACCCATCCCTCCCCCTTCTTCCGGCTGGGAAGGGGCGTAGGCTGGGTGATGGGAGGCCGCCATGTCCGAACCGATCATCGAGGAAATCAAGGTATCAGGCGAACAGCTGCTGGCCAAGGTCAGGGAGCTGATCCGGGAAGGCAACATCCGGCGCATCACCATCGCCGACAAGGACGGCAAGGTGCTGATGACGCTGCCGTTGACGCTGGGCGTGGTGGGCGCGATCCTGGCGCCGTCGCTGGCGGCGATCGGCGCCATCGCCGCGCTGGTCACCGAGTGCACCGTCAAGGTGGAGCGCGAGACACAGTAGCGTGCGGCTCTGGTCGCTCCATCCGGAATACCTCGACGCGCGGGGGCTGGTCGCGCTGTGGCGCGAGGCCCTGCTGGCCCAGGCCGTGCTGCGCGGTCGGACCAGTGGCTACCGGCATCATCCGCAACTGGAGCGGTTCCGGGCGCAGCGCGACCCGGTGACGGCCATCGGCGCGTACCTGAAGACCATCCATATCGAGGCTACTGAGCGTGGGCACCGCTTCGATCGCAGCAGAATCGCGACGATCGGGAAGGGCGTTCGGCTGAAGACGACCCGCGGTCAATTAGACTATGAGTTCGGCCATCTGCTGAAAAAGCTGCGGCTGCGCGACGCCGCGCGCTACCAAGCGCTGCGGTCGACAAAACGAATCTTCCCGAATCCCTTGTTCTCGCTCCTCCCCGGCGGTATTGAACCGTGGGAACGTCCCACTTGATAACGATTCACGGATTCCCGTTTTCACGGAATAACCATAGAAAGCAACGCGTGCGCAGCTTCCCCCGCCCCGTCGTCGCCGTCAGCAAATGCCTGGAGTTCGCGGCCTGCCGCTACAACGGCCAGATGATTGCCTGCCCGGTCATTCGTGCGTTGAAACCCCTCGCGGATTTCACGCCGGTCTGCCCCGAGATGGAGATCGGCCTGGGCGTGCCGCGCGAGCCGATCAGGATCACCGAGACCGACGGCAAGCGAAGGCTCTACCAGCCCGGCACGGGACGGGACTTGACCGAGGAGATGAACGGTTTCGCGCAGGGGTATCTGGCGAAGATCGGCGAAGCCGACGGCTTCATCCTCAAGGGCCGGTCTCCGTCCTGCGGCATCAAGGACGTCAAAGTCTATCCCGGCACGGATCCCCGGCACGCGCCGGTGACGGGTAAAAGCGCCGGGTTCTTCGGCGGCGCGGTGCTGGAGCGGCTCCCCCACCTGGCGGTCGAGGACGACGGCCGGCTGGAGAACTTCCAGATCCGCGAGCATTTCTTCACCCGGCTGTATGCCCTGGCCGATTTCCGCCAGGTGCGGAAAAGCGGGGGAATGAAGGAACTTGTCGATTTCCAGTCGCGCCACAAGCTGATGCTGATGGCCTACAGCCAGACGGAGATGCGCGCCCTGGGCCGGATCGTCGCCAATGGCGACCCCCGTCCATGGGGCGAATTGACCGCCGACTACGCAGCGCACCTGGGTGCGGCTTTGTCGCGCCTGCCCCGGTTCACAGCCAACGTCAACGTTCTGCAGCACGCACTGGGCTATTTCAAGGACGGGCTGGGCGCGGCCGAGAAGGAGTTCTTCCTGGAGGAGCTCACACGCTACCGGCGGGAGAAGATACCGCTGAGCGCGGTCGTCGCCGTGATGCGTTCGTGGGTCGCCCGGTTCGGCGACGACTACCTGCGCATCCAGTCGTACTTCGAGCCGTACCCGGAGGAACTGTCATCGGTCGGCGACTCGGGCCAGGGCCGCGAGCCCTGATGCTGATCGCCTTCCACAAGCCCTACGGCGTGCTGTCGCAGTTCCGGCAGCCGACCAACGCAGGCCGGCCGGTGGAGACCGCTCACCGTACGTTGTCCGAGTTCGGTTTACCGGAGAACGTTTATCCGATCGGCCGGCTGGACGCGGACAGCGAGGGCTTGCTGCTACTGTCCGACGAGCCCGGTCTCACCGCGGAACTGCTGGACCAGCAGCGAGGCCACCGGAGGGCCTACTGGGCGCAGGTAGAGAACGTCCCCGGGCGCGCGGACCTCGACAGATTGGAACGCGGGCTCGTCATCGGCGGACGACGGACCCTCCCGGCGCGCGCGACGTTGCTCGTTCCCCAGCCGGATTTATCCGATCGGGTGCCGCCCATCCGCATCCGCAAGGCCATCCCCACCTGCTGGATCGAGCTGGAACTGGTCGAAGGTAAAAACCGCCAGGTGCGCAGGATGACAGCGGCCATAGGGTTTCCCACCCTGCGGCTGGTGCGGGTCAGGATCGGGGGCATGCCGCTGGGGGATCTCCCTCTCGGTTCCTGGACGCGGCTGGACGCCGCCGGGAGGAAGCTGGCGCTTGCATGAATATATTACTGCTGCGATCATCGGTTGTTCGCTGCCGCAATTATCCTTGACTTCACACGTCAATTACGGTAGAGTTAACGCTGGCGCGGCGGCGCCAACATCCTGTCCGTCAATCACATAGAGGCTTTCCATGAAGATCCGCGT
Organism: bacterium UBP2_UBA2255; assembly: GCA_002347565.1. Classification (GTDB taxonomy): domain Bacteria; phylum Edwardsbacteria; class AC1; order AC1; family EtOH8; genus UBA2255. Next base: position 26,191 of record DDXR01000074.1, on the reverse strand, counting down.
GCTGGGCTCTTCGGGCTCGCAGTTGCCGGGGCTGAACCTCACCAGCTTCCTGCTGGACCGGACCGTGCTGATCGACACCGGCAGCGCGGCATCGATGCTGGATTTTGACGAACAGAAGAGAATCGAGCTGGTCCTGCTGTCGCACATCCACATCGACCACAGCCTGGGCCTGATGCTGATGGCCGACAATCTGGTGGGGCAGACCCGCAAGCCGATCAAGATCCTCAGCATCCCCGAGGTGCTGGACGGCCTGCGCGGGCATCTCTTCAACAACCAGGTGTGGCCCGACTTCACGTCGATCCCCAGTGCCAAGTCGGCGGTGTTCAGCCTGCAGGCCCTGACCGAAGGCCGAACTGCCAGGGCCGGCAAGTACGCCGTGACCGCGGCCCGGGTCAGCCATTCGGTGCCGGCCACCGGTTTCGTCATCGGCGACGGCCGCTCCAGCCTGCTGTACACCGGCGACACCCGCGCCACCGACCGCATCTGGAAGCTGGCCCGGACGGTGCGCGACCTCAGGGGAGTGATCATCGAGACCTCCTTCCCGAACCACATGCAGGGCATGGCCGACCTCTCCGGACACTTGACGCCGCGGTCGCTGCAGGCGGAGATCGTCAAATCGGGCCTCAGGGTGCCGTTCTACGTCTACCACCTGAAGGCACTACACCTCAGCCGCGTGCAGAAGGAAATCGCCGCCCTCAAGAACCCGCAGATCCGCTTCGCCACCGAGGGTGCTACCTACAGTTTATAGTAGCTCCGGCCATGCGAGACGGCCGAGCGGCCGCACCCGCCCCGCAGCCCCATGGACCTGATCGCCGTCACCGTGCTGGGCGTCGCCCGCGATCCGGCCAGCGGCACGCCCGTCGTGCTGCTGGCCGATGCGGCCGGGCGCCGGGCCCTGCCGGTATGGATCGGCGAGCCTGAGGCGGCGGCCATCGCCCTGGTTTTAGAGGGGACCGCCGTCGAGCGGCCGCTGACACATGACCTGATCAAGATCATGCTCGACGGCCTCGCTGTGGCCGTGGAACGGGCCGTCATCACCGAGCTGCGCGGCGGCACCTTCTACGCCCGTCTGATCCTGCGCCGCGGCGCCGAACTGTTCTCCATCGACGCCCGCCCCTCGGATTCTATCGCCATCGCCCTGCGCGCCCAGGCCCCGGTGCTTGCCGAGCGGGGATTGCTGGACGGCCCGGGCGGCGTCGACATCGGCGGCGGTGACGACGACTTGGCCGGCAAATTGCGGAAGATGCGGCCCGAGGATTCCGGACCGCGAGCCTAGCCGCCCCGCCGTTTTACTGCCATCCGACATTGTTTATGCAGCGCACATCGCTTCCGCTCATTCCTCTCTGCCTCCTGCTGACGGCAGCCTGCGCCCCGCGCCAGGCCGTGGACCGTGCGCAGGCCGAGCTGTCCACGCTGGACCGGGTCGGCGCAGCGGCGCTGTACGCGCAACAGGGGGACATCAAGTCGGCCATCGCCCAGCTCAAGCGGGCCCGTCGTCTGGACCCCAATTCGGCGCTGATCGCCCTGATGATCGCCCAGCACTACTACGAGATGGGGAACGACACCCTGGCCGCAGTCTACGCCCGGCGGGCCATCGGGCTCGATTCCTCAAACGCCGACGGCCGGCTGATCCTGGGCAACAGCTTGATGCTGGTCCGCGAATTCGGGGACGCCCTGGACCAGTACCGCATCGCGGCCCGGCTGCGGCCCCGGGCGGCGGACATCAAGGCGACCCTGGCCGGCCTGTACGAGGCCGTCGGACAGCCGGACTCGGCGCTGGCCGTGCTGCGGGCAGAGGCGGATCGCTCCGGCGACCGCGACATCCTGCATTCCCTGGCCGCGCTGCTGTCCCGCCGCCGGCAGTGGCCCGAGGCAGCCGCCGTGCAGCGGGGGCTGTTCGGATCCGATTCCACCGACCTCAAGGCCGCCTATTCGCTGGGATTGCTGGCCGAGGCCATGGACCAGCCCGACTCCTCGATCTTCTGGTACCGGTGGGCCTCGTCGTTGCAGCCCGCCAACACCGCCATCCGGCGGCGCATCTTCAACGCCCTGCTGGCCAGCAAGGACTTTCCCTGCGCCGCGCAGGAGGCGGCTGCCATCCTCGAACTGGAGCCGGACGACGCCAACCTCCGCCTTCAGCTGGCGCGCCTGCAATACCGCCGGGGGGATTCCACCGGCGCTGCGGACGCCTTCGCCCGGTTGCTGGAAACTGACAGCGCCAACACCGAGGCCCTGTACGCGCTGGCGCGGATACGCCTGCAGCAGCGGCGCTGCGAGGAGGCTGCCGCGCTGTTCCGGCGCACGCTGCGGCTGCTCCCCCGCACGGCCGAGGCCTGGGTCAACCTTGGGATCTGCCAGGTCCAGCTGGGCAGGACCGACTCGGCGGCGCAGGCCTTCAAGCGGGCCCGCCGCCACGGCAGCCGGATGGAGATGGACTACCTGTTCGCCCTCGCCTATGCCCAGCTGGAACGCCACTCCGAGGCGGTCCCCCGCTACCTGAAGGTCTATCAGCGCCGCCGCAAAGATGCCACTTTCCTGTTCGCGCTGGCGGCCGCCTGCGAACGCTCCGGCGATGCTGCCGCCGCGGAGAGATATTTCCGCGAACTGCTGGAACGCGAGCCGGACAACGCACCTGCTCTCAATTACCTCGGCTACATGTTCGCCGAGCGCGGGACCAACCTGGACGAGGCCGAGTCGCTGATCGCCAGGGCCCTGGTGAAGGAGCCGGACAACGCCTTCTACATCGACAGCCAGGGCTGGGTGTACTTCAGGCTGGGGCGCCACGCCGAAGCCCGCGAGCTGCTTGAGCGGGCGGTGTCCCTGATGCCGAACGACGCCACGCTGCGCGACCATCTGGGCGACATCTACCGGGCCCTGGGCGAGCCCGACCGGGCGATGGAGCAATGGCGGAAGGCCATGGAGCTCGATCCCTCCAAGAACTCGATCAGGGAGAAGATCGGCCAGGACGGGAAACGGTGACATTGAAACGCCTCGCGGTTTTCCTGCTGTCGCTGGCGGCGCTGGTTCCCCAGGGATGCAGCCGGGCACCGGTCGTTCCGACGGGCGATCCCGAACTGCTCTGGGAAACGGCATTGCGCAGCTACGACCGCGCCGGCGAGCCGTTCACCGCCACCGGCACCCTCGGCCTTGCGTCGCCCGATTTCAACCAGAGCGCCGATTTCACTCTGCGTTGGGAAAACGTCTCGCGTCTCCGGATCGATTTGGCCGGGCCCTTTGGCATCCCCCTGGCCTCGGCAGCACTGGCGGACACGATGGCCTGGGTCAGCGTCCCGCTGCGCGGCACCTACCTGGCCGGCCCGCCGGCCCTTGTCGACTCGGCGGCGGCCGCGACGCTGAGCCTGTCGCTGGACCGCATCATGCGCGCGGTGTCGGGCCTGCCGCCCCGCCAGGAGGGCGGGTACCAGCGGGCGGAACCGGGCGCGAAATCGACTGATTTTCTATTCCTGCGCGGCGACACCGCACGGACATTCACGGTCGGCCGCAAGCAAGCCCGAATCGAACGCTACGCGGTGCGGATCGCAAACAAGCCCTGGGCGGAGATCGAATACGGCGATTTCCGGAGCGGCGGCGGCTCGGCGCGACCCCATCGGGTGACGCTGACGAGCCCCGCCGCGGGGATGACGCTGGACCTGACGTTCGACCGCATCGATCCGGCCCGGCCGTTCCCCGCAGACGTCTGGCGACAGAATGTCCCCGACGGCGTAATCCCGCAGCGCTTCAAGTGAGGCCATGAACCGTTCGCGCGACCGCCACGGCTGGCGAACCACCGGCGCCCGCACGGTGTACCGCAACCGCTGGCTGGCGCTGCGGGAGTACCGCATCGTTTATCCCAACGGCCGCCCTGGCATCTACGGCATCGTGGAGAAGGGGCCGGGCATTGCCGTGGTCGCGCTCAACGGTAGGGGCGAGATCTACTTCACCAGGCAATACCGCTACACGGTCAACCGGGAATTCCTGGAGCTCCCGGCTGGCGCGATCGCGGACGGCGAACCGGCACGGTCCGCCGCCAGGCGAGAGCTGTTCGAGGAGACCGGCATCCGGGCGAAGCGGTGGAACCGTCTCGGCAGCTTCTACACCGCGTTGGGCCACGAGAACGCCGAGATCATCACTTACCTGGCCCGGGACCTGGACGAGTCCCGTCTCACCCGCGCCAACAAGGAACACGACGAGGGGATCCTGGACATCGTCCCGCTATCGGTCAGGGAGGTCAAGCGCCTGGTAAATGCCAACCGCATCAACTGCGGCATCACGCTGGCCTCCCTCCACCTGTTCTTCGCGCATCAAGGGAAATGACATGAACTGCATATTGATCTATTCGACCTTCCCGGACAAGGCAACGGCCGTCACGGCGGCCCGCGCCCTGCTGGAGGAGCAGCTGGCGGCCGGCGCCAACCTCTGGCCGCTGGAGTCGCACTTCCGCTGGCAGGGCAGGATCGAGCAGCGGATCGAATGCGCCGCGCTGTTCCAGGCCGAGCGGAGGTTCTACAAGCGGATCGAGGCGCGGCTCAAGCAGCTGCACCCGGACACGGTGCCGCAGATCGTGATGTGGCGCATCAAGGACGGGTCCGAGCCGTTCCTCAAATGGATCATGGACGAGACCGTGCGGCCGGTGGATAAACGGGAGCGCCGGGAACGGATGAGAAAAGGCAAGGAAGCGGCCCAGGAACTGCATGGGCAGAAAAAGGATTGATCAGTCCTGGCCTTCTATGTCTATCATTTGGTTCCTGAAGACATGCAGGGCAGAATCCTTTATCCTCTTAACAAACTGAAAGACCAATATCCGGGCATCTATTCTAAGAAGGCCGCCAAGTATCAGGACCGTGAAGGGGTACAGGAAAGGGTCATCCCTCATTTGAATTGCCGGTGGAACGACGTTCTCTTTTTATGCCCCGTATATCCGGGCAAAATAATCGGCAAATTGCGCGAAATAGGTTATAGCTATCCTGCTGAAAAATTCTATGAAATAGACACCGGACTGTTAACGCACGATAAGATAGCGGTTTTAACCTATCCCGGAAACGGTATTGAACCGCAATATCTCCATCAAAGCCCCGCCTGCATGCCCGGCATCAGCGAACTGCCAGTGGCAACTGAAGATTATTTCAAGGATTGCTACGCACAGAAGAAGCGTTTCCTGTTGTTCGCTTACATCCCTCATGTCCTGTATTTGGGCAATGTGAACACAGAACACTGCCCGATAGTCGAATGTTAATCCGTACTGATTCCCTCTCACAAGAGATATAATAATACCATGGACTGCAACAAGAGCAAGAACCTCTCCTCCTGCACCTGCACCTACGAGCCCTGCCCCCGCAAGGGCCTGTGCTGCGAGTGCGTGGCGTACCATCGTCGGAACGGCGAGATCCCGGGCTGCTTCTTCTCGAAAAACGGCGAGTCCGGCTACGACCGCAGCGTGCAATCGTTCATCAAGGACCAGAGCAAGTAACAATTCTTCCTGGAATCCTGCTTTCGCAGGAATGACATCCCGAGCAACGTCGGAGGGTAATCTGATATGCCTGCACAGCCATTGTTGATCGCCAAGAGCGACCAGGACCTGTTCCTGCTGCCCCGGATGGCCAACCGCCACGGTCTGGTGGCCGGAGCCACCGGCACTGGCAAGACCGTCACGCTTCAGACATTGGCCGAGAACTTCTCCCGCGCCGGCGTCCCGGTGTTCATGGCCGACGTCAAGGGCGATCTGGCCGGCCTGTCGCAACCCGGCGGGGCCAACCCCAAGATCGCCGAGCGGGTCACGCTGCTGAAGCTGGCCGACCATACCTACCAGGCCTGCCCGGCGGCGTTCTGGGACGTGTTCGGCGAGCAGGGCCACCCGGTGCGCTCCACCATCTCCGAGATGGGCCCGCTGCTGCTCTCACGGCTGCTGAACCTCAACGAGGTCCAGGGAGGCGTGCTGGCCTTGGTCTTCAAGATCGCTGACGACGACGGCCTGCTGCTCTTGGACCTCAAGGACCTGCGGGCCATGCTGCAGCACGGGGGAGACAACGCCGAGCGGTTCCAGACCGAGTACGGCAACATCTCCAAGGCCAGCATCGGCGCCATCCAGCGCGGATTGCTGGCGCTGGAGCAGCAGGGCGCCGACCGGCTGTTCGCCGAGCCGGCGCTCAACCTGGACGACCTGATGCAGACCGATCCCCAGGGCCGGGGCGTGGTCAACATCCTGGCCGCGGACCGGCTGCTGCAGTCGCCACAGATGTACGCCTCGCTGCTGCTGTGGCTGCTGTCCGAGCTGTTCGAGCGGCTGCCCGAGGTGGGCGATCCCGACAAGCCCAAGCTGGTGTTCTTCTTCGACGAGGCCCACCTGCTGTTCGACGACGCTCCCGACGCCCTGCTGCAGAAGATCGAGCAGGTGGTGCGGCTGATCCGCTCCAAGGGCGTGGGCGTCTACTTCGTCACCCAGAACCCGCTGGACATCCCGGACAGGATCCTGGGGCAGCTGGGCAACCGCGTCCAGCACGCCCTGCGGGCCTTCACGCCGCGCGACCAGAAGGCGGTCAACGCGGCGGCGGAGACGTTCCGCTCGAACCCGAAGCTCAAGGTCGAGCAGGTGATCACCGAACTGCAGGTGGGCGAGGCGCTGGTCTCGTTCCTGGACGAGAAGGGCGCGCCCGGCATCGTGGAACGCGCCTTCGTGCTGCCGCCCCGCAGCCAGGTGGGGCCGGTCGCGCCCGGCCAGCGCCAGGAGACGATCAAGACATCTGCGGTGTACGGCTCGTACGAGAAGCCCGTCGACCGCGAGTCGGCCTACGAGATCCTCAAGGCCCGGACCGAGAAGACCGCGGCGCCCGCGCCGCCGGCGCGGACTGCCACGCCCAAGGGCCGGGCGCCGTCGCAGCGCCAGGGCGTGGCAGAGGCCGTGCTCAAGAGCGCGGCCCGCGCCGCGGCCACCCAGGCCGGGAGATCGATCATGCGGGGCGTGCTGGGGTCGATCTTCGGCGGCAAGGCGAGGTTCTGACCATCGCAGGTTCGCGGATGCAGCTGTTGTTCGCACTGGTCATCGGGTTGGCGGTGTTTATCAACCTCCGGGCGCTGGCCGGAAGGCATCCCGGGGCCTGGTGGGCGCGGCTGCTGTTCCGCCCCTTCGGCCCGCGCATGGACGTCAGCTTCATGACCAGAGGGGAGCTGCTGCGTTCGGGCGTGGCCTGCCTGCTGCTGGCGGCCGGCGCGGCGCTCCTTGCGGTCGCGGCCGGATGCACTGTGGACGCCTGCCGCATGTTCCCCTCTCCGGGCGCCATCGCAGCAACGGTCTTCGCCTCTCTGGCCGCCCTGTTCTCCCTCTCGGGCCTGGCGCTGCTGCTGCGCGGCGTGTTTCGCAGCACGCGATTCGTGCCGCAGCTGCCGGTGGTGCAGGACATCGTGCGCGAGCCGTACCTCAGGATTGACCAGAGCTGGTACGTGAAACCGGCGGGCGTTCCCGGGCACGTTTCCAGCGGCGGGGTGGTCGCCCGCGCCGCCGGCGCTCATGTGCTGATCGCCCTGTTGCGCGAAGACGGATTCAGGGATTACATCCTGCCCAAGGGCCATGTCGAACCACAGGAAACGCCGCTGCAGGCGGCGCTGCGGGAGATCTCCGAGGAATCCGGCTTGTGCGACCTGCAGCTGGCCGGCGAGCTGGGCATCAGGGAACGGTGGGATTTGAAAAAGACGTCGTGGAAAAAGACCCACTACTTCCTGTTCACCACTCATCAAAAGGACGGCCGGCCGACCGATCGCCACCACCACTACCAGCTCATCTGGTGCCGGCTGGACCGCCTGCCCCGGATGTTCTGGCCGGAGCAGCAGGAACTGGTCGTTTCCCACCGGACGGCGATCGAACGGGCCGCGCTGTCCAACCGCTGATTCACAAGAATGAACACCGTCGCCGCTCACGATGCTGCGCTGGCGCGTATCGCAGAAGACTGCGGCATGGCCATGTTCGGCGTGGCCGACCTGGGGCCGATCCGCGGCACCTTCCGTCCCGATATACTCACAGCGGCCCGCGGGCTGGAATACGGGATCAGCATGGGCTACCGGCTGTCGGACCCGGTGCTCGACGGCATCGCCGACCGGCCGACCCTGATCTACAAGCACCACTACAAGGTCGCCAACTACATGCTGGACCAGGCGGCCGCCCACGTCGCCTCGTACATCCACCAGCAGCGGAAGCGGGCGCTGCCGATACCGGCCTCGCAGGTGATAGACTGGAAGGACAACTACGGCCACCTGTCGCACAAGGCGATCGCGGTGCAGGCCGGCCTGGGATGGATCGGCCGCTCGGCCCTGTTCCTCCACCCCGTCCACCGCGGCCGGCTGCGGCTGGTCACGGTGCTGACCGACCTGCCGCTGGTGTCCGGTGCCCCGCTGGCGGGAAAGGGCCCCTGCGATGGCTGCCGGGCCTGCATCGACGCCTGCCCGGCCGGCGCGATCTCCGAGGCGGGGTACGACCGCGCCAGGTGCGCCGAGAAGCTGAAGGAGTTCTCCCGCATGCCGGGCATCGGGCAGTCGATCTGCGGCGTCTGCGTCAAGGTCTGCCGGTAAGCCGCCAAGGCCCGCCGTGACTGCTCCGCGACCTCCCCAATCCGTCAAGTTCTTCCTGGGGCTGATCTACTCTCCCTTGGTCAGCCTGTGGCAGCTGGAACGCGACCTGCAGGCCCGCTTCGACATCATCGATCGGAAGAGCCCGGTGCTGGAGTTCGAAACCTTCACCGGCTACTACTGTGACGAGATGGGCCCGCGCCTCTACCGCAGCTGGTGGAGCCTGCACCGGCTGCTGCCCCCCGACCGGCTGGCGGAGTACAAGCTGCTCGCCGACGAGCTGGAACAGCAGTACGTCATGCCGGGCGGCGGACGCGGCGTCAACATCGACCCCGGCTACCTCAACGAGTCGCGGCTGGTGCTGGCCTCCTGCAAGGACTTCGCCCACCGCGTCTACCTTGGGCAGGGCGTGTACGCCGAGGTAACGCTGATCTACAAGGGTGACGGCTTCCAGCCGCTGGAGTGGACCTACGCCGACTACCAGTCCCCCGAGGCCCTGCGCTTCTTCCACGCCATGAAACAGGATTACCGCAAGCAGCTGAAAGAGATCGAATATGACTGACCCCGCAGCCGACCACGTATTCGAATGGACGGTCCACCCGGTCCGGGAATCGATGCCCAAGGCCGTCATCGCCGTCGTCTTTCCGGTCGCGGTCTCGGCGCTGGTGCTGCTATGGACCCGCTCGGCGTTCTGGACCGGGCTGGGGTTCGTCCTGTTGTTCGCCTCGGAGTTCCCCTTCTTCATCAGGACCGCCTACCGATTCGACGGCGACGGCGTCACCATGAAACGCGGCGGCGTGACGACCGCCAGAAAGTGGGAGCAGGTCCGCAGCTACTACCCCGACCGCAACGGAGTCCAGCTCTCGCCCTACCTGAAGGCATCATGGATGGAGAATTTCCGGGGCATGTACCTGCAGTACGGCGGACACAAGGAAGCGATATTGAAGTATTTGGACCATCGATTGGACAATAGTCAACAGCAAGATTCCACGCCAACATAATGACCTAACCCCTACCCCTTCCCCGTCGGGGAAGGGGTTTCGTCCCCCCTCTCCCGAGGGAGAGGGGCAGGGGTTAGGTCAACAGGAGTTTTTATGAAGAAACTATTCATCCTTTTCGCTTTCTGCCTTCTGCTTTCCTCATTCGGTTTTGCCTGGCAGCAGCGGGTAGCCTACGACATCGACGTCAAGCTGGACACGGCGGCCCACTGGCTGCACGGCAGCGAGCGGCTGACCTACTGGAACAACTCCCCGGACACGCTGCACACCGTGTGGTTCCACCTCTATCCCAACGCCTACAAGGACCTGGGCACGGCGCTGGCCGTCGAGGCCGAGTCCTTCCATGACTACCGCGGCCGCTGCCTGGCGGAACGGGACCGGGGGTTCATCGAGATCAGCTCCTTCCGCGCCGGAGGCGCGGCGTTGGCCCTGCGGCCCGGCGCCGACATCACTACGGCCTGCTGCGACCTGCCGGCCCCGCTGGTGCCCGGCGACTCATTGATGTTCGACATCGTTTTCGGCGTCAAGCTGCCGGCCATCGTCTCGCGGCTGGGCCACAAGGGCGCGCATTACGAAATCTCCCAGTGGTACCCCAAGATAGTGGTCTACGACGAGAAGGGCTGGCACCCGGACGGCTACCGCTACATCGGCGAGTTCTACGGCGACTACGGTTCGTTCAATGTCGGCATTTGGACTCCGCAAGGCATGATGGTCGGCGCCACCGGCGTGAAAGTTATTGACACCGCGAACAGCGATTCAACGAGCAGCGATTCCACGGACTATCATTTGTTCTGCGCCGATAACGTCCACGATTTCGCCTGGTGCGCGGACCGCACGTACGTCGTGACCGAGGAGGAGCACGACGGCGTGCTGATCAAGGTGCTGGCGCTGCCGCGCGACACGGTCAAATGGAAGAACGTGATGCAGTATTCCAAGGACGCACTGGACTACTACGGCCGCTGGTACGGCCGGTACCCCTATTCGACCCTGACCGTATGCCAGGGCTCGCTGGCTGCCGGCGGCGGCATGGAATACCCGAACCTGGTGATCGTCTCCTCGGGCGAGGACAGGTTTACCCGCTCTCTCGAGATGGTTGTGATTCACGAGATCGGCCACCAGTGGTTCTACGGCGCGCTGGGCAACGACGAGATGGACGAGGCCTGGCTGGACGAGGGGATCAACACGTTCTCGGAGGAGCGCTACTTCGAGGAGAAGTACGGATCAGCGGGCAACCTCCTGGCCAAGCCGCGGGCCCGGCGGTGGCTGCCGGAGTTGTCCGACCGCTACATCGGCCGGATGATGTACGCCATGTTCGCTCTCAACCGCATGGAGCAGCCGGTGCTGACCCGGGCCTGCGACATCCGCGAGCCGACGCTCTACGCCGTCACCGCCTACAAGAAACCGGCACTGATGATGTGGTGGCTGAGGGATTATCTCGGCGACGAGAGCTTCGACCGGGCGATGCGCGCCTACTGCGCGAAGTACCAGTTCAAGCACGTCACGACCGAAAAATTCCTAGCCGTGGTCGACAGCGTGGCGAAAGAGGACGTCCGTCCGTATTTCATGCCCATGCTCACGACCACCCAGCGCTGCGACTACGCCATCGCCGCGGTCGAGCGGGTCGAAGAGCAAGAGAACATTTACCGCATCAGCCTGCAGCGGCGCGACAGCCTGGTCCTGCCGGTGTCGCTGCGCCTGAAGGACGCCGTCTCCGAGAGATACACCGTGGGCTGGAGCGGCGCGGGCGCGGACACGACGTTCTGCCTCCGGACTGACGGGGAGCTGCGGCACGCGGTGCTGGATCCCGCCGCTTCACTGCCCGAGGTAAAGCGTTTCGACAACCACTGGCCGCGCCAATGGTCGTTTACACTGCTGCCCCGGCTGCCGTCGTTCGATAAATATCAGATGTGGGCCGTGCCGCTGCCGTGGTACGACGGCATCAACGGATTCCGTTTCGGGCCGATCCTGCACGGCGGCTACCTGGTGGACGGTGGTCCGCTGGTCGGCCTTCACCAGTGGACCGCTTCATCGTACTACGGATTCCGTTCCCGGCAGCTATCGTGGAGCCTTGATTACCAGACGCCGGTGACCCGTCTCCCCATGCCACCGCGCGTGTACGGAACATTCGGCAAGGCGTACGACACCTACTGGGCCGGCGCCGGCATCAGACGCAGCTGGGGCAAGGCGCTGATGGCTCCCACCGAGCGGTTCGATGCCAGGCTCGACTACAGCAGGGTCGTCAACGTCACCCGGTTCTGGGATCGGCGCGACATCGAGCGTGGGGAGACATGGGCCGTAATCGGAGAACGGAGGTTCGCCGCCACCGGTTGGAGGTACGGCTCGAGCCTGCGACTGGCGGCGGCCGCGGGATTATCCAACACGCCGCATTCCGGCATGCGAAATTATATGCGGGCCGAGGCGGAGGAGCGGGCGTACCTGCGGCTCGGCAAGTACGTACGGATCGATGCGCGCGGCATCATCGGCCAGATCTCCGGAGACCCCCCGGCCCAGGAGCAGTACTTCCTGTCGGGCGGGTTCAAGGCCACCGGCCTGGACAACATGATCGTGTCGTATACCGGCTGGTTTTCTCCCCAGGAGCGCTACCACATTGACGGTGGCGCCAATCTGCCCGGTTATGCCGGCCGCCATGTCCGCGGCACCAGCGTCCTGGCGGCCGGCCTGTCCCTGCCGCTGCACCGGGTCCCCCTGGCGCTGTTCTGCGGAGCCGGACGGGTGATCAACGACTGGTCAGAACTGCACCCGGGACGGGTACCGGCCAATGCCGGCGTCGACCTGCGGCTGCCCGGGGTCCGGCTGCTGCTGCCGCTGTGGATCAACCAGCCGCTGCCCGGGGAAAAAAAGCTCGCCTGGCGCTGGAAAATAGCCATCGGGGGGACGGTCAGCCCCTAGCTGCCATCCGGCTGGGCGATAGACAATGAAAGGCGGGCCGTCGTCACCGACGGCCCGCCCGCTTTGCAGCGGAGGAATCCCTGCGCCCCCGTTGCTCCTCGCCGATCCCCTGCTACAGGTTCCGCTCGATGTAATGCTTTCCCTTCAGGTCCTTCATCCACTTGTTGTACTCGTCCTGCATCTTCTTGTTCTTCAGGTACTCGGTCAGCTGCTCCCTGACGCTCTCGAACGTGGCCCGCCGCGCCGGCTCGCGCTTGACCAGCTTGACCAGATGGTAGCCGGTCTCGGTCTCTATCACGTCCGACACCTCGGCCTCCTTCATGGCCGCCAGCTCGTTCTTGACCTCTTCCGGGAACGCTTCCACCGGCACCAGGCCCAGGTCGCCGCCCCTGGCCTTGGAGTCGTTGTCGTGGGAGTAGGTCCGGGCCACGGTGCCGAAATCCTCGCCGGCGGCGATGCGGGAGCGCAGCCCGTCGATCGTCTTGCGGGCGCGGCCAATGTCCTGGGCCGACGGCTTGACCATCACCAGGATGTGCGAGGCCCGCACTTGGTCGCCGTTCCGCTCGGCCAGCCTGATGATGTGGAAGCCGAACTGGGTGCGCACCGGCTGCTTGGTGGTCTCCCCCGGTTTGAGACCGAACACCGCGGCATCGAACTGCGGCACCATGGCGCCGCGTCCGAACCATCCCAGATCGCCGCCCCGGCCGGACGAGCCGGGATCATCGGAGTACTTGGCGGCCACCGCGGAAAAGCTCTTGCCGGCCCGCAGCTCCGCCATGGCGGCCCGCGCCCGATCCTGGCCCCTGGTCTCGGCGGCCTGGCCGATCTTGGGGACGATCAGGATGTGCTGCAGCTGCACCTTCTCCGGCTCGTCGGGGATCGAATCCTTGTGGGTGGCGTAGAACGCCTCGACCTCCCTGGAAGTGGGCGCGGCCGCCTTGGGCCGGACCCGCTTGTCGATCAGGCGCTGGATCATCATCCGCTCGCGGGTGTCGCTACGGTACTTTTCCTTGAGCTTGTCGACGGTGGTGCCCTCGCGCTTGAGCGCCATCCTGAAGCTGTCCTCGCTGGGGAAGTTGCGCCGCAGGTTCTGGATGGCCTGGTTGATCTGCTCCTCGACATCGGCATCGGCCACGGCCACCGACTCGCGCCTCGCCTCCAGCACCATCACCTTGCCCTCGATGATGTTCTCCAGCGCCGCCTTGCGCAGGGAGTCGTCGGTCGTCGGGTCGGTCGGCACCTGCATCCGGTACAGCTGCACCTGACGGTCGACCTCGCTTTTCATGATGATGTCGTCGCCCACCTTGCCGACGATGGCGTCGACGGGGTCGGCGGCGAAGGCGGCCCCGCCGGCCAGCAGCAGGAACGCGGTTATCAGGTGTCTCATGGCGGTGCCTTTCTGCGATCGGGATGGTTGGCTCGGGGAAACGGCTATTTCAGCAGTTCCGGGTGCTGCGACACCTTGGCGTTGGCCTGCAGACTGTCGAACAGGGCCTCCAGCAGGCGGCGCTGCCGCGAGATGCTCAGCCCGCCGATCAGGTCCTCCCTGACATCTTCGAACTTAACCGTCTGCCAAGCTGGGCGGCGGTCCACCGCCTTGATCACCTGGAAGGCGCTGGCGATCTTGATCGGGTCGGACACGGCGCCCTTGGCCAGGGAGAAGATCTTCTCCTCCAGCTCGAAATCGATTCGCTTGTCGCCGCGCAGCAGGTAGGCGGGCAGCACGCCGCCGTTGACTGCGGTGTTGCGCGCCAGCGATCGCTCCCTGGCCAGCTTGGCGAAGTCGGCGCCGTTGTCGAGCGCTGCCTTGACCTCCTCGGCTTCAGCCCTGGTCGCCACCACGATCTCGGCCAGCTTGATCTCGGCCTGGTACTCCTGTTCGTGCCTGGAGAAATACTCGCGGGCCTCGGCCTCGCTGACTTCCGGGGCGCTGCCCAGCTCGCGCTTCTCCATCTCGTTCATCAGGATGATCTTCGGCCACTCCTTGAGCACCTTGGCGACCTTGGCTTCCTTGTGGATTCCCCGCCGCAGCGCCTCCTGGTACAGCAGCTCGGTTCGCACCCACTGCTTGATGGCCTCGTCCTTGTTGGCCGCGATCCAAGCCTCTTTGTGCGCCGGGGGCAGGCTGGAGAATTCCTGCGGCAGCATGTCGTAGAAATCGCGGTCGGTCAGGGTCGCTTCATTGACCCGGGCCACGACCTGGCCCTTGGGCTGGGTCCGAGCGCAGCCGGACAGCGCGGTTGCTGCGGCCGCGACCAGCGCGGCGGCGATCAGGCGCTTCATGGTCTTTCCTCGTCTTTCTGTTGCCCGGCGGCGGCCAGCGCCCGCTCGTCGACGGTCACCCGGTACTTTTCCTTCAGCGCTGCGACCAGCTCCTGCAGCAGGCGGTCATGCTGCCGCTGCATCAGCAGGTTGCGGACCTGGTCCCGCACCTCTTCGAATCCGGGCTGGCGCGCGGCATCGCGCCGCGAGACCTTGATCACGGCATACCCGCCCCGGGTCGGGAACGGCTCCGAGACGGTGTTGATCGGCAGCGCGTAGGCCCGGGCGGCTATTTCGGGGTGGACCGGGGACCGCCGGGCGACCGGCCCCAGGTAGCCGCCGCTCTGGCGTGACTCGTCGAGTGAGCGCTCCCGTGCCACCGCCGCGAAATTGGCGCCCCGCCTCAGGTCGGCGGCTGTGCGCGCCGCCTCCTCGGGGGTCTTCACTAGTATCAGGTCGACGTAGGCCTGCTCCGGCCGGTAAAACTCGGCGCGGTGCTGCTGGTAGTGCTGCCTGATCTCCTGGTCCCCGATGCTGATTTTCTCCTGGACCTCGCGCAGATAGACCATGCCCGCAAGCTTGTCCATTGTCTTGAAGGCGATATGCTGCTTGACCTTGGGCAGGCGGTCCAGGCCCAGGCGTGCGGCACGGGCAGCCAGCAGCCGGCGGGTGATCATCCGCTCGGCGTACTTGTGCAGGCTGTCGGGCTCGGTCAGGACCACGCCGCCCCGGAAGAAATGCCTGGCGCCGTCGGACAGGTCGGCCGCGGTCACGGTGCCGCCCTTGTAAGCAGCCACCGTCGTCTTCTGTTCGCCGGCCGTCAGATCGGGGAACGGCTGGGGACCGTCGCCGTACTGCCGGCGCTGCTTGTCGGCCAGCATGGCGGCGGCGGCGCTGTCGACGGTGATCTTGGCGCCGTCGATCAGTTCGGCGACGTACTTCTGCGCCTGTTCCCCGGCCTTGGAGAAGGCCTGCTGGTCCAGGCGCATCCTCAGCTGGTCCTTGATCTGCGACAGCGGGGGCAGCGGCGGCTCGGCTTTCTTGACCGAATCGACCATGACCAGGTGGTGGCCGTAGGGAGTCCGCACCGGGCCGCCCAGCTGGCCGGGCTTGAGCTTGAAGACGATCTCTTGGAACTCGTCGAACCCGGGCGCCACCTGCCCCCATCCGAACCAGAACAGGTCGCCGCCCCGGGCTGCGGTCATTTCCTCCTGCGACCGCTCTCGGGCCACGATCATGAACCGCTCCCGCATGGTTGCGCCGGAAACCGTCCGCTTCTCCAGCTTCATTCCTGCCGGTATCTGGTTGATCTCCGTCGCCGGCCCGGCGGCGCCGGCGTGCGCGGAATCCGGTACCAGCACTTCCTCATCGAACGTCTTGCCCGCGAACTGCTTTTCGAACGCAGCCCGGCCCTTGACCGCGCTCATCAGTTCCCGAGCCTCGGACTCGCTGCGGGCCACGATGTGCCGGGCGCGCACGTGCACGCCCAGTTTCTGGTACAGGTCCTTGACGGCTGCGTCGGTGGCGCGGTTCCTCTTGATGAACTGCTCGCGGTACAGCCAATCCAGCAGGACGTTGTTCCTGACCTCGACCAGTTCGCGGGCAGTCTGTGGTTCCTTGTCGTACCCCCGGGCCAGCGCCTCGCACAGCATCAGCTTCTCGTCGACCAGCTGATCCAGCATCTTGCGCTTGGCGGCGGCGACGTCGGCCGTGTCCTTGGCGTCTGCGGGGGAACGGTAGACCTGCTCGAACTCGGCGATGGTCACTTTCTGGCCGTCGATCCTGGCGATCGTCCGGTTGCCCCGGGAACAGGAAACCGCCGCCAAAATCGTTCCGGCAGCCAGAAAGGCGATAAGCATCCGTCTCATCTGATGGCCTTCTTGGTACAATTGATTAATGTTTCAATTCACAGCCGTAAACAATAAGTTTATCATAGATCCCGGCTGTTTTCAATGTATTTTTCCGCATCCGCAACCGCTGATCTGACATAATGTTATCCTCGTGGTTGACACGATTGCGGGCAGCCGTTGGTCTTGAACGGATCAGCGGCGATCGATCCTATAACGTACGAAAAATGCGGCGGTTATGTTCCACTTCTCAGCGGCAGGTAATCCGGCTTGGGATTGAAGATCGCCTTCAGCACGTTGGCCCGGACCGGCGACCCGTCCTGCTCCAGGCGTGCCAGCAGTTTCCGGACCAGCAGCCGCCTCGAACCCTTGCCGCCGGGGCAGGCGAACTGGCGCACCGGCCCGAACCGCTGGGCGCAGTACTCGGCGATCTGTGATTTCCAGACGTAGGACAGCGGCCGGATCACCGTGACCCTCCCGTTCAGCAGCGGCTGCCGGGGCCGCATCGCCGCGAAATGCCCGGCGAAAAGGATGTTCAGCAGCGCGGTCTCCGCCAGGTCGTCGGCGTTGTGCCCTAGTGCGATCTTGTTGCAGCCGCACCGTTCCGCCAGATCGAACAGCAGTCTGCGGCGGGCCCGGGAGCAGGCGAAGCAGTCGCTGAATACTTCCTCTCCCAGCCGCCGGTCAGAGACTTGCAGGTCGACGCTCAGCCGCTCGCAGGTCCGGCGCAGGTCCGCCTGCTGTGCGATCGGCCGCCCACGGAAACTGCCCGGCACGTGCCCGGCGACCACCGTCAGGCCCAGCTTCCGGCCCAATGCCCCCCTTTGATACGACAGCAGGTCAAGCAGCACGAGGCTGTCGGCGCCCCCTGAAAGCGCGATCAGGACGCGGTCGCCACGCCCCAGCAGGCCATGGTCCTTTTCGGCCGCCAGCACCCGCGAGTAAACGCGGTTCCAGTTGTCCGGTCGCTGCTTCACTTCACGGTTTCCCTTTTGCGCGTCATTAAAGCACGGCCGGCGGATGAAGTCAAGTGCTTTCTCCAATGCGACAAGCCGGGCGACAACGCCCGGCTTGTCAGCGTGCCGTTGGCGATCACCGGACCAGCAGCAGCTTTTGTTGGATGCTCCGGGCGTATGTTTCGATCCGCACGATATAGGCGCCGTTCGCCAGGCGCCGGCCCATGTCGTCAGTTCCGCCCCACGTGATGGTGCCGCTCCCTGTGGGGCCTGAGCCGTCGTTGAGGAGCCACACACGTTGCCCGGCCGCGTTGTAGACGGCGATCCTCACCGGCCCTGCCGCCGGCACCTGATAGGCGATTGTGGTGCTGGTGCTGAACGGGTTCGGCCGGCAATGGAGCGTGAGGGCGCCGCCAGCCCCGGGCACGATGCACGAAACCGGCCCGTGCACCGATCGTGCGCCGTCGAGGTCACATTCGACCAACCGGTACCAATAAGCGCCCGGGGCAACATCCCGGTCGCTCCAGACATACTCGTGCGGCGCACAGGAGGTGCCCTGGGCCGGGATCCTGTCGATCTCTCGATAGGGGCCGCCGGCCATCCCTGACCGCTCGATCGCCCAGCGGTAGGTTCCGCACTCGCTCTCGGTGCGCCAGCGCAGCGTGACGCCGCCGCCGGCGGCCGCGGCGGTGAACGCGGACAGCTGCACCGACAGCGGCACGCCCGATTTGCCGGCGGTCCACAGCGAGAAGGCGCCGATGCCCGGCAGGGTGATGGTGTTCGCGCCCGGGTCGACGGTGCCGCCCATGCTGTCCCAGGACGCACCGTTGTTGGCCGAGCGGAACAGCCCGAGCTCGCTCTCGACCAGGCCGTTGAGCTCGGCGTCGCGGTAGCGCAGCACCATGGTGGCGTTGAGCCCGCTGTTGACGGCCGGCGAGACCGATACCGACCGGTCGATGCCCTGGTTGCCGCCGACGCCGTAGTGGCGGCCGGTGGTGCGGACCACCGTGGTGGCCCCGGGCGCCGCGCCGCTGGCGGTGACG
Organism: bacterium UBP2_UBA2255; assembly: GCA_002347565.1. Lineage (GTDB taxonomy): Bacteria > Edwardsbacteria > AC1 > AC1 > EtOH8 > UBA2255. The sequence continues at coordinate 7,622 of DDXR01000074.1, read as the reverse complement.
GTCAGCCCCAGCCCGTTGAAGGTGTCAGCCACCGACTGCGCCAGCGTGCGGGTGATCTGCACTGTGCCCTGGACGTTCGCCGCGTCGCTCTCGACCAGCAGAGCGTCGCTGGCCAGCGTCGCGGTGTAGGCCCCGGTGAACAGCCGGCCCTGCTGGCAGCGCAGCGTGCCGTTGACCGTGACGCTGGATTTCAACGTGTCGCCGGCGGCATTGTTGACGGTGAGGTTGTGGACCGTCGCGGTCAGCTCGCCCCCCGTGGCCTGTCCCAGGTCCGTGGTACCGGAGCTGTACTCCAGCGTTGCCCCGCTGGTGTATGTCAGCGTTCCGGTGATCAGATGGCCGCGGGGAATGTCCGTCCTGGTGCTGACCAGCTTGCCGCTGTTGTTGATGTTGATATTGGTGGCGCTGATGTTGCGTCCGGCCAGTCTCAGGACGCCGTTGACGTCGACCAGGGCGCACGGAGCCGTGGCGGTCGAGGTCCGGCTGATGCTGCCCAGCACGGTGAGCGTCGCACCATTCGCGACCCGTACCGAGCCGGTGCCGGCGGCGCCGGAATCCGGGCGGAGATCATTGTTGGGTGATGTGCCGACCACGAAAGTCCCGGAACTGACGGTGATCTGACCGGCCTTGATCCCGGAGGAGGTTGTGCCAACAGCCCCGGGATCGAGCGAGACCTCGAAACGCCAGCCGGGCGGATTGGCTGCCCAGGTGCTTCCGAACAACGCTCGTGATCCGCCGGTGAAGCGGACCAGTCCCTCGCCCTTGATCAGCGCAGCGCTCGGCAGGTTGTCGGCGCTGCTGAGCGTTCCCGCCACCGACAGCGTGCAGGCGGCATTCAGGGTCAGGCGCATGCCGTTGCCGGCATTGTACATGATCAGGTTCTTGCAGGCGCCGCTGGCATCGACCGTGACCGTGTCGCCGCCGCTGAGGTACACCGTGCTGCTTGATGTCGGCAGCGCGGCGGCCGCGACCCAACTGCCGCCGTTCCACTGGTCCCAGGTCGCCATGCTACTCCAGTTACCATCAAGCTTCGATTGGAAATCACCGACCGAAAGCGAGGCATTGGTCATCTGGCTGCCGGTGTCAGGCAGGGCGGTCAGGTAATTGGCGGTGGCGCCGGCGCCGTTGTACTCGTAAACGGCGAAGAAGTAACGCGTCAGCGGGCTGAGGCCGATCACCGTCACCGAATTGCCGCTGCCGGCATAGATGGCGAAGTTGTTGGTGCCGATCTGGGAACCGACGCCGAAAAAGCTGCTGGCCGTGTAGCCCTCGCCGTCCACCGGCGGATGGCTGACGGTCTGCCCGGCCTTGGCCAGCAGGATCCGCCCCGCCCCGCTGCCGGACGTCCAGCTGACGGTCATCTGCGTCTCGCCCACGGCGCTGAAGGCGAGGCCCGAAGCCTGGGTGGCGGGCTCGGTCTCGACCACCGCGAATGCGTCGCAGGTGTCGGTGGCCAGGCCCCCCGCCGCCGCGCGGATGCGGACGCCGGTCTCGGAGACGTCGTACTGCAGGTCGTTCCAGCTCCGCAACCCGGCCACGAGGCTCTGGGTCAGGCCGGCCGCGGAAGTCAGCGCGCCGGCCCCGGCGGCCCGGGACAGCGTCACCGCGTCGGTGGCGCCGCGGTCGCGGTTGCCGTTGCTGTCGACCGCCTCGACATCAACCCGGAAGGAGGCCGACCGGTAGACCGGCGGCTGGGGGTGATAGGAGAAGTTGAGCGCCGTCCCGGCCACCGAGACCATGTTGTTGTCGGCACCCGACTCGACGTTGGTCCCGTTGCCCGCGGCGAAGGCGCTCGACCCCGCCGCCAGCGTCCGGTAGCTGGAACGGTTGACCCGGAAGGCCAGGTTCAGCCCGTCGATGGTGTCGCGCAGGTAGGTCAGGTCGCTCTTCAGCCAGCACTTCAGGCGGTAGTGCTTGGTGGCGTTGTCGGCCACGTATCCCAGCGCGCCGGCCGTGGTGGGGATGTTGTTGAACCGGATGGTCGTGGCGCCGATGGCCCCCGAGAAGCTGTTGCCGGCTTGATCCAGCAGCACCGCACCGGCGATGACGTTGTACCAGGTGCCCGGGTCATTGCCGGTCCCCTGCAGGATGGTGATCGTGTCGATCAGCGTCGGCAGCGCGTCCGTGCCCGGGATGCTGCCGTCGTCGCTGACGGTGAAGTCGAAGTTGAGCACCGCCTCGCCCTGGCTGTCCAGCAGCGAGGAGATCGCCGCCGGCTCGGCGCTGTCGCCCGCCGCCGTGGCCGAGCCCACCTCGCCGGTGACCGTGATCGCGCTGCTGGTGTCCACGACCAGTCCCGCCGCGGAGGCGGCGATGGTCACCCCGCTTTCGACCGCGTCGTAGCGCAGGTCGGACCAGGCGCCCAGGCCGGCGGCAAGACCCTGGGTCAGGCCAGCGACCGACGTCAGAGCGCCGCTGCCGGAAGCGCGGGCCAGGGTGACGCTGTGGATGGCATCGAGGTCGCGGTTGCCGTTGGCGTCGGCGGCCTCGACCCCGGCGCCGAAGTCGGCGTTGGCGCCGACGCTGGCCGGCGGCTGGGTGGAAAAGTTGAGCGCGGTCGCCGCAACTTCGATCCGGTTGGTGTCGTTCGCCACGCGGCTGGAGCAGGCGAAGGCGGCGAAGGCCGAGCTGGCGCCGGCCGTTTTCACCAGGCTGTTCGAGACCTTGAACTGAAACTGCTGGTTGTCGGTGTAGGCCGTCTCGAAGCTGAGGTAGAGGGCCAGCGTGCTGTCGGCGTCGTCGGCGACGGTGAAGTTCAGCCCGCCGAACTTGATGGTGTCGCCGGTGACGGCGACCTCGGCCCGTTCGACGCCCCCGGAATACAGCGCGGCGCGGCGGATCGTACCGCCCCAGCTGGCGACCCCGTCCTGGGCACCCTTGACCAGCTTGATGGAGTCGACGATGGTGGGATTGGCGTCGGCGTCGGCGCTGCCGCCGCCGTCGCGGACCTTGAACGACCAGGCTTTCAGCGCATTGGCCTCGGTGATGTCGATCGCCTGGAAATCGACGCAGCGAATGTTGGTGCTGCAGGAGCCGGCGGCGGCGATATCCGACGAACTGCTGACCACCCCGCCCTGCGGGGTCAGGTTGAAGCTGTCGACGGCCAGACCGTCGTCCGCACCCGAGGCATTGAAGTCTACCCAGCGGAGCCAGAACGTCGCGCCGTTGGCGATGTTCAGGCCGGTGATGCTGCCGGTGATAAGCGAGCGGAACGAGGCGTTGTTTCCGTCCCTGGCACCGGCCGCACCCGACGTATCCTTGGTCTGAAAACTCAGGTCGGGGTAGCTTGTCCAGGATCCCGTCGACAAGCTGGTGGCATCTGTGCTGAACTGCAGCTTGAGCGAATCGAAACGGTTCCTCGTGCCCAGCCGCCATTGCTCGCCGACGTAGGCGATATCCAGCGAGGTGATCGCACCGCCAGTGTTGTTGGTGAACCCGGCGCCGAAGGTCGGGGTCAGACTGCCGCTGAGCAAGCCGCCGAACGCGCGGTCCGTGCTGGCATTGGTTCCATAGCTGTAGGTGTTGCCCGCGGTATTCGACCCTGGATCGCCAAGGTAGGTCGTGTTGGCGTTGGTGCCGGTTTCATACAATGCCCAACCGGTCGGCAGCGTGCTTGACTGGACCGTACGGGATGTGTCTAGTGCATTAAAATCCTGGTAGTACGTCGATCCCAGCGTGGTCAGGCTGACTTGGCCCCAGGCCAGTGCGCCCAGGCCCAGCGCGCCGGCAGCGAACAGCAGATTCTTCATGATCGCAAACCTTTCATGCGGCATATCATTTCAGGAGCACAACCCGTCCCGGTTGCGCGGTGCCGCCAGCGATCAGCCGGAAGAAATACACGCCCGGCGCCGCGCGGTTCCCCTGCTGGTCACTGCCGTTCCACACCGCATGGTTCGTCCCGCGCTCGCCGGGCGCGTCGCCGATCACCCGCACCAACTGCCCCGCCGCGTTGTAGATGCGCAGCGTCACCCGTCCGGGCGCGGCCAGCTGGTAACTGATGGTGGTCCGCTCCCGAAACGGGTTGGGGTGCGCGGCCGATGCCAGCACCCGCGCCGTCCCGGCGGGGACCGTCGCGATTACCGGGCCGTAGTGGGCGACCTCGCCCGACAGGTCCAGTTCCTCAAGCCGATAGTAGTAGGTGTGCCCGGGCTGGACGTCGGCGTCCAACCAGGCGTAGAACCGCGGTGCGGTGCTGTTCCCTGCCGCATCCAGCCGCCCGATCTCGCGGTAGGGACCGGTGTCGGCGTCCGCCCGCAAGACCGTCCAGCGGTAGGAGTCGGTCTCGCTCTCGGTGCGCCAGGTCAGCCGGACCGCGCCGCCGCCGAAGCCGCAGGTGAAAGCGGACAGTTCCACCCCCAGCGCCCCGGTCGTTCCCATGCCGGTGGCCGCGTTCGAGTAATTGAACGCCTTGTCGACCGCGTACACGCGGTAGTAGTACGCCGTGCTGCCCGCCAGGCCGGTGTCCGAGAACGACGTTCCCGTGCCGATGAACGCCACGACGCCCGCGCCGATGGCGTTGCCAACCGAGTAGATGCCGTTGCCGTTGGGTGCCGTCGTAGGGTCGCTGGTGCCGCGCACCGCCAGGTAGCCCCCGCCGTCCACGCCGCCGGCGGCGGCGGGCCAGGAAATGCTGAGGATCTCGCCCTTGGTCCCGCTGACGTTGACCGTGTCGGGCCGGTTGGGCGCGGTATTGTCGACCGAGGAGCCAGGGTACACGACGAAATCGTCGATGTTGAACTGCGCGGTATTGTTGACCGACACGATCCCCAATCCCACCGTCGGCGCCGTCGAGTTCGTCGTGACCGCCGCTGTGTACTTCGTCCACACCGGCCCGGTGTTCGCCCCGGTCACGTAGGCGCCATACACGGGCGCCGATGTCCCCACCTGGCACGCCGCGCCCCTGATGTCGCCGTAGGCCCCGCCATCGAGGTCACCTTGGTAGTAGAACTGCACCACGTACTGGGTCGAGGCGGTCATCGTCGCCACCGTCGGCGATTGCAGGCGACGGTGGCTGGTGCCGGTTTGGGTGAACGCGGCGTACTTCGGGCTGGATCGGCCGCCAGTGTTGGAGATGGTGCCCGTGGCGGCGCTGACGGTCCATGCCGCCTGGGCGGAGGACACGCTGCTGACAACCGCCAGCGTCCCGTTCTGCAGCTCGAACCCGCCGTCCATGTCGGCGAAGCTGCCGATCACCTGGCCCCCCGTCGAGGAGCCGTCGTTGTCGGCGAGCGTCAGGGTGAAGGAGCTGTCGGCGCCGACCGCGGCGCTGCTGCCGCCGGAGACGTTGCGCAGCTTGAACACCAGCGTTTCCGAGCCCTCCACCAGCGCGTCGTCGGTGATGGTGATCGAGACGCTCTGCGCCGCGGACGAGCCGGCCGGGAAGGTGACGGTCTGCGTCGCATAGTTGCTGATGTCCGTGGCCGACCCGGTGCCGCCCGCCAGCACCACGTCGGCGGTGGTGGCGGCGCTGCCGCTGGGATTGGCGATGGCAACGGTGATGTTGAACGGCGCGTCGCCCTCCGCCTTATCAGCGTACGTCGGGCTGAAGCTGACCGCGGTCGTTACCGGTGCGTCGTTGTCGGTGATGGTCAGGGTAAAGACGCTGTCCGCTCCCACCGCCGCGCTGCTGCCGCCGGAAACGTTGCGCAGCTTGAACACCAGCGTTTCGGTGCCCTCGTTGAGCGCATCGTCGGTGATGGTGATCGAGACGCTCTGCGGGGCCGTCGAGCCGGCCGGGAAGGTCAGCGTCTGGGTGGTGTAGTCGTTGACGTCGGCGGCCGAGCCGGTGCCGCCGGTCAGCACCACCTGGACGGAGGTGGCGTTCGAGCCACTGGGGCTGTAGATGTTGGCCGTCAGGTTGAAGCTTCCGGCGGCCTCGCCGTAGGCCGCGGACGCGGACGCGAAGTTGACCTGGGTGTTGGTCGGGATCGACGGGAAGTAGGCCCGCCGGATCAGCGTGCTGTCGGCGATGAACGGGTTGATCTTGTTCGACTGGTGCGGCGCGACCTTGTGGGTGCGGGTGCTCTCGGCCGCGTTCGCCGGGTGCTGGCAATGCCACTTGTAGAGCGTGTCCTTCTGGCCGGTCCACCAGGCCAGGGTGGTGTCCTGGATCTGCCACATTGTCAGCATGTAGTACATCGCCCGGGCCGTCTTGCCTTTCTGGATCTCGCGCGGCTCGAACCGCGTGTTGGACCAGGTCTCCGACCACTCGTCGATGTTCGATCCCGGGATCGTGGATTGATGGACGTTGTTGCGGCTCCAGGTCGTGGTCGAGGCGTCGGGGACCTCGCCGAACGGCAGGCTGCTGCGGTACGAGTTGACGCCCATCTCGGTCGGGAACAGGTGCTGCATGTCCTGCGTGGCCTTGGTGCTGTCCAGCAGGCTCTCGGGCCAGGTGTGCTCGGGGTTGATGTCGTTGGCGTTGGCCCAGGTCGACGGGTCGCCGGAGAAGTCGCGGATCGTCCAGCCCGAGTAGACGCAGATCAGGCTGTCGCCGTTGATCAGATCGATTTCGCCGTAGATCGTGTCGCGGCAGCCGGCATCAGACAGGGTGCGGGTCGGCTTGTAGTACTTGCGCAGGGAATCGATCAGCGGCTTGCCTGTCAGTCCCGGAAAGATCGTCGCGGCGTTCGCCGATGCCAAGCCCGCGAGTAGCAACGCAACGCAGAATGCGGTCTTTCTGTTCATATCATGCCATCTCCTCTGATATCCGGTATTCATTCTTATGATGCATAAAACGCGCCATCGGTCTTCAGCCGCATTGTATTAATTGCCATTGCAATGACTTATGGACATTCCAGCGATTTCTTGAATGATTAAGATCCACCTGGATTCGTTGTAATTATTGCATTTGATCGGTCTGAAATCGATAATGATCTGTAAGATAAATGGTTACATGCCAGCGAGTAATGACCGAAAATGTGCAAATTGTGCATGAGAGCGGCGCTTCGCGCCGCTCTCCCGGTCATAAATGCTGATGCATGTTATCAGGATCACAGAATGTCGGAAAAACCCTCCAGCCGCTTGCTGCGCGACGGATGCCGGAGCTTGCGCAGGGCCTTGACCTCGATCTGCCGCACCCGCTCCCTCGTGACGTTGAAGATGGCGCCGACCTCCTCCAGCGTCCGGGGGCATCCGTCGTTGAGGCCGAACCGCAGCCGAACGATCGACTCCTCGCGCTTGGACAGGGTGGACAGGACCTTCTCGATCTGGTCGCGCAGCATCAGGAAGTTGGCGTTGCGGGCCGGGCTCTTGGCGGATGCGTCCTCGATGAAGTCGCCGAACACCGTGTCCTCGTCGTCGCCGACCGGCTTGTCAAGCGAGATCGGCTCCTGGGCGACCTTGATGATCGATCGCACCTTTTCGAACGGGATCTCCATGTGCGAGGCGATCTCCTCGCTGGTCGGCTCGCGTCCGTAGTCCTGCACCAGCTTGCGGGTGGCCTTCGACACCTTGTTGATGGCCTCGATCATGTGCACCGGCACCCGGATGGTGCGGGCCTGGTCGGCGATGGCCCGGGTGATGGCCTGGGGGATCCACCAGGTGGCGTAGGTCGAGAACTTATAGCCCTTGCGGTAGTCGAACTTCTCCACCGCCCGCATCAGGCCGGAATTCCCCTCCTG
>DDXR01000081.1 GCA_002347565.1 bacterium UBP2_UBA2255 | reverse complement strand
CTGCGGGGCGCGCAGGTGATCTGCCACCCGTCGAACCTGGTGCTGCCACACTGCCCGGCCTCGATGCCGGTGCGGGCGCTGGAGAACCGGGTGTTCACGGTCACCGCCAACCGCACCGGCCGGGAGAAACGAGGCGGGCAGGACCTGCGGTTCATCGGCCGGAGCGTGATTTGCGGCCCGGACCGGGCGGTGCTGGCAAGTGCAAGCGCAACGGAAGAGTGCGTCAAGGTCGTCAAGATCGATCCATCGCGGGCAAAGGACAAAAAGGTAACTCCGTTGAACGATCTGTTCAAAGACAGACGGACAATGCATTATGTTTGAAATGTTATAACCATTCGAAGTAGTTTGAAATGTTTGAATCGTTTGGATCCCGTGGACAGATAAACACCGCTGCGTCTCCGCGCCTCCGTGGCAAAGAAGTTGTCTGACATCGGCGAGTTCGGGCTGATCGACCGGATCCGTGCCGGGCAGAAGAAACCCGGCCGCAGCGTGCTGCTCGGCATCGGCGACGACGCGGCGGCCTTCGCGCTGTCGCGGGGCGCGGTCGGCCTGGTCACGACCGACACCCTGGCCGACCGCACGCACTTCGACCTGCGGTACACGACGTACCGCGACCTGGGGTGGAAGGCGATGGCGGCCAGCCTGTCGGACATCGCGGCGATGGGGGGGCGGCCGCTGCTGGCGCTCGTCGCGTTGACCCTGACCCGCCGGCAGACGCTGCGCGACATCGATCGGCTCTACCGGGGCATGCGGTCGTTGGCGGACCGGCACGGCGTCGCCATCGCCGGCGGCGATATCGTCAGCGGGAGGGAGCTGGCGCTTGGCATCACGGTGATCGGCGATTGCCGCAAGGGCAACCTGGGACTGAGGTCGGGCGCGAGGCCGGGCGACGTGGTGCTGGTGACCGGGACCCTGGGGGCCAGCCGGGCCGGGCTGGAAACCCTGCGAAATTCGAAATTCGGAATTCGAAATACGAATTCAGCAGGGAAACACCTGCGCCCGGAGCCGCGCGTCAACGAGGGGATGGCCCTGGCCCGGCGATTCAAGTTGCACGGCATGATCGACGTCTCCGACGGGCTGGCCGCGGAATTGCATCACCTGTCGGCCGGGAGCGAGGCCGGCATCGTGGTCGACCAGGGGGCGCTGCCGATCGCCGCTGAAGCCTTGGCCGCGGGCCGCCGCTCAGGCAAGGACCCGGCCGATTACGCCCTGCACGGCGGCGAGGAGTACGAGCTGCTGTTCACGCTGCCGCTGCCCGCCGCCGTCAGGGCCCGGGCCCTGCTGGAGGGGATGGGCACGCGCTGCACGATCATCGGCCAAGTCGTCAAGGGACGCGGGGTCCGGATCATCGGGCTGGACGGCAGGAGGCGGGCGCTGCCCGGCGGGGGCTATGCCCATTTCTGACCGGACGGCAGGGGAACTGCAATCACGTCAAACCACAGGAGGGCACCGGCCATGAAGCACACGGCGAAAGCCTGCCCCGGCAAGCGGCAGTACCTCTCGGGCAAGCGGGTGCTGCCCAAGCCGGTCAGTCGCGCCAGCACGCTGGTCGACGTCATCGACAACATGGACGCCTACAACGGCGGCCGCCTGCGGGCGGCCTGCCAGCTGCTCAAGGACAAGTACTCCCGGCCGGACGTCACGATCGGCCTCAGCCTGGCGGGCGCGCTGACCCCGGCCGGGCTGGGTCCGTCCACGGTGATCCCGCTGATCAACCACGGGTTCGTCGACTGGATCACGGCCACCGGCGCCAACATGTACCACGACCTGCACTACGCCTTCGACCTGCCGCTCTACCGCGGCCGGCACACCGTCGACGACGCCGACCTCCGCCGCAAGGGCGTCACCAGGATCTACGACATCCTGTTCGACTACGAGGACGTGCTGATGGAGACCGACCGCCGGCTGCGCGCCATCATGCTGCGGCCGGAGTTCCAGCACGAGATGGGCACCCGGGAGTTTTACCACCTGCTGGGCCGGGTGATCGACGAGCACGAGCGCCGGAACAAGACGGGCCCGGTCAGCATCCTGGCCGCGGCCTACCGCGCCGGCGTTCCGGTGTTCACCTCCAGCCCCGGCGATTCCACCATCGGCATGAACGTGGCCGGGCTGGAGCTGCTGGCCGGCGCCCAGGGGCTGGGCGGCCGGTTCAAGCTGAAGATCAACCCCAGCATCGATGTCAACGATTCCACCGCCATCATCCTCAACGCCAAGCGCTATGAGAAGGGCAAGACCGCGGTGATCCTGATCGGCGGCGGCAGCCCCAAGAACTTCGTGCTGCAGACCGAGCCCCAGATCCAGGAGGTGCTGATGATCCCGGAGGTGGGCCAGGACTACGACATCAACGTCACCGACGCCCGGCCCGACACCGGGGGGCTGTCGGGCGCGCCGCCCTCCGAAGCGGCCAGCTGGGGCAAGATCGACCCCGACAAGCTGGAGGAGACCGTCACCGCCTACATCGACGTCACCGTGGCCTTCCCGCTGATGGCGGCCTACGTGCTGCAGACCACCAGGCCCAAGCGGCTGAAGCGGCTCTACGACCGGGGCCAGGAGCTGCGCGCCAAGCTGGTCAAGTCCTATTTGGAGAACAACAAGGAGGTCGGCCAGCTTTCGGCGCTGATGCGCAAGCTGCAGGCGTAACCGTCACCATGTCCCGCGTCATCCTGATTATGCCGTGCTTGCCTGACCTGTGAAGGATCTGTCCCATGAAATGCCCCGGAAGCCGGACACGATGCCGGGCTCAGAATGACGTGATCACTGGAGGATCGATAGGACCATGAAAAAACAGGAACTGCTGGCGGTGGCGAAAAAACACGGCACGCCGTTGTTCGTCCTCGACCACTCGGTGATCCGAGCCAACTACCGCGCCTTCAAGCGGCACCTGCCGCGGGTGCAGTGCTACTACGCGGTCAAGGCCAACTCCAACCAGGAGATCATCCGGACGCTGTTCCGCGAGGGCTCCAGCTTCGACGTGGCCTCCTACAACGAGTTCATGCAGGTCTACGAGTACCTGCGGGGCATGCGGAAGCGGGAGAAGGACTGGTACATCTGGGACCAAATCATCTTCTCCAACACCATCAAGGACCGGCAGACGCTGGCCAGGATCCGGCAGTACCGGCCGCTGGTGACCTACGACAACGCCGACGAGGTCAGAAAGATCAAGGCCCACTGCGACAGCGCCGGGCTGGTGCTGCGGCTGAAGGTGCCGGACACCGGGTCGCAGGTGGAGATGAGCTCCAAGTTCGGCTGCGAGCCGGGCGACGCCATGGGGCTGGTCGATGCCGCCTTCGCGGCGGGCCTGACGGTCGAGGGCCTCAGCTTCCACGTCGGCAGCCAGTGCACCAACTTCGACAACTACGCCGCGGCGCTGGCCATCACCGCTGAGCTGTTCCACGCCGCGAGGAAGAAGGGCTATCCCCTCAACCTGATCGACATCGGCGGCGGGTTCCCGGTGCCCTACGACGCGCAGTCGCCGCGGTTCGAGCGGCTGGCCCGGCTGCTCAACCGGGAGTTCGCCCGGCTGTTCCCGGACGACATCGAGATCCTGGCCGAGCCGGGCCGCTTCATGGTGGCCACGGCGGCCACCCTGGTGAGCGAGATCATCGGCAAGGCCCGGCGCGACGGCAAGGTGTTCTACCACATCAACGACGGCGTCTACCACACCTTCTCCGGCGTGGTCTACGACCATTGGGTGCCCACCTTCGCCGCGTTCCGGCGCGGCCCGGCGGAGGTCTGCGCCGTGGTGGGGCCGACCTGCGACAGCTTCGACAAGATCACATTATCGGCGAATCTTCCCGGTAATCTGCAGATCGGCGACTGCCTGATCACGGAGAACATCGGGGCCTACAGCACGGCGTCGTCGACGCGGTTCAACGGCTTCGAGGGCGCGAAGATCATCCATAAACGATAGCTGCCATTCTGGCCCCGTCATCCCCGTGCAGACGGGGATCCAGTCCTGGATTCCCGCTGGAGTTTGCCCCGTGCGGTGACACGGGGCGGGAATGACGGGCACAGCCCCGCGAAATGCGGGGCTTTTGCTTTACCGCCATGCCCCGTGCCCGCCATGACGGCGCAACCGCCCGGCCCACGGCCGGGCGGTTTTTATGGTTTCCTCAGGCCGCCGGCGGGGATGCAAGAAACAGTAAAAAATATGCAATAATTTGCATTTGCCGCCTTGACACCGCCCCGGGGCCGTGGTAGACTTTACGCCAACGCAACGGGAGGGGGCGGTGGCGGCGAAGAACAAACGACAGAACCTGATCCGGGAGCTGCTGAGCGAGCGCTCGGTGTCCAGCTACGGCCAGATGATCCGGGCGCTGCGCAGCCGCGGCATCGCGGCCACCGAGGCCACGCTGTCCCGCGACTTCGCCGAGTTGGGCGTGGTGCGGGCGGCCACGGCCGACGGGCCCCGTTACGCGCTGAGCGAGGCCGAGGCCGGGCTCCACATCGACCGGCTGCTGGGGTTCGAGATCCTGGACGTGCGCTCCAACGAGTCGCTGGTGGTGATCCACACCCTGGCGGGGCGGGCCCAGGGCGTGGCCCGCTACATCGAGCAGCTCAACCGCAAGGAGATCATCGGCACCATCGGCGGCTTCTGCACGGTGCTGCTGGTCCCGGCCTCGCGCCGCGACATCAAGACGATTGTGACGCTCATCCAGAAAATCCGGAATTCCCACTGAGGGACGGCCCGGGACCCGGATGCGCACACCATGACCGGACGCAGCCTCGGAGCCGCCGCCGGCCCCGCAGCGGCACTGGTTGACGGTAGTGCCCAATCCCTGCGCGGGCAGCGCGGTGATCAGCCACGGGCTGCCGCGGGCCGGCCGGGCGCGGATCACGGTCTACAACGTCAGCGGCCAGGCGGTGGCCACGCTGCAGGACGGGCAACTCCCGGCGGGACGGCATCGCTACGACTGGAAAGCGGCCGGCGGTACACCGAGCGGGAC
>DDXR01000001.1 GCA_002347565.1 bacterium UBP2_UBA2255 | reverse complement strand
TCTGGGCACCAGGGCACGATTGCAGATCGATACTGTCCTCAGTGCCAGTACCGGTGCCGCCAGCGTTATATATCATCTTCTTGCGACCGGCACACGGCAGGGATCGTACCGTCTGGCGTTGCACTTGAGCGACACCGGTGGAACGGCGATCGACTCCGTGATTGTGGACTATTCACTGGCCGGCGGCGACAGCGCCCCGGGCCGGTGGAGCGTCGCGCCGGGAATCGGCCAGTACCGGGTCGGCTGGCGGGTTTTCATCGACAGCGTCGATGCGATGGTCGATTCCGGTTCGTGTCCGTTCTTGATCGCGCCCGGGAATGCGGTCACGATCGATTCGCTGGCGGTCGACCCGCTATGCAACGGCGACGGCACGGTGACGGTGCGGTTGTACGCCGCCAACCGGTCGGCCGAGCCGTTCGCCGGGTCGTTCCGGTTCGAAAGTCCCGTGGGCTGCGGGCAGAAAGACACACTCTGCGAAGGCCTGCGCTCGCTGGCCATGCAATTCCGGCTGCCGGGGCCGGTCGATCCCGGCCGGTATCCGTTCAGCGCGTATGTCATCAGCGGCGGCGATACGGTCCACCGGGCGGAACAACGGCTCGTCTTCGCCCCGCGGCTGGCGATCGACTCGTTGCCAACTGGCATGGATGTGGTGATCGGCGACACGGCGCGGTTGATCGTCAGGGTCACGAACATTGGGAATGCGGTTTCCTACGACACGCTGGCCTATGACCTGGGAACACTCTGCGACGACCGGATCTCGCTGCGGGTGGATCCCGCGGCGAGCCATGTCGATACGGCGGTCATGGTGGTGCCGGACGACCTCGAAAACCAAACGGTGCTGGGGTCGGTGGCGATACCGGATGAGCGCAGGCCCGTCCGCATCAGGATCGACGGGTATGCGATAACGGTCACGGCAGCGCTCGATCAGGAGATGTACCGTGCAGGCGACTCGGTCCGCCTGCTGCTCACGACCGAGCCGGCCAATGAGCGCCCCCTGGCGTTCAGAAGCACGGCCATCTATCAGGGACAGGAGCAAGTGGCAGGCGGGTATCTTTCCGGATATGCACACGATGCCGACCTGAGCGATCCCGAGCGACTCGCCGCGGCCGGCGATACCGCCTTGTATGTCGGGAAGGTGATCGATCTTGGCGTGTACGACAGCGCCGCGGTCAGGTCGGAACCGGCCGGTGCGGCCTGGATCCGCACCGTCTGGCCGGACTCGTGCGGCACCGGGAATTGGACGAACATGTCGCCGACGGGGCGTCTCTGCCAGTACAAAGTCCTGCTGACGCCGCCGGACACCAGCGAACGGGTTGTCATCTCTCGTTTCAGCGGCGGCGTGCAACACGACACCACCATCGAACGGTTCGATTCGCTCCATGTCCGGACTTCGGCCGCCTGGGCCTTCGCGGACAGCCAGGGACCGCAGGCAACCATGTTCTATGGCATGTATACCCGCACGGGTCGAGGTCTTTGGCTCAACACGGCGTATGTCATCCGCGAGAACGATAGCCTGACGATCGTTCCCGACAAACAGCTCTATCAACCCGGGGATGCCGTGGGGATGCGGATCCATACCCTATTGTCCGGCGAGTTGCATTACGCGGTGATCATGACGCCGATCGATACGGTCACTGGCACAATATCGTTGACGGGTGTTGACACCGCGGTATCCTTCATCGTGCCGACTGAACTGGTGGCCGGAAGCAGGTACTTGTCCTATCAATGCAGCATCGGGGGCGATACCTCACTGATGATCCGGGGATGCGTTCCGTTCGACATCCAGGGATACCAACTGCACATGCATGAGTGCCGGCTGTCGAGAACCGAGTACAACCGCGGCGATACGATCAAGGCGTATGCGAGGCTCAGATCGAGCCATGCCTACGACCTTCGAGTCACATCCGCCATTCGCTCGCTGGTCGACGGCAGGGAAACGGAGAGCGACACGACGGTGTTGCCTGTGCTCCCGGGATACAATTGGCTGGAAGTGGAACGGATCGTACCCGTTGATTTCACGCGGGGACTGACCGCCCTGGACCTCGGGTTCTGCAAGGGGCAATTAACGCTGGGCGGACATCAGGCACGGTTCCATCTGCTGGTGCCGGACACATTGCCGCCATCCGCCGTATTTGTACAGTGCCCGGCCAATACCTATGAAAGCCAACTGCCCTACCTGGTATCAGCCAGCGTCGATGATTCATCCGGCGTATCCGACACCCTGCATTATAACACCGGTTATGGGTGGGCCGCGTCGGTCCCGGACGAAAGAGTGGGTGGGATTTCCCTGTACTCCATTCCGGGACAACCGAGAGGGGCCACGGTCAGCTACTACCTATCGGTCACCGATGAGTTCGGCAATCGAAACAGGACTCCCCGGTCGGGGTATCGGTTTTTCCATATCCTGCCGGCCCTGCCTCCCGGGGACGTCACCGCCGACACCGCTGACCGGGGGATCGATCTCGGCTGGCGGGCGCCGCAGGGCGAGCTGATCTACCACCGCTTCCGCCCGGTGATGCAGACCGGCTTGCCGGCAGCGGTGCTGGCCTCGCCCCCGTACTTCCCGGCGCGGCTGGACCGGGTGTCGCTCTGGTCCGGCGGCTCCGACACCTCCCGGGTGCGGCTCGGCTTCCTGGTCCCCGACAGCTCGCAGCATCCCGGGTCCACGCTGGTGCCCGCCGTCACGATGACCGATAGTGACACCGCGGCCGGCTGGAGGACATGGACGCTGGACACGGCCGGCATCGAAATCGGCGGCGACGTTTTCCTGAGCGTCACGCGGACGGGCGGCCAGCTGTGGGGCGACGCGGACCCCGGGGCATTCCGCACGCTCCTGTGCGGCGGCGGCCGCTGGGCGCCGGACCCGTCGTTCGGCAATCTGCTGATGAGCGTCACCTGGAGCTACCCCGCGCAGCCGGTGCTCTACCAGGTGCACCGGGCGCCGGCGGGCGGCGGGTATGCGTTGATCGCCGATTCGCTGCCGCTGCCTGCCTACCGCGACACGGCAGTGGCGCCCGAGGCCAGGTACCGATACTCGGTCAGGACCATATGGACCGGGCCGTCGCTGTACGCCGCGGCATTCCCCCTGGCGGTGAGCCTGGACTACCTGGCGCCGCGCATCGACGACTCGCTGTCGGTCTCGTTCACCGATTCGGCGGCGGCAATCGGGGCGGCCATCTGCGACGGCATCGGCGTCATGGCCGACAGCATCCACCCCGAAGGCGGGCAGCCGGCCCGCAGCGACAGCGCCGTCGCCGGAGTGCACTGGTATCGAATTGCGAGAAACACGGGCAACGACACCATGCGGTTCTTCATCACCGCCGCCGATTCCGCCGGCAATGTTTCCCGCAGCCCGCTGTCCGGGTGGCACCAGGTGGTGTTCTGCGGCGTGTCCGGCAGGCCCGCTCCGGCGCTGCCGACCTGCTATGCCCTCGGCCGCGCGTACCCCAATCCAGGGAACGGCGCATGCGAGATCAGCTATCAGACGCCGGCTGCCGGCCGGGTGGAGCTGGCGGTCTACAATCTGGCCGGCCAGCTGGTGAAGACGCTGGAGCGCGGGACCAGACAGCCGGGGTATCACCAGGCGCGGTGGGACGGCCGGGACCAACGCGGCCGCCGGGTATCGGCCGGCGTCTACATCTTTAGGCTGTGCGCCGGGGAGTTCAGCCGGATCGGAAAGCTGGTCGTGATCCGCTGAGAACGGGCGCTGGAGACGAAAAAGCCGCAGCGTATGCTGCGGCTTTACTGTTCGCTGGTGCGCCCAAGAGGACTCGAACCTCTAGCCTACGGATTCGTAGTCCGTTGCTCTATCCAATTGGGCTATGGGCGCACGTATGTCCCGCCCAATTATAATCCATTCCCGTTGTCAAGTCAAGGAAACAATGGCCTCCGGTCGCGGTGCGGAAACCGACCGGACAGGAGGGGTCCGGGGCATCATCAGTATTCGGAAGACGCCATGGGCCGCGCCGTATCACTTTGTTACATCGATGATGGGCTATGGGCAAAGGACGCTTGTCAACCATTCCTGCATAATCCATTGGAAATGATAGCGCTATCAAGCGGGCAACAGGAAAACGATCCGATTGGCATTGAAACTGCATGTAATAAGCACCATAGCAACCACCACAATACAAACCGTGAGGGGATCATGAAAAAGGTTCTCGTGGTACTGGTTCTGGTGCTGGTCGCCGGTTTCCTTGGTTGCAGCAAGAACAACCCGATCGCGCCGTCCGACGACCCCATCGAACTGGGAGGCGCTCAGCGCCCGGACTTCATAGATGACCGTCCGGAGGATGTCAAGGCAGCGTTCATGCTGGACTTTACCGAGCCGGTGGAGCTTGACGGGAGCTCGCCCAAGGCAGCCAAATACGCGCTGTGCATCGGGATATCGGACTACTCTGGCACGGCCAACGACCTCAACTACTGCGACGACGATGCCAACGATTGGACGGCCTTCCTGCAGGGCAAGGGCTACACGGTGACCAAGATCCTGGACCGTTCGGCCACCAAGACGGCGATCGAGTCCGCGGTCAATACGCTGGCCAGCCGTTCGGTTGCAGGCAATACGATCTTCTTCGTCTACTCGGGCCATGGCTACCAGGGGAACATGATCACCACGGACATGTACTATTTAAGCTACACCTGGCTGAAGAACAAGTTCGCCAACTCGACCAGCACCAAGATGGGCTTCACCTTCGACGCGTGCAATATCGGCGGATTCAAGACTGCGCTGGCCAAGACCGGCCGCGTGGTGGCGGTGGCCTCGGGCACCAACAACTACGCGTATGACGGCAACTCGACGATGAAGAACGGTGTCTTTACCTACTACCAAATGGTCGGTTGGAGCTCCTACAGTTACTTCGAGGGCGACTGCTCGTACGCCTGCACCAAGATGAAGGCCTGGGGCACGGCCAATGGCGTCAGCTGTACGCCCTCCTATGGAGACAACTACAGCGGTAGCCTGATTCCCTAATCCAGATCCTATTCGGAAGCGGTCCCTGAAAGGGGACCGCTTCTTTTATGTCACTATTGTATCATTTTAGTACAAAATATATAGGGGTCGATATCTATTGATAAGAAAATGAGTTATAACCAGCAGTATTCAATTATCGTCTTTGAAACTGATAAACAACAAGATATCATTGATTATCTGTATCATAATGTTACTCGTCTAATAATCCTTTTATTCATGGGGTAAAGATAAGAAATGCTCAACATATTGTATTGCAATGCATTATAAATAAATATGAAGGACATCATTATTTGGTATGCTAAATGCATATTATATAGACAACTAGGATTTCTTTAACACCAAGATAAACCGGAAAGGTACTGCCATGAAGAAGCTCGGTCTGGTTCTCGCGGCCCTGACGATGATCGCGACGTTCGCGATCGCTCAGACCACCATCTTCTCGGACAACATGGAAAGCTTCCCCACCGGTTGGACACTGTCCCCCACGACCGGCTGGGTGAAATCATCGACCTACAAGTACAGCGGCACCTACAGCGCTCGCGGCGACGATGTCAGCCCCTACGGCGCCAGCCAGAACAACTATATGACACGTTCAGTAAGCCTTTCGGCTTACAGCTCGGTGACGCTCAAGTTCTACCTATGGCAGTACACCGAGGCCAGCTACGATTACATCCGTGTTCAGTACTACTCTGGCTCCACCTGGACAACTGCCTGGCAGAGGGCCGGCAGCTACCAGAGCTGGGCCCAGCAGTCTGTGACCATACCGAACACGGCCACCCAGATCCGGTTTTGGTTCTACTCGGACGGCAGCGTCCAGAACACCGGGGTCTACATCGACGACGTGCTGCTCCAGGGCACCACCAGCACCGTCACCCAGAACGACGCCGGGACCGGCGGTGATGCCGGCAACACCATCGCCACCGCCACCGCCGTCAGCCCAGGCTCATGGACCGGCTGCTACCTGGACGCCACCGACCGCGAGGATTACTACAAGTTCAACGTCACCTCGGGGCAGGTGATCAAGGTCAAGATCACCCCGCCATCTTCCGCCGACTTCGACCTGTACCTGCACAACCCGTCCCAGACGCAGGTGGGCTCCAGCACCCGGGGGGCCGGGCTGGTGGACTCCATCGTCTACACGGCCAACGCCACCGGCTACTGGTACTGCCGGGCCTACCAGTACTCGGGCACCGGCAACTACAGCCTGCAGATATCGGTCTCCGGCGGCACCACCACTCCGAACATGGCGGTGAGCATGACCTCCTGGTCGGTGGCGGCCGGCGGGGGGACCTCGGCCACGGTCAACGTCACCAACAGCACCACCACCAGCGTCATCGCCTACACCGTGTCCGATGACGCCACCTGGCTGACCACCTCGGCCGCCAGCGGCAACACCCCGGGCTCGTTCACCATGACGGCCTCGGCCAACACCGGCTCGGCCCGCTCGGCCACGGTCACCGTCACCGCCACCACCTCCGGGGTCACCGGATCGCCCAAGACCATCACCGTCAGCCAGGCAGCGGCCAGCACCGGAGGGGCCGAGTGGACCATCATGGTCTACCTGAACGCCGACAACAACCTGGAATCGGACGGCATCAACGACTTCCTGGAGATGGCGGCCGCCTCCTACAGCTCGGGCAAGGTCAACGTCATCGTCCAGATGGACCGCTCCTCGAGCTACGCCACCACCTACGGCAACTGGACCACCTGCAAGCGGTTCAAGATAGCGGCCGGCATGACGCCCGAGGCCGCCAACCAGATATCGGACCTGGGCGAGGTGGACATGGGCAGCCCCACCACCCTTTCGACTTTCGCCACCTGGGCCATCACCAATTACCCGGCCAACAAGTACTCGCTCATCCTGTGGGACCACGGAGACGGCTGGTACAAGGGCGAGGACGGCGAAGCCCCGCTGTTCAAGGGCTTCTCCAACGACGACTCGCACGGCTCGGTGATCGGCGTCGCCAACGGCGAAATGGCCAGCGCCCTGACCACCATCAAGAACCACCTGGGGCGCAACCTGGACCACATCGGTTGGGACGCCTGCCTGATGGGTATGTGGGAGGTGCTGGACGTCGCCAAGAACTACGCCAACGCGGCCAACGTCTCCGAGGAGACCGAGGGCGCGGCCGGCTGGTACTACACCACCTGGCTGAACAACCTGAACACCACCCCCACCATGTCGGCCATCGACATGGGCAAGGCCATCATCAACGGCACTTCCCAGTCCACCCTTTCGGTGATCGACCTGACCCAGATCGCGGCCCTCAACACCGCGGTCAACACCTTCGCCAACGAGCTGATGGCGGCCCGGGGAGCCGGCTACACCTCGGCCATCAGCACCGCGCTGTCGAACACCCAGAAGTTCTCCACCAGCTATTTTTCCTACCACATCGACCTGTCGGACTTCGCCACCAAGGTCAAGGCCCAGGTCACGTCCATCACTTCGCTGACCAACGCCTGCAATAGTGTCATCAGCGCGGTGACCAACGCGGTCAAGCTCTACAAGAACTCTTCCAGCTACGCCAACGCCCGTGGCATCGCCATCTACCACAACTCCAGCACGTCGAATTACAACACCAGCTACAACAGCCTGCCCATCTGCGCCTCCACCACCTGGGACGAGTACCTCAAGGGCGGCAGCTCGGGCGGCGGCTCCACCTCCAACTACACCAAGTCCACGGCCAGCTACAGCTGGGACGCCTCGGCCACCACGGCCACCGGGTTGACCGGCGATGACCAGGCAGTGAACAAATCCATCGGGTTCACCTTCAACTTCTACGGCACCAACTATACCACCATCAACATCTGCTCGAACGGGTTCCTCAACTTCGGGACCAGCTCGACCGCCTACAGCCCCGCAACCATCCCCAACACCGCGGCGCCGAACGCGCTGATCGCCGGCCTGTGGCGCGACCTGAACGTGTCGGGCGGCGGCACCATCACCTACTACTCATCCGCCACCAAGTTCGTGGTGTCGTTCAACGCGGTCAAGAACTACTCCAACACCAGCACCCAGACCTTCCAGGTGATCCTGACCCCGGACGGCAAGATCAAGATCCAGTGGGGCAGCATCACCACCGCCGAGACCTACGCCTCGGGCGTGGAGAACGCCGGCGGCACGCTGGGAGTCGGCGCCACCGCGGCGGCGAACACCGCGGCGTTGTTCACGCCGCCCGCATCGTGGTCCAGCGTCGCCCAGGGCGAGGAACCAGAGGCGGCCACCAGGATGAGCGCGGCCATGATCCCGGCCGTCACCATGATGGCCCAAAACTCGCCCAATCCGGTCTGCGGCAAGACGCTGATCGCCTACCAGCTGGCGCAGCCGGGACGGGCGGCCATCAGGGTGTACAACATCGCCGGCCAGCCGGTGCGGACGCTGGTCGACGAGCACCAGGGTGCCGGACGCTACACCATCGCCTGGGACGGTCGCGACGAGTCGGGCCGGCGGCTGCCGGCAGGCACCTACGTCTACCGCCTGAGCGCTCCCAACCACAGCGAGGCCAGGCGCATGGTCATCGTCAGATAGGCTGCAGCGTCGATGGATACCGTGGGTCCCGAGAAAAAGGCGGCCGCTCCGGAAAAGGACCGGTCGAGCGAGATTCAGCTTGACGAGGAGTGGCTGGACGAGGTAAAATCCCGGAAGCGGGGGGATGCCCCTCCTCCGGCCGGGATCGACACCGAGTACCTCGCGCTGTAACCGATCCCGGATCAGAAAAGAGAAGGCAACCGCTCGCCGGTTGCCTTCTCATCATATCATCAGCACAGGTGAGGACCGTGAAGAGACCGCAGATCACCGTTGCCGCCCTGGCGCTGCTGTGGGCGGCCTGCCCGCTGCCGGCGGCGCCGGACAAAGGGCCCGAGCCGGCCCGCGACGGGGGAGGGCTGATCAGGCTGGGGAAGCCGATGGCGGCCACGCCCCCCTCCCTGCGCGGCCAGAGAGTGCGCCGGACCCCGGATAAGAACGCCAGGAGTCCGCTGCCGTTCCCCGGCGGCATGGCGATCCCGTCCGCCGCCGGGGCCGCGCCCACTGCGGCGGACGGGCCGAGGCTGGCGGCCGTCCCGGATCCGGCAGGCAAGCCTCCCCGCCCCGCCCCCAAGGTCCAGGGCTGGGGCCGGAACCACGCGGTGTCGAATTACGAGGACGACCAGCGGTCACCCTCCATCGCCAAGGACAGCCAGGGCAGGCTGTACGCCGCCTACGACTGGCTGTACTCCGGCACCGGCAGGCACGAGATCTGGATGGCCCGCTCCGCAGACGGGGGCAACGAATGGGAAGACCTGTTCTATCTGGCTGACCCCAGCTTCAATTACTCGCGGCCCAGCCTGGCGATCGCGCCCAACGACCAGTGCTTTCTCTTCTACCAGACCGACGACACCCTGGGCCTGCAGTACCTGTCATCCGCCGGCGGCGACAAGTGGGACTTCTCGTTCTTTCCGTCCTGGCAGGCCATCTACCCCAAGTGCCACTGGCCGCAGGTGGCCGCGGGCGTGAGGAACGACTCGACGCGGGTGGCGGTGGCCTGGATGTACGACAATCCCGGCAACGGGACCAACTATGACATCGGCTACGCCTACTCCCGCGACGGCGGGGGCAGCTGGCTGGGGCGGCCGAACCACATCGCCTACAGCGCGGCGCAGGAGCGCCATCCCGCGGTCTGCATCAGCGACAGCCTGGTCGCGGTGGCCTACGAACTGTACGGCAACTGGGCGGCCAACGATTCGGTGGACGTCATGTACGCCAGGACGCAGGGGCTTTCCGCGCCGCTGGACACCTTCGTCTGGAACGCGGCCGTCAACGGCATCGCCACCCTGCGCCACGACCGGCAGCCGGCCCTGGCGGCATCGGGCAGGTACGTTTACCTGGCCGGGCAGCGAGCCTACAACGACCAGGACGATTATGACATCCTGCTCAAACACTCCAACGACGGGGGAAAGACCCTGCGGGCGATCGACGTCAACGAGAGCTTCGAGATCGCCTTTCCGCCTCCGGACTGGACGAACGGAGGCTGCGACCGCGTCGCCTTGAACCCGAGGACCGGTTCCTACAGCCTGCGGTTCAACGCGGCGGGCGACCACGTCATCACCCCCAAGCTGGCCAACCCGGACTCCGTGGTTTTCTGGTACCGCCGCAGCACCAACACCAACGCCTGGGCCTGCTCGGTCCAGTATTCGGCGTCGGCGGCCGGGCCGTGGACGCTGATGGGAGTGGTCAGCAGCCCGACCACCACCTACCAGCAGTACGCCTACGACTGCTCCGGGCTGACGGGCATCTACGTCCGCCTCAAGGACGCCCGCACCTCGGGCGGCGCCGAGGAGCGCTACGTTGACGACTTCTGGGTCCCGGCGACGCCGCTGGTGTTCGTGGCCGGCACCGGGGCCGAGGAGCGGCATCCGGCGCTCGTCGCCCAGGACACGGCCTGCTATGCGGCGTACTATCTGGACGGGGCCTGGGCGGCGGTCCGCAGATCTCAGGACCGTGGCAATAACTGGTCCGGCGAGGAACTGGCCAGCGACAGCACTTGCGCCCAGCAGGAGGTCTCCGGGCTCGATGTCTGCGTGCACGACGGCAGCCCCCGGGTGGCCTGGACCGACAACCGCAACCAGGGCTGGGGCCTGGGAACAGACATCTATTTCAACACCGATGCCCGTTTCTTCCCCCGTAGCTGCGACCTGGCCCCGTACCAACCGACCGGCTGGCAATATCCACTGGTGCCCTCGAAGCTGCGTGGCACCTACTCGGTAAGCGACACCCTGAGGGGCATGCTCACCACGGCCAGGGATACGACCTTTGTCGACTTCTGTCTGATCGACTCGGCCTCGGTGGACGTGGCCGACACCTTCCGGGCCGGCCTGTTCGTGGACGAGTGGCTCTACGCCTACCTGGAAGAAGGGCGGCTGCCGGCCTGGTGGCCGACCGGCGTCATCGACTACCCGATGTGGGTCTTCGGGGGGCGCCACACCATGAGCCTCCATTGCGACTACGAGGAACGCATCCTCTACGAGCGGACGCGCGACAACAACATCTTCTCCAGGCAATGGGTATGGACGCCCTACCGCCTGCCGGACGACACCACCCTCCAGGTGCCGACGCCGCCGGTCAACGTGATAGACCCGGAGATACCGGACTACAACTGCGACGGCTACCGGCAGGCCTCCACCAACTATTGGAGCGCGGTGGGGCTGAAGCCGGCGGCCGGCACCGACTACGCCCTGCGGGTCTACACCGACGCCTACGGCAAGGCCGAGGGCGGCTTCACCGCGGTGGCCGCGGAATCGGATCTGGGTCCGGACGCGGTGGAGGTGATAGCCATAGACGGCAATCGTCTGACCTCAGGAACTGTGTACTACCCCGGAGTATATCGCGGCCCGAAAACAGGCGACGGGGACTATTACCTCCAGTTCTGCCTTCAGGACGGCACCACTCCGGCCAACGGCTGGAGCCCGATCCGCCGAATGGGCGAATACCAGGTGACGCACACCTATGATGTGGAGCTGACCGCGGGGACTCTCTATTACGCCGCCTGCAGCCTGGCGGCCGGGCCGGCCAGCCTGGGTTTCGCCGTCTTCAGCCCCGTTGGCGGAATATACAAGCCGAGGTCGGCCGCCACGGTCTCGGCCGATGTGGTCTCCTCTCCCGGACTGCAGCATTCGTTCGTGGCCGAGGCCAACGGCTGGCACGCTTTCGTTGTCTGGCACAACACACCGGGCAAGGACGACACCTCCCGATACCATGTGGGCATAAACACCGTACCCTTCGGGGTGCCCCTGTCCGTCAGCCTGGCCGGGTTCGCCGCGGCGGCCTACGAAGATTCGATCGTCCTCAGGTGGAGCACCGCATCCGAGACCGGCTCCTACCAGTGGCTGATAGAGCGGGGCGCCGGCGCCGGCGGCTATTCACTGTTGGGAACACTGCCGGCGGCGGGGTGCAGCCCCGGGCCCAGGGAGTACCGGTGGTGCGACCGCGGCGCGGCGGCCAACATCAGCTACCGGTACCGGATAGGGGAGCAGGCCCTCGACGGGTCGGTGACCTACCATGGTCCGGTGTATGCCCGTCGCGGCGCCGGGCCGAGCCGGCCGGGCCTGCGGCGGGTTGCGCCCAATCCCTTCGCCGGCTCGATCGCCGTGGAGTACGACGTCGCCGGCCCCGGTCAGCCGGTGCGGCTGGCCGTCTACAACGTCGCCGGCCAGCGGGTGCGGACCCTGGCCGACGGTCCCCGGCAGGCGGGCCGGCACCGCGCCGACTGGGACGGGAGGGACGACAGCGGCGGGGAGGTCACGGCCGGGTGCTATCTCCTGCGGTGGAGCATCGCCGAGCGCCGCGGCACGGAAAAGATCACGAAGGTCCGGTGATGATGCGGGCCGCGTTAGCCTTCCTGATCGCCCTCGCGGCGGTCCAGCAGCTGTCGGCAGACTGGGGCGGGCCGGACCAGTTCGGCTACCGCTGGGCCGACTCGGGCGAGCCCGGCGGACCGTCCTACGGGTGGACGGAGATCCGGGACCTGGGGACGCCCCTGGACCTGGGGGACGACGAGAGCCGGGCGGTGGCCCTGCCGCGGCCCTTCCGCTATTACGGCATCGACTACGATTCGTTCTTCGTCTGCAGCAACGGCTTTCTGTCCTTTCTCTCGGAAAACGCCAGCCCCTACCCGCCGGACGGCGGGCTGCCCGACCCCGACCACCCCAACGCCGTGGCGGCGCCGCTTTGGAACGACCTGGACCCGACCGATGCGCAGAGCGGGGGGATCTACTGGCACCATGACACAGCCGGCGGACGGCTGATCGTCGAGTGGGACTCGGTGGTCCATTTCGGCAGCCAGCGTCGATACTCGTTCCAAGCCGTGCTGGGATTGGCGGAACGGTCCCTGACGTTTCACTACCGTTCGGCCGCACCCGGATGGCAGGCGGACGCGGCCCAGACCGGCATCGAGGACCATGATGGAGCGGTCGGGCTGGCGGTCCCGGCCGGGAACCTGTGCGACGAGTACGCGGTGCGATTCGAAGCGCCTCCCGACAGCTACGACGTGCGCGCGGTCAGGATCGCGGCCCCCGGCTGGCATGTCGAGCCGGAAAGCCTGGCCGCGCCCGAACTGGTGGTGGCCAACGGCGGCCGGCTCGAGGAGAGCTTTCCGGTGGTGTGCCGCATCACGAGGAACGACACGCTGGTCTACGCCGACACCGCCCTGGTGGTCGCGTTGCCGCCCGGGGATTCCGCCATGGTGGGGTTCCGGGCCTGGCAGGCCGGACCGGCCGGCCAGCGCTACCGGGTGATGGCGTACTCCGACCACAAGAGCGACCAGGACCCGGCCAACGACACGTTGGTTTGCGCGACGGTCTCCTTCCCCTACCGCAACAAGATCGTTTCGGTGTGGCGGCAGGGCGTGATCGCCATCGACGGGACGCTTTCGCCCGGCGAATGGCCGGCGGCCCCGTCTGTCGACATCAGCGATGCGCTCGGCTGGTTCGGCGAACCGGCGGCACCCGGCAACGCGCGGCTGTACGCCCAGAACGACTCCCTGGCGCTGTACCTGGCGCTGGACGCGCCCTGCGACGGCGCGCTCGACGCCGGCGACCGTTGGCAGCTGTGGATCGACGACGACGGCGACGGCGCCTGGGAAAGCGGCGGCAGCGAGGGCGGGTACCTGCTGGAGTACTCGGGCTTCGACTCGCTGTCGTTTGCCGGCATGCCGCCGCAGCCACCCGTTCCGGCGGCGGGGATCGAGCGGGCCTCCTCCCTGACCGGCGGCAGGGTCCAGCGGGAACTGGCCATCCCGCTGGGCGGCGATGCGGCATGGAAGCTGGCGCAGGCTCCCGGTGGAATGCTCCGGGCGCTCGCCTGGACAGAGGATGGGCATGACGGGAGCCGCTTCGGCTGGTGGCCCCAGCCGGTCGACCCGTCCGGCGAGGCGGACCCGTCCTGCTACGGGCCGGTGTTCCTGGCCCCGCCGCCGGCGGGCGTCGCCAGCCTGCGCGGCGGCCGGCAGTTTCCGGCGCTGCCGAGGCTCTGGCAGAACGCACCCAATCCCTTCGGACAGCGCACAGCCATCAGGTACCAGCTTCCCGTCCCGGGGGATGTCCGCCTGTCGGTGTACAACATCTCCGGGCAGGCAGTGCGGACCCTGGCCGCCGGCCGCCGGCCGGCGGGGGCATACTCGGCTGCGTGGGACGGCAGGAATGACGCCGGACAATCCTCGGCCCCGGGCGTCTATTTCTGCCGGTTGGCGGCCGGGCGGGCCAACGTAGTGATGCGGATGACCCTGGTCCGGTAGCGGTCCGGCGGCCCGGGCGCGTTTCCCGATTTGACAGGCAGGCCGAAAAAATGGTATAATCAATGGCGATTACGCCGCACACGGTGTAATCGTTTTCATTCTTCAAACCCGCGCCAGGCATGCCATGAACATCATCGTCTGCATCAAGCAGGTGCCCGACACCACCGATGTCCGGATCGACCCCGCCACCAACACGCTGGTGCGCGAGGGCGTGCCCTCGATCATCAATCCGTTCGACCTGTACGCCATCGAGGAGGCCCTGCGGCTCCGCGAGAAACTGGGAGGGAGGGTCACCATCCTCTCGATGGGCCCGCCCCAGGTCGAAGCCGCCCTGAAGGAGGCGATCTCGATGGGCGCGGATGAAGCGGTGCTGTTGTCCGATCGGGCCTTCGCCGGAGCCGACACCTGGGCCACGTCCTACACCCTGTCGCTGGGCATCAGGAAGCTGGGGGGGGGCGGCCTGGTGCTGTGCGGCAAGCAGGCCATCGACGGCGACACCGCCCAGGTGGGCCCGGGCGTCGCCGAGTTCCTGGACGTCCCCCAGGTGACCTGCGTCAAGAGGATCGAGGCCATCGACGAGGCGTCCGCCACCGTCTGGCGGATGACCGAGGAGGGCTACGAAGTGGTGCGGACCTCGCTGCCGGCGGTGCTGACGGTGGTCAAGGAGATCAACGAGCCGCGGCTGCCGTCGCTGAAAGGGAAGATGCGGGCCAAGTCGTACCAGCCGACGGTGTGGAAGGCCGCCGACCTGGGCGCCGATGAGAAGAGCATCGGGCTCAACGGCTCGCCCACCAACGTGGTCAGGATATTCACGCCCCCGGTCAAGTGCGGCGGCGTCGTGCTGACCGGCGACGTGGGCGAGGCGGTCGAGGCGGTCGTCAACGGGCTGAAGGAGCGGCAGCTCATCTGACCAACGAATACTGGATACTGAAGACAGAATTCTGAATTCAGTATTCCGTATTCAGTATCCATCGAAGGGTAGAGTATGAGCGACATCGAGATCATCCAAGATAAATGCGTGGGCTGCGGAGCCTGCCTGTCGTCGTGCCCCTACGGCGCGATCTCCATTCAGGACAACCTGGCAGTGATCGACGACGACAAGTGCACCCTGTGCGGTGCCTGCGTGGCCTCCTGCGGGTTCGACGCGATCCTGATCCGCAAGGACAAGGTTGATGATAAGTCCGACCTTTCCGAGTACCGGGGCGTGTGGGTGTTCGCCGAGCAGAAGGGCGGGATCGTCCAGTCCATCTCCTATGAGCTGCTGGGCGAGGGCCGCAAGCTGGCCGATGCCCTGGGCGTCCCGCTTTCCGCGGTCATCCTCGGCAAGGATGTTGATGAGGCGATCAAGGAGCTCGGCTGCCGCGGCGCCGACAAGGTCTACGCCGTGGCCCACCCCGAGCTGGAGCAGTTCCATGACGAGCCGTACGCCCGGATCCTGACCGACCTGATCCGTCAGCACAAGCCCGAGATCGTGCTGTGCGGCGCCTCCACCATCGGCCGGGCGCTGATCCCGCGGGTGGCGATCCAGGTCCACACCGGCCTCACCGCCGACTGCACCGGGCTGGCCATCGACGACGAGCGGCGGATCCTGCTGCAGACCCGGCCGGCCTTCGGCGGCAACATCATGGCCACCATCATCTGCCCCAACCACCGGCCGCAGATGGCCACGGTGCGGCACAAGGTGATGAAGGAGCCGGTCCGCGACACCTCGAAGCAGGCCGAGGTCATCCGCACCACCTATGACGCGAAGACGCTGGCCTCGCGCACGTCCGTCGAGAAGGTGGTGGAGGAGGCCACCAACCTGATCAAGCTGACCGACGCCGACGTCATCGTCTCCGGCGGCCGCGGACTCAAGGCCCCCGAGAATTTCCAGCTGGTGGAGGAGCTGGCCCGGGCGGTGGGCGGCGCCGTCGGCGCCTCGCGCGCGGCGGTGGACGCCGGCTGGATCCCGTACTCGCACCAGGTGGGGCAGACCGGCAAGACGGTCGCGCCCAAGCTGTACATCGCCTGCGGCATCTCCGGCGCCATCCAGCATTTGGTAGGCATGCAATCGTCCGATTGCATCATCGCCATCAACAAGGACCCGGACGCGCCGATCTTCAAGGTGGCCAACTTCGGCATCGTGGGCGACCTGTTCGAGGTGGTGCCGGCGCTGACCAGGAAGCTGGCGGCGACTTGCGGCAAAGGATGATGAGGAGGAACGATGTCTGATTTCCACGGGATGGGCGGGGCGGTGTTGGTATGCCTGATCGCTCAGAGTATCGTCTTTCTGGCCTTGGCGGTGATGGCCGGAGTAATCCGCCTGGTCGGGATGCTGGGCCGGGAGTCGGGACCCGCGGCCTTGACGGTCCCAAGGGCCCCGGCGGCCGTCCCGGTCAGGAGGGCCGGAGAAGAGCGAGAGGTGGCAGCGGCGATCATGGGCGCCCTGACCGCCGAGCTGTCCCGCGGACGTGAAATGAAGATCCCCGGGGAGGCGCAGGGCAGCACCTGGCGGCTGGTCTCCCTGCAGGAAGCCTCCAGGACGACAGGGAAGCGATGAGCACTATTCTTGAGCACCTCGCCCGGCTGGTTCAGATGTCCGGGGCGGCCAACCTGATGGTTGGCAACATTGTCATGATGGCCGTTTCCTTGACGCTGGTGTACCTGGCGGTCTTCAGGGATTTCGAACCCCTGCTGCTGTTGCCCATTGGTTTCGGAGCCTTCCTGGCCAATCTGCCCCTCTCGAACGTGGTGGGCCACGACGGGCTGCTGACCCAGATCTACAACGTCGGGGTCGCCACCGAGGTGCTGCCCACCATGATGTTCATGGTGATCGGTGCGCTGACCGACTTCGGGCCGTTGCTGGCCAACCCGAGCACCTTCCTGCTGGGGGCCGCCGCCCAGTTCGGGGTGTTCGCCGCCGTGCTGATAGCCACAGGGCTGGGCTTCAACCTGGCGGAAGCCGGAGCCATCGGCATCATCGGCGGGGCCGACGGCCCCACCGCCATCTTTACCGCCAGCAAACTGGCGCCCCACCTCCTGGGGCCGATAGCGGTGGCGGCCTACACCTACATGTCCCTGGTTCCGCTGATCCAGCCGCCCATCATGAGGCTGATGACCACCAAGAAGGAGCGGGCCACGGTGATGAAACAGCTGAGGCCGGTCAGCAAGAGGGAGAGGATTGCATTCCCGATAGCCATCTCCATCATCACCGCTCTGCTGCTGCCGCAGGCCATCGCCCTGATCGGGACGATGATGCTGGGGAACATCATCCGGGAGAGCGGGGTCACCGAGCGCCTTTCCAAGACCCTGCAGAACGAGATGTGCAACATCGTCACCATTCTGCTGGCCGCCTCGGTGGGGGCAACCATGGAGGCCGGCAACTTCCTCAGCCTGTCGACCCTCAAGATAGTGGCCTTGGGGCTGGCCGCCTTCGGGTTCAGCACGTTCGGCGGGATGCTGCTGGGCAAGGTCTTCTATCTCGTCAGCGGCGGCAAGGTCAATCCGCTGATCGGCTCGGCCGGAGTCTCGGCGGTGCCGATGGCTGCCCGGGTGTCCCAGGTGGAAGGCCAGCGCGAGAACAAGCAAAACTTCCTGCTGATGCACGCCATGGGCCCCAATGTGGCCGGCGTGCTGGGCACCGCCATGGCCGCCGGAGTGCTGATCTCCCTGCTGAAGTAGGGTGCCGGATCCCAGGCAAGCGGCCGCAGGGCCGCTTTTTCATTGACTTTGTTTTTCCATTGCGGTATCATTACATGCTATGAG
>DDXR01000022.1 GCA_002347565.1 bacterium UBP2_UBA2255 | reverse complement strand
TCATCGCCCACCGGCTGTCGACCATCAAAAGCGTGGACCGAATCCATGTCATCCACAAGGGTGAAATCCGCGAAACCGGCACACACCAGGAGCTGCTGGCCAGGGAAGGGTTGTATAACCGGCTTTACCAGCTGCAGCAGGGGCTGCGGGAGACGGGCCCTGCCGGCGGTGGCTGACCGGCCGGTTGGCCGGAACCGCGGCGGCGGGTGTGTGCCGAAATGGCAGCCACCAGCGCGATGAAGAGGAACGAAGAGGCATTGCGCCGCCGGATCGTCGCCGTGTGCCGGCGGCTGGACGGACTAGGCTTTGTTCCGGCGACGGACGGCAATGTGTCGGCCCGCCTGGCCCGGGGCGAGATTCTGATCACGCCGACGCGGGCGGCCAAGGGATCATTGGTGCCGGCCCGGTTGCTGGTGATCGATCCGGCCGGCCGGGTTCGGCGCGGCGAAGGACGCCCGTCATCCGAGAGCGCGATGCACCTGGCGATCTACCGGTTGCGGCCCGATGTCGGAGCCGTGGTGCATGCCCATCCGCCGGTGGCCACCGGGTTTGCCGCGGCGCGGCGGGGACTGACGGCGGCGCTCCTGCCGGAAGCGGTGCTGCCGCTGGGTCCGGTGCCGTTGGCCCCATACGCCACGCCGGGCACGGCCGAAGTGCCGAGATCGATTCGCCGGCTGATCGCGGTGCACCAAGCCATCCTGCTGGCCAACCACGGCGCATTGTGCGTCGGCGCCGGATTGGACGAAGCCCTCTGGCGGATGGAGCTGGTGGAGCACCTGGCGAAAGTGGCGCTGATCGCAGCCGCGGCCGGCGGGGCCAGGGCGCTGTCGCCGACCGCGGTCGCGAAACTGGCGATCGCGGCAAGCGGACCCCCGGGCCGGCGATGAAGGCTCCGGACGCCACATCGCTGGCATATTTCTGCGGCCGCGAACGGGAAATCCAGCAGACCCTGGAGCAGTACCGGCGTTGCGTGGAGGCCCGCAACGGCGGTTTTTTCCTGGTGATGGGACCGGCCGGCATCGGCAAGACCTGGTTTTGCCACAAGCTGCTGGAGACGATCAGCCGGGGCGGGCTGTTCCCGCTGGTGCTGCGCCATCGTTTCACCGGCGACGAGGAGCTCGATCAGCTCTGCGCCGGATTGGCGCGGCAGGCGGCCCACCAGCGACCCAATGACGACCTCTTCGACCGCTTGGGCCAGTATGCGCGGGCCGTGCTGTCGCCGCACCTGCCCGAACTGATCGCGGTGGACACCGGCATCGGCGACCGCTGCGACAGCGGCGTTTTCTGGCGGCGCTGGTTCGCCGAGACCGCTGTCGCCGAGGAGCATGGCGTGCTGCTGGAGTGGGACGACATCCAACAGGCATCTCCCCAGGTCTGGGGCTGGATGTCCGAGCTGTGCCGAACGGCGCTGACCGAGCGGCTGCCGCTGACGATTGTCGCCGGGCTGAGGCGGAGCGCGGAAACCTCGTCGGCCTGCCGCCAGGCAGATGATCTGGTGCAGGCGCTGCGGGAGGAACGGCTTTTCCTGAAGGCCGACGATCACCGCGCCGAGCCCATACCGTTGCCGCCGCTGACGCCGCCAGAGGTCGGCCAGCTGCTGGACAAGATCTTCGGGACGGGATTCACGGACAGCTTCCCCGATTTTCTGCAATGGCTGATGGCCAAGGCGGGCGGCAACCCGTTCTTTACCGGCCTGCTGGTCCAGTCCAGCGTGGCTTCGGAGATGGTCGTTCGCGACCCGGCCGGCAACTGGAGCTACCGGCCGCTGCCGTCGTCGTCGGCCAACTCCATCGATGATCTGGTCGCCCGGCGGATCATGGACGCGCTCTCCGAGCCCACGCTGGCCCGGCCCTTGCGCATGGCCGTTGCCCTGGGCGACGGCTTCCGCTTCGATGACTGGCAACGGATGCTGGGCCGGACGCAACCGGAGGCCATCGAACTGCTGCTGGCGCTGGAGCGCCGGAACATCCTTGACGACTACATCCTGGGCGGCGTGCACCGTGTCCAGTTCGCGCACCCGTTGCTGCTCGAAGCCTTTCGCAGCCTGCTGCCGCAGGACGAGCAGCGGGCGTGCCACACGGCCGCCGCCGAGCTGTTCCTGTCGGAGCGCCTGTACGTCCAGGCGTTCGACCAGCTGATCGCCGCCCGGACGACGGCAGACAAGCTGGCGCCGCTCCTGCCGGCCGCTGTGGAATGGGCGCGCGCCCACCAGCAATGGATGAGGCTGATGCAGTGGGCAGACGCTGTCACGGGGCTGGCCCCCGGTGACCGGGCAATACTGCTGCTGGCGGCGCTGGAGTCGGCAAACCTGGTCGGGCGCAGCAACGACGCGCTGCGGCTGTATGAGCGGATGGAGGAGGTCCGGCCGGCGCTGTCGTTCGAGCAGGCCATGCGTCTGGCGGTGGAGGCGGTCAAGGCGGTCAAGCACAGCGATCCCCGGCGGGCGCTGGCCGTGCTGGAAGCTGCCCTGGAACAGTGCCCCCCGGAAGAGCCCGGGTGCTGGGACCATCGCAAGAACCTGCTCTTCAACAAGCTGAACCTGCTGGAGGAAACCCATGAATACCGGCAGGCGCTAGAACTGAGCCGGGAGCTGCTGGGATACGGCCCCGATGACCCGGCGTGGACGGTTAAAATATGCAACACGGTGGGAATGATCCATCTGCGGCAGGGCGATTGGGAGCGGGCCGACCGGCTGTTTCGGGACGAGGTGATCCCGAATGCCCGGCGCTATTCGGAGCCGGACCTGGCGCAATCCCTGTGCAACCGCGGCGCCGTGCTGGTGCGCCTGTGCCGGTTCGCCGAGGCCCAGCGGTTGTTCGACCAGGCCCTGGCCATCGCCGACAAGTACATGCTGGTCGCCATCACCAGCAGGATCCTCAATTCCCGCGGCAACGCACACCTGCGCCAGGGCCGGTACCGGAAAGCCCTGTCCGACAAGGAACGGGCCGCACGGATCGCCTTCGCCACCGGGGACCGGGACCAGCTGTCGCACTGCCTGAACGACATCGCCGGCATCAGGATGGAGATGGGCGACAATGAGGGCGTGATCGAGCTGTTCCGGCGCAGCCTGAAAATCAAGGAGGAGCTGGGCAACCGGGCCGGCGCGGCAACTACAATGAACAACATCGCGGAATGCCATCTGCGGGGGATCGGAACGCCGGTTGACTGCCGCCAAGCCCTGGATTGGGCCTTGCAGGCCAACGCCATCCTGCGGGAACTGAACTATTCGGCCAATTTGGTGGACAACCTGACCGCCATCAGCGGGGCCCACCTCGGCCTGGGGGCCCGCGGCCCCGCGCTGGAATACGCCGATCAGGCGCTGGCGGCGGCCGAGCGGCAGCCGACGCCCTACACCAAGGCAACCGCGCTGGCACAGAAGGCGGCCGTGCTGTGCGCCATCGGCTCGGACCAGGCCGAGGAGCCGATGCGAACGGCGGCGGAGCTGTTCCACGACATGGGCAATCGCCACGCGCAGGCGCGGGTGCTGCGGCAGCTCGCGGACTTTCTGGTGGCCCGCGGCCAGGGGTTCCGGGCCCGCGAGATCCTGCTGTCGGTGCGCGGCATCTACCTGGACTTGAAGCTCGACAGGGAGCTTGCCGGCCTGGTCGATCGCTACCCGGAATTGCTGGGATCCGCCCGCCCGTCCGGGCCGGAGGCCGCGGCGCGCACGGCCGGTCTACGGATCAGCGTGCTGGGCCCGTTCCGGGTCATTCCGGCCGGCGCGGATCAGCCGATCGCGGACCGGCGATGGGGCTCGAAGCTGGGACGGCTGCTGCTCGCCTATCTGCTGACGGTTGATTTCACCGTCCGCCAAGGGGTGGAACGGGAGCGATTGCTGGCCGACCTGTGGGGCGGGGCGGGGGGCGGGGCCAGCATGCGGGTGCTGCTGCACCGCCTGCGCCGGAGCTTGAACAGGAAGGATGCGGTGCTGTTCGCGGGCGGCCGGTACTCTTTCAACTGGCGGATGCCGGACACCTGGATCGATCGCGAACAGATGGAGGCCCGCTACAAGCGGGGGTTGTCGCTGGCCGAGGAGGGGAACGACGAGGAAGCGTGGGACCATCTGGAGCAGGCCGAGGCCCTGTTCGCCGGTGAGTACCTCGAGGGCATTGACCTGCCGTGGGCAGTAAAGGCGAGGAAGTCGCTGCGCACGGTTCACAGCTCCCTGCTGGAGCGGCTGGCGCAGCTGTCGGAGAAGCTGGACCGTTCGCAGACCGCGACATTCTACCGAAACAAGACGAGGGCGTTGTCCGATGATGGATGATGAGACAATAGCGCAACGCGGAGCCGGGACGCCCCGTCCGGTCCTGCGAAGGATCGGCCCCGACGACGACCGCCAAATGAGGGAATGGCTGATCGAAAAGATCCTGCCGCTGGAGCGCGCCTACCTCGCTCATGAGGAGCCCTGGCGCCAGTCGGGGTTTTCCGGGACAAGGGAAGGATGGGACGCCTGCCGCCGGCCGGTGGCCGAATGCCTGCACCGCGGCGGCGCGTTCCTGGACATCGGCTGCGCCAACGGATATCTGCTGGAAAGCGTGATCGGCTGGAAGCGGGCCGAGGGAATGGCCATAGAGCCGTTCGGCCTCGAGGCCGGGCACAAGCTGGCGGACCGGGCCCGGCGCCGCCTGCCGCAGTTCGCTGACAACATCCGGAGCGGGAACGCCTGGGATTGGGCGCCGCCGCGACGGTACGACTTCGTCCGCACCGAGCTGGCCTATGTGCCGCCGGTTCTGCGCAAACGGTACCTGGGCAGGCTGATCGACGAATTCCTGGCGCCGGGCGGGAGCCTGCTGGTGGCTGAATACCGGTCGCGCAACCAGCCCTACCGCGTGCCGTGGTGCGACGTTGCGCTCCGGAGATGGGGTTTCGTTGTCACACTGGTCCGGTCGGGCCTGTGGGAGGGCCGGGAGTTGACACGAGTGGCCGTGGTCGAAAAAGGAGATGGAGGAATTGCGATCGCGGCAGAAAGCGCCAACCATTTTTCGGAGGGTGCCAGTAGGAAAACCATTCTCCCGATCTCATCGCCTTGATGGCGGCCGGAGTCGCGATGGTCGCCGTCACCCAGCCGGAAAACCCGGCGGGCCGGCCCGAGCACGAAGGGCCGCGAGATGGTTTGACCGATGGTATGTCCGCAGGATTGAATCAGAGAGGAACGGGATCAAAGAAAACAGTTGTTAATACGCGGTGCAGGAGACTTTAATTGCCATTAATATGATCAAAGACAATGAGTTGCCAAAATATCACGCCCAACCGTTAACACTTTTGTTAACGGTTGGGTTTTATAATTATCCCATGTGAACGAAATCAAACCATCTGTAAAATATTAAAAATAAGGAGTGATTCATGGCAAGGATAAATTATAAGATCTGCCCGCGATGCAATTACATTACGCAGGACGATGTCCCCGGCCGGTTCTGCATTCAGTGCGGAGAAAAGCTGCTCAAGCAGTGCAAGCAATGCCGCACGGCCATTTCCAACCCCTTTGCCCTGCACTGTCCGGAGTGCGGAAACACCTACCACCACCAGATCGCGCACGTGCCGACGGAACCGGCCGGGGCCGGCCTCCCGGCATCGTTCCGGGCGCTGGCGAAATAACATACAACGGAAGAGTTCACCCGCCGGCGCGTTCGTCGGGGCGGAGGCGACTCTGCGCTTGACAAGCGCGCCGCAGTTGTGGTAAAGTTCGGTGAAACCATAACGCACAAGGAGATACCGCATGAAGATCCTGAGATCGGCCCTGGTGTCGCTGGCGATCGTCTCGCTTGCCGCATTGACCGGCTGCAGCAAGAAGGAGAACCCGGCCGCGCCAACGACAGACAACACCAACGCGACGCGGGCCGCCGGCGTCGCCGGCTACTCCACCGGCATGATCGATTTCGCCGGCGGCTTCGGCGGCGGGCTGGGTTCGTTCGTGCCCACCTCCTCGAAGGGCGCCAAGGCGCCGCCCGATACCTGCTGGCACGGGCCCACCACGCACAGCAATCACTACGTGACCACGACCAGCGGCAACTGGTACTACTGGAATGTCATGAACACGACCGAGAGCCAGATGACGCTGTGGGTCAAGTTCACCGATGACATCTGGGCCAACCCGGCGGCCAATGTCACCCGCGTCGACTGGTCGATGCTGATGGCTTCGACCTACGGCGGGACCACCAGCAACACCGAGTACTCCGCCTTCGTCCGCTACGGCGCCGACACGCTCCACTACACCGGCGCCTACTGGATCGGCGTCACCAGCGGCGGGACGACGACGTCCTTCGAGTTCACCTGGACCGAGATCTCGCGCTACGGCTGGGACGGCGCCACCCGGACCTGCTCGGGCACCTTCGCTTACAGCGGCGCGGGCGGCGTCAGCGGCAACTACACCTTCACCAACGGTTCCGGCACCGGCAGCGCCAGCTACGGCGGCGCGGTGTTCGCCAGCTTCGTGTTCAACAGCAACGGCACCGGCTACTACACGGTCACCGGCAGCACCACCCAGTATCCGTTCAACTGGTGATTGGGCCATTCATCGGAAAAGCGGGGAGCGCTGTGCGCTCCCCGCTTTTCGTTTACCGACTCCGCCCGGCGGCGCTAGGCCCGGTACACCTCCCGCCCCGCGACGAAGACGCGGTGGAACGTCACCTGGTCCCACTTGAAGATCAGGTCCGAGAGCAGCTCGCTTCCGCTCGTTCCCGCCCGCTCCCCGATGGTGACGACCGAGAAATCGGCCTGCTTGCCCGGGGCCAGGCTCCCGATCATCCGCTCGAGCCCCAGCGCCGCGGCACCCCCCAGGGTCGCCTGGCAGAACAGCCGCTCGGGCGACTGGCGGTTGACGAAATAGGCGTCGCGCATGGTGTCCAGCATCGAGAACGACGGGCCGGCGCCGACATCCGTCCCCAGGCATAGCTTGCGGTAACCCGACCAGTGCTCGATCGGGAACCGTCCGGAGTGCAGGAACAGGTTCGAGGAAGGGCAGTGGACCACCGCGCAGCGCCTCCTCGACACCAGCCGGCGCTCGGCCGGCGTCAGGTGGATGCAATGGGCCAGCAGGGTCCTGTCCGTCAGCAGCCCGAACCGGTCGTAGACGCCGGCATATGAGCCGATCCCGGGATACAGCTTTCGCACCAGGGCGATCTCTGCCGGGTTCTCCGACAGATGTGTCTGGATATACACGCCGCTCGACCCGGCGAACCGGCCGATCATCTCCATGAACCGGGCGCTGACGGCCGGGGCGAAACGCGGGTTGACCGAGAACCATGCGCGGCCGTTTCCGCAGCCCCGGGCCTGTTCCGCCAGGTGGCGGCAGTCCTCCAGCGCCTGTTCCGGCCTCTGCCGCAGCGCCGCCGGCACACCCCGGTCCATCAGGGTCAACCCAACCGCGGCGCGGATTCCCAGGGCGGCGGCCGCTGACAGGGCCTGCTCCGCGCCGGTCCGGTAATTGGCGTACAGCGCGGCGGTGGTCACCCCGTTGGCCAGCAGCTTGCGGAAGAAGCCGTTGGCCACCGCGCGGGCGAAAGCGCGATCGCGGAAGGCGGCCTCGGCGGGAAACACATAACTGCCCAGCCAGTCCATCAAGGTATGGCCGGTGCGGCCGCGGACGTGGTACTGGGACAAATGGGTGTGGCAGTCCACCAGCCCCGGGATAATGACCGCACCCCGCGGTGCCGGGATCCTCGTGGCGCTGGCATCGCCGCCGCCACGACGGCCGCAGCGGACGATGATCCCGTCCGGACCGAAGACCAGCTCGCCATCCCGGACCCAGCGGCAGGATCCGTTTGGCGCCGGATTGAGGATGTCGGCCCTGATGCGATAGCGCGCTGCTTGCATGCGGCTCGATCGGAGGAAGCGTGGATGTGGCGCCGCCCGCCGGAAGATTGCCGGCAGGAGGCTGTTTGGAAGCTAGGAAAGCATCCGCTCGAACTCGGCCTCCCCGATCACCCTCAAGCCGAGCTTCACGGCCTTGTCGAGCTTGGAACCGGCCTCGGTGCCGGCGATCACCAAAGATGTCCGCTTGCTGACCGAGCCGGTCACCTGGCCGCCGCGTTGCAGTATCAGTTCCGCCGCCTGCTCGCGGGTGAAACGATCCAGGCCGCCGGTCAGCACCACGGTCATGCCGGCGAAGGTCTGGGACACGGCGGTCCCCGCCTCGGCCCGCATCCGGACGCCGGCCTGCTTGAGTTTGGCCAGTACCCGGACGTTGGCGGGGTTTCCGAAGAACTCCACGACGCTGGCTCCGACCG
Source organism: bacterium UBP2_UBA2255 (assembly GCA_002347565.1). GTDB lineage: Bacteria > Edwardsbacteria > AC1 > AC1 > EtOH8 > UBA2255. The sequence continues at coordinate 15,774 of DDXR01000022.1, read as the reverse complement.
CGCCGCCCAACCCGTAAATCGCCGCGATTTCATCGCATCCGGAACTCTCCAGCGCCGCCATGTCCGGGAACCGTTGCGCCAGCAGGCGGGCGACGGTGGCGCCGACACGGCGGATCCCCAGGGCATAGACCACCCTCCAGAAGGGATTGGCCTTGCTGCGTTCGACGGCCTCCAGCAGGTTCTGGGCCGATTTGGGACCCACCCGCTCCAGCTTCACCAGGTCCTCGCCCCGCAGCGCGTAGAGATCGCCGTAGTCCCGCACCAGCCCGGCGTCGACCAGCGCCTCGGTCATCGCCGAGCCCAGGCCCTCGATGTCCATCGCCCCCCGCGACGCGAAGTGCTCGACACGCCGCTTGACTTGGGCCGGGCAGGAGACGTTCTCGCAGCGCCAGGCGGCCTCGTCCTCGTACTTCCGGATCGGGCCGCCGCATGACGGGCAGGACGCCGGCATCGCGAAGGGCCGGGACTTGCGGGGTCGTTTCTCCGGCACCACCTTGATCACGCGGGGGATGACCTCGCCGGCCTTCTCGATGAACACGGTGTCGCCCACGCGGATGTCCTTGCGCCTTATGTCGTCCTCGTTGTGGAGGGTGGCCCGCGATACGGTCGACCCCGAAACAGTCACCGGCTCGAGCTCCGCCACCGGCGTGATCACACCGGTACGGCCCACGCCGAAACCGATGGCCCGCACCATGGTCGTGGCCTGGCGGGCGGGGAATTTGTAGGCGATAGCCCAGCGCGGCGAATGCGAGGTCGATCCCAGCGCGCGCTGCTGGGCGAAGGAGTCGACCTTGACCACCAGGCCGTCGATCTCGTAATCCAGGCCGTCGCGCCGGGCCTCCCATGAGCCGCAGAGCCCGATCACCTCCCGGATGTCCCGGCCGCGCCGGACCTCGGGGTTGGTCCGCAGGCCGCAGGACCGCAGCGCCCGCAGCGTCTCGAGCTGGCCCGCCAGGCCGGAGGGTGCGGCGGCCGTCCCGTAGATGAAGACCGACAGCTTGCGCCGGGCGACCACCGACGGATTGAGGATCTTTAGCGAGCCAGCCGCGGCGTTGCGGGGGTTGGCGAAAGTCTGCTCCCCGGCGTCCTGGCGCTCCTCGTTGATGCGCTCGAATTCGGGGCGCGGCAGGTAGACTTCGCCGCGCACCTCGATGTTTCTCAATCCGGGCGGCGGATCGATCAGCGCCACCGGGATCGCCCTGATCGTCCTCAGGTTATCGGTGACGTCGTCGCCGATGGTCCCGTCGCCGCGGGTGGCGCCGCGGACGAAAGCGCCGTCCCGGTAGCTGAGGGCGACGGCCAGCCCGTCGATCTTGGGCTCGATGACATACTCGTACCTGTCGGTTTCGAGCCCCTTCCGCACCCGCTGGTCGAACTCGGACAGCTCGTCGGGAGAGTAGGTGTTGTCTAGCGACAGCATCGGCGCGGCGTGCCGCACCTGGGCGAACCCGTCCAGCGGCCGCCCGGCCACCCGCTGGGTGGGCGAATCGGTCGTCACCAGCTCCGGGTGCGCGGCCTCAAGGTCCAGCAGCCGGCGCATCAGGGCGTCGTACTCCCGGTCCGAGACGGCGGGGTCGTCCAACACGTAGTATCGGTGGTCGTGCCGGGCGATCTCGGCGCGCAGCCGGGCGATCTCTGCGGCGATAGTTGGCTTGGCCATGTGGAAACGTTGGGGTATTGACCCGTCAAGGATACTATATTATAATGTCAAGGTCAAGCCTATATCACCGCAACGCAACGGAAGGACGCCGATGAAGGATTGCGAAAACCTGGCGACCTGCGGCTTCTTCAGGAAGCACCTTGAGGCCAAAACGCTGGCCTGCCAGGGGTTCATCCGGCAGTACTGCCAGGGCGACAAGCAGGACGACTGCAAGCGCAAGATCTACAAGCAGCAGCACGGCGTGCCCGCGTCCGACGACATGCTGCCCAGCGGCCAGCTGCTGGCCGGCCACGAGAAATGACCGACGAAAGAAGCCTCTCGAATGAGAGGCTTCTTTCGTTGATCGCGGGTCCCGCAGATGACGCGTGCCGTCACCCGTTCTCGGCGACGGCCCCGTCTGACGGCTGCTGCCCGGCGCCAATCCCGGCCTCCTGGTTCTTCCGCTCCAGTTTGCGGAGGCGTTTTTCCTCTTTTTTCTGCGCTCGGGCAAGTTCCTTCTTTCGTTTCTCGAACTGGTAATTTACCCTGGCCATCGTGCGTCCTTCTATGATTGAATGCTGGGTTCCCTGCCGCGCACCGCGCGCCCGTATGTGAGTCTATACCTTTTTGACGGGGTTGTCAAGATTTTTCTTGGCGCCGCGAGGCCGGCGCTCGTCGTGCGGCGCGTCCAGGCGGCAGACGCAGGCGTGGCACTCGCCGCACTCGAACTGCACCGTGCTGTGCCGGATGCCGAACCGCCGCTCCAGCGTTTCGTTGATCTCGCGCAGCAGCCTGTCGCTGTCGCTGGTCAGCTGGTCGTCGATCTGGACGTGGGAGGACAGGGCGTGGATGCCCGACGAGATGCTCCACAGGTGGAGGTGGCGCACGGCGCGGACGCCGGGCACCGCCAGCAACGCGGCCTCGACCCGCGCGGACTCGATCCCCACCGGCGCGGCCTCCAGCAGGATGTCGACCGACTCCTTCACCAGGTCCCAGGCGCTCTTCAGGATAACCAGGCCGATCAGCACGCCCAGCGCCGGGTCGACCGCGGTCCAGCCGGTGAAGCGGATGATCAACCCGCCGGTCACCACCGCCGCCGAGGAGAGCAGGTCGCCGGTCACGTGGAGGAAGGCCCCCCTGACATTGAGGCTGTGCCTGCTTGACGAGCGCAGTATCAGGAAGCAGGCCAGGTTGACCAGCAGCCCGATGAACGCCACCGCGATCATCAGCCCGGTCCTGATCTCGGCCGGCGAGCGGAAGCGCTGAAAAGCCTCGTAGAAGATGTACCCCGCCAGCAGGACCAGGACCACACCGTTGGCCAGGGCCGCCAATATCTCCAGCCGGTAGAAGCCGTATGTCTTCCTGCCGCTGGCCGGCGTCGAGGCGAAGCGCACCGCCAGCAGGGCCAGCCCCAGGGCCAGCGCGTCGGTCAGCATGTGGCCGGCGTCGGATATCAGGGCCAGCGAACCAGAAAGCCAGCCTCCGGCGAACTCGACCGCCATGAACCCGGCCGTCAGGGCCAGGGCCCAGCCCAGCGCCTTGCGGCTGCCGGCCCGGTGGTCGTGGTCGTGCCCGTGATGCGTCATGGCTCTTAACACCACCCCTCGTTCCCCTCCTTGAACAAGGAGGGGAACGAGGGGTGGTTAGCATATTTTACCCGCAGCAGGTGCCGACCGTCCCGCAATCGCAGGCGCAGCGATCACCGGACGCTTCGCCCTCGAAGGAGATGGCCCCGGCCGGGCATTTCTTGGCGCAGAGATCGTGTCCCGAGCCGCAGCAGTCGTCAGGTCTTTTTACCTGGGCCTTTCCCGAGAACATCTCGTACACCTTTTTGCAGCAGGCCTCGAGGCACAACCCGCAGCCGGTGCAGATTCCGGGGTCGATGATGGGACGGCGTTTCATCTTCTTCTCTCATCGCTTATTTTCTCGGCCTCAGCCGGCAGGAGCAGGAGCCCGATAGCTGCTTGTCCAGGGCGATTATTATCGGCAGGCCGTCGTGTTCCCAGTCCAGTATCCCTCCGTTCAGGTTGGCCACGTTATCGTAGCCCAGTTCCATCAGCTTTCCGACCGCCGCCTTGCTGCGCAGCCCAACTGAATCGGCCACGATCACCGGCCGGTCGTGCGGCATCTCCGCGATACGATCTCCGATCTCCTCGAAAGGAATGTGGAGCACCTCTGGCACGTCGAACTTTTTGTAGTCGTTCTCCAGCGACGGGCGCAAGTCCACCAGCAGGGCGCCCTGACCGACGGCTTCCAGCGCCTCCTTCCCGGATAAATGTACCATCCCGGCGATCACCATGCCCTTGCCCTTGAATGGGTCGGCCATGGTCCGTTTCCTCCGGTCTACAGTTTGAGCTCGATCCCCGGGGCGATCGGGCCGCCGCGCTTGATCTCGGCGATCAGCGCGGTCACGTTCTGCTCGATCTGGTCGCGCACCCGGCGGAACTCCTCCACGGATTTCCCCGCGGGGTCGTCCAATTGCCAGTCCAGTTGCTTCACGGTGGGGAAGACGGGGCAGCTGTCCTTGCAGCCCATGGTCACCAGGTAATCGACTCGTTCGATCGGTAGATCCGCGAATCCCTTCGAGGACTGTCCCGAAATGTCGATGCCCTTCTCGCGCATCATCACGATCGCGTCCTTGTCCACGGTGCCGGAGGGCCGGGAACCGGCGCTGTGGGGCTCGACCACGCCCTGCCCGAGTGTCCGGGCGAAGCCCTCGGCCATCTGGCTGCGGCAGGAGTTCTGGACGCAGACGAAGAGCACGGTGTTCATTGGTCCATCCCGCTTGATCCGTTGCGCCGGGGATCGCGGACGGTGAATCCCCGGCCCTTCAGATACCATTCCATGGCGCAGCCGATCCCGATGAAGACCGGCAGGGTGAACAGCGTCCGCAGCAGGGAGAATTTCAGGCCGAGAAAGCCGATCTCGAACGTCAGCATCGGTATCTTCAGTGTCGAGAAGGCCCCGAGATAGATGAAGATGTTCCTGACGCCGCATCCCTTCCTCCACAAGATGTACGCCACCGGGAAGGCTCCGTACAGCGGCCCCGCCTGCAGCATGGCCAGCAGGATGATCCAGAACGTCCCGGTGATGCCGGACCCCGGCCCGATGTGGCGTTCCACGTTCTCCTTGGGAAGCCAGACGTCGATCAGGCCGATCAAGACGAACATCAGCGGTAGGAAGGCGATCATCTCGGCGAAGTACGCCCAGAAGTTCCGGCCCGCGCCCAGGCCGAAATCCCACCCGGCCAGACGCGAGACCAGCAGCAACAGACCGAACGCGATGGCGAGCAGGTACTCGCCCAGCCCCAGCTTCTCGACGAGCTTCCTCACATGAACACCTTGATCAGCGCGCCGACGATCAGCGCGCCGATGAAGCTCAGTCCGTTGCGCAGCAGGGCCACCCGCCGGCCGAAGAACCTGATCTCAAGGGGCAGGGTCAGCACGCCCACCATCATCAGCGTGGTGATGAACACCGCCACCACGGCGTATCCCACGCCGCTTTTCAGCAGCAGCGCCGCCAGCGGGAACGCCACGAAGCCCGGGATCAGCGCGATCGAGCCGGTCGCGGCGGCGATGGCGTAGCCGGCCGGCCCGGAGTTGGCACCCAGCCATGCGACCAGGGTTTCCTTGGGGAAAAGGTACAGAGCGATGCTGACCAGGATCAGGACGTTCAGCAGAGTCGGCAGTATGCCCAGGAACATCTTCAGCCCCCGGCGCAGGCCGGCCGCCGTTCTGCCGCGGTCGGCCAGCAGCGAGGCGAACAGGGCCAGCGCGGTTATGATCCCGAGGACCAGCATGTCAAAACAGCCGTCCGTACAGCAAGCCGGTGATGGTGGCCATAATAACCACCAAAGCGATATACACTACGGTCTTCTTGGTGCCGATGACGGTCCGGATCACCAGCATGCTGGGAAGCGACAGCGCCGGGCCGGCCAACAGCAGGGCCAGCGCCGGGCCCTTGCCCATGCCGCTGCCGATCAGCCCCTGCAGGATCGGCACCTCGGTCAGGGTGGCGAAGTACATGAAAGCCCCGATGATGGAGGCGAAGAAGTTCGCCCCCAGGGAATTGCCGCCCACTAGTTTGGCGACCCAGGCCGATGGAATAATCCCTTCGTAGCCCGGCCGCCCCAAAAAGAACCCGGCCGCCAGCACCCCGAACAACAGCAGGGGGAAGATCTGCTTGGCATAGCCCCAGGCCGACTCGAACCACATGCCGGCTTCCCCCTTGTCGGTGGCGGTGATGACCGATAATCCAATCACCGCCGCCCCGAAGGGGATTAATGGCTCGTGGGAGAAAATAAAGGAAAGCCCCGCTACGATTGCCCCGGTGATGGCGATCTTCCACCAGGCGATGTCGAACCATTTGTACAGCACCCAGCCGAAGATTACGGCCGAGATGCCGGTCAATAACCACTTGACTGAGTACATGGCCTGCCAGAAACCGCCGGTTCCCTGGGGCTGGCCCCAGTTGCTGAAGATCAGAATGGCCACCATCAATCCGAAATAGACGACGTTCTTCCACAGCCGCCGCTGTGTCTCGGCCACGGGCATCTCGGCCATGTCCTGGGCCCGCTGGGCTTCGTCCTTGCGGAAGATGAAATGCATCAGCAGGCCGATCACCACGCTGAACACCACCGCGCCGATGGCCCGGGCCAGGCCCATCTCCACTCCCAGCACCTTGGCGGTGAGGATGATGGCCAGCACGTTGATCGCGGGGCCGGAGTATAGGAATGCAGTGGCCGGACCCAATCCAGCGCCGGTGTTATAGATCCCGGCGAACAGCGGCAGCACGGTGCAGGAGCAGACCGCCAGGATCGTCCCCGACACCGAGGCGACGCCGTAGGCCAGCACCTGGTTGGCCTTGTGGCCCAGGTAGCGCAGCACCGATTCCTGGCTGACGAACACCGTGATGGCCCCGGCGATGAAGAAGGCCGGGATCAGGCACAGCAACACGTGCTCCCGGGCGTACCACTTGGTCAGTTGCAGCCCTTCGGTAATGGCGTTGTCGAACCGGGGCCAGCCCACCGGCAGATAGAAGAAGGCCAGGAATCCCCCGGCCATCCACAACAGGTACTTGTATTCCCTTTTCCATTCCATATGTCGATCCTCGCTGCTATCGCGCCGTGTAGATCATATACACCCCGCCCAGGATCACCAGCACGCCGCAAATGATCTTGACGATGACCGTGCCCCGGGACTTTTCCGACCAGTTGAGATAATGCTGGATGACCTCGGTGAAGGTCCCCGCCAGCACCAGCACCGAGCAATGCCCGATGCCATAGGCCAGCAGCAGGCCGATGCCGTAGATCAGGTTGGTCGAGGACACCCGGAACGTGACCGCCAGCATCGGGGCCATGTAAGCGAAGGTGCAGGGCCCCAGCGCCACGCCGAACAGCAAGCCGAGGATAAGCGCAGCCAACATGCCTTTGCGCTTGTATCCCGAGGCGTTGGCCCCGGACCAGGGCATGGGGATGACGCCGATCAAATGCAGGCCGACCAGGAAGAAGATCGCGGCGACGAAGTAGTTGCCCCAGCGGCCGATGTCGCCCATCATCCGGCCCAGCACCGCCGTGATCGCGCCGATGGCGCCGATGGTGATCAATATCCCGACGCCGAACAGCAGTGAGATCGAGAACGCCCGTTTGGTAGAGATCCGCCCTTGCTCGTCGATGAACCCTACGATCAGCGGGATCGACGCCAGGTGGCAGGGGCTGAGCACGATGCTGAGGATGCCCCACAGGAACGAGGCGCCCAGCGCGACCAGCGGCGCGCCCTCGACGGCGTGGGTCAACTTAATGAACAGCGTTTCCATCGGGTTATTTCAGCTCGTGGCCCAGCTCTTTCCACTTGGTCAGGATATCCTCGCGCGAGTAGAAACCCTCGTGCCGGAACAGCTCCTTGCCGTCAGGCGCGAAGAAAATCTGCGTGGGGATCACCCGGATCCGATACCGGTTCCCAGCGTCCGAGTTCTCCCAAACGTCGATGAACACCACGTCCAGCTTGCCCTTGAAGTCGCGGTCCAGCTCTTCCAGGATCGGCGCCATCAGCTTGCAGGGGACGCATTTCTTGGCGCCCAGGTCCACCAGCTTCGGCAGCTTGACCTCCTTGGGCTTGAGGGTGTCGGCCTTGGCCACGGTCTTCTTGACGGCCGTTTTCGCGGTTTTGGATTTCTTGGCAGTCGCCTTGGCGTCGGAGGAATCCGCGCCGCAGGCGATGCCCGACAATCCCAGCAGGACCATCAAAAGGAGCGTTACGGTGTGCTTCACGTGGATCTCCTCATGCGCTTATCAGTTTCTTGATCTGTTCCGGCGACAGCAGGTGCCCGGATGACTTGACCACGCCGTCCACGACCAGGGCCGGGGTCATCATCACGCCGAAGGCCATGATCTCCTTGAGGTCAGTCACTTTCCCGATCTCGGCCTCGATTCCTAAGTCCTTGACCGCCTTTTCGGCGTTGGCCGTCAGGGTCTTGCATTTCGGGCAGCCGGTGCCCAGGATCTGGATCTTCATGGGACCTCCATTGTTGTATGACTGAGCTTTTGTAAAAACTGCTTTGTATGCGGTTATCGAGTGGTTCGGCCTGGCTCACCCTAAATTGGCCGGCGTCTCGATGCCTCGACCCGGCTCGGCACAAGTACGCCTATACGACACTCGATTTGTGGTGAGCCTGTCGAACCACGGCCGGCCAGTCCCTCGACAGGCTCGGGAACAATCGAGATGACCGCATGCCTTGGTTCAGCAGCTTGCAAAACATTTGCCAGAGTCCAATTATGATTCAAATCGCTTCGGGATCAGGTGCAGCAGCAACTCCCGGGCTTGCTGTCCGGGTTCTGTTCCCCGAAATAACTGATGGCCCCGGACGGGCACAGCTTTTGGCAGCCGCGGCAGCCCTCGACGCAGCCTTCGGGAGAGACCACCACCATCATCCCGTCCTTATCCTCGTAGACGCCGTGGCTGCATTTGCGCAGGCAGGCGCCGCAGGCGGTGCACTGTTCGTAGTTGAGGACCGGGTACCAGTTCTTAGACAGGTGCTTCGCCTTTCGTCCGGGTTTCGTATGCAAAGTATCGCCGCTTCATCCACAGCGCCACGTTGACCAGCCCGATCATCACCGGCACCTCGATCAGCGGGCCGATGACGGCGGCGAACGCGGCCCGCGACTTCAGCCCGAACACGGCCACGGCCACGGCGATGGCCAGCTCGAAGTTGTTGGAGGCAGCGGTGAAAGCCAACGTCGCCGACTTCTTGTATCCGGCCCCGATCCCTTTGCCCATCAAGAAGCTGACCAGGAACATCACCACGAAGTAGATCAGCAGCGGGATGGCGATCCGAACCACAGCCATCGGTATAGTTACGATCAGGTTGCCTTTTAGGCTGAACATGACAATAATGGTGAATAACAGCGCGATCAGGGTGATCGGGCTGATCTTCGGGATGAATTTTTGGTAATACCACCCTTTGCCTTTCAAGCGGGTGAGCACCTGGTTCGTGATAAAGCCGGCAACGAAGGGAATACCAAGGTATATGAATACACTTTTGGCAATCTCGCCAATCGTTATTGCCACACGGCTGCCCTGCAAACCAAACCAGGTAGGTAATATTGTAATAAATACATACGCATACACGCTGTAGAACAATACCTGGAATATGCTGTTGAATGCCACCAGCCCGGCAGCGTATTCAGTATCCCCCCTGGCCAGGTCATTCCAGACAATTACCATGGCAATGCAGCGTGCCAGGCCGATCATGATCAGCCCGACCATGTAAGGGGGATAATTGCGCAGGAAAATAATCGCCAGCAGGAACATCAGGATAGGTCCGATCACCCAGTTTTGGACCAGAGATAAGGCCAAGACTTTCCCATTGCGGAATACCTTCCCTAGCTGGTCATAATGCACTTTTGCCAGCGGCGGATACATCATCAGAATCAGGCCGATAGCAATAGGGATATTGGTTGTACCCACCGAAAAGGCCGTGTTAAAACTCTCAACCGCAGCAGGAAATAAGAAACCTATCGCAACTCCCAGCCCCATTGCCAGGAAAATCCATAATGTCAGAAAACGGTCAAGAAATGATAATCGGCGTGTAACTGGTTTTTCCATAGTGTTCTCCAAGAGTTGTATTTAAGAGTCTGATGGCTTTTTGCATGCCAGCTTTCCTTCCCATTCAGGATGGCATAGGGGGCAGGAACAGCCGGCTGCCGGCCTGGCCGAGAGGGACTTGAGCTTCTCATGTTCGAAACCTGCCACCCTGGCTGCCTGGCAGACAACATCATACCAATCCAGCTGTACCAGGCGGTAATAAATATGCCGGCCTTCACGCTGGGTGCCTACCAGGCCTGCCTTGCGCAGCACAATCAGGTGCTGCGAGATGACCGCCTGTCGGATCCCGGTGACAGCCTCGATATGGCAGACACAAGCCCGGTCCTGTGCCAGGATCAAGACAATTAGAAGGCGGACGGGCTGCCCCAGGATGTGGAAAACTTCAGCCAGCAAGTCGGGAGAATTGGATATATTCATCAATCTGAATGTATTATATACATACCTGCTTAGAAAGCAATATTTTTGTCAATGAATGCCTTTTCGATCCAGCAAATACACTTGAAGGGGATTCTATTAATTCCTTTCATCGATACAATCCGGCTTGATTAATGATCAATCCAACAGACTGGAGAGAAAAATTTGTGATAAAATACCCTCTGCATCACTGGGGGCTCGTCCAATGGTAGGACTGCAGACTCTGGATCTGCCTATAGAGGTTCGAATCCTTTGCCCTCAGCCTCTGCGATAAGCACCCTGCACTTGTTTCAGGGTGCTTACGTTAGTACTTGGAGGTACGCTCATGTCCCAGGAAGAAACCAGCGCCCCCGGGAATTTTATCCGGGATGCCATAGAAGAAGACCTGCGCAACGGCAGGTTTACCGAAGTTCATACCCGCTTTCCCCCTGAACCCAACGGCTACCTGCATATCGGCCACGCCAAAGCGCTCACCATTGACTTTGGTATGGCTGAAACCTTTGGGGGCAAGTGCAACCTGCGCTTTGACGATACCAACCCGGTTAAAGAGGATGTGGAATTTGTGGATGCCATCAAAGAGGATATCCACTGGCTGGGGTTTGACTGGGATGACCGCGAGTATTATGCCTCCGATTATTTTGGACAGCTGTATGAATTTGCCGTCAGGCTGATCAAAAAAGGCAGAGCCTATGTGGATGACCTGTCTGCCGACCAGATCCGTGAATACCGCGGCACCCTGACCGAACCCGGTAAAGACAGCCCCTGGCGCAACCGCTCAGTTGAAGAGAACCTCGCCCTTTTTGAACGCATGAAGAAGGGTGAGTTTCCCGAGGGCGCCTGTGTCCTGCGGGCAAAAATTGACATGGCTTCCCCCAATATCAACATGCGCGACCCGGTCATGTACCGCATCATCCACAACCCGCTCCACCACCGCACAGGCAGCACCTGGTGCATTTATCCCATGTACGATTTCGCCCATGGCCAATCGGATTCCATTGAAGGCATCACCCATTCGCTCTGCGATCTGGCTTACGAAGACCACCGCCCCCTGTATGAATGGTTCATCAAGGAGCTGGAGATATTCCCCACCCGCCAGATCGAGTTCGCCCGCCTGAACCTGACCTACACCATCCTCAGCAAACGCTACCTGAAACAACTGGTCGACCACGGCCATGTGCGCGGTTGGGATGATCCCCGTATGCCGACCCTGTGCGGCATGCGCCGGCGCGGGTTCAGCGCTTCGGCAGTGCGCAATTTCATCACCCAGATAGGAGTTGCCAAGAACGAAAATCTGATTGATATTGCCTTGCTCGAGTTCCTCGTCCGTGAAGACCTGAACAAAACAGCCTTGCGGGTGATGGGCGTCCTGAACCCGGTTAAGGTTGTCATCACTAATTACCCCGAAGGGCAGACCGAATTCCTCGAAGCGGTCAACAACCCTGAAGACCCCTCTGCCGGCACCCGCCCGGTGGAATTCAGCCGCGAGCTGTTTATCGACCAGGATGACTTCCGCGAAGAACCGCCACCAAAATACTTCCGCCTGGCACCCGGCAAAGAAGTCCGCCTGCGTTACGGGTACATCATCAAATGTGTGGATTACATCAAGGATCCGCACACCGGCGAAGTGACAGAGATCCATTGCACCTATGACCCTGAAACCCGCGGCGGCTACGCTCCCGACGGGCGCAAGGTGCAGGGCACCATCCACTGGGTTTCAGCTGGTTCGGCAATTGATGCCGAGATCAGGATGTATGATCGCCTGTTTTCTGTACCGGATCCCAACAAACCGGAGGAAGGCAAGACCTACCTGGATTACCTGAACCCGGATTCCCTGACCGTCCTGCAGCATTGCAAACTTGAGGCCGGGCTGGAGAACGCAAAGCCAGGCACCCGCTACCAGTTTGAGCGCAAAGGGTTCTTCACAGTGGACCTGGACAGCACCCCTGCGAAACCGGTCTTCAACCTGACCGTGCCGCTGCGCGACAGCTGGGCAAAGATCGAAAGCGGGCAAAAAGCAGGCAAATAATCATTTTTTTCTTGCTGCAATCACTCTAGTTCCGTTGTAAGAATGAAAAGTCAACTAAATATGATTAAATGTTGCCGGGATCACCTTTTAAAGCTGAAGGATCGTTTCAATAGTCAAATCCATGAAAAGCGGTTCTTTTCAAAAGCTGCTTTTTGGGTAGCCATCTTCATAATCACATTTGCATTGGGGACACAACTCCCTGAAGGCTTTGATTGGGTTCATTACTACAAACCTGGCATCCTGCACCCATTGTGGACACCCTGGTCAAAAGCAATAGTTAATGCCCTTTCCCCTTTTAGTTATGGTTTCGTTTTTGCGTTATCTGTTATTGGCATTGCAGCCAGAACAATTAAGTGTAATAAATCTCCTCTACCACTGATCCTGGTGTTCTTATCCCTGCCCACTCTCTGGGTCTTCTATATGGGTAATTTGGACGGTTTGATCTTGTTCGGAATGTTGATTATGCCGGTGGGAATCCCGCTCGTGCTCATGAAACCCCAACTGGCTGCATTCTCGTTACTTGCCAGTCGAAAATGGTTTATAGCAGGGATTATCTGGTTTGCGCTTTCGCTGGTCATCTGGGGTTTCTGGTTGGATCGGTTTTTTATTGTCACCTCATCCAGTTGGAAATCTGAGTGGATTCAGGATATAACACTATTTCCCTGGGGGATCTTGCTCGGACTGCCCTTGCTGTACTTTTCACGCGGTGACCAGGATCTGCTAATGTCAGCAGGGTCATTTCTGACTCCACATCTATTCCCCTACCATTTCATTATTCTTATGCCGTCAATTGCACGAATGAAGCCTATTTGGATGATCATCACATTTGTGATCTCCTGGACACCGCTATTGGCAAATTGGCTAGGACCTGAAGCATGGCATTTCGGAAATCTAATCGGTTTAAGTTGCTGGTTTGGAGTTTTTCTGAATAAAAAGAATCGAATACCAAAACCAATTCACCATATTAGTGATTTATTTAATGAAGGACAGGATGTTCATTAACACTGATCAAGGACTCGAAACTGATTGAGAAATCCAGAGACCTTTTCATCCTCCCTGAGGGGATAGGTGAACCCGCAACCATCCGCCACATCAACCGCGACTTTCCTGAACAACCTCCCCATTGCTTCCAGTGCTTTCCAGTTTTCTTCGTAACCTGCCCCTGAGTAAGTTTGCAGCAGGTTCTCCCACAGGTCAGCCGGCAGGTACCTTTTAAAATACTTGCCGCATTTACCCGGGTTGACAGCGTACCCCGTCTGCAGGCCAATATACCAGGTGAGTATTTTCATCAACTCTTCCCGTATTACCTGGTCGAGCATGTACTTCGCATACAGGATCTCTCCCCTGCGCAAGCCTTTTGCCGCATAAGGGCAGACCCACCAGAACTCGTTGCAGCAGTCATCAAATTCTTTCCGGGTTGGCGGTTTGGGAAGGTAAGATTTCTCCGAAGCAGGTTCAAGCATGGGGATAGCGCCATCCTTATCCAGCAGCACAACGCTCAGGCTGTCCTGGATGATGTCGCCAAATTTTTCTTTCGGGTACACCGTCAGGTCGATGCGGTTGCCATCCATGAATTGCATCAGGTAGGCATACCCAGCATGCGGTTCAGGCGCAGGTGAGTTCATATCATCCGGCAGCTGCAGGATCATCCTCTCACCAAATACATCGATCCAACCCGGATCATGCCTGAAAGATTGCACATCTGTTACCAGGTAAACAATATCAAAGTCCTGAAATGGATCCTTTTTCGCATTTGGATTGGCGCGAGACCCGTTCAATATGACTGCCCTGACCCTTTTGTCCTTCCATGCAACAAAAAGGATCAGGTCCATCATTTCTGCTTCAGTCCGCATACAGCTCTTTTCTTTCTGCCAGGTATGCCTCCACTTTTTCCAGCGGGATCTGCCAGATAGGATTGCTGATATAAGGTTTGAAACCCAATTCATGGTTGATCTTTAACATGGCAGCGTTTGAGTCTGCGTTTTCTGTCCTGATAAATTTCACTTCAGGGCGTTCACGCAAGACTTTATCAATCATGGCTGCTTTCAACCAGCGCCCCAGTCCTTTGTTGCGGTACTCCGGAAACACGCCGGTCATATCCTGGTAGAGGATTTCCGGGCGGCTGGGATTCCAGACAGTTTCGGTGAAACCGGCCATTTTCCCTGTAGACTTTTCGATCAGGTAGTACGTCCAGCGTTGGAAACCCCTGGCAAACAACTGATTTTCAACCTGGCGTACCTGTTCCCGGGTTAAGTGCATTTCTTCAACATCCAGGTTCTCAATTGGCGCCTGGTTTTCAAGCTCCCTCAATTCAAGGATCGCATCCATCTGGTTCTCAGGATACAGCCCTTCCCACAAACCCAGGAAGAAATTGTCTTCATTTAAACATCCCCGTTCCAACCATGTTTCGACCAGGTGATGATCCAGATCATCCAGTCGCATTTGGTTGAGATGACCCACCAGACCCTTCTCCCCACCGATCTTGTAAAGGAAGGATTCTCCGCTCGAAAGGTTCCCAATTGCTTCTGTAATCAGCAGACGGCGATTCTCAGCTCTGGCAACTTCTGATATTCTCGCAAGCAGCCTGGTGCCAATCCCCTGCCGCCGGTATGGTTGGCGGACATAGATTCCCATTTTAGCAATATGCTGGTTCTCCTCCGTCCTAGCAATATCTATATTCCCTGTCGCTATCATCTCCTGATGGTTCACATACCAGGCTGCCCAGGTAAATGCATCCTCAAAGTCGGGTATATTCTGGAGCGACTTCTTTGATTCTTCAAGGGAAATGGGCGGATCATCTGGTAGTATTTCTGCGCGGTTGGCATTATTGATGCGGTTCAATGCCAGGTATTCATGCTCACTGGCTGAGCGCAGGTTGATCTCCTGTATCAAGATTTCTTCCATGATTTCTCTTTCTTCAAACTAGGTTGAATTCAGTGAGTCTGGGTCTGTTTTTCATTGTACTTACAGTGAAGCCCATTTTCAAGCATTTCCTTCTTGCACCTTGACAAGACAGTATACCGTTCGGTATACTTGGCTCCATGTCTGAGAACCGTTCTACCATTCTTCAAATTTCTTTAGAACTATTCGCCCGGCGCGGCTATGAAGCCGTCGGTATCCAGGAGATCGTGGATTCAGCCGGCATCACCAAACCCACCCTGTATCACTATTTCGGAAGCAAATCCGGGCTGCTGGAAATCCTGCTGAAAGAATCGTTCACGCCATTTCTTACCAGACTTGCAGACGCAGCCAGGTATTCTGGCGATGTGACGAATACCTTGCAGGCTGTTGCCAGTTACAGTCTTCAGTTTGCCGGGCAGAATCCCANNCTGTTCCGGTTTTACCTCACCACCCAGGTTGCACCGCTGGATAGTGAACCCTACCAGGCCGGAAAATTCATCCACCTGGAACAGCAGAGAATCCTGCAGGAACTTTTCCTGAAGGCTGCCCAGGACCACGGGAATATGAAAGGCCGCCATATCGCCTATGCAGCCTCTTTCCTCGGGCTGGTGAATACTTATGCCTTGCTGGCGGTGAACGGGGAAATTACCTCAGTGGACAACCTGGTCAACCAGGTCGTTCACCAGTTCATG
>DDXR01000014.1 GCA_002347565.1 bacterium UBP2_UBA2255 | reverse complement strand
TCAACACCGACTTCGTGCGCCAGGTCGACTTCACCGCCGGCGCCTTCCCGGCCCGCTACGGGGACAAGGCCAGCTCGGTGATGGACATCAAGTACCGCGAGGGCGCCTCCGACCGCTTCCATGCCAAGGCCGACCTGGGCATGGCCGGCCTGGGCGCCACGGTGGAGGGGCCGGCCGGACGGGGCAGCTACCTGTTCTCGGCCCGCAAGAGCTATTTGTCCCTGATCGCCTCCAGCTTCGGGCTGACCGCCATCCCCACCTACTACGACCTGCAGGGCAAGGCCGCCTGGCAGCTGTCGCCGCGGCTGAAGCTCTCCGCCATCGGCATCTTCGGCAGCGACGGGATCCGGATCGACCCGGGCCAGGACTTCGACGACGAGTCCGACGAGGTGGTCGACTCGCGCGGCTCGCAGTACGCGGCCGGCGCCACGCTGGCCTATCAACTACGAAACGGGCACGCCCAGGCCACGCTCTCCCGCACCAAAAACCGCTGGAACGTCCTGGTCGCGGACACGCTGGGGACCGAGCTCTACCACAACCGCTCTCTGGAGTTCGACAACGCGCTCAAGCTGGACGCCACCGTCGTGCCCTGGGGCAAGGACGAGCTGTCGGCCGGGCTCTATCTCCGCCGGCCCCAGTTCTGGCACGACATGGCGGCCAAGGCCGACACGCTCGAGTACTACCTGTACCACACGGCCGATCCCGCAGAGCTCCCCTACGACACCGTCCCCACCGGGACCGTCACCGAGTTCTTCGCCCGGCGCGACGCCGGCACCTGGAAGGGCGGCGGCTACGTCCAGTACAAGCACAACTACGGGCCGCGGCTGACCGTCAACACCGGACTGCGCTACGACTACCTGGCCTACACCTCGCGCGGCGTGGTCTCCCCGCGGATCGGCTCCAGCTTCCACCTCACCGGGGCCACCGACCTCAACCTCTCCTACGGCCGGCACTACCAGTCGCCCGACTGGTACCAGCTGTCGATCGACACGCTGGGCAGCTCGCTGCGCCACAAGTACACCGATCAAATAGTGGCCGGCGTCGAGCACCTGCTCGCCGAGGACATCAAGTGCAACGTCGAGGCCTACTACAAGGACTACCGCGACGTGCCGGTGCTGGCCAGCGACACCACGGCCGACCCCCACGACCTCAGCCTGGGCTTCGTCAACGCGGGTCGGGGATACGCCAAGGGGCTGGAGTTCTTCCTGCAGAAAAAGGTGAAGGATAACCTGTGGGGCACGGCCAGCTACTCGTACTCGATCGCCCGGGCCCGCGACCCCCGCGACAACTCCAGGGAATTCGACTGGGACTTCGACTACCGGCACGTGGCGACGCTGATCGCCGGCTACCGGGTGGAATTCAACAAGAAACCGTGGTTCCAGAAGATGCGCCCGGCGCTGTGGTACAAGACGCTGGCCTTTTTACCGCTGCTGCCGGCCGACCAAAGCGAGGCCTCGTTCCGATTCCGCTACCTGGGCGGCAAGCCCTACACGCCGCAGACCTACCACCGCGAGTGGCGGCGCTGGACCGTCGACCCGGACCAGGCGGTGAACTCGGCCCGGATGAACCCCTACCGCAGGTTCGACATCCACATCCAGCGGCGCTGGTTCTACTCCAAGCTCAGTTTGCTGACGTACTTCGAGGTGGAGAACGTGTTCAACACCAAAAACCTGTGGGGCTACCAGTACAACGGGGACGGGACCAGGACCGAGGTGTACCAGTTCGGCAGGATGATCATCGGGGGGGTTGTGCTGGAGTTTTAACAGGCACTCGTATGATTTCTCTAAGGAAGCCAGGAAAGCCGGATGGTTGGGATTATACAGGTGAACGTCCAAACTAGAAGCCCCGTCGCAAAACGGGGCTTTTCTATTGTTCCCTCTATGGAAGAGGGGCATAAGGGGTGTGTTTAAGAGGGTTGTGCCGCCTCGCAGACCTAACCCCAACCCCTTCCCCGCGAGGGAAGGGGCGTTGCGTCAGCTTTTTTCAACCAGTTCTATTTCTTCCTTCGACAACCCGTATAACTCGTACACCAGCTCGTCAATCTGCCGATCTGTGGCGGTGATGGCGTTCTGAAGCGTGTTTTTCTCAGAATCAGTAGTAGCTATTCTTAACTTTGGTACAAGTGATAGCATTTTATTTCTACCGACGTAATACTATGTCCGTAAGGGCATAGATGCAGTGGTTCCTATGCAGCAGGACAGAACTAGTCTGAAACCTCGACCCTGATGCTACGGCCGTAAGGCCGTAGTCATTCGCTTTCGGAAATGTTAAAAAGATAACAAATGTTGTCTTTATAACTAATATAAAAACAAAATGTTAGAGATATATAACATTCTTGGCCCAAAGGTCGTAATAAATAATTGTTTACATATTCTAAATGCTATAACTGATTGATTATCATGGAGAAACACTTTTATACCCATTAACCGAAGTAAACTATTATTTACATATGGTGATGCAACGAGCAGTTCCGATCAAATAAAAAAGTAAAAAAAATGTTATAACGTTCAATATATTAATGCATTACATGATCGTATATAAATGATCATGTTTTTTGGCATGGCGTATGCAATAATTTAAAACGAAGAACAACATACACCGGTCTGCATTAGTTCGTGATGCCTGTTTATAAATACATTATGATTCATGTCAAGCGACGTTTCTTGGGAAGCACTTACAGGGAAGTCGTTGTCAATTATCTGCCATTGATCGATCGTAACGTAGAACAAGGATAGCGCGTGGAATGTGACCGGGACTCCAAAACTAATGCCGGTGACGCATGGATTATCAGGAGGGCACCATGGGCCCCAATGGCAGGTTGTTGACCACAGAACCGGCAAATACGCTCCAGATGAGAGAACGAAACGATCCATCATGACACTCGTTAGACAAACAGCATACCTCCTCTTGTTCATGTTGACGTCGGCATCCTTGGTTTCTGCGGCGCCCTGTACAATAGCGTACCACAGCCCCCTGACCGGCCTGTTGCAGGAATGCGACTGCGGGGGCGGGCGGAAGGGGGGCGTCGCCCGTCTGAAAGCGCATATCGACGGGATCCGTTCCGGGCACGCCGCCGCAGCCCTGGTATCCCCGGGTAATTGGCTCAACAACTATTATCCAGACATCGCTGCCGACTCCCTGTGTTTCCGCCTACTGCCGTCGTTCCAATTCGACGCCATCGCAGTTGGTCCGCTCGATCTGATTAATGGCCCCGATTTCTTTACCATCCTGGGGAAACCGGATTCCCTGCCCTGGGTGAACTGCAACCTGACATGCGATGGTCGAGCCCTGGCTAGCGCCGCCCGCATCATCTCCAAGCAGTGGGGTTCGATCTTGGTCACCGGAGCCGTCTCGGAAACATCGCTCCATGCGCTTTGTCCGGCGGGGATCCCACCGGGGATCGCGGTGGAGGATCCGGTCGCGGCGTTGATCCGCGTGGCAGAGCGCGCACCGGCCTCGGTCTCTGCAATCGTGGTGGTGTCCTACCTCGATGCCGGGCAGGAACAACTGTTTCTCGAGTGCTGCGACCCGTCCCGGGCGGTGATCCTGTTGCACGGCGGCGATATCAGCCGACTGGACTCAGCCAGGTCCAAGGCTTCCCGAATGGTCGCCCAAATGGGGCAGGGCGGGCGGTGCGTGAGCATCATCGAATATAGCGGGAGCGAACATGCTTTTCGACATACGCAGGAAACTCTCGATTCCATCCATCCCCAGGACCTGGACATGGCCTACATCGTCGACATCCATTTCCGCATCCGTGGGATGCCGGGACGGGAATTGGCGTCTCTTCAGGCACCACGGCCGGCGCATAAGGCCGGAACGAGACACCTCCCGCTGCTCACCTTGTACTATGCGCCCGGCTGCCCCGACTGCCACCGGCTGATCACCGACGCCCTGGCGCCGCTGGAGAAAAGAGGAAACCTGCGGCTGGAGCTGGTGGACGTCTCCGTACCCGAAAACTACGGCAAGTTGGTGACCGCTCAGCGGAAGACAGGGGTCTCCACCAGGGGATTGCCGGTAGCTCTTTTCAACGGAAAACTTGCCGACGGCATCGAGGCGATACGCATCATCATCGAACAGTTAAGCCGAACAGGAGGGCGCATGCAGTAAGCGTATCAATGCAACCGGTATTTGCAGTCACCCCGGAGACAAGACGCACGAGGAAAAGCAGCAGCACGTCAAAAACAGAAAGGACATCGAATGAAAAAGATCCTGGTGACCATCGCCATCATCGCGGCCATCATCGGCCTCGCGAACAATATGGCATTCGCCGAGGAGAAGGCTCCCCAAATCGTCACAGGGACCATCACCTACAACGGCGCGCCGGTGTCCGGCGCCACCGTGAAGCTGTACAACTCGGGATGGTGCTACCGGCTCAGCTCATTCCCATCGACGACCGAGGGTCTGTACGAGATCCGCGGGAGTGAGCCGGCTGGTACTTACTATTTGACAGTGAATGTCGCTCCGAACAAATGGGCCAGAGCCTCATTTTACTATCCTGGTATAGGTTATCCGGTGCCGGGGGTCAATCTGGCGTTGTCGACTGCCAGGGAACCCCTGCGGCCCCCCTGTAACGACGAATAACAAAACGAACATTGCTGCTTTTCAGAGGCTGCCGCACCCGGCAGCCTCTTGCTGTTGATTTAACGGTCGTTCGCTGAGAAGCGATCAGGCAGTCAGCGGCATCAGGCATTTGTTTAGTCTTGGTCGGGGCGCATTTGGTCAAGCATGCACGGCCGCTACAGGCCGCCGGGTCGGCTCGGGCGTGTACCTGGTGTCGGTCCGGCAGGCCGGCAAGACGGTCACGGGGCGGCTGGTGGTCACCCAGTAAAACGTTGAATAAGGGAAAGAGGCGCACATCGTGCGCCTCTTTTTTATCATAAAATCCTTGCTTTAACACCCTGCTTGATATACAATTAATTGCTATAGGGAAAATCCGTCCAGCCCACAAGGAGGGCCCCATGCCCGCCAAGAAAAAGACCATTGCCCGGCCCCGGGCGTCGTCAGTCGCCAAGCCGCAGCCCAAGCAACATCCGCTGCCGCCGCGGCCCGGCGGCCTGCTGCCCACCGCCAAGGGCGAGCTGTCGAACCTCAAGATGAAGCTCAAGGTGCTGCAGCGCATCAACGAGATCGCGGCCAGCACCTTCGACGCCCATAATCTGTTAGACCGGGCCATGGACCTGGTGACCGAGATCGCGCCGTCCGAGGCGGGCTCGCTGCTGCTGCTGACGCCCAGCCGGGCCGCGCTCAGGTTCTCCGTGGTCAAGGGCGGGGCCAGCCACAAGCTGGAGCACACCGAGCTGCCGGTGGGCCAGGGCATCGCCGGCTGGGTGGCCAAGACCGGCATCCCGCTGATCGTCAACGACGTCGAGCACGAGCCCAAGTGGAAGCGGGAGATCGCCGACAAGATCGGCTATCAGACCCGCAACATCCTGTGCGCGCCGCTCAAGAACCGCTCCGAGGTGATCGGCGTGATCGAGCTGGTCAACAAGCTGCGGGGCGAGGACTACGACGACGACGACCTGGAGATCATCGAGCTCTTGGGCGGGCACCTCTCGACGCTGATCGAGAACAACCGGCTCTACAGCGAGGCCCGGGAGAAGGTGGAGCGGATCTCGGCCATGGCCCAGACCAGCGCCCAGATCTCGTCCAGCCTCAGCGTCAAGCGGGTGCTGGAGAACGTGATGCAGGTGGCCAAGGACGTGATCGACGCCGAGGCCAGCTCGATCTTCATGTACGACGAGGAGCAGAACGACTTCTTCTTCGAGGTGGCCACCGGCCAGGCCGGAGAGGCCGTCAAGCAGATCCGTGTGCCCTGGGGCAAGGGGATGGTGGGCTGGGCGGCCGAGCACATGCAGACCCTGTTGGTGCCGGACGTCACCCAGGACCCGCGCTTCTACTCCAAGGTGGACGAGAAGTCGAAGTTCCAGACCCGCAACGCCATCACCGTGCCGCTCAAGCCCAAGGACAAGCTGATCGGCGTGGCCCAGGTGCTCAACAAGTCGGGCGGCACCTTCACGCCCGAGGACGTCGAGCTGTTCGAGACGCTGTCGCGCCAGGCCGCGGTGGCCATCGAGAACGCCCGGCTCTACACCGACCTGCAGGAGCTGTTCATCAACCTGATCCGCACGGTGGTGGCGCTGATCGACGCCAAGGACGACTACACTGCCGGCCACTCGTCGCGCGTCACCCAGTACGCCCTGATGATCGCCGACCAGATCGGCTACTCGGCCGAGGACCGCAAGCGGCTGGAGCTGGGCGCGCTGCTGCACGACGTCGGCAAGATCGGGATGCCGGACGCCATCCTCAAGAAGCCGTCGGGCCTGACCGACGAGGAGTTCGCCATCGTCAAGCACCACCCCGCGGCCGGGGCCGAGGCCCTGGCGCCGATCAAGCAGATGAAGGAGATCATCCCGCTGGTGCGCGGCCACCACGAGCGGCTGGACGGCCGGGGCTACCCCGACGGCCTGGCCGGCGAGCGGATCTCGCGCGACGCCCAGATCGTCTGCATCTGCGACGCCTACGACGCCATGAACTCCGACCGGCCCTACCGCAAGGGGCTGGGGATGGAGGAGTCGGTCAAGCGCCTGCGCCAGGGCACCGGCACCCAGTTCAACCCGACGATGGTCGAGGCCTTCGTCGCGGCGCTGGAGAAGCAAGCGGCGGCGGGCCAGGAGGCGGCCCGGTGACGCAGGCGGCGAAGGGCAGGCAGATCACCGCCCTGCTGGTGGGCCTGGCCGTGCTGGCGGCGGTGATCGTGCTGTCGCTGCCGGCGCTGGACACCTCCCAGGTGTTCGAGATGCTGGAGAACAAGACCTACGACCTGCGCTACAGCACCCTGGTCAGGGGCGCGATCCGCGACACCATCGAGGACGTGGTGATCGTCGACGTCGACGACCACTCGCTGGGCGCGCTGGGACGGTTCCAGGACTGGCCGCGGATGTACCACGCCAGCATCACGGACTACATCTCCCGCGGCGGCGCAGCGGCCATCGCCTTCGACTTCTTCTTCACCGAGACCGACAGCATGAACCCGGCGATGGCCGAGATGTACCACGAGATCAAGACCGGGGGCGTGATCGACCGGATGCTGGCGGCCAAGCTGAAATTCCCGCAACGGGCGGTGCCCCGGGTGATCGACGCCGTGCTCGAGAACTGGGGGTACGACAGTGAGTTCGCGGAGATCGCCCACTTTTACAACACGGTGTACTTCCCGTTCTACCTGAACACCGGCGCCACGGTCGATTCGTTCAGGAGCGACATGCCGATCCGCGGACGGGCGTACCGTTTCCCGGCGGTGGTGACGGAAAAATACCGCACGCTGTCGTCCGCCGGCAAGCCGGCGTCCATCGGGCAGATGGTGCTGCCGGTGCGGGTGCTGCTCGAGGCGGCCCGCGGCACCGGTTACTACAACATCGAGCCCGACCCCGACGGCGTGACCCGCCGCATCCCGCTGTTCCTGGCGCTGGAGGACCGCTGCTACCCGTCGATGGACCTGCAGGTCGTGATGGACCAACTGGGCGTCGAGCGGGATGATGTGCGGATCGAGCTGGGCAAGCACATCGACCTCGGCGGCAAGCGGCGGATCCCGATCGACGAGGACGGTCGAATGCTGATCACCTATTTCGGGCCGTTCAAGAAATTCAAGTACATTTCATTCGTAGACGTGCTGGCCAACAGCGTCCCCCAGGAATACTTCCGGGACAAGGGCATCATCGTCGGCACGACGGCCGCGGGTTTGATGGACCTGCGGGTGGTGCCCTTCTCCAACGTCTTTCCCGGCCCGGAGATCCACGCCAACGTGATGCAGACCCTGCTCACCGGCCGGTTCGTCAAAGTGCTGCCGTACTACGTGACCCTGCTGGTGATGATCCTGGTGGGGCTGGTGACCGTGGCGGTGTCGCTGCGGTTCAAGCCGCTGATCGCGGCCCTGATCCTGCTGGGGTTGCTGCTGGCCTACCTGGCGGGCGCCTACCTGCTGTTCAAGCACCAGCTGATGTGGGTGGAGATCGTGCGGCCGGTGACGGTGCTGCTGTTCACCAACATGGCGATCTTGGGCTACCGCTACGTCACCGAGGAGAAGCAGAAGCTGTGGATCAAGGACATGTTCCAGGGCTACATGTCCAAGGACCTGGTCGACAAGATCATGGCCAACCCCGACATGCTGCAGATGGGCGGCGACAAGAAGGAGATCACCGTCTTCTTCTCGGACATCAAGGGGTTCTCCTCGTTCTCCGAGAAGCTGGGCACGCCCGAGCGGCTGATCGCGCTGATCAACGAATACCTGGGCGCGATGTCGGACGTGGTGCTGGAGCGCGGCGGCTACATCAGCAAGTACGAGGGCGACGCCATCATGGCGTTCTGGGGCGCGCCCAGCGACGATCCCAATCACGCCCGCACCTGCATCGAGTGCGTCTGGGCCATGAACCAGCGGCTGAAGGAGCTCAACGCCGACCTGGCCAAGCGCGACATGCCCAACCTGTTCACCCGGTTCGGCATCAACACCGGGCCGGTGACGGTGGGCAACGTCGGCAGCGTGCGCAAGAAGTCATACACCGCCATGGGCGACTCGGTCAACCTGGGCTCGCGGCTGGAGGGCGCCAACAAGGAGTACGGCACCGCCATCATGATGTCCGAGTTCACCTACGAGAAGGTGCGGGACGTCTACCCGGTGCGGGAGCTGGACATGCTGCGGGTGATGGGCAAGGAGCAGCCGGTGCGGGTCTACGAGCTGCTGGGGCTCGCCGAGGCCGACGTGACGGACAAGAAACGGCAGGCCGTCGAGCGCTATCTCAACGGGCTGGCCTGCTACCGGTCGCGCAAATGGGACGAGGCCACCGGGTTCTTCCAGCAGGCGCTGGCCATTGATCCCGATGACGGGCCCAGCCAGGCCTATCTCGAGCGCTGCCGCGACTTCAAGCAGTCCCCGCCGCCCGAGAACTGGGACGGCGTCTACGTAATGAAGACGAAGTGACCGGGCCCGGCCGCGCCCTTGACCGGCCGCCGGAATTGTGCTATCCTAACGATCGAGAGCAAAACGCGGAGCGATCAATGAATAAATGTCCGTTCATCGCCGTCTGCCCGGCCGCCGAGCAGGGGGGGGCCACACCGCCGGAACTGCGGGAATGCCTGGGCGCGGCCTGCGAAATCTTCGATCCGGCGGCCGGCAAATGCTCGCTGCCGGGGATCGAGGCCCGGATCAGGCGGCTGGAGGAGTTGCAACGGGCCCTGCAGGAGGATGCCTCCCACGCCCTGCTGGCCGAGATCCGCGAGACCCGCGAGAATACCGCGGCCACGCTGATCCACGTCCTGCGGAAGGTCGACGCCTCCAACGAGCTGCTGGGCAGGATCGCGGACCACGCCCCGGCAGCCGGGGGGGCGGGCGGGGACGTTTCGGCCCTGCTGTCGCCGCTGGTCGAGATGAAGGAAGCGCTGGCGATCAGCCAGACCAAGTTCTCCGACATCCTGGAGCTGATCCTTGAGGACCAGCAGCAGCGGGCGATGCAATCGCACGCTGCTGCTCCTGGCGGCGCCGCTCCGACGGGGGCAGCCCCGGTCGACCTGGCCCCGCTGGCGGCTCCGCTGGCGGAGATCAGGGAGGCGCTGGCGGCCAGCAACGCCAAGTTCACGGACATCCTGGAGCTGCTGCTGGAGGAGCAGCAACAGCGGGCGGCCCGGGGCGGCCTTCCGGCCGATACCAATGCCCCGCCTGCGGCAACTGGAGCGGTCGACCTGGCCCCGCTGCAATCGTCCCTGGCGGAGTTGAAGGATGCCATCATCGGCGGGAATGCCAAGTTCGGCGACCTGTTGGAGCTGATGCTGGAGGAGCAGCAGCAGCGTGCGTCCCAGGAAGACGGGGCGGTCGGGGCCAGGATCGACCTAGCCCCGCTGCAGTCGGGGTTATCGGAGATGAAGGACGCGTTGAACCTCAGCCAAGCGAAGTTCTCCGACATCCTGGAGCTGATGCTGGAGGAGCAGCAGCGCAAGGCGGCCGAAGGCGCGGCCGTGGCCGCGGCCCTGGACAAGCTGGGCCAGAAGCAGGAACAGCTGTTCGCCGTGCTGGCCCAGCAGCTGCAGGCGTCCGCCGGCAGCCAGGGCGGCCTGGTCGAGCTCAAGACGGACCTGGCGGCCATGGCCGGGGCGGTCGAGCAGGCTGTGTCCCGGCTGGCCGACGCCGAGAACCAGCACCGGGGCGGAATGGAGGAGGCGGCGCGGCGCCTGGCGGAAATGCAGTCGGCGATGCTGGCCCTGCTGGAGTCCCAGCGCGGCGAACAGGCCGCCGCGGCCGAGGAGCGGAGGCTGCGGCAGTCCGATGAGCACAACGAGAAGGGAGTGATGCTGTATCACCGGCGCGAGCCGGGCGCGGCCGAGGCCGAGTTCCGCCGGGCGATAGAGCTGCGGCCCGATTTTGCCGAGGCTTACAACAATCTGGGCCTGGCGCTCTCTGACCAGAACAAGAAGGAGGAGGCGGTGGCCGCGTTCAGGAAGGCGGTCGAGCTGCTGCCGGACGCCCCCGAGACGTACAACAACCTGGGCTGCCTCTTCAAGATGAAGAAGGACTACCAGCAGGCGGTCGAGCACTTCAATCAGGCGATCGCCAAGCGGGCCGATTACGCCCCCGGATACTTCAACCTGGGCCTGGCCTACGAGGAGATGGAGAAGTACGACCCGGCCATCAAGGCGTGGGAAAAGGTGCTGGCGCTGCAGCCGACCCACGACGAGGCGCGCCGCAAAATCGCCACCTACCGCGCCAGGAAGGCCTGATCCCATGGATGAGGCGCTGAAACGGATCGCGCAGCAACTGGCGGCCCGCGCCCCGAAATCGAGGATCGATCCGCTGCTGCCCAGCATCGCGCCGCCGCCGGCTCCGGCAGCCGAGGACATGGCGATAACCCATCTCAGCAAGGGTTCCAGCCAACCGGCGCCGGGCGCTGAACCGGCGCCCGAAGCGGAAGCCCCCCGGCAGGAACGGCCAGAACCGGCGGGGGACATCTACCAAAAAATATCGACCGGCGGGCGTGAATTCTCGCTGGACGAGCTGGGCGGCGAAGCCGGAGCCGAGGTGGTCGATCCCTTGATGGGACCAGTCCTGAAGCCGGCCTCCAGCTATCGCGACGTCTCCCTGGACGAGTTGGATGTCAACATCACGCCGGAGGGGCCGCAGCCCAGGTCCTGATCCCGGCGGCGCCCGTGAAAGAACCCGGGTCCTGCGACCCGGGTTCTTTGCTGCGCGTTTCCAATACGGTCAGGCGGCCGGCTGCTCCGGGACGATGATCCAGGCGATCAGGTACACCCAGATGCTGAGGCCACCGGCCAGCACCAGCGCCACGGCGATCAGGCGGACCAGGCTCGGGTCGACGTCGAGATGCTCCGCCATGCCGCCGCAGATCCCGGCGATCATGCGGTTCGTCCGCGACCGGTAGAACTTCTTCGCCATATCGGTTCCTTTCATGATGGTCCCTGATTATATCAGGAAAGACCGGATGACGCAACAGCGATCATCCGGTTCTTTCCTGGCCCCTGGCCCGGGGCGGGTACGGCCCGCTAGGCGATGCCGGTGCTGCCGCTTTCGATCTGCGCCGGCGGTGCCGGTGGAACCGGCAGGACCGGGCTCCGGGTGCCGAACCGGGTGCGCCACACGGCCCCCAATCCCAGGGTCAGGCCGAACCACGAGACCAGGACGTTGATGGCGATGAACAGACCAGCGATGAAGCCGGTGTGCGGGACGATCCTCAGCAGGCTGGCCGCCAGGTACAGCATGTTGAGCATCAGGTAACCGAGCATCACCGCCGCCGCGGTGCCGAAGCGGCCGGGCGCGGCATCACGGACCAGCTTGCGGAACACCACCAGCCCGATGGCGGCATAGGACACGAGCAGCGCGCCCAGCAGCAGCATTCCCGCCACCGGGATCAGGGGGATCCCCAGGATGGAGACGACCATCAGCACCAGGCCGGGGAACAGCGCCATCTGGATCAGCATCCCGACGCCGGCCGAGGTCCAGAAATCATCCTGCACCGCCGCAGCGACTTTCTCGACCTGCCGGGGGAAGAACAGCGCGGCCAGCAGCACCAACAGGCCGATGCCGGCCGCCACCAGCAGCGCCCCGATGAAACCCATGGCCCGCGCCAGGGGGCGGGGCCGCGGCGGCCGGTGGAAACTGTCGATATTGTGAATCGCGCCGGGAATGAACTGGTCGAGCATGCCGAAGCTCAGGTTTGTGACCTCGCCCGACACCTTGGCGCCGGGTTTCTGGTCGACGATCCCGCCCATGCTGGCGATATCACCGTTGACCGAGGCCTTGGGACCCAGCGAGACGCTGCCTCCGAAGCAAGCCAGATCGTCGCCCGCAGTTCCCGATATCTCGATGCTGCCGCCGAACGCGGCGATCTTGCCGTCGACCAGGGCATTTTCCGCCACCGTGACCCCGCCGCCGAAGGCCGCGATGTCGCCCTTGACCTTGCCGTTGACGGCGATCGTGCCGCCCAGGGCTGCCACGTCGCCCTCGACCACGCCGTCGACCGTGATCGATCCGCCGCGGGTCACCAGGTCATCCCGGATGGTGTCCGATTTCGGAATGTAAACGTTCCCCTGGCGGGCGTTCTTGGCGTCGACCCGGATGTCGCTGCCGCCGATCTTGACTTTGTAGGCGCCGTGCGAATCCGGGTCGGACAATCCGGCGATCTTGACCGTGGTCGGGTGGCCCGGCAGCATGGTCTTGGCGGTCTTCTCCTCGCCGGCGGCCGGACGGGCCAGCGTCGCTGCGGAAAGCAGCAGCGCCAGGGTGCAGGCCAGCCCGGAAGCGATGTTCTGACGATGTCTGTTCATGAGCGTGTCCTCCTTTGCGATGATTGTCAACAGTCGGCCTTCCGTGTCCGCAGCGAGATCAGGGAAATCAGGCCGAACGAAACGACAGAGGCGATGGCCAGTTGCAGCGGCAGGCCGGACGCCTGGAGCGACGGCGAGACCGCGGCCGCCAGGGCACTGGCTGAGTCGCTTGCCGCGAATCCAAGCTTCACGGCGTACAACCCCAGTGCCGACAGGACTTCCCGGGGCCGGGAGGCCAGCTGCAGCGCCTTGAGGGCGCCGATCACTGACATGTGCGAAACCGCCGCATAGACGACCAGTCCCGTCCAGGCAGCGCTGACGGCGGCGCCGCCGGCGATGGCCCACCGCAGCCATGCCGGAACAAGCCGGCCGACCGGCCGCAATCCGAGCGACAGCAGCACCCGGTCGTTGAACTGGCGCCCCGGCCGGTACTGGGGCAGGGCGGCCACCGCAGCGGAGAGCATCTGCAGAATGGCCTGCTCGCGGCGGCACCCGGGACAGCCCCGGATGTGGGCTTTCAACTCCGCAGCTTCGGCGCCCGGCAGGGCTCCGTCGACGAGCTCGGCGATCTGATATCTTCGTTCGATGCAGTCCATCACCCGTTCCCTTTCACCGTTATCTACGTTGCCGGGATGACTTTTGTTACAGTTCATACCGTTTCGTTGCCACGACCGTCAGCGGAACACCCCGGTCTGGACGAGCTTCTGCTTCATCATCTCCCTGGCCCGGAAGAGACGAACCTTGACCGTGCCGACCGGTATCTCCAATACGCCGGCAATTTCCTCGTATGACAGTTCCTGCTGGTGCCGGAGAGCCAGGATCTCCCTGTACAGCGGCGGCAATCCGGCCATTTCCCGCTCGATCATGCCCCGTTGCGACAGGTTTTCGGCCCTCTCTTCCAACGACGGGCCGGGATCCTCGATTTCCAGGGGATTTTCCGTATCATCGATGGTGATGGCCGGCTTCCGGTTCGCCCGCAGGAAATCGATGGCCGTATTGTGGGCGATTTTAAAAATCCATGTGTGGAATGGATAGGCAGGATCGTATAACTTCAAGCCGCGATAGACCTTAATGAACGTTTCTTGCGAAAGGTCCTCGGCGTCGGCGGCGTTATTCACCATCCGGTAGATAAGGCTGAATACCTGCCGTTTATAGCTGTTGATCAGATCATTGAAGGACCTGGCATCGCCGCCCAGGCAACGATTTACCAACAGCAGGTCATGTTCCCTCGATCCCATGATTCAAGTATAGCACTATCGCACAGGGGTGTCAAACCCATTCTTGACCCGGCAACACGGCCGGCCGCCATGATCCCAACAGGGAAAAGGCTGAGCTGTGACACTCAGCCTGCCAAGCGGCGATACTGGAGTTGATCGCCGGTTTGGATTTTTCACAACGCGGAAAAGACGCCAAGGGCGACCAGAACAGCCAGCGGAATCAATCCGCCCCAGTCCATGCTGATGGTCGTTGTTCGCGTTTTCATGATAACTTCTTTCTAATCAACGGATTGCGGTTATTGTTCCATTATAGTGCGGACGCCACTACCGGATTGTTTCATCGTTATGGCAGTGCGGTAAAGACTGCCAGGGCGATGATGACGGCGATCGGGATCAGGCCCCCCAGATCGAACGTCCTCAGCTTCCTCAGGTCTTTCATGGTCCTTCTCCTTATTCCGGTTCAGTTGCTTCATCGAGTACTACGGCATTAAACGATCGTTTGTTTCGTTTATGGGCGCCAGGAGTGATTTTTCCCTTGAAAAAAACATGGAAATGAGATATGTTTATGGAGTAATCAATGTAGAACAATTGCGGAGCAAGACCATGGCCGATGAATTCAGGGAAGTGACGAAGGTGGGCTGGGGAGAGAACATCAAGAACTCGATTATCGGAGCGCTGGTCGGCATCCTGCTGTTTTTCCTATCCTTCTTCGTGCTGTGGATGAACGAGGGCCGGGTCAACATGGGCAAAGTTGCCGAGAAGACGCTGGCCGCCCGGGCCGAGCAGATTGATGCTGCGCGCGAGGGACAGCCGGTGTCGGTGACGGCCCGGCTGACGTCAACCGAAACGCTGGGCGATCCCGAGTTCCTCCAGCCGGGCCAGTACATCACCCTGAGCCGTACGGTCGAGATGTTCGCCTGGGTCGAGATCAAGGAGACCAAGGAAAAGCAGAACACCGGCGGCAGCACCACCAAGGAGACCACCTGGCGCTACGAGAAACGGTGGACAGCCAACCCCAAGGGCCCCGCAGATTTCAAGTATTCCGAAGGCCACCGCAATCCGCCGATGCCGTTCGAGGGCCGCGAGTTCGCCGTCACGACCGCCGCGGTGGGAGCCTACGAGATCGATCCGGCCGGGATCAGCCTGCCGGCCCCTTCGCCGCTGACCCCGCGTGGTGACGAGCTGGCCGTCAGGGGCCGGTACCAAGCCAGCGGGCAGTACCTGTTCATCGGCAGCGGCCGGCCGGAGGAGCCGCAGGTAGGCGATGTCCGCGTGAGCTTCGCTGCGCTCTCGGGTGGCACGCGAGTCACGGCCTTCGGCAAGCTGGAGGGGGGCAGGCTGGCGCCGTACCTTCACAAGGGCAAGGACCGGTTGTACCGGGCGGTCGCCGGTGAACGCGACGAGGCGGTGGCCAGGCTGAAGCAGGAGCACAAGGTCACCGGCTGGATGCTGCGGCTGATCGGCTTCCTGATGATGTGGTTCGGGCTGCAGGCGCTGTTCGGGCCGATCGTCTCCGTGCTCACCGTCCTGCCGTTCCTGGGAAAGATCGGCCGGTTTGTCTGGGGCCTGATCACCTTCTTCGTGTCGCTGGCATTGTCGCTGGTTGTGATCGTGGTTTCGATGATCGCGCACAACATCTGGGCGCTGCTGGTGGTGCTGGTGGCCGTCGTCGGCACCTTCCTCTGGCTGCGTTCGCGCAAGAAACCGACGCCGGCCGCAGCGCCGGCGGCGTGAATTGTTCCGGCAATGACAAAAGGCGTCCCGCGAGACGCCTTTTGTCATTGCCGGCGGGGCGGGTTCCGATTTTCAGCGCGACGATCATGCCACACGTCCCGGGCCGTTTCCCGGGACCGCCGGCAGCGCGTCACAACGGCCGGTTCACATTGCGGGGAGCGATTGAGCAGCAGCCCGTTCCGCCTGCGGCCATGACCATATCAGGCAAGGCGGACCAAGAACCGGGGAACGTCACCCGGCTGGTGCCGCGTGGCCTGTTTTGCGCCGCAATCGGTGCCGGCCAGCCCGGGGCCGAAGGAATTGCGCATGCTGCCTCGCAAGGAGATTTGTGCCGATAGACAAGCCGCGCGGCGTGTGACCGGATGATACCTGCAAATGACCCAGAACGCAAGAAAAGGCGGCGTCCCGCAGCTGGGACACCGCCTTTTTGAGGCGGATCATTTGCTGAGCTTCTTGATCTCGACGGAACCTGATACCTGCCGGCTCACAGCGGAGGGGTTCCCCCGATAGGCGACCTCGCCGCTGCCGGATATGTCCACCGACAGCTCGTCGGACACGTCCAGCTGGGCCTCGCCGGCACCGGAGATCTCCAGCGCAGCTTTCTTCGCCTTCAGACCCAGGCACTTGATGTCGCCAGAGCCACTGACCTCTGCCAATAGCGCATCGGCCCTGCCCTTGAGTTCGAGCGTACCAGATCCGGATATCTTCGCGGCGATCTTGACCGCGTCGACATCCATGCTGATCTCGCCGGAACCGTTGATCACAATCTCCAGGTCCTTGAACCGTAACGGTTCCTGCCCGGTCATCTTGTTGGCGCCGGATAGTTCGAGCGAGGTGATGTCCTTGAATCCGATGTGGAGGATGACATCGTCCCGGTCGATCGAGAACAAACGGATGCCCGGCTTGCGCATGATGACCAGCTTGTTGTCGACGACCTTGGTGACGATCTTGGCCAGGTCATTCTTGTCGCCCTCCAGCCGCAACGAGACGGTGGAATCCTGGCTGAGGCGGATGGCGTAACACCCGCTGACCTCGATGCCGGAAAAATCGCCGATCTGGCGGTTCTCGCTGATGGTCTCGCCGGCCAACGCCGGGACGGCCAGCAGTGCGAACAGCGCCGGGGCCAGGAAGATGATCCGGGAACGGACGGGACTGGACATGGTCGATCTCCTTGTTCGTGTGGTTCTGGCACCGGAGATAGTACGTGCAGACCATCCGGGTTGTTTCATGGCGGCACTGCCGGCCACGGACAAAAAGGAACAGGGGCGAGCGGCGCTCGCCCCTGTTCCCGGGATCCCGTCCGGTCAGATGACGCCCAGCATCCTGCCGGCGGTGCGGAAGGCCTCGAGCACGCGGTCCAGCTGGGCGTCGGTGTGGGCGGCGGAGAAGCTGGTGCGGATCATCTCCCGGCCCTCGGGCACGGCCGGCGACATCACCGGATTGGCGAAGATGCCGTGGTCCATCAGGTACTTCCACAGCGCGAAGGCCTTCTCCTGGGAGCCGATCATCAGCGGGATGATGGGCGTGCAGGCGATGCCGGTGTCGTACCCCATGGCCTTGAACTCGCGCAGCATCCGGTTGGCGTTGTCCCACAGGCGGGTCCGCAGCTGCGGCTCGTCCCGCAGCACGTCCACCGCGGCCGAGACCGCCGCGGTCAGCGCCGGCGGCAGGGCCGCCGAGAAGATCATGCTGCGGGCGAAGTGCCGGATGTAGTCGATCACCAGGAAATCGCCGGCCACCACGCCGCCGATCGCCGCGAAGCTCTTGGAGAAGGTGCCCATGATCAGGTCGGTATCCCGCTCCAGGCCGAAGTGCTCTGCCGTGCCGCGGCCGTGCGCGCCCAGCACCCCCAGGGCGTGGGCGTCGTCCACCAGCACCCGGGCGTCGTACTTGCGGCACAGCCGGACGATGTTGGGCAGGTCGGCGATGTCTCCCTCCATGCTGTACACGCCGTCCACGATCACCATGTGGCCCTTGGTGTGGTCCAGGCCGTGGAGCACGCGCTCCAGACTCTGCATGTCGTTGTGCTGGAACCGCCGCATGTGGGAGTAGGACAGGCGGCAGCCGTCCAGGATCGAGGCGTGGTCGTATTTGTCGGTGACCAGGATATCTTCCTTGGTACCCAGCGCCGAGATCACGCCCAGGTTGGTCTGCATCCCGGTGGAGAAGACCAGCGCCGCCTCCTTGTTGAGGAAGGCGGCCAGCTTGGCCTCCAGCTCGTTGTGCATGTCCAGCGTCCCGGTCAGGAAGCGCGAGCCGGTGCAGCCGGTGCCGAACTTCTCGACGGCCTTGATCGCCGCCTCCTTGACCCGCGGGTGGGTGGTCAGCCCCAGGTAGTTGTTGGAGCCGATCATGATCATCCGCTTGCCGTCGATGGTCACCTCGGGCTCCTGGGCCGAGGACAGCGGATGGAAGTAGGGGTAGAGCCCCGCCGCACGGGCGTCCCGGGCAGCCGTGAACTCGGCGCATTTCTTGAATATGTCCATAATGGCCTTCCTGGAAGATGTCCGTAATCGGCAATTATACTACAAAACGGGTTGTTTTACAAATCACTTTTGCTTCGCCGTCGCGCTCAGGGCTTGAAAATCAGCCCGAGCGACAGTATGTGCCGTTCGCGCCGGGGCGAGAACGCGTAGTCCACACCGTCCTCGCTCCACGAGGTCCAGGCGCTGCGCTTGTACACGTAGCGGTAGCCGACCGTGGTCCAGAGTCCGGTGAACAGCGGTGAATCCAGGCTGACACCGGCAGCGGCGACCGGGGCGTCGCTGCCGAAACGCGTTCCGCCGAAGTAACCGTTCTGCTGCTCCACCTTTTCCCAGTCGAACCCGGTTGCGGCCGACAGGGTGACGTCGGTGAAGACGGCGTTGAACGACCGGCTCACACCGGCCAGCAGCGACGCGCCGCGGCTGCGCAGGAACTGGGGGGCGGCCCCGCCTCTCAGGGCGCTGCGGTCGAACGACCAGCCAGCCTGGACGAACGGCGTCCAGCGGCCCAACCCGCTCCCGGCGATGCCGGTCTCCAGGCAGTACCCGCCGTGGTTCTCTGACGAGATCTGTTCCGTCAGGGCCCAGCCCGGGCCGAAGGTGGTGCGGATGGCCGTGAACCGGTCATGGGCGATGCGCGCGCCGCCCCCGACGGTGAATTCCAGCGGGAAAGCCTCGGCGCTGACGGCGGCAACGAACATGACAAGGGGAAGCTGCAGTGCCCGTCCCATTCTCATTCCTCCTCTGGGGTCGCTGTTGCGCGCGCGCCGTGGCCGGCGCCCGCGATCACCACGGTGAACTCGCCCTTGTGCTTGCCAGCGGCCACCGCCGCCGCGACCTGCGACAAGGTGCCGCGGTCGACCCGCTCGTGCAGCTTGGTCAGGTCGTTGCAGGCGCAGGCCGGGCGGTCGCCCAGCACCGCCCGGGCGTCGGCCAGGAACTTGTCGATGCGGTAGACGCTTTCGTAATACACCAACGTGTAGGGACAATCCTTGTCCTGCTCGATGAATTTCCTGCGCGCCCCGGGCTTGTGCGGCGGGAAGCCGCGGAACAGGAAGCCGTGGACCGGCAGGCCGGACAGCACCACCGCCATGGTCACCGCGGCCGGGCCGGGGATGACCGTGAAGGGAATGCCCTGCGCGATGGCCTCGCGTACGACGGTGAAGCCGGGATCCGAGATGCCGGGCATGCCGCCGTCGCTGATCACGGCCACTGACTTTCCTTCCCGCAGCAGGCCGATGATCCGTTCCCCGGCCGTGTCCTCGTTGTGCTCGTGGAACGAGACCAGCGGCTTCCTGATGCCGTAGCGGTTGAGCAGCACCAGCGACTGGCGCGTGTCCTCGCAGGCGATCAGGTCGACGCCGTTGAGCGTCTCCACCGCGCGGTAGGTGATGTCGCCCAGGTTGCCGATGGGCGTGGCGACCAGGTACAACATCACAGCCACCCGTTGTCCTGGTACCACCGCGCGGTCTCCGCGACGCCGCGCTCCAGGTCGTATTCGCAGGCGAACCCGAAATCGCGCCGCGCCGTCTCGGCCGAGACAGTCCAATAGGATTGCGACATCTCCTGTATCTTTTGGCGGGTAAAGGTGCTCGGTTTATTCGTGACGTACGCGCCAGCCTCGGCCAAAATCGCGGAAAAATGCGCCAGGAAAAGCGGCAGGTGCAGCTTTACCGGCCGTTTATTCAGGCCCTGTGCGATCGCCGCTGATATTTCCTGCCAGCTATGGGCGCGGTCCTCGGCCAGGAAATATGTCTTTCCCCGGGCCGCATCCGATCCGGCCGCCCTGATCATTCCTTCGATCAGGTCCGTGACATGGATCAAATGGGCGTAGCGCGTCCGGAAACCGGGCAGCAGCGCCACCCCGCGGTCGATCCACCGAAAGTACATGAAGACCTCGGTGTCGCGCGGGCCGTAGACCGACGGCGGCCGGATGATGGTCAGCGGCAATGTGCCCGACAGCTCCCGCAGCCGCTGCTCGGCGGACAGCTTGCTCTTGCCGTAATCCGATATCGGGCGGCAACGGTCGATCTCGCACACCGGCTGGTCGAGGCATTCGGCCGGGCCGGCCGCGGCCTGGCTGGACGCGAACAGGAACCGCTTGAGCCGCGGCGCGGCGTCCAGCGCGGCGCGGGCCAAATACAGCGCCCCCTCGGTGTTGTGGCGGTAGAACTCCCCCGGATCTAGGGCCTTGACCGCGCCGGCCAGGTGGTAGACATAGTCCACGTCCCGGGAGGCGTCTTTCAGCGACTCGAAATCGTCCAACGAGCCGTAGCGCAGCTCGATCCCCAGGCCGGCCAGCCATCTCAGGTCGGACGTCCTGCGCACCAGGCAGCGGACGTGGTGGCCGCGCCGCAGCAGGGCCTCGACCAGGTGGCTGCCGATGAAGCCGTTGGCCCCAGTGACTAGGCAAGTGGCGTTCGGTGCGGAAGCCATCGGGCGTCAGCGCAACCGGTGGAAGAACAGGTGCTTGAAGCGGTAGAAGACGCGCTGCAGCAGGCGCAGGTCCTCGGTGACGATTTCCGCTGTTCCCTGCATGCCCTGCTTGAACTCGATCTGCTTGCGGTACGTGGTGGTCAGGCCCGAGGGAAACTCCACCTCGGCGACATAGCAGTTGTCGTGCGCCACCGCCGAGACCGCCTTGATCCGCGCGCCGACCATTCCGTATTCCATGAAGGGATGACTCTCAAACTTGATCCGCACGGCCTGGCCGGAGCGGACCTTGCCGGAGCTGGCCTGGGGCAGCAGGATCCGCCCGGTCAGCACGGTGCTGTGGGGCACGATGGCCAGGACCTCGTCGCCCGCGTTCACGGGCTGGTTGTCGCTCCAGTACTTGAAGAGCGAGACGGTGCCTGCCACCGGCGCCTTGAGGACATACTGGTCCTCCCACAGCGCCAGCTCGTTGAGGAATTCCAGCGCCGTCTGCTGGTAATCGGCCAGCTTGATCTTGTTGCTGATGATCGCCGCCCGGGCCTGCTCCAGGGCGTACCGTTTCTGCAGCAGAACGGCCCGGGAGCCCGCCAGCGCCTCCTCCGAGATCAGGCGCTGGCCGTACAGCACCGTGTCGTCGCGGTACTTTTTTTCGGCCAGGGCCGACTCTTCGGCCAGGATCGCGCGTTGCCGGGACAGCTTGCGGTTGAGGTCCTTGTAGTGGACGATCTGGGCCGCGACGATTTTGATCCGGTCCGCCTGGTAATTCGCCTGGTTGGAGTACCGTTCCTTGAAGTAGCCGTGGAGAAACCCTTCATGGTCGACCTGCAGCGGGCCGAGTTCGGCGGCGCCGTCGCCGGCGCTGTCTTCGCCGGACGGCGGGGCGACCACGGCCCGGAATGACTCGAGCTGGCGCTTGAATTCGAAGATGTCGACCGGGGTGTTGGGGTTGACGATGGCCGCCAGGCGCTCCCCCTTGGCCACCGGCTGGTTCTCCGCGACGAAGAACTTCAGCGCGCCCGCAGATCGGGCCACCACGCCTGCCGGCGGGTCGACGGTGGTCACCGTCACGCGGGCCGCCACCACGTCCGGATACTTGATCACCCAGGCGGCCAGCGCCAGCATGGCCACGGTGAGGAAGATAGTGGTGATGCCCCAGCGGACGACCCAGTGCGGAATGTGGCTCAGGATCTCCTGGACCGACTCGCTGCGCAGCTCGAATCGCACGTCCGGCATCAGGCGCCCAGCTCCAGCTGGTTCTTGACCAGGCGGTAGTAGGCGCCGCGCAGGGCGGTCAGCTCCGCGTGGCTGCCCCGTTCCGCGATCGCGCCCTTGTCCAGCACCACGATTTGGTCGGCTCCCTGAACGGTGGACAGGCGGTGGGCAATGACCACCACCGTGCGGCCGCGGAAAAAATCGGCCAGGTTGCGCATGATCACGCTCTCGTTGTCGGCATCCAGCGCGCTGGTGGCCTCATCGAAGAACAGATAGTCGGGGTCCTTGTACACCGCGCGCGCGATCAGCAGGCGCTGCTTCTGGCCCTGCGACAGACCGTGGCCGTCCTGCCCGATCTTGGTGGTGTATGTCAGCGGCAGACCCTCGATGAATCCCTGGATGTTGGCGATGCGGACGGCATTGAGGACTTTCTCGCGGTCGACCCGCTCGTCGCCCAGGGCGATGTTGCGGGCCACCGTGTCGGAGAACAGGAAGCCGTCCTGCATCACCACCCCGCATTTCTGGCGCCAGAGCGCGGCGCTGAAATTGGCCAGATCGACGTCGCCCAGCCGGATCTCGCCTGCGGTCGGCGGGTAGAACTTGAGCAGCAGCTTCATCAGGGTGGTCTTGCCGCTGCCGCTTGGCCCCACGACGGCCGTCACCCTGCCCTGGGGGATATCGACGGTCAGGCCGTCCAGCACCATCGCCGATTGGGGGCCCTCGTACTGGAAACGCAGGTCACGGACGCGCAGGCTGCGGTCGGCCGGGAAGATGGTGATCTGCTCCCGCGCGGCGTCCTCCTCCTCGGGCCGGCCGTGGATTTCCCCCAGGCGCTCCAGCGACAGCTTGGCGTCCTGGGCGGTGTGGAGGAATCCGATCAGGCCCTCGATCGGGCTGTTCATTTGGCCGATGATGTAGGACACAGCCAGCATCATGCCCAGGGTCATGTTGCCGGCGATCACCTCGCGGGCTGCCAGGAAAGTGATGATGATGTTCTTGAGCTCGTTGAAGAACAGGGAGCCGGCCTGCTGGTACTGGTCCAGGGTCAGGCCCTTGATGTTGATCTTGAACAGCCCCGCCTGAATGTTCTCCCATTCCCAGCGCTTCAGTTTTTCGCTGTTGTTGAGCTTGATCTCGGGCATGCCCTGGATCAGCTGGA
This sequence comes from bacterium UBP2_UBA2255, assembly GCA_002347565.1. Taxonomy (GTDB): domain Bacteria; phylum Edwardsbacteria; class AC1; order AC1; family EtOH8; genus UBA2255. The sequence goes on along the minus strand of DDXR01000014.1, from coordinate 32,037 downwards.
TCAGGTTGCTCTGGTTCTGCGACAGCTGGCGGAACCGCTTGTAGTCGAGGTCGCGCCGCCGCCGCATGAACACCACGATCCAGCCCACGGCCAGCAGGCTGCCGGCCAGGAACACCAGGAAGACCTTCAGGCTGTACAGCGCCAGCACCGCGCCGAACACGGCCAGGTTGACCAGCGAGAACAGGATGGCGAGCGTGGAGGAGGTGAGGAAATGCTCGATCCGGCGGTGGTCGCCGATGCGCTGCAGCAGGTCGCCGATGAACTTGGTGTCGAAGAACGACAGCGGCATCTTCATCAGCTTGATCAGGAAATCGGAAATGATCGAGATGTTGATCCGGGTGCCGAGGTGCAGCAGGATCCAGCCCCGGATCAGGTCGACGGTGGTGCGGGAGAGGAAGAGCATCAGCTGGGCCAGCAGGATGGTGGAGATGAACCCCAGATTCTGGGCGTTGATCCCAAAGTCCACCAGCGCCTGGGTCAGGAACGGAAAGGTCAGCTGGAACAGGCTGCCGAGCACCATCCCGATCAACAGTTGGACCAGGTATTTGCGGTAGGGGAACAGGTAGGAGAACAGGAAGGCGAAGCCGGCGCGGCCGGCCGGGGTCTCGTCGGGCTGCTGGTAGAAGGCAGGCGTCGTTTCCAGCAGCAGCAGGATGCCCTCGCCCTCGCCGGTCCCGATCCAGCCCCTGAGGAATTCCTGCCGGCTGTAGGTCAGCAGGCCGTGGGCCGGGTCGGCCACCCACACCTTGTTTTTCCCGACCTTGAAAACCACGATGAAGTGGTTCTGCATCCAGTGGGCGACCGCCGGCAGGGTGGCCTCGTTGCGCAGCTGGTCCCAGGTGGCCTTGACCCCGACGCTGCGCATACCGATCGCCTCGGCCGCGTCGCTGATGCCCAACAGCGACACTCCCTCGCGCGTGATGAAAGACCTCGATCGCAGGTATTCCAGCGAGTAGGACTTGCCGTAGTGCTTGGCGATCATCCTCAGGCACGACGGGCCGCAGTCCATGGCGTCGTGCTGGTGGTAAAAGGGGAACCGCAGGGGTTTCATCGCGAACGGGCCGAAATGATGTGTTTGAAAAGAAGGCTCCGAAGCCGTTCTTATTCTAACAAAAACCAGGCTGTTTTACAATTACAAAGTGAGCGGGCGGAGCAGTGCCCGGCCGTCGCGGCCGCGTCCGGCCCGCTGGTTTGTAAGAACGGGACGGCGCTTTCCCCAAGGGAGAAAATAGCTTGACAAATCCCGTATTTGTGATACATTTACAAGTTACAGTTTGAACGAGAGGCGGGCCGGCCGAGTCGCGCCGGCATCATCGGAGTCGCCAGCAACTGGGCCGGCCCGGCGCACAGGGCGCCGCCCCGGGGCCGGCTGCAGGGGGGCGATCTCCAGGCAGAGGGAGCCACCACCATGATCGAATCCATCGGCATCGACATCGCCGATGTGGGGCGGATGGAGCGGGCGTGCAATCGCTGGGGGCGGGACTTTCTGGAGAAGGTCTTCACCGACAGCGAAATCGCCTTCTGCGAGGGCAGGCACCATAAGTACCCCAGCTACGCCGCACGTTTCGCCTGCAAGGAGGCGGTGGCCAAGTGCCTGGGCACCGGCTTCCGGCGCGGCGTCTACCCGCGGTTGATCGAGATCGTCGACAACGAGCGCAGCCGGCCCACGGTCAGGCTCCACGGCGCGGCGGCGGCGCTGGCCGCGGGACGGGTCATCCACCTGTCGCTGTCGCACGAAAAGCATGCGGTTGTGGCCGTGGCGGTGATGGAGGCGCGGCAATGAGAAACCGGAGGCGGCGATGAGGCTGGTCACCCCAAGCGAGATGCGGGACCTGGACGCGCTGGCGGCGAGGAAATACAAGGTCACGGCCCTGACCCTGATGGAACAGGCCGGGCGGGCAGTGGCCGACGGGGTTTTGGCCATGCTGGGCGGCGATTCGCCCGGCCGGGCGCGGCGCGTCTGCATCGTGTGCGGGCCCGGCAACAACGGCGGCGACGGCCTGGTCGCCGCTCGCCTGCTGGGGCAAGACGGGCTGGAGGTGTCGGCATTCATGCTGGGCCGGGCCGAAAGGCTGAAGGGTGTTGCGGCTGCCAGCGCCCGGCGGGCGGCCAGGGCCGGCATCAGGGTTGTCGAGGTCACGAACGCGGCCCGGCTGTCGGCGCTGGTTCGGGCGCTGGCAGCGTCAGAACTGGCAGTCGACGCAATCTTCGGCACCGGCTTCCGGGGCGTCCCTGATACATTGCCGGCAGCGGCCATCGCCGCGATCAACGCCCGGGGCGGGCCGGTGCTGGCGGTCGACATCCCCTCCGGCGTCAACGGAGAGACCGGCGCGGTCGCCGGGGTTGCGGTCAGGGCGGACCGGACAGTGACGCTGGGACTGGCCAAGGTCGGGTTGTTCTTCCAGCCCGGCCGGGCGCTGGCCGGGGAGGTGGCAGTGGCGGACATCGGCCTCCCCGACAGGTTGCTGGACTGCCACGGGTTCGTGCACCAGACCATCGAGCGCGCCGACCTGGCCGCTTGCCTGCCCCGCCGCGCGCCCGACGCCCACAAGGGGAGCTGCGGAACGGTGCTGGTGCTGGCGGGCTCCCTGGGCTACACAGGCGCGGCGGCGTTGGCATCGCGGGCGGCACTGCGGTCCGGAGCGGGCTTGGTGTATCTGGGCGTGCCGGAAAGCCTGCACGATGTGATGGCGGTCAAGCTGACCGAGGAGATCGTCCGCCCGCTGCCCGAGACCCGCACCCGCACCCTGTCCCTGCAGGGGATGGAGCGGATCAGGGCGCTGGCCGCCAGGGCGGACGCCCTGGCGATCGGCCCCGGCCTGTCCGTCCACCCCGAGACGGCCGAGCTGGTGCAGCAGCTGGTGGCGTCCTGTCCCGTTCCCGCGGTGGTCGACGCCGATGGGCTGAATGCGCTGTCGCTGAAGCCCGAGAGCATCGGTCAAGCCCGGGTGCCGCTGGTGCTGACGCCCCATTACGGCGAGCTGTCGCGGCTGCTGCAGGCAGAGATCCCGGCGATCAGGGCCAACCCCGCGGCGGCGGCGCGCGAAGCGGCCCGGCGTTTCCGGCAGACGGTGATTCTCAAGGGCGGGCCGACCGTCATCGCCGAGCCCGCGGGCCGCGCCTGGATCAACACCACGGGGAACCCCGGCATGGCCACGGCCGGCGCGGGCGACGTGCTGGCCGGGCTGGTCGCGGGACTGCTGGCCCAGGGGGTGCCGGCGGCGCAGGCGGCGGTGCTGGGCGTCCATCTCCATGGATTGGCCGGCGACCTGGCCGCGGAGGAACGGACCGAGTACTGCCTGCTGGCCGGCGACATCATCGATCACCTGCCGGGGGCGTTCAAACGATTAATGGAGATGAGCTGATGATGTGGCTCGGGTACGCGCTGCTGGGCGCGCTGGCCGGGGTGATCAGCGGCATGTTCGGGATCGGCGGCGCCGTCGTCATCGTCCCGACGCTGGTGCTGTTGTTCAAATTCTCGCAGCACCAGGCCCAGGGGACATCACTCGCCACCTTGCTGCTGCCCATAGGTCTATTAGCGGCTTGGAAGTATTATGTCGCCGGGCACGTCAACGTCAAAGCGGCGGCCATCATGGCGGGATGCTTCTTCATCGGAGGGCTGCTGGGGGCGGTGCTGGCCGAGCGGATCTCCGGGGTGTGGCTGCAGCGGTCGTTCGGCGTGTTCCTGCTGGCCATCGCGGTCAGGATGATCCTGGCCCGGTGATCCCCGGGCCAGGGAAAGAGCGATCATGCCGATCTACGAATACGAATGCCGAAGCTGCGGCAGACGGTTCAGCGCGCTGGTCCTGAATCCCGGGGCCGCCGGGGAGGCACGATGCCCCAAGTGCGGGGGCGCGGACCCGGAACGGCTGATGTCGCGCTTCGCCACGGCACAGTCCGAGCAGCGGCGGATGGAGAAGCTGGCCGACCCGGCGGCGTTCTCCGGCCTGGACGAGAACGACCCGTCAGCGGTGGCCCGCTGGGCGAAAAAGATGGGAAAGGAGCTGGGCGACGAGACAAGCGGGGGCTTTGACGAGATGGTCGACCAGGCGATGGACGAGGAGATGGCGAAGGAAGGAGGCGGCAGCGGCGATGAGCAGTCGTTGTGACCGCCGCCCCACCGGCGGCAGCGGTGACTGAGCCGCGGATCGGCATCACCGCCGGCGATCCCGCCGGCATCGGCCCGGAAGTGGCCCTGGCGGCGGCGCTCGACCGGCGGGTGCGGGAACGGTGCCGGCCGGTGCTGGTCGGCCCGGTTGACATCTGGGAGCAGGCCGCCCGGGCTCGGCACCGCAGCCTGCGCGGCCTCGATGTCCACGACATCTACTCCCCGGCGTTCTCGATCGTTCCCGGCGTCATGTCCGCCCAGACCGGCCGGATCGCGGCCGAGGCGGTGGCGGCAGCGGCCGTGATGGCGCTCGATCTCCAGATCGATGCGCTGGCCACCGCGCCGATCTCCAAATGGGCGCTGCGGATGGCCGGGTACAGGCAGTGCGGCCACACCGAGCTGCTGGCCGAGCTGTGCCGGGTCGACGAGGTCGCCATGATGTTCGTGTCGGACAAGATTCGGACAACGCTGGCCACCATCCACGTCGACCTGGCGAAGGTGCCGCGGCTGATCACGCGGGAGCTGCTGCTGGCCAAGCTGCGGCTGACCGACCGGGCGCTGCGGTCGTTCTGGGGGGTGCGCCGGCCGCGGATCGCCGTGCTGGGGCTCAATCCCCACGCCGGCGAGGACGGCCTGTTCGGCAAGGAGGAGGCGGAGACCATCGCCCCTGCGGTGTGCGCCGCGATTGACGCCGGCATCGGCGCCTCCGGACCGGTGTCGGCCGAGGCCGGATTGGCCCTGGCCCGGCGCGGCGGGACCGATGCGCTGCTGGCCATGTACCACGACCAGGGCCTGCTGCCGCTGAAGGCGGCCGGCGGCGCGGTCAACCTGACCTTGGGCCTGCCGTTCGTGCGCACCTCGCCCGACCACGGCACGGCGCCGGACATCGCCTGGCAGGGCCGGGCCGACCCCGGACCGATGATCCGGGCGGTGCTGCTGGCTGCCCGCCTGTGCCGGTCAACGCCACGACGGAACGGAAACAGATGATCGAATTCACCAAGGTCTCGAAGACCTTCCAGGACAGCTGGCAGGCCCTGCGCGACATCAGCTTCACTGTCGAGCGCGGCGAGTTCGCCTTCATCATCGGGCCGTCGGGCTGCGGCAAGAGCACGGTGCTGCGGATGATCCTGATGGACGAGTTCCCGGACGAGGGCACGGTGCGGGTGGCCGAGCACCGCTCGGACAACATGCGGCGGGCGGACATCCCCAGGCTGCGGCGCAAGCTGGGCGTGATCTTCCAGGACTTCAAGCTGCTGGCCGACCGCACGGTATACGAGAACGTGGCCTTCGCCCTGGAGGTTACCGGCGCATCGTCCGGGCTGATCCACAAGAAGTCGATGGCGGCCCTCAACGAGGTCGGGCTGGCCCACAAGCGCCACTGCCTGCCATTCCAGCTGTCGGGGGGCGAGCAGCAGAAGGCGGCCATCGCCCGGGCGCTGGTCAACGACCCGTTCCTGCTACTGGCCGACGAGCCCACCGGCAACGTCGATCCCGCCGGGACGCTGGAGATCATGCAGCTGCTGCGCGACATCAACGCCAAGGGCACGGCCGTGCTGATGGCCACCCACGAGCAGGAGCTGGTCAAGAAGCTGCCGTTCCGGATCCTGACGGTGGAGGGCGGCAGAATCGTCAGGGACACGCCCTGCCGCCTGGCCCCGCGCCGCGCCGCCGCCACTGAGGGCGAGCAGCTGACGCTGTCGTGAGTTAAGACGACCGTGACGATCGCATTCGGCGAGTTACGGATCAGTAAACGCAACGACTGATCTGACCTGAAAACAGGTACTGTGTCAACCGTGCAAAGTACAATGAACGAACCTTGTCCGCTTTGTGATGAATGGGGTGAGGCATTCTATCGGGACGTATTCTTCATCTGCAACGACTGCCGGGGCATATACAAGGCGAAACGATGTTTACCGACCCCGGAACAAGAAAAGAAACGATATCAAGAACACAACAATGATGTTACCGACGCCGGCTATCTACGCTTTGTTTCCCCGATAACAAACGCTGTTCAATCAGATTTCTCAACGAGCAGTCTGGGCCTTGACTATGGAGCAGGGACAGGCCCGGTAATATCCAGCGTCCTGGCGGGCAAGGGATATGTGGTAAAACAATATGACCCGTTATTTATCAATGACACGGTGGTTTTACGGCTTCAATACGATTACATAGTATGCTGTGAAGTGATTGAGCATTTTCATTCTCCGGCGAAAGAGTTCGCTTCGCTAAAAAAGATGCTAAAACCTAATGGACGATTATACTGCATGACGCATGTCTTCGGGAACGAAATCCATTTTGATACGTGGTATTACAAGAATGACCACACCCATGTTTTTTTCTATCAACTTGAGACGTTGGAGAGAATAAAAGACATGTGCAAATTCTCGGCGCTGAGCATTGCCAACAGACTTATCACATACATAAACTAGGGTGTGGTGCCATTCCGGCCACAAGAAGGTAATCGGCACCAATTGCATAACTGTGCACCGAAACGTATGGGGTATTGGGTGTGCAACATTCCATGCGACACACGCGAAGCCCAGGCATGATGCCTGGGTTTTTCGCATCGGCAGAAACGCTCTGCCGTTATGGGAACACCATCTCCACGGCTTCCTGCCGCACCCAGCCCCCGGCGCCGCCGGGCAGCTGCACCAGCAGCCAGTCGCCGCGGGCCTCCCGCACCAGGGCCTCGCTGCCGTCGTGCGCCAGCAGGATCTGCTTGTAGTCTTCGCCCGGGCCGGACAGCGCGCTGACCTCGGGGACGATGATCACCGCGGGGCGGGATTTCACATACGCGTGCCAGACGCCCGCCGTCAGCGCACCGTAGGCGAACAGCAGGAACAGCGGTGTCGCCAGGTACAGCAGCGCCCGCCGCCTGAAGACGATGAGCAGCGACAGCAGCAGGGCGGTCAGGACAAAGCAGGCGGCGGCCAGCAGCATCGCCTCCCGGCCCGACAGCAGATGGAACGCGCGATCCAGCAGCAATTCAACCGGGCCGGTGGTTGCCGGCACCTTGTCGACGCGGTAGGCGCGGGCGAAGGCAAGGTTGGCGGCGAGGTCGGCGTCGCGGGGCCGCAGGTAGCGGGCCCGCTGGTAGCTGGCGATGGCCCGGCCGATTTGATTGCTCTTGAACTGGGCGTTGCCAAGATTGTACAGCGCGTCGTAGCTCGGCCCGGCTTGCAACGCGCTGTGGTATGCGTCGGCGGCCCCGAGGTAATCGCCCTGCTGGTAGAGGGCATTGCCATGGTTGAATGCGTCAGCCGGGGCGGCTGAGAGCATGGCAAGGATAAGGGCTGTCGTCAGCATGTCTCTTTCATCACTGAGCCGGCCCGAGCCCCTTCCCGCTGTGCCAGGGGCCTCGGGGGTGGAATCATACCCTGTGCAGCACGGCCTTCACGCGCTTCAGCAATGCCCGGGGATCCGTATCGGTCAACAAGCCGGGCGCGAAGCGGGCATATTCGCACTGGTCAAGGATAGCCACGATCTCGGTCACCGCATCCCCCGGCAGGTTACGGCCGATGAGCGCATCCCGCAGCTGGTCCTTGGTCATGGCCCGGGTGTCCAGGTCGTACCGGTCGCCGGTATAGCCCAATACCGCCTGGGTCAGCGCGGCGTGGAAATCAGCGTACCGGCGTTTCGCAAGAAGGGATTCGGCGGCCCTCAGTCGCTTTTTTGCCAAACCAGCGGAGCGGGCGAGGCGGGCAAACCCGCGGTCTGACGCCAAGCGCGTTCTGTGAAAGCGGAGCAGGAACGAGCCACCGATCAGGCCCAGCGCCGAAACGTACAGCGCCGCGAGAATGCCGCAGGGAACGGATCGTTCGACCGGCAGCGCCGTGCGGTCGGGCTTGATCGTAGTGATGTCGGTGCCGAGCACTTTCAATCCCGAGACATCAGCCAGGGGAGAGGGCTGGGCCTGGCCGCAGCCGGCGGCGGTGCATCCGATGGGCGCCGTCGAGACCGTGCGGTAGCTTTTCGATCCCGGTTCGTAAAAGGACATGGTTACCGACGGAACCAGGTACCGGCCGTCGGCCTGCGGGATCATCGGGTAGCGGAATGATTTGGTCCCCTTGATCGCGTCCCCGGCGGCGCGGATGTCCTCCCTGACCTCGGGATCGAGCACCCGCAGACCCGGGATCGGCGGCAGGACCGGCTTTTCCACCAGGCGGACATTCCCGGTGCCAGAAATCCGGACGGTCAGCGTGAAGGGCTCGCCGTTTTCCGACAGCGTGCGGTCCAGGGACGAGCTGATGGTGAAATTGCCGACCCCGCCGCGGAAATCCTCAGGCTTGGGCTCGGGCAGGGGCAGGACGGTGACGGCCAGCGGCTTGGATTCGATCCGTACTTCCTGGGCGGTCCCGAACATGTCGAAGAAATCCCGCGGCGGGCGGACCACGGAGACGTTCAGCGCCATCGGCTTGACCGTCAGCTCGCCGGTGGACATCGGGAACAGGGCCACTTTCTTCACCAGCAGCGCGTCGTATTCCTTGCCGTCCACCGTGCGGCGGGAGAAGCTGGCCTTGTCGGCGTCGTAGATCTTCTCGGACCAGAAACCGCCGTACGCGGGCTGCTCGGCCATGCCGATGTTGCCGATGCGGAGGCGGTTGAACAACGTGTAATGCAGCGTCACCTGCTCGCCGACGCGCACGGTGCGGCGGTCAGCCGAGGCCGTCAGGAACAGGTTGCCATCGACCGGGACCGCGGGATCCGTGGCCGCGCGTCCCGGAACGGGTTGCCCGGGAGCGGCGCCCCGTCCCGGCGCCGACTTGACCACGGTGATCCCGATCGGCTGGGTCCGGTGCTCGCCTCCCCCGTACGTAAGTTTGCAGGGTGGGATGGTATGTGGGCCAAGTTTTTTCGCGCTCAGGACGTAAGTGAAGCTGAAGGTCGCCTGCTTACGCATCTGGCCGTTGATCACCGAGATATGCGTCGACCGGGACGATGATTGTCCCAGCAGGTCAATATCCTGCAGCTCCGGGAGCTCCGGCCTGGGCGCCGCTGTCAAGTCATCGCCGGTCACGGCCAGGGTTAGCGTGAACTGCCCGCCCAGCCCGACGGTGGTCTGGTCCACCGAGGCGGTGAAGTCGATCCCGCCCGCCGCGGCCAGGGCCGGGAGGAGCGCGACCAGGAGCGCCGGCCGCAGCACGCGGGACATCACCAATCCCTGCCCGGTGACTCCTGCCGGGGCGTGCGCTGTTGCTGTTTTTTCAGGTTTTCCTTCTCCTTGTTCTGGAGCGCCTGCAGGATGCGGTCGGCCTGGTCCTTGCTGATCCCGCCCGGTTGGGGCTGAGGCCTGGCCTGCGGTTGCTGATCCCGGCCTGGGGGCTGCGGTTTCTGCTGCTGTTGGTTTTGCTGGGTCGAATCACTCTGGCCCTGCTTATCCTTTTCCTTGTAGCAGAACTCCAGGTTCTGCTTGGCCTGGACGTCCCTGGGGTCCAGCAGCAGCGCGGCGGTGTACGCGGCGATGGCGTCGTCGAGACGCTGCTGGCGGAACTGGCAGTTGCCGATGTTGTACATGGAGCGGGCCTGGAGCTTGGCGTCCTTGGTCAGCAGGCATAGCTGGTACTCCGAGATGGCCTCGGGGTATTTTCCCGCCTTGTACAGCGCCCGGGCGATGTTGTAGTGGATCTTGACGTTGTCCGGCTCCCGCACCAGGGCCTCCTGATACTTGGCCAGGGCCTCGTCGTACCGGCCCTTGTCGGTCAGTGAGTTGCCGGCGCGCATATCGGCGCCGATCCCGGCTAAGGCGCTCGGTCCGGCGCATAGTGAAGCCAGCACGAAGAGAAGCGGCAGGCGCCGCCGGGATAGCCGCTCCAGTGCCCGCGGCAGGCGCACGGTGTCGAACCAGGAGCCGCGGCGGTCGCTGACCAGGACGCCGGCGAAGGCCAGAAGGAAAGCCAACGCCAGAAAGTACTGGTACCGCTCCTCGTACTCCACGAACTCGCCGCCGCCGATGTCCTTCTTCTTCAGCCGTTCCAATTCGGCGGCCAGCTGGTCGAGGTTCACTGTCTGCGATCTGAAGTAGCGGCCATCGGCGGCCTTGGCCATCACCAGCATCATCCGCTCGGCCAGGCGCGAGATCACGATCTTATCGTCCCGGTCCTTGGTGTATCCTCCGCCGCCCTCGGGCACGGTTGAGCCCTCGGGCGTGCCGACGCCGACCGCGTAGATCCGGATGCCCTGGCCGGCCGCCGCCCTTGCCGCGGCCAGCGGGTCGCCTTCCAGGTTGTCCCCGTCGGTGATCAGCACCAGCGCCTTGGAAGCGTTTTCCTTGGGATTGAACAGCGTGGACGAGACCTCGATGGCCCGCTGGATGTTGGTGCCTGGCTTGGGGATGTTGCCGGGATCGATGATGTCCAAGAACAGCTTGGCGGCCTCGACATCTGGCGTCAGCGGGCACATCACGTAGCACTCCCCGGCGAAGGCGGCGATCGCCACCTGGTTCGCCGAAAGCCGGTCCAGCAGCTGTGAAATCGCTGCCTTGGCGGCCTCCAGCCTGCTGGGCTTGACGTCGGAGGCCAGCATGCTGCGGGAGGCGTCCAGCGCGACCACGATGTCGATGCCGCGGCCCTTGTGCACCTGGAGTTTTTCCCCCCATCTGGGGCGGGCCAGGGCCAGCACCAGGAACGACAGGCCGGCCAGCAGCAACGCCCACTTCAGCAGCGCCAGGCGGGGGCTCCTGCTGCCGGTCAGGCGGGGGATCAGCTCGGCGTCTGCCAGCCGCCGCATCCGTCGGCGTTGCAGCGCCTCGCCGGCGGTCAGCAGCACGGCCAGCGCCGGGACGGCCAGCAGCAGGTACAGGTACTGGGGCGCGGCCCACCGGATCATGGCAGCCTCCTCAGGACCAGCGCGCCGAGCAGCAGTCCCGCCAGAAGAAGCAATCCCGCGGGGACCAGGAACAGGCCGGCCTTTTCGGCGTAGACAGTATGGCGGTTAACCTTATAGGTGGTCGGTTCCATCCGGTCGATCTCTTCGTAGATCAGCTTCAGGCCGGAGGCGTCGGTGGCCAGGAACGCCCGGCCGCCGGTTATGGCGGCTATCTCGTCCAGCGCCTTCATGTCAAGATCGGCCGCCATTTGGACGTAGCGGCGGCCCCACAAGGGGTCGTCCACCGGGATCGGCACCGGCCCCTTGGAGCCGACGCCGATGCAGTAGACCTTGATGCCGTAGCTCTGGGCCAGCCGGGCAGCCGTGACCGGGTCGACCTCGCCGGCGTTATTGAGGCCGTCGGTCAGCAGGACGACGATCCGGTCCTTGGACCGCGCGTCCTTGAGCCGGCCCACCGCCGCGGCCAGGCCCATGCCAATGGCCGTGCCGTCCGGCAACAGGCCGAAGGCGATCCGGTCGATCAGACCGCTGAGGATGCCGCGGTCGAACGACAGCGGGCACTGGGTCAGCGCTTGGCCGGCGAACAGCACCAGGCCGATCCTGTCGCCGGCCCGCTTGGCCACAAACTCCTTGGCCCGTTCCTTGGCCACGAACAGGCGGTTCCTGGGGCTGAAATCCTCTGCCTGCATGGTGCCGGAGACGTCCAGGCACAGCATGATGTCTATGCCCCGGGATTCGACCTCCTCGTATACCCGTCCCTGCTGGGGCCGGGCCAGGGCCGCGGCCATCAGCGCCAGCGCGGCCAGCGCCAGCGCTGATGGTATTCGGGCCAGCCGCTGGCCGCGGTTGGGGAACGAGCGGAAGAAGGACGTGTCCGAGAACAGGACGGCGCCGGTCCGCTTGCGCAGCTCGAGCCACAGCAGGGCGGCCAGCGGGACCAGCAGCAGCAGGTACAGCGGGGACGCGAACCTCATCGCGCCGCCCCCCCCGCAGCGGCCGCCGACGCTCCGGACGGATTGGCGATCGGCCGCGAGCGCAACACGATCCCGCGCACGACGTCAATGGCCACGGGTAGCTCCGCTGCGGACGGCTGGTACTTGGCGTACTTCACCAGATCGGCGCGCCGAATGAACGCGAGGAATTCATCGTAGAAGGGGAACGGGATCTTCAAGCGCTTGAACGAGGCGATGATCTCGCTGGTCGTTTGCTCGGCCGCATTGAAACCATAGCGGCGCTCTATATACCGCTTGAGGATCTCGCTCAGCGAATAATAATAGAGCTTGACCTGCCCGTCGGCCAGCCACCCGCGCCAAGGCAGGTTGTCCAGCGCGGCCAGCGCCTCATCCCAGGGGGATCGCGGCGCGGCCGCCAGTTCCCGGATGCGGCGCAGCTTGCGGAACAGCACCCATCCCAGGCGGGCGGCCACGGCCAGCAGGATGACGGCCGCGGGGACCAGCCACAGCCAGTGGTTGGGGAAGGCGAACGGCGGCTTGATCTCGTTGATGTCCTCGGCCTGGGGGGAGAGCACGCTGGTGATCGTGATCTTGACCGGATCGCTGGCCAGGGTGTCCGTCTTCTCGCCGGCCTGGACCAGGAACCGCAGCGGGGGCACGACGGATTCGCCCGGTTTGAACCCGGCGAAGGTCAGGGCGTAGACGTTGTCGTTGTATCCCTGGTGCGTTTTGGTCTTCAGCGCCTGGCCGGTGATCACGAAAGGGTCCAGCGAATCCGAGAACGGGCCGAGCACCTTGGCGCTGTTGGCGCAGGTGACCGTGTAGGTGATGGTGAACCGGTCGCCCACGGTCAGGCGCCTGGGCAGGTACCCGGTCTTCATCGAGAACGGGCCGGCCAACTGGGCGGCGGCCAGGAATGTCAGGATCAACGGGATCATCGCGTCACGTCAGTGGAAGCGCTGCGCCCGCAGCCGGAAGAACCGGTGCAGCTTGGGGGTGAAGTCCTCGCGGGTGTCCACGGCGATGGCGTCGATGCCGAGCGAGGCCAGCAGCCGGTCGCGGCCCTCGGCCCGGCGCCGGGCGTGCTCCCGGAAGGATTCGCGCAGCCTCCGGTCGCCGGTGTCCACGGTGACCAGCGCGCCGCTCTCGGCGTCCTCGAACTCGACCAGCCCGGCGTCCGGCAGCTCGCCCTCGGCGGGATCGGTGATGGTCACCGCCACCAGGTCGTGGCGCCGGGCGGCGATGCCCAGCGGCGTGCGCACGGCGGCGGGAGCGAAGCCGTCGCCGGCGAAGTCGCTGATCAGGAAGACGATGGCGCGGTGCTTGAGCACCCGCATCAGGAACTCCAGGGCCCCGGCAGGCACGGTGCCCCGGTGCGCCGGCTCGAAACGCAGGATGTCGCGCACCAGCCGCATCACGTGGAGGCGGCCCTTGCGGGGCGGGACGTACTTCTCCACCCGGTCGGTGAAGAACAGCAGGCCGACCTTGTCGCTGTTGCGCACCGCCGAGAACGCCAGGGTGGCCGCCAGCCGCGCCGCCTGCTCCAGCTTGAGGCGTCCCCGGGTGCCGAAGTGTCCGGAGCCGGAGGCGTCGACGCAGAGGATCACCGTCAGCTCGCGCTCCTCGACGAACTTCTTGACGAAGGGCCGGCCCATCCGGGCGGTCACCTTCCAGTCGATGGCGCGGACGTCGTCGCCCGGCAGGTACTCGCGCACGTCGACGAACTCCATGCCGGTGCCCTTGAAGGTGGACTTGTACTCGCCGGCGAAGGTGGAGTTGACGATCCGGTTGGTGCGGATCTCGATCTGCCGCAGCTTTTTTATGATGTCGGGAGACAACATCCGGCGGTTTTAAAACGGTTCAAACGATTTGAAACATTTTCAAACCGTTGAGGGATCAGGGAACCTCGACGCCGGCCAGGATCTTCCGGATGACGTCGTCGGTGGTGACCTCCTCGGCCTCGGCCTCGTACGACAGGATGATGCGGTGGCGCAGCACGTCGGGCGCCAGCTCCTTGACGTCCTCCGGAATGACGAAGCCGCGCCGCTTGAGGAAGGCCAGGGCCCGGGCGGTCGAGGTCAGGTTGATCGAGGCCCGGGGCGAGGCGCCGAAGCGCAGCAGCGGCTTGAGGTCGGCCAGCCCGTACTGCTCGGGCTCGCGGGTGGCGAACACCAGGTCGACGATGTAGTCCTTGATCTTGGGGTCGACGTAGATCGACTTGCAGAGCTCGCGCGCCGCCACGATGTCCCGGGGGTCGGTGACGGCCTTGATCTGGGGCTCGCCCTTGACCGCGATGCGCTCGACGATCTCCTTCTCCTCGTCCCTGGTGGGGTAGCCGATCCTGACCTTGAGCAGGAACCGGTCCAGCTGGGCCTCGGGCAGGGGGTAGGTGCCCTCCTGCTCGATGGGGTTCTGGGTGGCCAGCACTAGGAACGGGTCGTCCAGCTTGAAGGTCTGCTCGCCGATGGTCACCTGCCGCTCCTGCATCGCCTCCAGCAGCGCGCTCTGCACCTTGGGGGGCGTGCGGTTGATCTCGTCGGCCAGGATCAGGTTGGCGAAGATCGGCCCCTTGCTGATGGTGAACTCGCCGGTCTTCTGGTTGTAGATCTGGGTGCCGATGATGTCGGCCGGCAGCAGGTCGGGCGTGAACTGGATGCGCTGGTAGCGGGCCTTGATGGCCGCGGCCACGGTGCGCACCGCGTAGGTCTTGGCCAGGCCCGGCACCCCCTCGATCAGCACGTGGCCGTTGGCCAGCAGGCCGACCAGCAGCCGGTTGACCACCTGCTGCTGCCCGACGATGGCCTTGCCGATCTCGGCGGTGATGGTCTGGATGATGATGCTGCGTTTCTCGATCTCGTCGTTGATCCGCTTGATCTCGTCTGTCATGCCATCCATGTCGCTTCTCCCATGTTCCAATTCCTGAAGACTGTTTCTATAATCCTACGGGGCAAGGGGTTGAAAGGTAACATAATATTATAATAAAAATCCCGGGATTTTTCAAGGGCAGCGCCGCGCTCTCACGGCAGGGTGGCAGCAAGCCCGGCCAGCTCCCGGAAGTACCTGTCGCCGGCAACCTGGCGGAGGTCATTGTGGCCCCCGTGCTCAATCCGGACCAGCCGTTTTGGCCGGTTGGCCGCGCGGTACAGCGCCAGGCCGTGCCAGTCGGGTATGGTCCGGTCGGCGGTGCCGTGGATGAACAGCACCGGGCAGCGCACGCGCCGGACCTTCTCGATGTTCCGGAACTTGTCGAACGGCAGCAGCGGGACGCGCGTCAGCACCCGGAACGCGGTGACGAAGGAGCTCTCCATTACCAGCGCTGCCACCGGCCGGCGCGCGGCCAGGTCGACCGCCGCTGCGCCGCCCAGCGACCGTCCGAAGGCGATGATCCTGCCGGGCGGCATGTTCTCGACCGCGGTCAGGTGGTCGTACGCAGCGTCGATGGCGCGGTACACGCCCCGCTCCGAGGGCCGGCCGGCGCTGGCACCGTAGCCGGGATAATCGTAGGCGAACACCGCGAAGCCGGCGCTCCGGAGGTCCTCGAGCAGCGGCAGGTCGGCGGCGATGTCCTCCCCGTTGCCGTAGCTGTAGAGCACCGTGAACCGGGCGGCGTCGTTGCGGAGGTGCACGGCGGCGATCGCCGTGCCGTCGGCGCTGCGCAGCCGGAGCGCGGCCACACCGGCGGGGAGTTCCGCCCGGTGCGGGTGGAAGATCATCGAGTCGGCGCACAGCAGCGCGAACAGCGCCAGCAGGGCGTAGCCGGCGGCCAGCGCCGCGGCGGTGCGGAGCGGGAACCGCATCATCGGGTCAACATCCTCCAGGCCGGTTTTGGTATTGACTTTCGGCTGCCATATTCTATATTATAGTACAATCGAGCGAAATCTCCAAGCCAATAGATGGGGGACCGGGAACATGAAACGCCATGCGATATTCGTCGCTGCCTTCCTGGCGCTGCTGGCACTGCCGGCCGCCGCCAAGCACGGCTTCAAGGGCCAGATCGACCTGCTGTCCTCGCTCAGTAATCCCAGCTTCCTCTGCTACAATCCGGACGCGAACAAGGTGTACTGTTCGCTGACGGGAATGGCCGAGGAGGGCGTGGCCGTGATCGACGCCGGCGCCGAGACCTACCTGACCAAGGTCGGCACCGGGGGGCTGGCGCCCGGCGAGCTGGTGTACGCCGCCGGCTCGGGCCGGGTGTTCACCCATGACAACGGCACCCGGATGTGGGTCATCAACGGGGTGACCAACGCCGTCGACGACAGCCTGATGACCGGCCAGGGAGAATCGGACCTGGCCTACAACCCGGCCCAGGACAAGGTCTACGTGGCCGACCACGTCATGAACGGCCTCCAGATCTACAACAGCAGCACACTGGCCCCGCTGGGCGACTTCGCCGATGTCCGGGGAAACCTGCTGTATGTAGAAGCGCTGGGCAAGCTGTTCGGGATCGCCAACGGCAGGATTTACGGCATCGACGGCGCCAGCGATACGGTGCTCGATTCCACGGCGGCCATCAATGCCCAGACCGCCAGCCAGATGGCGTACAATCCCGCGAACCAGAAGCTGTACGTCGTGATCCCGGGCCAGAACGAGGTCCGCATCGTCAATGCAGCCACCAACATGGCGGACACCACCATCATGATCGGCATGACGATCACGGGGATAGAGTATTGTCCGCGGGACAGCGCCGTGTACGTGTCGACGTGGGGCATCGCCAAAGGGGGGAAACAGGGTCCGTCGGACCTCTATGCGATCCAGCCGAACGATTCGGTCATCACCTATCCCCTCGAGGACGGCGTCCAGGAGATGGCGTACAATCCGGTCGACTCGCTGTTGTACCTGCTCTGCACCAACGGGCCGGGCATGATGATGCGGCTGTTCGACCCGGCGCCGCATGCCGTGACCGAGAGCATCGACCTGGTCGGATCGGGCGGCTACCGCGGCCTGGCGGTCGACGCCCAGGGCGACGTCTACACCGCCGACTACAACCTGGGGATGATCTACGTGGTGGGACGGGTGCCCAACGTCATGTGGCGCTCGAACCCGGCCACCAATCCCGGCAACTGGTTCTACGGGCTCGATTGGGAGATCTGCACCGACGGCAGCGGGACCAATTGGGTGCAAAACGCCGATGACGCCCTGTACCCCACCGCCGCCGACAGCGCCATCCTAGTGCAGGCCGGCGACACCATGCAGGTCATCATGCAGCCGCTGGCGGTGGACGAGCTGGCCGTGGACGGCACCCTGTACCACTTCGAATCGGTACTGACCGTCAACGACGGGCCGGGCGTGGACGTGACGGTCAACGGGGTGTTCGACCAGTCGACCATGACCTGCTACGAGCAGGCGGGGACCAGCCAGTGGGTCTACGGCCCGGGCGCGCTGCACAATTACCGCGGCGACGGCGACTCCATCCCCATCGCCGCGTGGGACGGCGCCTCGGTGCTCGACGTCAGGATCGACAACGCCATGTCGTTCAAGGGCGGGATCGGCCAGTCGTTCGGCATCATCGACTGGAACTGGAGCAGCTCCTTCGGCTTCACCGTGGCCACCGAGCCGGGGTTCACCGCGCGGCAGCTGAACGTGAACTCGACCGGTGGCGTGTCCCCGCTTCGGATCTGCTCGGACCTGGTGCCCGAGGTGACCCTGGGCGGCCTGGTGATCAATTCAGGGGGGGATGTGCTGCTCGGCAGCGGCGGCGTCAAGAAGCTTACCATCAACGGCGACCTGGGGATGTTCAACGCACCGCCGCTGGCGCTCCATGATCCATCCAATCCCGGGATCTGCACCCTGCGGGTGCGGGGAAACTACGTATACATGATCGCCAAGGGCGCCCCCGGCAAGGGCTGGACGGGCCCGGCCGGGCCGGACTCGGCGGCGGTGGTCTTCGACGGCGGCGGCACCCACGACTACATGGCCGGCAGCGATGGCACGACCGGATTCGTCGATATCATCGTCGAGCCCGGCAACACGCTGCAGGCCGCCGGCCCGGTGGGACAGGGCAGCCAGGGACGGTTCGTGCTGATGCCCGGCGCCATCCTCTCGTTCAGCGATCCTCTGGGCGCCTGGATCGCGGCCGATTCCGGCTGCATCAGGAATTCCGGCCCGAGGATCTTCGGGCCCAACGCCGGGTTCATCGTCAACGAGAGCACGGGCCCGATACTGGCCGGGGACGCGGTGGCCGGCGACGTCAGCATGCTGCACGCGGGGAACTCCTTCGGGACGACGCTGCTGGCGACCGTCAGCGTCATCGACAGCCTGCTGCTGCAGGGCCCGCTGGCCTTCGGCGACACGCTGGCCATCAACGGCACCCTGCAGCCGATGGGCGGCGTCCTGGGATACAAGGGCGGCGCGGTGCTGCGGATCGCTCCGGGCGCGGGGGACATGGTGCTGCCGGTGATGTCCAGCGACACGCTGGGCACGCTCAGCATCGAGCGGCCGGCCACGGTCTTCCTGGCCGGCGATTTCCAGCTGCGGCGGCGGCTGGACCTGGCCAACGGCGTGCTGGACGCCGGCGGCAACAGCCTCATCTTCGGGGACAGCATCCTGATCGCCCGCACGCCGTTCGGGTCGCTGGTCAACGGCATCCCATCGTTCCAGGGCGTCGCCAGCCTGAGCTACGGCGGCGGCGGCACGATCATCTCAGGCCCGGAGCTGCCGGCCGACCCCGCGGTGCTCTGGGACCTGGCCGTGACCGGCGTCGGCGACACGCTGGTGGTCGACACCGCGCTGACGGTCAACGGCACCCTCGGCCTGAACGGGACGCTGGTCGTCAACAACGCCGATGTGACCATCAACGGCCCGATCAATGCCGGCGCCGCGGCGGCGCTCGACAACCCGGGTGGCGCGACCACCATCGCCCTGCTGGGCGGCACGACGGCGCCGGTCGGCCTGCCAAAGATCTCCGGCCACCATCTGATGATCGACCGGCCGGCTGCCTGCCAGATGCAGTCTGAGGTCCAGCTGGGCAGGAACCTGCGGCTGATGCAGGGCAGCCTGAGCGTCGGCGCCAACGCGCTGATCATCGGCGACAGCCTGGAGATCGCCGCCGGCGGCCTGATCGCCGACAGCGCCTCGACCATCGGCTTTGGGTTCGGCACCGGGCTGAACGCGCTTCCGGCAAGCGTCACCCGGCTCGATACGCTGCTCCAGGGCAACCCCAACGGGCTGGTGCTGGGCGGACCGGTGCAGATCTTCGGCGCCTACCGCCAACAGGCCGGGCACCTCCAGGGCGCCGGGCTGACCTATGGGCCCGCGGGGTCGTTGTCGTTCGAGAAGATCGGGGAGGACACCACCAGCGACGCCGAATTCCCGGCCGCAGGGGGGCCCCATCGGCTGGAAGTGAACACCGCGGCCGGATCGGCCACTCATATCCACGCCGACCGTCACGTCGCCGGGATCCTGACGCTGCGGAACGGGGTGCTGGTGCCCGAAGGCTGCGCCCTCTATCTCGATTCGGGCGCGGTGGTCGAGCGCTACAACGGCCATATGTCCGGGCGGCTGGCCGTCTACGTGCCCGCCGGAGGCGATCGGACGGCCGGCTTTCCGCTGGGAGACCTTGGATTCTTTTCCCCGGCCTCGGTGCAGCTGTTCAACGTTTCGTCCGGCGGCTACCTCGAGGGAGCGGCGTACAACAGCTTCCATCCGCTGGTCGACAGCGGGGCCAGCTGTCTGCAGCGTTACTGGCAGTTCGCGCCCTCGATGGTCGCCTGTGACAGCGCCCGGGTCGCCTTGAATTACACCCAGTATGACTTCGCCGCCGGGTTCACCGAGCCGCTGCACGAGGGGGCGATGGTGCCGGGCGTCTATGACGGTGACCTGCTGTCCTGGTGGTTCCCGGCGGTGGCCGCCCGCGACACCGGGCTGGACAACGACGGCGGCAGCATCACCCTGGGCGGGATCGGCCCGTTCGCCAACGCCCTGGGTTTGACCGCCGGCCGGGACGCGGCCTCGATCCACACGGTGATCGCAGCGGACACCACCGGTCCCTCGATCCTGGCTGCCGTTCCGCCGGACGGCGCCACCGGCGTGGCGCTGAACGCGGCGGTGTCGGTGTCCTTCACCGAGGCTATCGACACATCGCTGTTCGCCTACACCTTCAATCCGAATCCCGGCGGCCTGACGGTGGGCTGGACACCGGACTCGCTGCAGGCGAACTTCAGCCACGCCGATCTCGCCCCGCTGACCACGTACACGGTATCGGTGCTCTCGGCGCCGGACACGGCCGGAAACCCGCTGGATACGACCGTCACGCCGCGGTACTGGAGCTTTACCACCGGAGCGGCCCCGGACACGTCGGCCCCGGCCGCGCCCGAAAGCCTGCAGATCTACGGCTTCAACCCGTCCTACTGGCTGAGCGGCCCGACCGCCAGCGTCCCGGTCGGATGGATCAACCCGGTCGATTCCACCGGCATCGTCCGCGCCTACTACAAGGCCGGGTCGCCGCCGGCCGGCAACGACGACTGCACCGACACCATCCTGGTGGTGGGAGGGGTTCGCGACACGTTCTGGCTCCCAGTGGCGACGCTCAACGGAGTACTGCCGGTCTACCTCTGGCTCCGGGACGGGGCGGGCAACGTCAACTACCTCAACAACGCCTCGATTTTGGCGCGGCGGGACACGATGCCGCCGGCCGCCGCCGCGGTCAAGCCGTTCGCGGCGGACACCGCCTTCGCGACCGCCTTCGCGGTGAACTGGAGCCCGGGCACGGACGCGCTGTCCGGGATACAGGCATGGAGGGTCCTTTCCAAGATCGACACCAGCGCTGTGTGGGACACCCTGGCGCCCTTTGCGAACGACACGACCATGGTGTTCTCCGGGGCGCTGCCCGGGCACCGCTATGATTTCGAGGCGGCCGCTTGTGATTCGGCCTACAATTTTGAGCCGCTCACCGGGGCACCGGAGGCATCGATCTTCGTCGCGCTGCCGGCTGTCGACACCATCCCGCCGGCCATCGTCTCTAGCACGCCGGCTGACGGTGCGACCGGCGTGGCCGCGGACGCGACGGTGTCGATCCTGTTCTCGGAACCGATCAGGAGCTCGACGTTCGCGTACACGGTTACCCCCGACCCCGGGGGATTGTCGGCTGGTTGGTCCGCGGATTCGACCACGGTGACCATCGGCCACGCCGAGTTCTCGTATTCGACCGTCTACACGGTCCGGGTCACCGCTGCGCAGGACACCGCGGGGCTGCCGCTGGCCGGGGCGGACAGCTTCGGTTTCACCACGACACCGGCACCGGACACGACGGGGCCGTCGATCGCCTTGGTCTCGCCGGCCGACGGCCAGACCGGGGTGGCGCTGAACGCGCCGGTGGTGGTCAGTTTCTCCGAACCGGTGGACACCGGCAGCTTGCGGTTCGCCTGCGCCCCCGATCCCGTCGGCTGGGCGGTGGCCTGGAGCGACAGCGGCCGGACGGCCACGCTGGCCCACGGCGGGTTCTCCCTGAACACGGTCTACACCTTCAGCGTCGATTCGGTCGCCGACCCGTCCGGGAACCCGCTGGACACGGCGGCGGCGCCCAACCGGCCGTGGTCGTTCACCACCGTCGGCCTGGCCACGTTGAGCACCAACTGGCAGGGCGGGGCCTGGCGGCTGTGGTCGGCGCCGCTGCAGCCGCATGACTCCTCGGCTGCAGCCGTGCTGGGCGACGACCTGGGGGCCTATTCGGACACCACGTGGCGGCTGGTGGGATACAGGCCGAACAGCGGCTACGCGGAGCGGCCGGCGATCGTTCCGGGGTACGGGTACTGGCTGGCCTCGGCCCAGGGCGCCGTCATCGACGTCCAGGGAGTGCCGCTCTCCGGCACCCACGCCACAGCGCTGGACAGCGGCTGGAACATCGTGGGCGACCCGTTCGACGTCGCCGTCGCGCTCTCCGGAATGCGGGTGCGGTGGCACGACGGCGCCTCCCACGAGCTCTCCTACGCGGACACCATGGTCAACGGCGTGCTTAGGCAGCTGATGTGGGACTACCGGGACAACAGCGCCGACCTGGTCAACAACGGGTGGTGGGACACGCTGGCGCCGGAGCCGCCCGGGGATTCGCTGCGGCCATGGCGGGGCTGCGCGGTCTACGCAGTGCGGCCCTGCAGCCTGCTGGTCGACCGGGTCGCGAAGGGCTCCGGCGTGATCGCTCCCCCCGTGCGGAGCATCCGCTGGCAACTGGAGCTGTCGGCCGCGATGGGATCATCGGTCGACCGGGGCCTCAGGATCGGCGTATCGCCCCAGGCCAGCACGGGCTACGACCGGCTGGACGCCGAGAAGCCCCCGCTGGTATCCGGCGGTCTCTCGCTGTCCATCCCGCACCACGATTGGGGGCAGGGCCCGTGCCGCAGCTATCTCCGCGACTTCCGGCCGCCGGGAACCGAACAGCGATGGCTGCTGCGGGTCGACGCCGCCGGCCAGGCGCCGGTCCAGGTCGATTTCTCACTGAGCGGGGAGCTGGAGCCGGGGTACGGCCTGTACATCGTGAACAGCGGCCTGGGGCAGGCCCAGCGCGTCACCGGCACCGGAATGGTCCAGCTGGCCGGCGGCGGGGACCTGGCGGTCGTCTACACCAGCCGGGACCTGCCGGAGCTGGACCTCAAACCGCTGGCATTCGGGCTGACCAGGATCCACCCCAACCCGTTCCGGTGCCGGACCGTCATCAGCTACCAGCTGGACCGGCCGGGTCCGGTCAGCCTCAGGGTCTACAACTCGCTGGGTCAGCTGACGGCCACCCTGGTTGACGGGCACCGCGAGGCCGGGTTCCACGCCGCGCCATGGGACGGCGGCCGGCTCGCGTCGGGGATCTACCTGGTCCGGCTGGAAGCGGGCGGCCGGAGCAGGATCACCAAGACTGTCAAACTGCGGTAAGGGGGAGGGCCGAGCGATGAACAAGAAAGCGATTGCCCTGGCGCTGGCTGCCCTCCACCTGTGCTGGACAGCCCCGGCGTTCGGGGCCTTCCGGCCGGCGGCAGCCGGAATCGTATTCGTCAAGGGCCAAGCCGAGGTGCAGAAGGCCGGCTCGGCAGACTGGACGCCGGTCTCCCTGAAGATGCGCGTGGGCGCCGGCGACAAGCTGGCCACCCGGGACGGCGCCGAACTGGAGATTCGGCTGGACGACGGCAGCGTCCTCAAGATGCGCGACCGCAGCCTGCTGGCCATCGATCGGATGGAGCGGCAGCGGAAGCCGCCGGCCAGCATCACCTCGATGCAGGCCGTCTCGGGGCGGGTGCTGGGCTGCGTCCGAAAGTTGGCCTCGAAGGAATCGAAGTTCAGCGTCTCCACGCCGACCGCGGTGGCCGGCGTGCGTGGCACGGTGTTCGCGGTGACCGTCGACGGCGATTCCACCGAGCTGGACGTGCTGCAGGGCCAGGTGGCGGTATCCGGCCAGCAGGGCGGGGAGGTGCTGGTGGGTGAGAAGCAGTCCACGGTGGTGGCCAAGGGCGATTCAGCCCGCACCCCCTTGCCCATGACCGCGGCCAAGCTGGCCTTCATCATGATGTGGGGCGGGGCCGCGGTCAAGGTCGGCTCGATGGGCGCGGCGGCGGCCGGGGCCTGGTACACGTCGACCGCGGCAATCGTGGGCGGGGCTGCGACCGTGGCGGTGGCCACGGTGGCGGCGGTGATCATCGCCACCAAGAAGGACGAGGCCCCGGGACCGGCGCCGGCCCCGCGGATCAACGATCCCCCGGGCTGGCCGCAGTAGACGGCGGTGACGAGAAACGATCCCCCCATTTGATGACAGGGCCCCGGCCAGTGATCTGGCCGGGGCTTCTCTTCAAGATTCCAGGATCGGTGACTCTCTCACGGGGGTCAAGCGTATCAGGTGTTGTCATATTGACCAGCAAGTTCCTTTTGGTATGCACGGTGCGTCGCGCGGTCGAAACAGACGAACACGATGCGCTCCACCGAGGTCGGCCGTGACAGGAACGCGCGCGCTTCCCTGGCGGCGATGGCGGCGGCGCGGCCGGTCGGGAACCCGTAGGCGCCGGTGGAAATGGCGGGAAAGGCCAGGGACGTGAAGCCATTGCTGATCGCCAACTCGAAGCACCTGCGGTAGCAGTTTGCCAGCAGTTCGTCCTCGCCGCGGCCGCCGCCGCGCCAGACCGGTCCGACCGTGTGGATCACACGCTTCGAGGGCAGACCGTACCCTTTGGTGATCTTGGCCTGGCCAGTCGCGCAGCCGCCCAGCGTGCGGCACTCCGCCAGCAGGCCCGGTCCTGCGGCGCGGTGGATCGCGCCGTCCACGCCGCCGCCCCCCAACAAGGATTCGTTGGCGGCGTTGACGATGGCGTCGACGCGCTGGGTTGTGATGTCGCCGAGGACGGCGGTGATGTTTGCGGGGGGGCGCAAGGAGGGCGGGCGGATGCCGTCAGCGCGGCAGGCGGACGATGTACATGATCACCAGCACCAGCAGCACCAGGCAGGACGACTGGATGCTGCGGCGGTCGGAGCGCACCGCCGCCTTGAAATCGCCCTCGGCCGGGAACTTGTCGCCGTAGGCGGTCAGCCGCGGCAGCCAGCGCGGCACTGCCTTGCAGTAATCGGCGAACACCTGGCCCAGGCTGGCCCGCAGGGTGGATTCCTCCAGCGCCACGATGAAGCCGTACTGCAGGGCGAAGGCGGCCAGGAACACCGGCAGCAGCCAGGGAATCTCGATCGTGCCAGTGACAAATGACCATTTGGACGGCCAAGCCGCCACCAGCAGGCCCAGCGAGAGCAGGAAATTCCCCACGTAGAGCGGATTGCGCACGTGGCCGAACGGACCGCCGGTGATCAATCGGCCCACGCCCGGGGTCAGCGTGCGGGTGGCGCCGCCGGCGTAGGACACCGCCCAGATGCGGGCCAGCTCGCCGGCTAGCGCGATCAGCAGGCCGATGACGATGCTCGGCAGCGTGGGCCGGGCCAGCACCAGCATGGCGACCAGCAGGGGGATGGGCGTGTAGCTGCGCCACTTGAAGAACAGGGTGCCGAGCGTGTTGGTCAACCCCATGATGATGCTCCGTGTCTGTTTGATAGTCCCCATCCCGGGGGTTCCAACCACGATCAAGAAGATGAGAACCAGCGCCAGTTCTCATCTTCTTGCGGGCATTGCGTTGTGGTGGGGCGGAGGAGTGGTTTCCCGCGCTGGGCGCTCAGGCCACCGCCTCCAGCATCGTGGCCCGGCGGCCCAGCTCCTTGAGCACGGCCTTCTCGGCGTTGAGCTCCAGTTTGCGCTTGACGTCCCGGAAGTCGGTCTGGTCCATGTAGACGGTGCGGAAGGCCGCCACCGCCGCGGCGTGGTTGCCGATGGCCTCGTAGCACTGTCCCAGCAGGTAGCAGACCTCCATCTGGAAGCGCGACAACGGCCGCTCGTCCAGCGCCACCTGGCGCAGCAGCTCGGCCGCGGTGTAGGCCTCGCGCCGGCCGAGCAGGGCGCGTCCCAGCAGCAACAGCCGGCGGTTGGCGATCTCCGGGTCCCGCGGCTTGAACGCCAGCAGGTTGACGGCGGCGTCGTACTTCTCGATGGTCAGCAGCTTGGTGGCCAGGTCGATCTTGCGGAACTCGTCGTCGGGCGCCTCCTGCACCGCCTGGTGGGCCTTGTCGATCTCCACCTGCAGCCGGCGGGTGGAGAAGCGGCGCATGGCCTTGTAGACGTCCCCGGCGTCTGGCATGCTCTGGCGGATCCTGTTCATCGCCTCCTCGGCCCGCACCTCGTCCCGCAGGGCCAGAAAGCTCTCGGCCAGGTAGAATCCGGCCCGGATCCGGCGCTCGGGATCGGCCAGCGTGTCCGCCGCCTTGGACAGCAGGTCCCGGGCCAGGGTGAACTTACCGCTCTCAAAATAGATCATGCCCAGGGCCTCGCAGGCCTCGGGCAGGTCGGGCTCGTCGGCCCGCAGCTTCTCGATCTCTGCCGCCACCGGTTGGCGCAGACCCGGCTCCAGTTCGCAGACGCGGACGTACCCGTCCATGGCCGTCCTGCGGTCGCCGGCCGCAACCAGCAGGCGGGACCTCAGCAGCAGGGCGTCGACCTGGTCGGGATGCCGGCCGAGGATCACGGAGAGCTTGTCGAGCACTGTCGGCTGCTGCAGCGGCGCGGCTTCGACGAGCTGCCGCAGCTCGGCCACGGCCCGTTCCGGGCGGTCCGCGGCTGCTTCGATGTCCGCCAGCAGGTAGCGGGCCTCGTGGTCGCCGGGCTGGCGCTCGATCACCGCCCGCAGCTCGGCCGCGACCGCGCCGGCCTCGCCCGGCTTGTCAGTCACGATCTCCCGCAGCAGCCGGACGCTCTGGTCGTACGCCCCCCGCCGGCCGTAGAGCCGGGCCAGCAGGTATCTGGGCGACGCATCGGCCGCGTCCTTCTCCTGCGCCAGGCGCAGCAGCCGGACGGCCGGCTCGGACAACTCCTCGTCGCCAGCCACCGCCTCGTCGATCAGCTTGACCGCGGCGGCCACCGCGCCTCGGGCGATGTACGCCTTGGCCAGCGCCAGACGCACCTTGGGCTGGTCCGGGTTGCGCTCCAGCAACTGCTTGTAGACGCCGACGATCTGCTCGTTGGCGGCCGGCGAGATGTCGAGCGCGGACGACAGGGCGGTCACCGCCTCGTCGTTGCGCCCCATCATGATGTCGATCTTGGCCTCGGCCAGCAGCGCCCTGAAGTTGGCCGGGTCGAGGGAGATGATCTGCTTGAGGTCCGGCAGGACCTTCTCGGCCCAGCGGGGGTCGCGGCCCGCCACCGCCATCAGGTCGGCCACAGCCTCGTCGAACTTCCCGAGGATGACGCCGATCCGCGCCATGGCGTAGCGCCCGGCCAGAGAGGTGGCGTCGATGTCCAGCAGCTTGCGGACGGCATCGGCGGCCGCCTGCGCCAGCGCGGCATCGAGCTCGACCGCCTTGAGCAGACTGGCGGCGGCCTTGGTCAGCTCGCCCTTCTCGACGAAGACCTGCCCCAGCCTGAGGTGGGCCTTGGCGCCCTCGGCGCCGGGCCAGCGGACCACGATCTGGCTGGCCTGCTCGAACGCCTTTTCCAGGTAGTTCTGCTGGTACAGCAGTTCCAACTGGATCAGCTGCAGGTCCAGGTTGTCCGGAGTCAGCTTCAGCAGCTCCTGCAGCTTGGCGCTGACCTGCGGCAGCAGGGACTGGTCGGCCCTGGCCGCCGCCAGCAGCGATGACGCCATCTGGGACGGGTCGTTGTCCTGCTGGGCGATGTCGGCCAGCGTCAGGTGGATGATGCCGGCGTCGGGAAGCTGCCGTGAGTACTCCAGCAGGGTGCCGCGGGCCAGGGCCGCGGCCTGCGGGTCGCCGTGCAGGCGCAGCAGCCCGGCACTGGCATCGGCATGCCTGCCCGAATCCATCAGGGCGCAGCACTTGACGAAATCGACCGCGGGGTGGGCCTGGCCCGCGGCCTGGAGCGCGGCGCATACCTCCAGCAGCCGCGCGGCGTACTCCCCGTCAGCGCCGGGCAGGACCGATTCCAGCAGGGGCAGGAAATCGGCCCACAGCGCCGGATGCCGCTTGGCCAGCTCGGCGCCCAGCAGGCCCGCCTGGTCTCGTTGCCGCGCCGCCACCAGCAGGGAAAGCATGGCCAGCAGAGGTTCGGGCGATCCGGGATCGGCGGCCGCCAGCTTCTGGACGCCGCCCAGCGCGGTTCCGAGCTGCTCCGGACCCAGGCCGGCCAGGTAGCGGTAGACGGTGAGCGCCTTGGCGGGTTCCTTGCGCACCAGGTAGCACTGCGCCAGGAAATCCAGGGCATCCGGCCTGTCCAGGTCGGCCTTCAGCAGGTCGTCCAGCTTTTCCAGCGCCATGTCGATCAGCGTGACGTCGTTCCGGATCATCTCTCGCAGCGAGCTGATGACCCGGTCGGTGCGGCCCGCCGCCACGTAGGCGTCGACGATGCGGGTGGCGGCCTCGAAATTTCCCGGCGCCTTGGCCAGGATCTGCTGGTAGCGGGCCAGGATCTCGTCCAGCCGCGAGGGATCGAGCTCCATCACCCGTCCGAAGCCGGCCAGGGCCAGATCGTGCTTCTCGCGCGCCAGCGCCGCGTCGCCCAGGGCCAGGTGGGCCTCGGCCGTGTCCGACAGCTTGGCGATCTCGCGCAGCTGCCCCAGGTAGGTCTCGGGGTGCTTGGGGTCGAGCTGGGCGGCCCGTTTGACCAGCGGCAGGGCCCGCTCGGCATCGCGGGCCTGGATGCGGATCTGGGCCAGCAGGTTGACCGCGGCCAGCGTCTCCCTGGAAGCGATCAGCCGCTCCAGCCGGTCCCCGACCTCGTCCGCCGCCCCGGCCGCGGCCGCCTGGCCGTACAGGTCGAGGGCGGTGTCCGTCTTCCCGGCCTTGGCCAAAATGTCGCCGTAGCGCAGGGCGGCGGACGGCTCGGACGCGTGCGGGCCCGCGACCTTGAGGGCGGCGTCCAGCACCGCCCGGTCCTCTGACGGCGATTTGGCCAGCACCGTGTCCAGCAGCTCGAGGGCCTGGACGGTCCGGCCCCGGCGCTCATGGAGCAGCGCCAGGGCGTAGTACACCGCCATGTCCTTGGCCAGCAGGCCGGCCGGCCGGGCCGGGCCGGCGTAGCCGTCGATCGAGTCCTTGACCTTGGCGTAGCGCGCCGCCAGGATGTCGACGTCCTTGTCGGCCATCTCGCGCAGCACCCTGATCGGCGTCTCGAAGTTGCGGCGCGACAGGTTCATCTCGAACACCATGTCGCCCAGTTCGGGGAAATGCTCCTCGGTGAAGTAGGAGCGCTCGGCCGTCTCCAGCACCTCGGTCGCCTTGGACGGCACCAGCGAGACGGCGTTCTTCAGAGCCTGGACCGCGTCCCGCGCCTTCTTGCAGGCGACATGGGCCGCGGCCAGGGCCAGCAGCAGCTCGTAGTCGTCGGCGTTGTTCTTCAGCCCGGACGCCAGCAGCTCGGCCGCCTTGTCGTGCCTGCCTTCCAGCCGCAGCTTGTCGGCCTTCTGCAGGATCTGCTCCTTGGAGAGCATGAAGAAGTCGGCGAGGGGTGCCATCTATCTGATCCTTCTGGTATTTCGCGCTGGAGCCACCATGGTCGAGCGGCAACGTCTAAAAATAGCACAATGACGGGGACAAGTCAAGGACAAACCGGGACCGGCCCGGCGCCGGTTGCGGGCGGAGCGCGACCCGGCGGGGATCAGGCCCCGAGCTCCCGCAGCGCCTCCTCGTCCAGCCCGAAGTAGTGGCCCACCTCGTGGACCACGGTGGCGCGGACCTGCTCGACGATCTCGCGGTCGTTGCGGCAACAGGACTCGATGTTCTTCTGGTAGAGCTCGATCCGGTCCGGCTGCTTGCCCGCCATGGGGTGCGCCGGCCGCTCGGTGACCGGCACGCCGATGTAGACGCCCAGCAGGTCGAACTTGCCGGGCCGCGGCGGCTCGAATCCCCGTAGCACCGCGGCGGAAGGGTAGTCCTCGACCACCACCGAGACGTTGTCGATCTTTTCCTTGAAGAACCCCGGCAGCCCCTCCAGGGCCTCGTCGACCAGCTTGTCGAAATCCTCTGGCAGCATATTGGATCGATGAATGATTGACCAGAACGCGGATAACGCGGATCTGTTGGATCGTCGCTGATCTCCGATGAAATGCAATCCGTGGCTATCCGGTCCTGTCAGTGTTATCCGTGTTCCATTTCTATATCCTCGACATCACCAGGTCGTAGACGACCTTGGCGAACAGCAGCGCCAGCACGCCGAGGAACACCGGCCGGATGGCCCTGGCCCCGCGCCGCACCGCCAGCCTGGCGCCCAGCAGGTTCCCGGCGACGCCGCAGGCCGCCGCGGGGACGCCGATGGCGTAGGCCACCTTGCCGGCCGCCATGAAGGCGGCCACCGCCGCCACGTTGGAGGCCAGGTTCACCACCTTGGTGTTGGCGTTGGCCGTGACGAAGTCGTACTTCAGCGCCAGGGTGTAGAACAGGATCAGGAAGCTGCCGGTGCCCGGCCCGAAGAAGCCGTCGTAGAAGCCGATCGCAGCCGCCGCGGCGGCGGCCAGCGGGTACTTGGTGCCATGGGCCACCGTGCCCGAGCGGTCGTGCCTCCCCAGGTCCTGGTTGAGCAGGGTGAACACGGTGATCGCCGGGATCAGCGCCAGCAGGACGTACCGCAGGAAACCGGGGTCGACCAGCAGCACCGCCCTGCTGCCGCCATAGGAGCCGGCCAGCGCGAAGGACGCCGACACCAGCGCCACCGGCAGGTCGATCAGCTTCTCCCGGTGGTAGCGCAGGGCCGCGAACAGCGTGCCGAACGACGAGGAGAACTTGTTGTTGCCCAGCACGAAGTGCGGCGGCAGGCCGGCGGCCAGGTAGGCGGGGATGGAGATCAGACCGCCGCCGCCGGCGATGGCGTCCACGAAGCCGGCGAAGAACACCGCCGGCAGGACGATCGCGTATGTCTGCCATGTCAAAAACACAGATCGATTATAGCACAAAACCGGGCGAATGCCAGCGCTTTTCTCGTTTGTTCTTGACACGCGGGCGCGCGGCCTGTATACTCTGGGCTGCAACGCCCCTTCCCCATGGGGGAAGGGGCTGGGGTTAGGTCATTGAGCAAATGTTGGCCCTTCAGACACCTCTTATCCCCCTCTTGATAGAGAGGACATACCCTCAAGGATACAGCATGTACGAACTCGAGCTCAAGGCCGCCGCCGCGGCGGCTCGCCGGGCCGGGAAGCTGCTGACGGCGATGGCCGTCCGCGGCGTCCGCGTCGACTACAAGGGCGCCATCGACCTGGTGACCGAGGCCGACCGCGCCGCCGAAGCGCTCGTGGTCAAAGCCCTGCGCAAGGCGTTCCCCAACGATGACATCATGACCGAGGAGAGCGAGGCCGAGCGCCGTCCGTCCGCCCGCCGCTGGATCATCGACCCGCTGGACGGCACCACCAACTATGCCCACCGGTTCCCCTGTTGGTGCGTGTCCATCGCCTTCGCGCACGAGGGTCGGGTGCAGGCCGGCGCGGTCTGCAACCCGAACCTGAAGGAGCTGTTCACGGCGCGGCGCGGGCACGGTGCTTTCCTCAACGGCTCGCGCATCAAGGTCTCGCGCCAGGCCGAGCTGTCCAAGAGCCTGCTGGCGACCGGCTTCCCCTACGACGTCCACACCTCGGAGCGGGACAATCTCGACCACTTCCGCCGCTTCATCAAGCGGGCGCAGGCGGTGCGGCGGCCGGGCTCGGCGGCGCTGGACCTGGCATACGTGGCCTGCGGCCGGTTCGACGGGTTCTGGGAGATCAAGCTCAAGCCCTGGGACATGGCCGCCGCCAGCCTGCTGGTTACGGAAGCCGGCGGCACCGTGTCGCGCCTCGACGGCTCGCCCTTCGACCTCTACGTCCCGGAGTGCCTGGCCAGCAACGGGCTGGTCCACCGGGCGATGATCGACGTGCTGCAGTGACCGCGCCCCTTCCCCCGTGGGGAAGGGGTCGGGGTTAGGTCAATGAGGCGGTTGTAAGCCGATACCCGCCCACCTCGGCATGCTCGGTGCATGCCTTGTTTCCCTCTTGATAGAGGGGGCGAAGTTCGCTGGAACAAACCGCACCAGGCCTGCGTATTCCATACGCACGCAAATAGGACACACAGATGACCCGCACCACCGGAAGTTTTTCCTTCATCCTGTTGTTGGGATTATTCGTCAACGCTGCGGCCCAGGACCCGCTGGTCGCCAAAGTCCAGCAGCGGCTGGACGAGCAGCGCGAGCGGCAATCCAAGGCCAGCTACAGCTACCATTCGCTGGCGCTGATGCACACCCTCGACAAGCAGGGCAACGTCGAAAAAGTGGACACCTTCCGCAGCTGGCGGCGCTACGTCAACGGGTCGCTGGTGACCGATTCGCTGATCTACTCCAGCGACGCCAGGCGCAGGGAACGAGAGGACAGGAAGGACGGGAAGGAGGGGAAGCATTCGCAGTCGGTGGAGCTGCCCACGCTGACCGACCCTGCGATCGAGTGCTCGGTCGGATCCGGCGCGGACGGGCTGGCCGCGATCAGCTTCCAACCGAGGAAGCCCAAGGGCGGCGATGTCGCCGGCGAGCTGCTGGTGGACCCGGCCAGCGGCGGGCTGCGGAAGTCCACGTTCTCCATGCCCAAGCTGAAATGGCCGGTCAAGGAGTTCGCCATGACGCTGGACTGGACCGAGGCCGGCGGCCTGCTGTTCCCGTCGTATATCCGGATGCAGGCCCGCTGGAACGCGATC
>DDXR01000070.1 GCA_002347565.1 bacterium UBP2_UBA2255 | reverse complement strand
CCCTATCGTCCCTTTCCCACAAGGGAAGGGACAGTTTGAACCCCTTCCCATGGGGCAGCCCAGTATTGGACCTAACCCCAACCCCTTCCCCACAAGGGAAGGGGCTTAGTGCCTACCCTTCCCTGCGGGGAAGGGCAGGGTTAGGTAACATACTGCTGGGTACGCGCCCTCGCCCGAATAATCGTAGGCCGGCAAGCGGATGGAACGGCGGTGGTGTGGGTTTAAAATAGAAGACACCCGTAAACCGTTGTTATGGATTGATCACTTCTCCTTGCGCACACCCTTGAATGGTTTGTGATCGCTCTTAACGTTGGCGAACTGGCCCGTACCAGCGTTGCGCTCTACATAGTGGCCGGTCTTGGGGTTTAGTACCTGCGAGCGCTGCTTGACAGCGCCATGTCTGTGCCCGTCACCGGGCGGTGGGTTCTTTGCCATTTATTGTGCTTCTTTTCTTACTATACCTTCGTAGACACCGTCTAGTATATTCCATCGTACTAATTTGCCTTTTTCAAATCTATAACAAAAAACTGTTTCAAACCAATACTCGTTCCCTTTTCGATCTTTATACCATGTAGGTATATGCAAATACAATACATCAGTTGGTGCATGATTATCTATGGTAAACTGTAGTTCATCGTACTGTCGTTGCGTTGGCCATAGTGAAAAACCAACCATTGACCTGAACGACATAGTATCTGCAATTGGTTGTTTAATTTTGTTGACAACAGGATTTCTAGTAATGCTCAACGCTGGACTTCCGCCAGCATTACCCCATTTAACTGCACATACAACCGTGAAGTCTTGCAATTCGCCTGCTTGTGCTTTCTGTAAAATAGTTTGACCTTCTTTCCTTTCATTGTTCTTTTTATTGGTATTATCTTCTAAAACTAATTCCATAAATATATCTGGTCGCCATTTCATATATGCTTCGCTTTCGGCATTTTGTGTTATTCGTCTAGTTAGGGTTATATTACTAGAATTCTGTAATACAATCCAAAATGTAGCCACTGCAAGCAATAATGTACCAAAAGCTACTGCCCACTGCGGCCAGTCTATTTTCTTTTTTTCGTCCATGGTAGTTGCCTCCTCATTGAAAATATTTAAACTCTTCCACCAACAACCGGTAGATTCCCTCTTTCACCTCTTTGGCCTTCTCACTGATCTTCCCGAACAGTTCATTCAGGTCGTCGCAGCTCTTCAGTTCGGCATACTTGCGTATCTGAATCAAGCCCGAATGTGGTGTTAGAAACGGCGCATAGTCGAAATACTTGAAATAGGACTCATCGTGCAGCTCATGGGCCTTGATCCACTGGCCTTTGCAGTATTTCGTGTTCCAAGTAGTGTATAGCTTTTTTACGAGATCGACCAGCTCCAGCGCCAGCTTGGGCCGGGCAAGTATCTCGCTATCCAGCGTGGTTGACCAGAAAGACTCCGGGTTGGCCGGGCACATTGGATTATCAACGAACACTTCCGGCGCACCTGTCACCGGATTGTCCTTTTCAAACTTGGTAACCACACAGCGGTTCTCTGCTAAAGCAAAAGCAAAGCATAATGAGTAGAAATAATTCCCCTTGTTGTCGGTAATATTTGGAAACCATAGATTATATTGGTTCGCCCAAAGTGGATATCTACCATTTATTGCTTTACCAATTGCATACCATGCGAAAGTGTATCGTGCAGAAGAAATATCTAACGCACAGAAACTTCGATTGTCCGCAGGACCGTTGAATATTTTAAGTAAATTTATAGATATCATTCTATTATCAAGGTAGAACCATATTCTATTGGGTCGGTTTGTAACCCTGCTTTGTGTATCCTTATGTATACGAACAGGTGTTCCATCATCCATGAAGGCGACATATTCACCATTGGCATAGCCATAAGGCACTTTTAAAGTACTGTGTCGTATGTCCTTTTTAGGAAATCCACTTTTTATCGCGCTATTAGCTTCGCACCTTGTTTCATTTCTATATATGTTTAGCCTTTTTTGCTGAACCTTTAACCCATTTTCATCAATGAAGTAAGGTATGTAATCTTTAATATCACCTCTAGAATTATCTAGCTTAACCATTTTGGCATTCTTCAATAGATCCTTAATAATATCATAGATTTTCTCTAAGCTTGCATACCAGTTAATTTTTTTCAAGTCATCATTTGTTAAGTAAGTGAGATCCTTAACGATAACATTATTCTTATTCACCTTTTCATTATAATTATATCGCCATATTGTAAATGCAATAGGGAATCTGCCTTTTATTTTAAAGAATTCGTATCCAGTTATAATAAATCCCATTTCGTATTTAAAATATTTATCGAACTTATCCCTGAAAGGTATATAAGTTGGGCGCGGTATCAGCCACGAGGTCGGCGTGAAGATCATAAGAAGCGGGGTTTCCACTTTCTTCGGGTCCAGCTGCTTCGGCAATTGCACATCGCCCATTTCAAGCTGCTGCAATTCCAGGTCGCCCATCTGGGTCCGGGCAATGTTGATGATCTGCCCCAGGAACGCCAGGTAACGCTCATTTCCGGCGTCATTACCAGTTAGGTCAAGTATGCTTTGGTGTATAGCGTAGTTCGCCCGTGCCCCTTCTCTTTTCGTTTCGTTTTCGTCAGTATTCTTGTACGGTGGGTTAAGAAGGAATGCCAGCGGCTTGTCCAATTTCAGGTTCTTTTTGTCCAGTTCCTGCATAAGATGGGACAAGTAGACCTCGGCGTTCTTGTCCAGGAAATTCAGGCCGACGCTTTCGGTGGTTTTGGGTACTATCGTAAATCCCGCCTGCACGTGCTCGGGGTCAAGCTTCATCCGCCGTTCAATGGTCTTAAGCAAATCCGGTTCTAATTCTGAGACGATCTTGTGCTTCAAGTGCCCGCGCCAGCTGGTGACTAAGTTGCCCGAGCCGCCAGCGGGATCTAAAACGATGTACTTATCGCTCAGTTTGTTTTCGTAGTACTCATGGACAAACCACAGCGCGAACTTGCTGAGGTTGTTATCGGTGAAGAATATGCCGTGCTGCCGGGCATATTCAGGGTTCAGCTTCGAAATAACTTCATCGAACCGGCTAAAGTAGTAATCTGCTGTCAGGCCGGAGCCTTCGTTGGTGAATATGTAATGGTTCTCGACGAACTTCTTGAACTCCAGCTCCATTCCAGGCTTTACCTTGATGTCCTCGCTATGTTTACTGGTCATATTATCGACCAGATTGACGGTTTCCTCGGCTTCATCCATGCTGATTATTGATGTTGGCGACCAATAACCTACCATGGCATAGAAGCAATGGATCGGGTCCATCGGCCGGTTGAAATACTTACCCAATAGCTTGATCTTGTCTATGAAATTATGGGGGCCGATCTGTATCCGGTTCTTGTCCAGGTTCTTTAATACAGAAACGAATTCGCGCAGTTCTGTCAGGATGTCCTGTTTCGCGAACAAACCTTCTATGTCGCCTGGCAAAATACTGAATACCGCAGCGCGAATAATCTCGACACGCTGAGCTTTGCTGGTTTTATTGGCGTTGATCCTGCCTATCTCGTTGGGTGGCTTCTGAGCGTCTGATTCGACATACAATTTCTTGGCGAACGCTGGAATATCCTTCACCTTCCACACAGCTATGAACTTATGGGCGATCACGCAGATAGAAGAAAAGCTTAAATCAAGCTTGCCGTAGTGCAAAGCCTGATAAAAGCCTGAAACAAAGTCGTCGCTTTTTGATTTTAATTCTACGACAAGCTGGCCTTCGATGTAAATATCAGCCCGCTCGGCTTCGGTCTGCTTGCAGAACTTGCTTCCGAATAGTTTCTTGAAAAGCGGGAACGCCAGATGATCTTTCGCGGATTCCTTGCTTTCGCTAAACAAGTACTTCTGAAGCTCTTTTAATTCTTGTTCCATAATAACTCATTTATCATTCAGTTAAATAATAGCTCTTTATAGTAGCTGTTGTCAATAGTAAAAGTGGGCAACGAAAAGCCCTGATGCTAAGCATCAGGGCTTTTACCTTTTAATCAACTTCAATCTCTTTAGGTCGCCTTCACCCCAGCCAATATCCGCCAACAATCCCTTCAGCAAATTGGGGCCGTAGGTTTTTTGTGGGTGGTAGTGCACCGAAACGCGCCTGCGTGTGGGTGCATGGTAGTAAATCCGCTGCGAACCGCCCTTGGTGTCGCAAACCCATCCTGCTCTTTCCAGCGCAGCTATCAACTCGTCAGCTGTGATGTTTTTCAGCTGATCCCATACCTGCGCTGGGTACCTCATGCGCAGGCGGCCAATGATAACTGAATATCCCTGGTTACCTGCCGGTATTTCGCCTTGGGATACTCATCCTGGACCACGACGCAGCAGGGGATCGGCTCGCCATGTTTTACCAGGGAGGTGACATACGCCTGTATCGCATCGACGGCATTATCCAACGCCTCTCGCTGTGTAGACCCGCAGCTGTGCAAACCGCGGAAGGCTGGGCTAAAGGCATGGTATTCGTCCCCGTCTTTTTCAACGAGAACTTGGACGTTAAAGTGTATTCTTTTCATGATACCCCTCCGGTTAAGCG
This sequence comes from bacterium UBP2_UBA2255, assembly GCA_002347565.1. Taxonomy (GTDB): domain Bacteria; phylum Edwardsbacteria; class AC1; order AC1; family EtOH8; genus UBA2255. Next base: position 16,796 of record DDXR01000070.1, on the reverse strand, counting down.
CCATAACACATTATCAGTATACTGCAACGGTCATCATTCGTCAAGTGGCTGTTCATGGGCCATCGTAACGGTCACTCGATCCTCATCTCCGTCGCGGCGTCGAACAGGTGCGCCGCCTCGGGCTTGAAGCCCAGCTTGAGGACCGCCCCCTGGTCGTACCTGACGTTGCCCTCGGTGCGGGCCACGACCTTGGTGTCGTCGGCCAGCGTGGCGTAGATCAGCGACTCGCCGCCCAGCTGCTCCACCAGGTCCACCGACGCCTTGAAGCCCTTGTCCCTGCTCGATTCCAGTTCCATGTCCTCCGGCCGGACGCCCAGCACCACCTCCGGCTCCCGTTCGGGGACCTTGTAGCGGTGGTGCAGGTCCAGCTCCAGGTCGTGGTGCCGGAACGTGAACTTGCCGTGGGCGTGCCGCAGCCGGCCCCGGAACTGGTTGATGCCCGGCGTGCCGATGAAGTTGGCCACGAACAGGGTGGCCGGCTTGTGGTACATGGCCAGCGGCTCGTCCACCTGCTGCAGCCGGCCGTCCTTCATCACCGCGATCCTGTCGCCCAGGGTCATGGCCTCGGTGCGGTCGTGGGTGACGTAGACGGCGGTGGTGGCCAGCTGCTGCTGCAGCTTCTTGATCTCGGCCCTGGTCTGGGTGCGCAGCTGGGCGTCCAGGTTGGACAGCGGCTCGTCGAACAGGAACACCTGCGGCTGCTTGACGATGGCGCGGGCCAGGGCCACCCGCTGGCGCTGGCCGCCGGACAGCTCGCGCGGCTTGCGGTCCAGGTGCGGGTCGATGGCCAGCATCCGGGCCGTGTCCTCCACCTTGCGCGCGATGACGCGCTTCTCCACCCTGGCCATCCGCAGCCCGAAGGAGATGTTGTCACGCACCGTCATGTGGGGGTAGAGGGCGTAGTTCTGGAACACCATCGCCACGTTGCGGTCCTTGGGATGGACGTCGTTGACCACCGCGCCGCCGATGGCCACCGTGCCGGCGGTGATCTCCTCCAGCCCCGCGATCATCCTGAGGATGGTGGTCTTGCCGCATCCCGACGGCCCCACCAGCACCAGGAATTCGTTGTCCCGCACCTCCAGGTCCACCCGGCTCACCGCCTCCACCTTGTTGGCGTAGACCTTGGTCAGATTCTCGAGCTTGACGTCTGCCATGTTCTGATCATCGTTGTTCGTTGCCCGCGTCGTCCGGCCGGGACTGCGGCCCGCGGCCGGCGCGTGATGGTCATGATAATAACCAGAGCGATTACTAAATCGCATAATTGCAACACGATATCCAAATTTTTTTCTATAAAGGAAGCCAGGAATCCCAGGAATCAAGTGTTTTCACAATTTAGTATTCATGTTTTCATGGTTTCCTAATAATAAATGCTACTTATTTACTGACCCCGTTAATAGGATGCGGACCGATATCCGGCCGGTGTGCGTCGCGTCGACCGACACGGTGGCGGCCCTGGTCTCGCCGTCAGCGTCCAGCGCCGGGTCGTCCAGCCAAAGGTCGGCGCCGGCCGGGAGCCCGGCGGGGAACTCCGCGATCTCGCAGGCCGGGCAGGGGTTGCCCGGTCCGTAGGGGGCGGCGGCGGCCAGCTGCTCCGCGATGCCCCGGATGTCGGCGGGTCGCCGGAACCGGCGGACGGCCGCGGCCGGCGGGACTGCCGACCTGATCTGGTCGCGGTGCGCCTCGGCGTACTCCTCGATCGCCACCAGGGTCTCGCCCAGGCGGTCCGGCTTGACCGTGAAGCCGGCCGCCTGCTTGTGCCCGCCGGACTGCACCAAGTTCGCCGCCAGCGCCCTGAGCATCGCCGCCAGGTCGAAGGGCTCGAATCCCCGGCACTCGCCCACGTGCAGGCCGTTCTTCAGCCCCAGCACCACCGCCGGGAACCCGGTGGCGTCACGCAGCCTGCCGGCCAGCGGGCCGATCATCCCGGGCGGCAGCTCCTCGTCCACCACCAGGTTGATGCTGTCGCGCTGCGGGTTCAGCCGCCGCTTCTTGGCTTCGGCCTGCTCCGCCAGCCGCCGCCGCCAATCGAGCTGGGCCGTCCAGAGCCTCCCGATCTCGGCCGGGTCGCTGCGGCCGTTGAGGGCCTCGACCGCCGGATGGACCGCCCCCCGCGACACCGCGCCCGACAGCAGCGCCGCGTAGCTGTCGGACACGATCCGGTGCGACAGCCCCCGGGACAGGTCCAGGCCGATGGCCGCCGCCATGTCCGCCAATGCCGGATCGGCCGCCATCAGCGGCAGACCGGCCGCCAGGATGGCCCGGTTCTCGCCGGCCAGCGGCACCCGGTCGGACACCGTGGCCAGGGCCGCCCACGCCAGCAGCCGAGGCTTCGCGGCCAGCCACTCCGTCCCCTCCGTCCCGGCGACCAGCGCCGCCAGGTACAGCGCGACGCCGGCCCCGGACAGGTCGGGACAGGGCGCGCCCGGCTGGCGGATCTTGGGATTGACGACGGCGTCGGCCGCGGGCAGCGCCTTGGGCGGCTCGTGGTGGTCGGTGATCACCAGGCCGATCCCCCGGGCGCGGGCGTGATCCGCCTCGGTGACGCTGGTGATGCCGCAGTCGACGGTGACGATCAGCCCGGTGCCGCCGGCGGCCAGCCGGTCGATGACCGCCGCGTCCAGGCCGTAGTGCGCTCCGGTGCGCGGCGGTATGTAGTAGGAGACGCCCGGCGCGGCGCGCAACGCCTCGCACAGGATCGCCGCGGCCGCCGCGCCGTCGACGTCGTCATGGCCCCAGACGCAGATCCCGACCTGGCGCTCGGCCGCCCGCCGGATCACGTCCGCGGCGGCGACCAGCGCCGGCCAGCCGCGGGGGGCGGCGGGGACGATTTCGGCCCGGGTCATGGGATGCTCCACGGCGGCTGGGATCGCCGCGGCTCAGAACCGGATGCCCAGCGACAGCGCCTGGACGCGGCCCAGCCGGCCGTACGACCGGTAGCCGTACTCGACCGCGAAATCCTGCCTGCCGGTGGTGCGGACCGCGATCCCGGCGCCCAGGGGCGACATCTCCGGACGGTCGCGCTCTCCGCTGTACCCCAGCCGGGCGGTGACCAGCGGCACCGGCGCGGCCTCGAGCGCCGCCACCGGGTACGGCCGTTCGCCGTCGCGGGCCTCGAGCTGGAGGCCGGCGGCGATCCGTTCCCCCCAGAAGGACGACCTGACGCCTGCCGTGAGCGCGGACGGCAGCTTCCCGCGCCCGGCGGCGTTGACCGGATACTTGGGGCCCAGATCGCGCGCCAGCAGCGATGCGGACAGGAAACGCCACCGGTAGTGCATCCCGGCGGTGAATGCCAGCCCCAGGTCGCTGCGTTGCGGCAGGACGAGGTTGGAGAAAACCGCTCCGGCGCCGGCCGACAACCCGCCGAACAGCCGGCGGCCGTAGTGGACACCGCCGCAGACCGCCTGGGCCGAGACCGATCCCAGGGGGTTGCCCCGTTCGTCGTAGGCGGTGATCGCACCCAGGCCCCAGTAACCGGCGGTCACCGCGGCCGTTCCCGACCGCTTCCCGACCGGCAGGGTCGCGGCCACCGAACCCCCGAACACGCCGCCCCACCACTGGACGCCGGCGGTAGCCAGCGACCGCCACTTGACGTCCGCCAGCGAAGCCGGGTTGGCCGCCGATCCCTGGGGCTCGCCCGCCATCACCAGGGTGCCGGCGCCGTACGCCAGCTGGGACGGCGTCGTCGGCAGGTTCCAGTACAGCACCGCGCTGTTCTGGGCGCCTGCGGTCGCGCACATCGTGGCGACCAGGAGCAATGGTACGAAGCGTTTCATCGGGACACCATCGTTTTGCCCTTGGAGGTCTTGGTTTGGGCCGGGCCGGCCTGCTCGACGATGATCAGGTATATGCCGTTCGGCATCGGCCTGCCCTGGGCGTCGCGGCCGTCCCAGCGGATCGAGGCCGCGGGATCGGCGCTGACCGCGCGCCATACCCGCGCCCCGGCCAGGTTGAAGATCTCGGCGGTGACCCGGGTGGCCCCGTCCAGCGGCGTGAACGCGATGCGCGCGCCCTGGTCCGCCACCGGCGTGGGCCAGGTGACGACCAGGTCGTCGTCCCGCTTCGGCGCGACCTCGACGAAGGCCGGGCTGGTCCAGCCCCTGCCGCCGCCGCGCTGCAGCGCCTTGACGAAGTAGTAATGCGATCCGATGCCCGCGTCTAGCTCGATCCGCCAGCTGACCACGTTCAGGTTGGGCATGGTCGAATCGGCGATCACGCCGTCGCGGTACAGGTACAGCTTGCTGAAGATCGAATCCGGCGACGACGCCGTCACCTGCAGCGTGCACCGCCCGGGCTGCCGCAGGTAGCGCTCGCCCATCCAGCGGCCGTCGGCGGTCAGCGACAGCTGGAACTTCTCGCCGATGGGCTTGCACAGCATCGCGAACGTGCGGCGGGAACGCAGGGCCTCCAGCACGGCGGGCTTGGTCAGGGTGTCGGCCCAGACGCCCGTCAGCGCGGTGCCGGCCGAGCCGGTGCGCGTGCCCCAGGTGCGGCTGTGGTTGTCCTGGTTGGCCGAGGCGCCCACGTGCCAGCCCTTGGCCAATGCCCGCAGGTACGAGTTCTCGTACAGCGTGTTGTGGTTGACAACCTCCAGCAGGCTGATTGCGTCGTCGTAGTCGGGGTAGAAGTACAGGTCGTTGAAGTTGCTGGCCCAGTTGGAATCGGGGTGGTTGAACATGGCCGGCTGCCGTTGTGCCATCAGCCACGAGTAGCACCCGAGCAGGTCGCTGTTGTTGTAGGCCCACAAGCCGGGGGTTTCCCAGACGTTGAGGTGGCCGAAACCGGATGAACCGATGCTCCCCAGCTCCTGCCCTGCCAGCGCCACGAAACGGCCGGGCGAGGTGATGGTATCCGCCACCAGCAACAGGTTCTGGTAGTTGGCCGGAGTGATCGAGTAGCCTATTCCCCCGTTGTTGTGCTCGGTCAGGGCCTGGATGTGGATGCCCGCCACGTCGCGGGCGTAGGCGTAGGCGGTGTCCGGCGTGCTCTCGCCGTCGGAGTATCTGGTATGGGCGTGGAGGTTGCCAAAAAAGCACCGGTACCCGGGCGCGGGATGGGCGCTCGCCGGGTTGCCGGCTGCCAGCATCAAGGCGGCAGGCGCCGCCACCAGGAGAACGATGCGCTTCATCGGTGCAGCCTCCCCCCGCCGACCTCGCGGATCCGGCCCTCGGTGCGCACCTCCAGCGGCGAATGCCGCTTGACGTAGTCGGCCAGCGCCTGGCGCACGGTCAGGTAGGTGTCGTTGCGGTTGGCTCCCTGTTGGAAGATCTTGTAGTTCTGCCCGCCTCCGGCCAGGAAATTGTTGGTGGCCACCTTGTAGATTTTTGCGGTGTCGATCGGCTGCCCCTTCACCAGCACCTCGGTCACCCGCTGCCACACCGGCGCCTTGGCGTTGTACTTCATCGACAGCCCGCCCACCTGGAAGATGCCGTGCGTCCCCAGCACGCTGGTCTCGCAGATCCTGACCACCTGGGCGCCGGTCATGTCCATGGTGACGATGTAGTTGCCGAAGGCGTCCACCTTGTAAACGCTGCGGAAGGTGATGTCTCCCGCCGGGAAGGTGCCGCGGATCCCGGCCGAGTTCTGGAAGGAGAAATCGGCAGCGACGGCCTCGCGCATGGCGTCGCACACCAGGTTGCCGATCGGGCTCTCGCCGTCGGTGATGCCGATGTCGCTGCGGGCGATGCCGATCACCTCGTCGAACCCGGCCTCGGCCTTGGCCTGCCACTGTCCGATCAGCCGGGCGAAGGAGGTGTCGGCGGGCGCATCCTCCGCCATCAGGTCCTTGAGCGCGTACTCGTAGCCCACGATCTGCCGGGTGCCGGGGTCGACCAGCAGCTCCAGCCGGCCGATGCACGACAGGTGGCCGTAGGTTTGGACGATGATGGTGTGGTTGGTGGGGTCGACGTAGGCCTGGCGCATGCCGGTGTGGCTGTGGGCGCCGATGATGGCGTCGAAGCCCGGCACCGAGTCGGCGATCCGCTTGTCATGGCGGTTCCCGGTGTGCAGCAGGCCGATGACGAAGTCGACGCCCTGGGCCCGGACGCTGTCCATCCACTGGCGGGCGGCCGGGATCTCGCGGGTGAACTCCAGCCCTTTGATGTTGGCAGCCGTCGACATGCCCCGGGTGTACTGGTTCGCCAGCCCCAGGATGCCGATGCGCAGGCCGGCCCGCTCCAGAATGACGTAGGGTTTCAGGTACGGCACCATCTGCCCGGTGATGGAATCGACCACGTTGGCCCCCAGCGCCGGGAAGGACGCGTCCCGCAGCAGCGAGGTGAACACCTCCTGGCCCAGGTCGTAGTCGTGATTGCCGACCGTCATGGCGTCGTAGCTCAGGGCGTTCATGAACTCCAGCACGGCCCGCCCCTTGGAGGCCTCGCCCACCGGCGTGCCCGAGAAGATGTCCCCGCCCTCCAGCAGCAGGAAGCCCTTGCCGGCCCGGGCCGCCAGCTCGCGCTGCTCCTTGATGTAGAGCGCCGCGCCGGCGCCGTTGGTCAACGGCGGCGGGAAGTTGGGGTTGATCCACCAGGCCTCCTCGGGCGGCAGGTGGCCGTGGATGTCGTTGGTGTGCACGATGACGACGCGCTGCAGCGGACCGGCCCGCAACGGCAGCGCGGCCAGGCACAGCGCGATGATCGCAAGCAGTCGCTTCATCGGATCATCTCAGGCTGAAGGTCAGCACCACGTCCGCCACGGTCTCGGTGATGTTGACCGGGTCATCCGTCCCGTAGGCCTGTCCCAGGTTGTAGGACCGCTTGCCCACGCTGGCGGCGAGCTGGGTGTTGAGCCGGCCCCAGGGCAGGTCGGCCCCCAGGCCGGCGCTGGCCAGGCCGATGCCGGTGGACAGGTAGGAATTGGCGAACGACACGCCGAACCTCACCGGGACGGCGTCGGCCATGGTATGGACGATCGCCACGCTGTAGCGGTTGACGGCGGTCAGCCGCAGGTCGGGATTGCGGTCGTCGCTCAGCTGCTGCCACGGAATGTGCGCGTACTCGAGGGTGACCGTGGCCGGGAAGGCGTTGGCCGGCCGGTAGGTGACGGCCAGCGCGTACTCGCCAGGATAGGTGACCGTGCGGTCCAGGGTGAAGGCGGTGTCGGACAGGGTAACATCGACGTCGGCGTCCAGCTTGGCCCCGGTCCTGATGGCCACGCCCCATTGCAGGCGGCTGGTGACCGCGCCCCACAGACCGAAGTTGGCACGGGTGCCCGCATAGTCGCTGCCGGTCGAGGTCGCCGTGTCGGCGCTGGTCGGATCCTCCAGCAAGATGTTCCGGTCAACGGTCTGGCGGCCGGTGAGACGGGTGAAACCGGCTCCGACGGCGATGAACGGCAGCGGCTGGCAGGCCAGCGACCCGGTGACGCCGTAGATCCGGCCCTTGCCCTTGATCACGTCGGCGCGGGTCAGCGCGAAGAAGTAATCGCGGATCTCCTTGCGGTAGGAATAGTCGAAGTCGTACTCGGCGGCCAGGCCGGCGCCCGCACCCAGGCGGACCGGCCCCAGCGGACGGGCGTACCCCAGCGACAGGCTCTTGAGATAGACGTGGGTCTCGCTGTTGACCGACTCGGTGTTGAGGCCGACCGAATTGGAGTACGAGTCGAACACCTCGCGGTTGCGGGTCTCCCGGCGCCAGGACGCCTGGAACGAGGCCTGGGCCTCGATCGGCGACGCCAGCGCCGCCAGCGCGGGGTTGGCCAGGTGGCCGGCCCGGTCCAGGCTGACGCACCGCGCCCCGCCGGCCTGACCGTCAGCGCCGACGGCGTAGCTCTGGCTGCCGTAGCCGTCATACTCCAGCAGGCCGGCGGCCCAGGCGGAAGCCGCCAGCGCCAGCGCGGCGGCGGTGATGATGGTGGTTTTCATGAAGCGAGCTCCTTTGTCAAGTCCGGGTGAATTGATCAAATGATGCCTTCGCCGGGGGCCGGGCTCACCACCGCAGGTCGACCTGCAGTCCCACCTGCCACAGCTCCCGGGTGTCGGTGAAATCCCGCACCGGCACGTGCGGCAGCCCGGCGTAGGTGTAGTCAGATTCCGATCCGTAGATGCCGGTGTAGGCGTTGCGGGTGTACTTGCCCCGGGCCCGCAGCTTCAGCTGCAGGTTGTCGGTCAGCCGGTCGGAGACGGTGACATAGTACTTGAGGCCGTCGCCGTTGAGGAAGTCGATGCCGGCGTCCTCGAAGATCCACGACGACATCCGGTCCGAGCGCCAGGAGGCCATCCCCATCTTGACGTCCCAGGCCGGCGTGAAGTTGTGCTCCCAACTGGCCGCCACGTAGCCGCCGCTCATCAGCATGTTGCTGCCGTAGGTGACCGACGGCGTCAGATGCACCTCGCCGTAGCGGAACTCCACGCCCAGGTTGTCGCGCTGGCTGAGGGCGCAGAAGGTCCGCAGGGTGGTCTCGTAGGTCTTGGACTGGGTGGGATCGGCCGACTTGGGCAGGTTCTTGACCTGCCATTTCTGCTTGAGCCGGAACCGCACCGGGAACACCGGCCGGTACTCGACCTCGGCCTGGCAGCGGAAATTGTTCAGTCCCCAGGCCAGGTTCTGCCAGAAATCGGCGTAGGCGCGGGTCAGGGTCCACTTGCGGTTGATCTGCCAGCGCGTCTCCAGATAGGTGCCCTTCTCCGCCTTGGGGGCCGCGTACTGGGCCAGCTGCATGTAGGCCGGATCGATCAGGCGGTAATCCTTCTCCAGCAGGGTGTCGTCGAACTTGACCTGTTCCGAAAAGCCCCGGCTGTAGGGGTTGTCGTAATCGACGTCGTAGTGCCGGTACAGGCCCAGCAGGTAGACGGTTTCGTACTGGATCCGGGCCTGGAACAGCCGGGCCCAGCCGCCGCCGGACAGCTTGCCCGCCTCCCCCTCGACCGACAGGTTGTCGACCACGGTGCGGAAGTCGGCGCCCCACACCCGGCGCGTGGTGCCGGACCACTGCCGCAGGTAATTGGGGTCGTTGAGCTCGTTCTTGTCGCCGGGCAGGTCCAGCTCGGTGGCGTCGGGGCGGAAGGCCTGGTCGTACGAGGATTGGTACCCGGTCAGGCCGATCTTGGTGCCGTAGGGGATGCCGAACAGCCCCGACAGGTCCCAGCCCGCCGTGGCGCCCGACGTCCGCTCGCGGAACGCGTCCCGGAACCAGGGGAAGCGCGGGTTGGACACGAAATACCCGTTGATGCTGCCGTCGCGGTTGAGGATGCCGTCGCGCAGGTTGTCGGAATAGAACCCCGCCGCCGTCAGGCCCCGCCAGCTGGCCTGGGCGGCAGCGCCCCGTAAGGCGAACTCGTAGGTCGGGGTGATGTCGCCGAACAGCCCCGCCCCCCGCTGCGTGCGGCGGATCATGTTCTCGTCGGTGTTGTCCATCACCAGGCCCTGGGCCACGGTCAGGCGGTAGTTGCCCAGGAACACCTTTTCCAGTGGACCCAGGCCGTACAGGCCGACGTAGCCCTTGCGGACGGCTTCGTTCTCGTACGCCGCCTTCTGGGTGTACAGCCCCAGATGGTAACGCGGCCCGACGTTGCACACCAGCCGCTGCGAGACCGCCCCGTAGTTGGGCGGACCGGCCAGGATCCCCTTGGCCGCCTGCAGCCGGCCGCGCAGCTGGTCGATCTCGGTGGCGGTCCAGCCCGCGTATCCCAGGATCTTGCCCGTGGTGATGGTGTCGTAGCTGGCCGTGCCCGCGGCGAAATTGTTGAGCGCGCTCTGCACGGCCGAGGCCGCGGCCCGGAAGTCGTTCTCCTCGCCGCTGTCGATGCGGTCATCGCGGGTCATCCGCAGCCGGTAGTTGCCGTCGATGGCCGGACCGTCGGCCCTCGGCGTCACCGTGACGTAGTTGCGCATGTTCGTGAAGCCGTAGTGCGACAGGTGCTTGACGTTGCGCTGCAGCGTCCTGCTGTCCTTGATCGGCCCCTGGGTCTTGACGTGGCGCACCACGGCGGCGGCGTCGACCAACGACACGTTCTGCAGCAGCAGCAGCTGGTTGACGGTCACCCGGTTGACGTCCCGCGGATGCAGCAGGTATTCCTCCAGCTCGTTGATGGCGCCCCGGCCAGGGTTCTCCTCCGAGGCGAACCGATCCTGCAGGTCGGCGATGAAGCGGCTGATCTCGCTGCGCGACGGCGGCGGCACGATCTTGACCTGGGATTTCAGCCGCACCAGGTCGGCCGCCGTCAGGCCCTCCACGCGCATCAGCTCGTAGACGTCGCCGAATGAGCCGCGCTCGAACTTGAACTGGTGGATGCGGGCCGCCAGCCCCGGATCCATCCCCGGCAGGGCCCTGATCTCGTCCAGGCCGGCCGCGTTGAGGTCGACTTTGACGAAGGAGACGATGGTGGCGGTGTCGGGTTCGGTGAAGAAGTCGGTCTCGCGCCGCTCCTCCTGGGGCCCGGCCTCCTGCCCCGCCGCCGGCCCGGTGCGGCCCAGCCACAGCCCGGCCGCCGCCAGCAGTGTGATCAGCGTTCTCTTCATGGCGTTACCACCAGAAGCCCAGCCCGGCCTGATGCGTTCCGTTGAGCGCGCTGTGCCCGCCCTCGAAGGCGTAGCCCACCATTGCGCCGCCCACCCGCACCCCCACGCCCGCGGCGTACAGGGTCAGCTGCCCCTCGTTCAGCAGCCCGGCCCGCAGCTTGACCCGCTCCGGCAGCAGGGCGAACTCGCAGCCCACCTTGTACCGGGTGATCTGGCCGGCGTCCTTGGAAAGCTCGGCCCCGCCCAGGATGCCGGGGAACGGCTCGTAGGCGACACCGGCGGCGACGCCCGACGGCAGGTCGTACTGGCGCAGCCTGCCCAGGCTGGGATGGTTGAGGTTGTGGCCGAAGGCGCCCACCCGCCACTTGCGGTAGACGCGGGCCATCAGGCCGATGTCGATGCCGCCGGTCGCGGCCGATTCGAACCGTTCCTGCCACACCCGGTATAGGTTCAGGTTGTAGCCGAACGACAGCTGGTCGGTCAGGGCGAAGCCGTGCGACAGGATCACGTTCTGGTCCTTGGCCAGGTCCGAGCCCACCTGCTGCAGCGAGACGGCAGCGCCGCCCCACCGGCCGATGCCCCGGCCCACGGTCAGGGTGGAATTGATCAGCCCCCGGATGCCCCACAGCCGCTTGCCGTAGCCCACCGCCTGCCAGCCGGACAGGCCGGACAGGCCGGACGGGTTCCAGCGCACGCCCTCGATGTCGTCGGCCACGGCGGTGTAGCAGCCGGCCATGGCGTTGGGACGGATGCCGACCTGCCAGTCCTCGAACACGGCCAGGGCCGGCGCGGCGGCCAGCGCCAGGGCCAGGATCGCAGTGTATCGCTTCATCTTCATGCTCCTTATTTCAGCGGCGTTCCCAGCACCACGACCATGGTCCTGTCCGTGACCGCTCCCTGGAAGGTCACGCTCCGCAGGTGCAGGATGTACATCCCGATGGTGGCCCGCCGGTGGAAGTTGTCGCCGCCGTTCCACAGGGCGGTCTGGTGCCCGCCGGGCACGTTGTTGAGCAGGGTCTTCACCAGCCGGCCCTTGAGGTCGTACACCCGCAGGGTCAGCCGGTGGTCCACCGGGCTGTTGAGGTCGATCCGCATCACCTCGCCCAGGTCCGGCGCGAAGGGGTTGGGGCTGGCCGCGGCGATGATCGGGTCGTTGGCCGCCGGGACCGTGTCGGCCAGCACCGTGATGTCGGCCGGGTAGGTGACGCCGTTGTACTCGTACGGCTCCGGCATCCGGGGCACGATCTGGTACCCGGCGTCGTACGGCGGCTCCTTATCGTACTGCGAGACGATGCCGATCACCCGCACCTTGCGGCCGTACGTCAGCACCGTCCGGTCGAAGCCGGCGCTCTCGCCAAAGCGGATGGCGATCGCGGCCTGGCCGTTCCGCACCTCCATGTTGTAGCCGCCGCCGGCGTAGCTGGGCGGACTGCTGACCGACCCGTCGAATTGGATCAGCAGGCCCTCGACCTCCTCGGTGGGGAACTGGTTGTAAATGAACGCTCTCGGCGCGGGCAGCGCGTCCGCCAGGTCCCACAGCGCGATGGTGCCGCCGCTGCCGGCCGCGACCTCGGTCACGCCATTGTACTCGGTGACCGTGCCGGTGACCACCACCCGCCGCCCTAGGTCGAAGCTGCCGACCGAGCCGCCGTAGACGTTGACGCCGCCGGTGGCGTCCTGGACGTAGCTGCTGGCCGTGCTGCTGGTGGAGCTGGTGAACACGTAGTCCGGCCCGGTGACCACGCCCTCGACCGTCACCACCTGGCCCACCAGCCGCGGGGTGAACCCGTCCGGCCCCGGCCGCTGGACCTCGGCGATCGCGGTGGGATTGAGCAGGGTGGCGAACGAGAAGCGCACGTCGTCGGTGCTGTCATTGGCGCCGACACCGTCGCCGTTGCCGTCGAGGGTCCATCCAAACGTATCTCGCACGGCATGGGAAACCCAGACGCTGACGGTCTCTCCCGGCTGGAAAGCCGGCGCGGGGACAAGCCGGATGCGATACGAAGACGAGCTGTAAAACCCGGTGAGCGTGTGAGGACCTGATCGGCTCCCGGTCACCGAGAAGCACGAGAGCGGGGTCGCCGCCAAATCCAGCGGCTTGTCGAAGTACAGCCTGACGCCGACCTGGGTCGGGACGTTGTTCATGCCGTTCGCTGGCAGTGTGCTGATCAGCTTCACCGGCTTGAACTGGACGACGTCGGTCCGGGACCGGGGCAGGATCTTCCAGCCGAACGACGAGTGGAAGATGCCCTGGACCCTGATCAGGCTGTCGCCGACCACCGGGGTGTACTCCCAGTGCGCCATCGTGTCCAGGAAATCGTCGATGATGCAGGGCCCGCTGCCGTCCGACACCTGCCACTCGTTGTACGAGTTCGGCAGGGCGGTCACCGAGACCTTGCGGGTCGCGACCAGCACCCCCTCGTAGGCCTCGGCCATCGGGTTGGCGGCGCTGAAGCTGTCGGTGGGGAGCACGACCGGCGCCGGCAGCGCCGCGCCGCGCTTGAGCAGCGAATAGCCGCTGACCGGGGAGAGCTCGGTCAGCCCGTTGTATTCGATGACGGTCCCGGTCACCGCGACCGAGTCGCCCAGCGACGGGTTGCGGCTGCGGTCGTAGCAGTAGACGCCGTTCCACGGCCCGGGGCCGTCCTGGATGAAGTACATGCCCGTGGAGCTGCCGAACCTGACCACGCCGGTCACCACCCCGCTGATGGTGACGGACTGGCCGGCGTACGGCGAGTTGCCGGAGGGGTCGGTGGTGTACTGCACGTCCCTGATGGTAACCCCCGGGCGCAGCTTGGTGCTGAAGCTGAAGCTGGTGTCGCGGATGGCGTTGCCCGCGGCGTCGGTCAGCGACGGCAGCACCCGCACCGTGACGGTGTCGCGGTACGAGAAGTCCGCGGCCGGCAGCAGGGTGACCCTGGTGTTGCCGTTCGACAGGATCGGCGGCTGCATGGCGTACTGCGCCGTCCGCCGTCCGGTGACCGAGAACGCTGCCGCAGTGGCGCTGGCCGGCAGCAGCGCCTCGCTGAAGTTCAGCACCACCGCGGTGTTGACCGCCACGTAGTCCTGCCCGGCGGCCGGGGCGTTCGACGCCAGCAGCGGCCGGGTGGTGTCCGGCAGCACGGTGAAGAACTGCCAGCTGTACGGCGCCAGCATCTGCTGGCCCAGCGTGTCGGCGATGGCCATCGACAGGGTGACCGTCACCGTGTCGGACTTGCGCAGGCTGTCCCGCACATAGAACGTGAAGCTGGCGCTGTTGGCCAGCGGCCGGATCGAGTCGGCGCGGTACACCGCCTGCTTCAGCCCGCTGACGGCGAAGCTGGCGCTGTCGACGGTGGCCGCGTTGATCAGGCGGTTGAACGTGACGCTGATCGCGGAGCCGGTCGGGACGTTCGCGGCGTTGTTCGCCGGGCTGGTGCCGGTCACGGCCGGGTTGGACGGCAGCTCGGTGGCGAAGGTCCAGCTGTAGGGCGCCAGCATGGCGTTGCCCCCGGTGTCCGCGACCGCGGCCGACACGGTCGCCGTGATAGTGTCGCGCCGGCGCAGGCTGTCCCGCACGTAGAACGTGAAGCTGGCGCTGTTGGTCAGCGGCCGGATCGAGTCCGGATAGTAGCGGGCCTGCCGCACGCCGGCCAGGGCGAAGCTCGCCGTGTCGATGGTCGCCGCGTTCATCAGCCGGTCGAAGGTGACGGTGACCGACGCCGTGGTCAGCACGCCCGAGGCGTTGTTCGCCGGGACGGTCGACAGCACCACCGGGTTGGGCGGCAGGGCGCCGACGATGTCCCCCCAGGTCGTGCCGACGCGGATGCCGTCGATCGCGGCGTTGGGCGTGGCCAGCCCGGTGCCGGTGCCCTCCCTGATCAGGAACCGCCCGATGCTGTCGGGATCGGACGCCAGTCCCGAGGTCTGCACCAGGTCCGGCGCGGGCTCGCCGCCCGCCAGCGACGGGTTGATGAACAGGGCGGCGACGTCGTTGCTCCCCCCCGCGATCAGCTGGTACCGCATCACCACCAGGTAGGTGGTGCCGACGTCAAGATCGGCGGCTCCCCAGTCGGCGCTGGCGTTGGACGAGGTGGCGCGCAGCCCGAGGTTGAAGGTGTTGGCGACGGTGCCCTGCCGGATGGAGACCCGGTTCACGAAGACCGTGGTGCCGGTGACCGGGACCAGCGCGGCGAAGTAGTCCCCGTTGGTGTGGCTGTTCGCCGCCAGGCCGGTGGCATTGGCCACGTTGATCAGGAACGAGGCGTACACCGTCGAGCCGGTCCGCTGGTACTGGCTGAACGCGCGGTAGGCGTCCTCGGCCGACTGCGAGGTGGAGACGATTTCGACCTTGTTCCCGGTGCCCGAGGACGGGTACCCGGCGTAGCCCAGGCTGCCCCCGGAGACGGACAGGAACACCTGAGTCCCGCTGATCCATGTCCAGTTCCCGCCGCTGACGTTCTGGCCCGTGCCGGCGTTGCCGAGGGTCAGCTGGCCGGTGGCGTAGTCGAAGTTCTCCTCCAGCAGCAGGTCCGCCCGGGCGGCGCCGGCGGCCAGAGCCAGCACCAACGACAGCAGCGCCAGCCTGGTCACGGTTCGTGGTAGTGCCATGATGGAAACCCTTCCCTTGATGATAAAATGATGCGCCTCAAAACCGGGGCTTATCCTTTCAAGGAATCCATGAATGCCTGGATTCTTTTACCGTATCCCATTACCCTGTGCCGAAGACAGATCCATTCATGATTTCCTGGCTTCCTGATAAACGCCACGGCCCTGAGCACTACCGCTGGGCGTTGATCTTGGCCGCCGCCGCGCGCAGCGACTGGGCCGCGGGCACCAGGCCTTCCATGGCCGGCTGCAGGCCGTCCTCCTCCAGCCGGGCCCGGCCGTTGAGCCATGCGGTTTCCCGCGGCTCGGGATGGGCGTGCTCCAGCTGCCGGTAGGCCTCCCGCAGCCCCTTGTACTTCTTGAACTTCTCCTTGAGGATCTCCTGGTCGAGGGCCGACATGCGCACCGGCAGGTAGTTGGTCTCGGCCGCCCAGCGCGCGGTCTGGGCCGGGGATGTCATGTGGCGGACGTACTCCCAGGCGTGCTTCTGGGCGCCGCGGGAGGCGTTGCGGAACATGATGATGTTGGTGCCGGACAGCACCACCGCCCGCTTCTTGAACCGCGGCAGGGGCGCGATCCCCATGTCGAAGGTGATCGAGTCCTGCTTCATGTAGGACAGGCTGGCGGACGAGCTCTGGATCATGGCCACCCGGCCGGCCAGGAAGTCGTTCTGGTGCTCGAATCCTTGGACGGTGTACGACACCCGGTGCTTGTTGTTGAGGTCGGCCAGGAACTGCAGGGCCTCGGCGCCGGCCGGGCTGTCGAACACCACCCTGCCCCGGTCGTCGAACACCCGCCCGCCGTTCTGGATCAGCAGGCACTGGAACAGCCAGGAGGCGCCCTTGGTCATGGCCGTGCCCCACTGGTCGCCGGGATCGGGCCGGCCGTTGCCGTTGCGGTCGACGGTCAGCTTCTTGGCGGCGGCCAGGAACTCGTCCCAGGTCTCGGGGAAGCGGTCGGGGTCCAGGCCGGCCTGGCGGAACAGGTCGCGGTTGTAGTAGTAGACCGGCACGCTCTTGTTGAACGGCATGCTGACCAGCTTCCCGTCGCGCGTGCACTCGGCGAGCATCACGGGGAAGAAATCCGCCAGGTCGGCCGAGTCCAGCCCGTCCTTGCCGTCCAGGAAGTCCTGAAACGGCTGGACGCCGTTGCCGGAGGTCTTCGCCTCCAGCAGCTGGCTGGTCCACGACTCGTAGGACTGGGCCAGCACCGGCGTGTTGCCGGCCGCCATCGAGGCCATCAGCTTCTGCGACAGCGCCGAGTAGCTGCCCATGTTGACCATGATCACCGCGGCCCCGCCCTCCTTTTTGAAATCCCCGGCCATCGCGTCCAGGGTCTTGCCCAGCGGGCCGCCCATCACGTGCCAGAAGGTCAGCTGGGAGGGCTTTGATTTGCCGCACCCGGAGATGGCGATCGCGGGGACCAGCAGCAGCAGGAACAGCTTCTTCATGGCGCACCCCTCAACTGGTTGGTTGTCTGTTGTGACGGAACGTGCATTTTACAGGTTTCCCGGCCACAGAAGGCACAAAAATCACATGTTCAGGTTTGCCTTGGTTTTTGTGTCATCTGTGCCGTTTGTGGCGATCCAGGTTTTCCCGGCCACGGAAAGCATGTAAATCACTTATTCAGGTTTGCCTTGGTTTTTTGTGTCGTCTGTGCCGTTTGTGGCGATGCAGGCTTTCCCTGACCACAGAAAGCACAAAAATCACATGTTCAGGTTTGCCTTGGTTTTTGTGTCATCTGTGCCGTTTG
>DDXR01000060.1 GCA_002347565.1 bacterium UBP2_UBA2255 | reverse complement strand
TACCCCAAGGCGATGGAGTACTACCGCGAGGGCCTGGCCATCGCCCAGCGCGCCGGCGACGCAATGATGTCCTGCCGGGCGCTGGGGCGGATCGGCCTGCTGCACTACGACATGGGCGAGAGCCAGCGCTCGCTGGAGGTGCTGGACGAGGCGCTGGCGGCGGCCGAGCGGATGGGGAGCCACCAGCTGATCGCCTCGTCCAGCGGCAACCTGGGCAACGTCCACCTGGAGCAGGACCGCTACGAGGAGGCCATGGCCTGCTACCAGCGGGCCTACCGCGAGAGCCTGCGCATCGGCGACAAGCAGTCGACGGCCTTCTCCGAGGGCAACATCGCCATCATCCACGAAAAGCAGGGCCGCTACGCCGAGGCCATGGAGTGGACCCTGCGCCAGCTGCAGGCCTTCCGCGAGCTGGGCGACCGGGTGAACCTGGCGGTGTCGCTGCTGAACATCGGCAACATCCACTCCAGCAGGGGCGAGTACGGGACCGCGCTGGCGCGGTACGGCGAGGTGATCGCGCTGGCCCGGGCCAACCGGGACAAGCCGATCCTGAGCTACGCCCTGTACCTGAGCGGCACGACCCTGCAGGAGCTGGGGCGCCCGGAGGAGGTCGAGCGGTTTCTGGCGGAGGCCGTGGCCGTGGCGGAGGAGATCGGCTTCAACCACTACCTGTGCGGCTACCAGTCGCGGCTGGCGCGGCACTATGTGGAGCGGGGCGATCCGGTGAAGGCGGCGGCGCTGGCCGCCGCGGCCCGGGAACTGGCGGGAAAAGCCGGGCGGGCCGAGGTGCTGTTCGAGCTTGAGGTCACCGGGGCGCTGCTGGCGGCCGACGGCCGGGCCGGGCAGGCCGCGCGGCTGACGAAGCTGGCGGGCAGGGCGCCCGAGCCGGAGCAGGAAGCCGGCCTGCAGAAGCGGCTGTTCGACCTTACCGGCGACCAGGCCCGGCGCCAGGCCGCGGCGGACGCCTACCGGAAGCTGTACGGCGAGCTGCCAAAGCACTCGTACCGGAAGGCGCTGGAGGAGCTGGGGGACCTCACCCCTGCCCCCTCTCCCAATTGACCGGGAGAGGGGAATGGGAGTGATGCGGCCGATGGCTTTTTACCTTGACGCAACGCGCGTCCAACGGTTATGATTATGCATGACCATGATGAATCAAGCCCGGCGGGACTTCGCCGCGAAGCTGCTGTCTCAGCCAGCGGTGTGCCTGGCGGAGGTGTATAGGAAGCGGGGGGATGTGGAATTTATAAAGGGAATCTATAAGAGGGCAAGGATGGATTATGCGATTGCCAGAGAACTTTTCCTAAAAAATGGATGCTATAATAAGCATGGTGAAGTTGATGAGGCGATAGGCAATATGTTATTGAATATGGGATCGTTTACAGAAGCTGAAAATAGCTATCAAAGGGCTTTAGGAGTATTTCTAGATTGTAAGGACTTGAGAAATACTGCTAAATGTTATAGAGAATTGGGGAAAGTATATCAGTTCCGTGAAGACAGTGAAAAGGCCTTGTTGTTTTACAACAAATCGCTTGACTTGTATGAACAACTCAATGATCAACAAGGACGCTTAGTTGTTCTTGAGTACATGGCTGATGCATATAGTGCTAAAGGGAATTACATTAAAGCATTAGAGATGATTGATGGGTTGGATAGTTTTTACAATGAAACCCTTGAATACGCATCGCTTTGTCGTATCAATAAGCTTACCGGTTACATTTATATGGGTAAAGGTGACAATGATCTTTCGTTGAAGTATCTAAAGAGAGCATATCAATATTCAGAAAAAACTGGCGAGAGTTCAATGGAGATGTTCATATTGTGCGATTTAGGATTGGCTAGTTATAATCTTAATAGCTATACTTCTGCAATTACTTATTTTGAGCAATGCTTGAACATGGCAGAAAAATTGGACTCAGCATACATGAAAGCCGTAAGCTTGGTGAATTTGGCTGATACTTGGTATAAGATAGGTAACATTGAACGATCTAGGGCCTGTATTAACCGGGCCGCTACAATAAACCATAACATCGGAGGCCTTACCAGTGAAATCCAAAGGATCCAAGAAGAGATCGCCCAAAAAGAAGGTGATCAAGAAAAAGCCGGCCAAGAAAAAAGCCGTGAAACGCAAGGGCGCCAAGTGCCTCATGCCACATAAGATGTACATCTGTATCCGGCAAGTATGTTGCAACTACCTGGTCCACCCGGCCACAGAGCGCCAGTACCAGCATGACGTGGCGGAAGAATCGAACGATGCCTGGTATTACACGACGACGAAGTCATTGCTCGATTTCGTAGCCGCCGGCGTGTTCGGTGTTTACGATTCCTTCGAAGCTGCCGAGAATGCGATCCTTGCGGTTGACCCCGGTTCGAACGATGTGTATAAGCCCCCGTCTCCGAATAATCCTACGTAATTAACCCATAGAAAAACCGCCCTTTACGGGCGGTTTTTCTTGCTCTAATGCCGTTCGGCGCACCCCATCATTCTAATTGACATTTCGGCACGATTTGTAGTATAATATCAATTCGCAACTTACCCATTCTGCGCCGCTTCGCGGAATGCGGTGTACCGAAAACACCACTCGGAGAAGGCCATGCCCATCACCAAGGAGAAGAAGCGGGAACTGTTGTCCGCGCACCAGACCCACGACGGCGATACCGGTTCCCCGGAAGTGCAGATCGCGCTGCTGAGCGAGCAGATCAACTACCTCAACGCGCACCTGCAGTCACACAAGAAGGACCACTCGTCCCGCCGCGGCCTGCTGCGGATGGTCGGCCAGCGCCGCCGCCTGCTGAACTACCTGCAAAAGCGGCACATGGAGCGCTACCGGGCCATCATCGAAAAGCTCGACCTGCGCAAGTAACCCCGATAACCGATCCGCGAAGGAGCAGGAACCCACGAGGCACGCCATCACACACAGCGCAGACCCGATGCCCCGTCCGGCCGTGTCCGACCCTGCCCGTTCGCGGATAGTTATATCCACAGCGTCCGATCCCTCCCCCTGGTAAAGACCGCTGGTTTGGGAAGGAGCGGGCGCTCTTTCATTATCGTTTCCCCGTCGGTATTACCAGGCCGATCGGGAAGGCCCGGCGACGGAGCCGGGCAGGAAGGTTGAATCCAACATGGCAATCACCAAACAACTGGAACTGAACGGCCGCACCCTGACGATCGAGACCGGGCGCATGGCCAAGCAGGCCGACGGCTCGGTCACGGTGCGCTACGGCGACACCATGGTGCTGGTCGCGGCGGTGGGCGCGGACGAGCCGCGGCAGGGGATCGATTTCTTCCCCCTGACCGTGGAGTACCGCGAGCAGGCCTACGCCGCCGGGCGGATCCCGGGCGGGTTCTTCAAGCGCGAGGGCCGGCCCCGCGACAAGGAGATCCTGTCGGCCCGGATGATCGACCGGCCGATCCGGCCGCTGTTCCCGGACGGTTTCCGCAACGAGGTCCAGATCTTCTGCTCCGTGATCTCGGCCGACCAGGAGAACGACGCCGACATCCTGGGCATGATCGGCGCCTCGGCCGCGCTGTCGATCTCCGACGTGCCGTTCTCCGGGCCCATCGCCGCGGTGCGGGTGGGCCACGTCGACGGCCAGTACGTCTGCAACCCCACCTTCCAGCAGCTGGAGAACAGCCGGATGGACGTGGTGGTCTGCGGCTCGCGCGAGTCCATCACCATGATCGAGGCCGGCGCCCGCGAGGTGAGCGAGGACGAGATCGCCGGAGCCATCGAGTTCGCCCACGCCGAGATCAAGCGGATCGTCGCCCTTCAGGACGAGCTGGTGCGCGAGTGCGGCAAGCCCAAGCGCGAGGTGGCGCCGGTGGCCATCGACCCGGCGCTGGAGGCGAAGGTCAGCTCCCTGACCCTGGACAAGATCCGGGCCGCCAACGTCCTGCCCAAGAAGGAGCACCGCGAGGACGCCATCAAGCGCATCGCCAAGGAGGCGATCGCGGCCCTGCAGGAGGAGTTCCCCGAGACCGAGAAGACCATCAAGTACATGGTCGAGGACATCCAGAGCCATGACCTGCGCCATCGGATCCTGGCCGAGGGCCGGCGGGCCGACGGCCGGGGCCTGGCCGACATCCGGCCCATCAGCTGCGAGCTGTCCGTGCTGCCGCGGACCCACGGCTCGGCCCTGTTCACCCGGGGCGAGACCCAGAGCCTGGCGGTGGTCACCCTGGGCACCGGCAAGGACGAGCAGTTGATCGAGGACCTGGAGGGAGAGTACTCCAAGAGCTACATGCTGCACTACAACTTCCCGCCGTTCTCCGTGGGCGAGGTCAAGCCGATCCGGGGGCCGGGGCGGCGCGAGATCGGGCACGGCGCGCTGGCCGAGCGCTCGGTGGCGCCGGTGATCCCGGCCGAGGACCTGTTCCCCTACACGGTGCGGGTGGTGTCCGACATCCTGGAGTCCAACGGCAGCTCGTCGATGGCGTCGGTGTGCG
>DDXR01000043.1 GCA_002347565.1 bacterium UBP2_UBA2255 | reverse complement strand
GCGCCAATTACGCCGGCCGCGAGCTGGAGGCGATCGGCACCGCCACCAGCCGGGGCGGCAACGTCCGGGCCCTGCACAAGGGCGGCTGGGGATTCGCCTCCTTCAACACCATCGACGAGCTGCCCGGCAAGGCGGCCGAGGCCGAGCAGGCGGCCCGGATGGTGGGCCGCGGCAGGAGCCGCCTGGCCAAGGTGCGGCCGGTCAGGGACGAGGTGCCGCTGCGGATCGGCGACGACCCGCGCGAGGTGCCCCTGGAGGAGAAGGAAGCCCTGTGCCGGGGGTACAACCAGCTGATCCTGAAGCGCGAGGGCGTGATCAGCTCGCGGCTGCGCTACGAGGACGTGTTCCGCCGCCAGACCTTCGCCAACACCGAGGGCGCAGACATCGTGGAGGAACGGCTGCACTGCGGCCTGTCGTGGTCGGCGGTGGCCAAGCAGGGGGCCAACGTCCAGACCGCCCACGACAGCTACGGCGGGGGCGCCATCGGATTCTCGCAATTGCAGGGCCTGGACGAGCTGGTGGCGCGCACCGCCGACGACGCGGTGGGCCTGCTGGCGGCCGACAAGGTTCCGTCCGGCGCCTACACCGTGGTGATGGACCCCAAGATGTGCGGGGTGTTCGCCCACGAGGCCTTCGGCCACCTGTCCGAGTCCGACCATATCTACGAGAACGCCAAGCTGAAGCGGATGATGGCCCTGGGCAAGGTCTTCGGAAGCCGCCACCTGTCGATCGTGGACGACGCCACCATCGCCGGCGAACGCGGCAGCTACCGCTACGACGAGGAGGGCGTGCCGGCCCGCAAGAACTACCTGATCCGGCACGGCAGGCTGGTGGGCCGTCTGCATTCGCGCGAGACCGCCGGCGTGATGGGCGAGCGGCCCACCGGCAGCGCCCGGGCCATCAGCTACCAGTTCAAGCCGGTGGTGCGGATGGGCTGCACCTACATCGAGCCGGGCGGCTGGACCTTCGACCGGATGCTCGAGGGGATCGACCGCGGACTGTACGTGGTGTCGGCCCTGGGCGGGATGACCGAGCTGGAGATGTTCACCTTCTCGGCGATGAAGGCCTACCTGATCGAGCGCGGCAAGGTGGGGCCGATGGTGCGCGACGTGATCCTCACCGGCAATGTCTTCGAGACGCTGAAGAACATCGACGCCATCGGCAACGACCTGCAGCTGCACGGCGGCCTGGGGGGCTGCGGCAAGGACGGGCAGTCGCCGCTGCCGGTGTCGGACGGCGGGCCCCACATCAGGGTGCGCAACGTGGTGATCGGAGGGAAATGACGATGCAGCAGACGCTGGAGAAGGTCCTGACGCTGGCCAAGGGCCGGTGCGAAGCGGCCGAGGCCTACATGGTGTCGGGCGAGCAGACGCCGGTCGAATTCAAGTCCGGCAAGCTGCACTCGGTGGAGCACAAGGAGATCCGCGGCCTGGGCCTGCGGGTGGTCAGGAACGGCCGCATCGGCTTCTCGTCGACCACGGACCTGGCCAGGCTGGACGAGCTGGTGGAGCACGCGGTCTCCGGCGCGGCTTTCGGGCAGTTCAGCCGGTTCGAGTTCCCGCGCCAGTGCGCGCCGGGGGCGGTCAGGGTCCGCGACGCCGCGGTGGAGCGGTTCACACCGGCGCAGGCCATCGCCGAGGGCCGGCGGGCCATCGCGGCGCTCAAGCTGCGGGCCCCGGAGCTGAAGTGCGACGCCGGTTTCGAGAAGCGGGTCACCGCCGTCGAGCTGGCCAACAGCCGGGGGTTCCACGGCCGCTACGACAAGACGGTGTTCAGCCAGTCGGTCTCCGGCGTGGGCGTGGTCGACGGCAGCCTGCTGTTCGTGGGCGACAGCCGCCGCGGCTGCGGGCTGGCGCTGGAGACCAAGGCCATCGTCTCCGCCGTCTGCGCCAACCTGCGCCACGCCCGCCGCACTGCCCGGATCGCCACCGGCAGGATGCCGGTGCTGTTCGCGCCCGAGGCCATGTACCTGTTCTGGATGTCGCTGGCCCTGGGCGTCAACGGCAAGATGCTGCAGAAGAAGTCGTCGCCCCTGCAGGACCGGATCGGCGAGCAGGTGCTGGACCGGAGGGTCACGGTCAGCGACGACCCGCGCCGGCCGCTGGCCCTGGGCTCGCTGCCGTTCGACGCCGAGGGCACCTGCACCGCGCGCCTGCCGCTGTTCGAGCGGGGCGAGTTCCGCAACTTCATCTACGACCTGCAGACCGCTGGAATGCTGGGCACGACGACCACCGGCCACGGCCGGCGCGATTTCACGGGACAGCCGCAGCCCGGGATCTCCAACCTGACGATCGCGCCGGGGCGCAAGGCGATGGCCGAGATGGTCGGGTCGATGGACCGCGGGGTGATCATCCACGACCTGCTGGGCGCGGGCCAGAGCAACCTGCTGGCCGGCGACTTCTCGGCCAACATCGGGCTGGGATTCGCCGTCGAGAAGGGGCGGATCACCGGCCGGGTCAAGGACGCCATGGTGGCGGGCAATGTCTACGACCTGCTGCGGAACCGCCTGGTGTCGATCTCCAGGGAGACCGAGTGGCGCGGCCCGCACCTGACCCCGGCCATGCTGTTCGACGGGGTCAGCATCGCGGCCAAGGGGAAGTGAGGCTGGCTCAGCCGCGTTGTCTTTCCTGCCCCGTGTCACCGCACGGGGCAAATTCCAGCAGGAATCCAGGACCGGGGGTTTTCACACGAAGACGCAAAGACACGAAGGTGTTTTCTGCGTGGTGTCATTTCCGAGGGATCCGGGATCAAGGACCGGGGCTTTTCACACGAAGACGCAAAGACACGAAGGTGTTTTCTGCGTGGTGCCATTCCCGAGGGATCGGGAATCAAGGACCGGGGCTTTTCACACGAAGACGCAAAGACACAAAGGTATTTTCTGCGTGGTGCCATTCCCAAGGGAGCGGGGATACAGGACCGGGGCTTTTCACACGAAGACGCAAAGACACGAAGGTGTTTTCTGCGTGGTGCCATTCCCGAGCAATCGGGAATCCAGCAATGAGGGATGATGGACGTCGAGCGCTACACGCCGGGCGAGGAGGTCACCAACGCCATCCTGCACGGGGTGGGGCTGGGACTGGCGATCGCGGCCCTGGCCGTGCTGGTCGTGTTCGCCAGCCTGTCGCGCGACCCGTGGTACATCGTCAGCTTCAGCGTCTACGGCGCGACGCTGGTGCTGCTCTACCTCTCGTCCACCCTCTACCATGGTTTGTATGCCGGAAAAGCCAAGCGGCTGTTCCGCATCTTCGACCACTCGGCCATCTTCCTGCTGATCGCCGGCACCTACACGCCGATCACGCTGATCACCCTGCGGGGCAGGCTGGGCTGGGCCGTGTTCGGCACGGTGTGGGGCATCGCCGTCGTGGGCATCGTGGGCAAGGCGTTCTGGGCGCACCGCTTCACGGTGCTGTCGACGATCCTGTATTTGGCGATGGGATGGGTGGTGGTGGTCGCCATCAAGCCGCTGCTGGCGAACCTCAACACGGCCAGCCTGGTGTTCCTGGCCGTGGGCGGGCTGTTCTACACGCTAGGGACGGTGTTCTACCTGTGGCACAAATTGAAATTCCACCACGCCATCTGGCACCTGTTCGTGCTAGCCGGGAGCATCTGCCACTT
This sequence comes from bacterium UBP2_UBA2255, assembly GCA_002347565.1. Taxonomy (GTDB): domain Bacteria; phylum Edwardsbacteria; class AC1; order AC1; family EtOH8; genus UBA2255. The sequence goes on along the minus strand of DDXR01000043.1, from coordinate 27,613 downwards.
CTTCACCGTGCTGTTCCTGCTGCCGAGATAATGGATGCAAAACGTCCGTCGCATCTATCTTTTCATTTACTTACTCAGATGTAGATAAGGCGGAGAATTGTATAGTATCTGCAACCCTGCCTCGTACTACCATAGAAATGTATTGACTTTGTAGGTGATGAGTTGTATAATTTTTATAACAAAAAGGAGAAGAAAGATGAGCCAGAAAATCAGTGTCGTTGTACTCATTGCACTAAGTTGTATCGGTTGTGGCGGTGCTTCCTACATGAAACTCGTGCCTTCGGAACCAGAAGCTAAAGTATACGTTGATAATGTCCTAAAAGGCACTGGGACAGTTAGTATTCCGGTAGAAGAAAACGGCAAAGTGGTTGTTCGTGTGGAAAAATCAGGCTTCCTCCCCTGGTTGGAAAGCTTTTACAAATTACCCAATAAGCCGTTTCTGAATAGGGTCGATGCAAAGTTAGAAAAAGATGAATCATACCCGGCTTCATCCGAGTCGAACATTGCCAACGTAGATTTTTCGCAGGTCGTAAATAAAAAAATTGATGAGGATAAAGCCTGGAAAATTCTCAGCAGCGTCGTTACTTCATATTTTGATGTACTTGAAATATCTGATAAATCCACAGCATACATGAAAACGGCTTGGGTTTCGCAGGCGTTTAATGGTGGTAAGGTGCTTGTCAGAACCCGTGTTATTGTCAAAGGTGTCAGTAGTGACCAATTGACATATAAAATCAAACTCGTCAGCGAAAGAGCAGAGGTTGCTACAGGCGAGAAACTGAGAATAACTGATGATGAAAAATTCCAACCCTGGGAAGGTAGGATCTTGAAGAAGTATGCTGAATTAGTTCCTGAGTTTCAGAACAGATTAAAGTAACTATTACCCTTCGAAGGTGACCACAACCCTACTGTCTGCTTCTGTCGGATAGTAGGGCTTTTTGTCGCAGCCGTGCCAGCCCAATGATAATTGTATATTGTGTTTTATAGGAGGTGTAAATTGATTGACAATGTCCAGCAATTACTTTGTAGAACTGATTTTTTCCTTAAGCATAGTGCTGAATTTAGTTCTATTTATATGAATAACATGTCAGTAAATCCTTTAAAGCAGCCTGATTATTGGAAACGGCCAGATGCTACATTTCTATTAATTGTTTCGAATTTATACTTTTTTGAAGCTTTGTCATGTTTGGCGTCATTGTTGCGAGAAAAGAAAGAGAATCCAGCCAAGGATGAATTCTCCTTTCATTCTTTAAAGGAACAATTGCCTGATGCAACACAACAAAATAAATATGCTGATAGAGTGACGAGGATATTCCAAACATATGAATCATTTGCCTTACATGAAATCCGTAATAATATTATCGACCATAAAAATGCCGCGTCCAGCGGAGAACCTATTACGGCTTTTATCAATCCAATAGCATTAATTGTACTTCAAAATACTAGAACAGTTGTAGATGAATTACTCACTGTTTTTAATGACTACTTCCCAAATCGTATTAAAAGTAATTACTTCGAGCAACTACTTACGTCGAGTCAATATATGTTTAAGGAATATATACTGTCTTCGTTATCCCGTGCAATAGATCCAGACGAAATAGAATAATGTAGCCGCAGCCCCCGTCTGCTTCTGACGGATGGTAGAGTTTTTGTCAGCAGCCGGGCCAGCCCTTCCCCTGCCATTTAGATAATTTGTAATTTACAATCTCTTATGGCATGGTGTCACGTCCGCAAATCCGCAATCGTTAGCAGAATTAAAAGCCGTCCACATCGTGGACGGCTTTTTGATTAGTGTTACGATTTATGCAATTCGTCACACTTCTAAATTCTGCATCGCCCGCAGCCCGTACTTGAGCGGTACGAGCACCGCCACCGCGGTCAGCAGCAGGAACACGCCGAAGGCCGCCGCCAGGGCCGCGCCGTAGCTGATGCCCGGCCGCACCGTGCTGTTGGCGTATAAATACGCCGGCCAGGCCAGCACCACTATCGACAATCCGACATAGCCCAATCCCGCCAATGCCGCCAGCATCCCGCCCAGGCCCGAGGCGATCTTGCCCGGGTTGCGCTCCCGGTAGTCCGGCAGGATGGCGCCCAGGCACAGGGTCAGGCTGGTGACGGCCAGGCACATCAGGCCCAGGGAGACGGTACTGAGCGCTTTCATGCCGGGCGTGGTCCGCAGCATCCAGTTGGAGGCCAGGCTCAGGCCCTCGGTCAGGACCAGGCCCGTGGCCAGCGACAGGAAGGCCTTTTCCAGGAACAGCCGCCGCACCGGCAGGGGCGACGACTTGACCAGCCACAGCATCGGACCCTCCAGCGACATCACCGGGAACACGAACCGCACCGACAGCGTGGCCAGGATGTACCCGGCGAAGGCGAAGTTGATGAAGCTGATGATCACCTTCCACACCGGGAAGGCGAACATCATGGGATAGGTGCGCAGGCTGCCGAGGTAGATCACCAGCAGCGACAGGAAGATCACCCCCTGGGTCCACTGGCCGGGGTCCCGCAGGAACAGCACGGCGTCCTTGGTCGCCACCGGGAAGCGGCGGTCGATCCGGCGCGTTCCGTAGGCGCCGCGGCCTCCGCTCCGGGTCGCGGCGCCGGCCCGGGCGGTCACCGTCGGGAAGTAGTGCCGCCCGGCCATCCAGAAGCACAGCGCGCCGGCGAAGGCGGCGGTGATTGTCAGCATCCAGCCGCGCGACAGGACGGTGCGCCAGTCGCCCCGGGGGGCGGTCAGCGCCTCGGCCAGCCAGGTGCTGGGCAGCAGCGGCGAGTTGACCACGGCCAGGGACGAAAGGTAGCGCTCCAGCTCGGGCATGGAGTCGATCTGGCCGATCGAGATCCCTCCCGGCTGGCCGAACAGGAAGAACCCGCCCGAGGCCAGCGCCAGCGCCACCAGCAGGGCGGCCAGCAGCTGGCGCAGGGTCAGCCGCGGGAACAGCCGGACCGCGGCCAGCAGGGCGGCCACTGCCAGGAAGGCCGGGATCATCACGAACGGAGCCAGCAGGGCCAGCGCCGCCAGCAGGTGGGCCGTCCCCCCGTGCAGGGCGCGGTTGAGCGCCGCCGCCAGCGGCAGGCCCAAAAGCAGCGTGGCCCAGGTGGAGAAGAAGGCGTTCTGGAGGAAGCGGTAGCGGAACAGCTCGGCGGAGGGCAGCGGCGTCGACAGCAGGTACTCGACCTCGGGCGACTGGTAGAGGGTGGACAGCGAGGTCACCAGGTTGGACAGGAACAGCATCAGCGAGAAGGTCAGGAACGACGACACCACCAGCCGGAACAGCAGCGGCCGGCCGATCGACTCCAGCCCCTGGAGGTAGCTGAACACCCGGAAGAACAGGTAGTGGCCGCCCCACAGGAACAGCGTCAGCACGCACAGGCCGACGGCCAGCTGCAGGGTCCGCCCGCGGCGCGGCTCCCAGACCCTGCGGCCGAAGGACCGCAGGCCGAGGCCGATGAGGTACAGCGACGCAGTCATGTTCGACGTGGTTTACTTGCCACAGAGACACGGAGACACAGAGCCAAGCCGATTCACGCCAGGGATCCGGTCCCTCTGGCCCCGCCATCTTGTCCGGCCGGACGGATGCCCCTCCGTGTTTCCGCGCCTCCGCGGCAGTGCAGGTCTCACCCCAGCTTCTCCAGCTCGGACTGCGACAGGGCCACGATGTTGTCGATCGGGAACAGCCAGCGCACGTCCAGGGCCTTGCGCTTGATGAACGACAGCCGCACCGTGGGCCGCAGCTTGACGACGCACTGCACCAGTTTCTCGATGTACTTGTCGCGGCCGCTGCGGGCGTACACGCCCAGCAGCTTGTTGGACAGGTGCTCCACCTCCTCGATGTCCAGCAGGTCGGGCGGGAACACCTTGGGGGCGGGCAGGGCCAGCAGGCGGCGCAGGCTCGCCAGGACGTGCTCGCGGACATGCCGTTGCTGGGGCAGGCCGGGCAGGTCCTCGATGTACGGCATGAAGCCGCTGGGGATGCGGAAGATCTTCTCCCCCCTGAATGCGGCGTCGTAGGTGCGGGGCTCGATGGACGTCCGGATGTGCTGCAGCCGCAGGCCGCGGGCGGCCGCCGCCATGCCGCCGCCCGCCTCGAGGATGTCGGCGGGCAGGGCCAGCAGGAAGGAGAAGGAGATCAGCTCGTCGCCCTTGAGCTGGGGCAGCAGGGTCACGGACCTGATGTGGAACAGGTCGAGGTAGAGCGCGAACTGGCCCAGCAGCTCGTCGGGCGCGGCCGGCGGCTGCCCGTTGACCAGCAGCCGGCTGTCCCTCGATTCCAGCGTCAGCCCGGCGCCGCCCAGCGCCAGGCCGTTGAACACGGTGAAGAACTCCTCCAGCGCCCCCAGCATGGACGGATGGTTGAACGGGTACTGGGTGATGTAGCGCACCAGCAGGCCCCACTGCCTGATCATGAAGGCCAGGGCCGTGGTCTGCGAGCGCAGTTCGGGGGCCGGCGCCGGCGCGGGGGTCGGGGCGGCGGGCTGGCCGGCGGCGACGATCTCGATCACGCCCTGCTCCACCAGCTCGGCCGCGCTCTGGGCGGTGACGAACTTGCCCAGCGCCGTCAGCTCCACCAGCTGGGCGACGGTCAGGTGCCGCTCGCCCAGGAACTCCAGCAGCTTCTCGTGCTCGGGGCCGGGGTTCTCGGCCGCGGCGCCGGTGCGCCGGACGATGGTGGACAGGTCCGGGACGACCCGGCGGATGCGCAGCCATTCGTCCAGCCGCCGCATGCCTTCCAGCAGGAAGCCGTCGGCCGACAGCAGCACCGGGTACTTGGTGGTGGGGTACAGCTTGACGTTGATGTTGAAGACGTAGTGGCCGTCCACCCAGGTGAACACCTCGTCCAGGATCTCCTGGATCTTGAACCTGATGGCCTCCTCGAAGTCCTCCCTGGAGAGGTACCCCATCTCGATCAGGAATTCCTCGACCGGCGTCTTGGTGCTCTGATAGACGTGGTCGGCCTCGGCCAGGCGGTCGGCATCGACCAGGTTGGACTGGAACAGGTACTCCGACAGGTGCTTCTGCTTGCCCTGGTGGCGGTAGTAGCCGCCGGTGATCGAACCCTCGTCGAAGTCCAGCGCCGCCTCGTCGCCGCCGTACTCCAGCGTCAGCACGCCGGTCTTGCGCTGGCTGGCGATCAGCTGCAGGATCTCCGGGAGGGAGAACTCGGATATGTTGCCTTCGAGGGCCATGCGACTTCAGATGAAAAATGCAAAAGGAGATTATCGACAATCTAAGGAAACCATGAATCCACGAACCGTTTTCTGTTCTTCATGGATTCCGCATTCACTGCCGGTCGGCCCGTGTCAGGTCCTGGTGAACTCGAGGTAGAGGCTCTCCAGGTCGGTGTGGCGGCCGCGCGACAGCCGGCGCAGCTCCTCCAGCGTGCCCAGCGCCGCCAGCCTTCCCCTGCTGATGATGCCGATGCGGCCGCAGATCGACTCGGCCAGGCCCAGGGTGTGGGTCGATACCAGCAGGGACCGGCCCCGGGCCGCCAGCTCGCGGAAAATGTCCCGCACCAGGATCATGCTGGCCGGGTCCAGCCCCACCATCGGCTCGTCGATCAGGTAGACCAGGGGGTCGTGCAGCAGGGTGGCCGCCAGCACCGTCTTCTGCCGCATGCCGTGCGAGTACCCCTCGGCCCGGCGGTCGATCCACTCGCCGGCGTCGAAGCGGGCCACCAGCTCGCCGATCCTCGCTTCCGCCGCAGCCCCGCCCTGGCCGTAGAGGTTGGCCACCAGGCGCAGGAACTCGCGGCCGGTGAGCAGCTCGTAGATGAACGGATCGTCGGGGATGTAGCCCAGTTCGCGCTTGACCTGCTCCGGCCGTTCCCAGACGTCGACGCCGCACAGCCGGGCCGCGCCCGCGCCGGGCCGCAGCAGGCCGGCCAGCATCTTGATGGTGGTGGTCTTGCCGGCGCCGTTGGGCCCCAGCAGGCCGAAGATCTCCCCGGGGCCGATCCGCAGCGACAGGCCGTCCACGGCAAGCTTGCCGCCGAAGCTCCTGGTCAGGCCGGTCAGCTCGATGGACGCGGCCGGCGCTTCCGTGTGGCCAGGGATTCTATTCATAAGGAAACCATGAAAGCAGGAATGAATTTGAATGAGCAAGAATCAGGCATTTGACCGATGGTGTCATTCCCGCGCATGCGGGAATCCAGGAAAACCGGATGCCGGCTGGAGCCTATCCCGCACGTGATGCGGTGCTGGCATGACGACCGAGTCATGGCGCCGAGTAACGATCGATTCCTGCGGAAGGTGGATGCAGAAAATCACCGTGCCTCGAGTATCTCGATCTCCAGTTTCCCGAAGGCCGGCAGCAGCCGGAGCTGGTCGGTGAGGTCGCCCTCGACCAGGCGCAGGCGGGCGGCGTCGGCCGGGAACTGGCCGAACGTCGGGTCGAGCTCGACCCATTCGCCGCACCAGACGACGTTCCAGGCGTGGTAGTAGAACCGGCCGTCCATGTAGACCACGCCCAGGCACAGCGTGGCCGGGATCCCGGCGGCCCGGGCCAGGGCCGCGAACAGCGTGGCGTGCTCGTTGCAGTCGCCGCGCCGCGAGGCCAGCACTTCCACGGCCGACGGCAGGCTGACCGTCATCCGTTTTTCCAGGTTGTCGTGCACCCAATCGGCCAGGGCCCGCGCCCTGTCCCGGTCGCCGGCCAGGCCCCGGGTCAGCTTGCGGGACAGCGCCCTGATCTCCCGGTCGTCCGACTGGATCAGCGGCGTGGGGGCCAGGTACCGCCGCCGCACCCCGTCCGGCAGGGCCACCGCCGCGGTGTCCGCCGCCTCGACCGCCACCACCATGTCCGCCGGGTCCGTGATGCGCTGGCGGCCGCCGCCGACGTCCAGGCCGGCGAGGGCGATCCCGGACAGCCGGACCCGCATCGATCCGACAGCGCGGGGGTCGGCCGGCACGGCGCCCTGCGCCGGGACGGCCAGGCTGGTCAGCAGGTCGGGGCCGGCGGCCGCATCGGGCAGGGCTGTCGCCGTTTCCCGGGGCTCGGCCAGCAGCAGGATGCCCATCGGTCCCTGCTCGCGGACCGAGCGGCCGGCCGAGTCCATCCAGACGGTGCCGGCGGCGCCGGAGAACCTGGTCTCGAGCCGGAGGACCGGCACACGGACGCCCGAGACCTCCAGCGTCTCTCTCGCGGCCACGTTCACGAAGGCCTGCTGGATCGACATCGATGCCGGGTCGAACGTGGAGAACCGGTGGGTTTGCCCGACCTTCAGCGATCGCGCCGCGATCATCTCGTCCAGCGCGTCGGGTAGATGGACCGGGCCGGAAAGGCCGATCCGCTGCCTGGTCGTCTGGCCGTTGGAGGTCACGCTCAGTTCGAGCGCGTCCCCCGCGACCCTGCCGGCGATCTCCAGCCGGGCCGCGCCGGTCAGCCGGAAGTCGAGGTCGCGGAGGTGGTATGACCGGTCCAGCGTGTAGTTGGCCGTGGTCAGCACCTCCTGGACCGTCTGCATCAGGTTCAGCCGCATCAAGGCCCTGGTGGACACTGCCCGGCCGCCGTCGGGCAGGGAGCGGGAGAAGGTGGAGGAATATCCGATCTTCCTCCCCTGCAGGTAGATGCCCCGCCATTCCTCGCGGTCGGCCGCCACCGCCGATGCGGCGGAGTGACGGCGGACACAGCCCGCCTGCCTGCCGCCGAACCAGGCCATCGAGGCCAGCCACAGGGCTGCGAGGGTCAAGAGGACAGGCGTGCGTCTCATCATATAATAAGACAGGTCCGCAACTGGTCATAGGATCCGGGGCCGGTGATCCGCCGGCCGGCAGGGCCCGGGAAACGCCGTTTCCAGCGATGCTGCGCGGCCCGCGCTGCCCTATTATACCAGTTTGGGGCCAGTAGTCAATATTTTTCCCAAAAAAACCCTTGACAGGATGGCATCCCGGACGGTAAAATAACACATTGCAGACGAACGACAATCAATGAAGGAGGTGAACGCGGCAAACCATTCCATCGGAACCGTGTCTCAATTCATTCCCGGCCACGATATTCAACCGCAACCATTCAGGAGGAGAACATGAAGGCACGTCATGGGATTCTGACTCTGGTCATGCTTCTGTTTGCCGCGGCGCCGATCCTCGCCCAAGGGTGGTACGCAACCGAGGGTACGGCACCTTGGCACAACTCATTCCGCAACGCCTCGACCGCCGGCCTGCTGGAGGACGATCTGGACCTGATGCTGGGCCTGTACGGCTACCTGGACCCGGCCCGGATCGAGATGATCGAAGGCAAACGGCTGTACACCAACCTTTCCAACCTCCTTACCAAGGGCGAGGAGCAGTTCAATCCGTCGAGCATGAACACGTTCCTGATCGGCGGCAACGGCAACGTGATGGACTTCGGCAAGGTCGGCCTGCTGTACAACCGCCAGAGCGACCGCAACCCGTATTATGTCGGCACCGACGCCTATGGGAATTCCGTCTACGGCGAGCTGCAGCGCGAGGACGTGTCGCTGGTGAACCTGGACGGCGTCCCCGGCTACGACGCCAAGCAGACCCTGAAGCAGCGGACCACGGGCTGGAGCGACCAGTCCTGGAACGACTACTTCCTGGCCCTGACCCGGCAGTTCAGCAACATCAAGGCCGGTTTCGTGTTCCACCGCCGGACGGATAAATACTTCGAATACGGGACCGCGCGGAACTTCAGCCGCGACCGCAGCCTGATGAACCTCAACACCGGCCAGACCCTGCTGGTCGCCACGGCCAAGGACACCGGGCGGATCGGCTATGAGGCCTCGGAGAACATCATCGGCCTCTCGGCCTGGAACTCCCTGACCGAGGACATCGACGTCAGCCTGCGCCTGGCGCTGGGCTTCGGCGGCATGACGCAGTACGACGAGGAGGACTACGTCGCCGACTCGGCCTACACCCTCGGCGACAGCTACAACCACACCCGCAGCAGGATGCTGACCGAGGAGCTGGGCGGCACGATGTTCTCGTTCGGCGCGGCCGGCATCTACAAGTGGTCGAAGATCGTCAACACCCGGGCCGACATCCAGATCTCGACCAACTCGTACAAGCCCGAGGCTGGGGCCAACTTCGCCTTCAGCGAGCGCCGGGTGAACAACATCATCGACCCGTCGACCACCGACTCCACCTACTCCGACAACATCTCGGGCGAGAACAGCGAATCCGACCTCGACATCCGCGTCAAGAACACGGTCAAGTGGGACGCGGTCGAGTTCGCCATCGGCCTGGGCCTGATCACCGGCAAGCGCGAGGCGCTGGAGGAGCGGGAGCGGGCGTACACCATCGTCCGGACCTACGCCGAGGGCGGCAACCCCTCGCTGCCGGCCAGCTACGTCGAGACCAGCACTTGGAACCAGAGCTGGGAGTACCTGTACACCAGCGCCTACCGCACCATCGTCGTCCCGGTGGGCCTGGAGTTCCGGGTCACCAAGCCGATCGTGTTCCGGCTGGGCGCCGAGCACTGGATCGACTACCGCGACTACACCAACAACATAACCCTGCTGGCCGGCGACGGCCGGGTGATCACCCGCCGCCGCTACGGCGACGGCACGGAGACCAACAGCGTGACCCCGGCGACGCTGAACCAGCCCACCGGCAGCAGCAACACCTACAACAGCCACAGCAGCTACACCCACTACACCTACGGCGCCTGCTGGAACGTCAGCAAGAACCTGCAGCTGGACTTCATGGGCTTCGCCGAGCTGACCGACCTGACCAGCTGGAAACTGTCCGCTGTCGTCAAATTTTAAGAGAGGAGGGCAACAATGAAGCATAAAGCAATCCTGGCGCTCCTGGCGGTCGTCCTGGCGGCGGGCCTGGTGATTTCCGGCTGCGGCAAGAAGGAGAACCCGTTCGAACCGACGACCAGCAACATCGCCGGCACGGTCGGTCCGATGGCGTCGGTGGGCCCGCAGGTGACCAGCATCGCCACCATCGCCGGCGGCACCACCTTCTACAAGCCGCCGACCTACGACGAGATCAGGATCCTGTTCAACAAGGACATCAACCCGGCGACGGTCGGCACCGGCACCATCCTGGTGCAGGAGGTGCCATCGATGGTGGCCGCGCCCTACACCGTCACCTACGAGCCGGGCGACCGCAAGGCGGTCATCCGCACCACCCAGGTCTGGGACACCATGAAGCGGTACCTGGTGACCGTCACCGCCAGCGTTAGGGACCTGCACGGCAACCCGCTGGACGGCAACGGCAACAACTTCGTCGACCCGCAGGACTACCGGCGCCAGCAGTTCGTCGGCGCCACCTGCGTCACCGCGCCCTACGACCAGGCCGGCCCGACCGTGGCGCTGATCTACCCGGCAGACAACGCTTACGACATCAAGCTGACCGATTCCGTCTACGTGCGGATCGCGGACGCCGACAGCGTGGACCCGACGACGCTGGTCGCCGCCAACTTCCGGCTGACCACCGAGAGCGGCGCCGCGGTGGCGCTGCCGCCGGCCCAGGTGACCGAGACCGTCACGCCGCAGCGGGAATACCTGGTGGTGTTCCGCAGCCTCGGCCTGGCCCAGGCCACCAACTACTACTTCACGGCCACCACCGGCATCAAGGACCGCAAGGGCAACACCCTGGACGGCAACGGCAACGGCGTCTCCGAGGCCGAGTCGATCGACCGCAAGATCGTGAAGTTCCGGACCTACGATCCTGCCAACGCGGTGCCATCGCTCAAGGTGGTCAGCGCCACGACCGTCGATGCCAACCGCAATCTGTCGATCCGGTTCAACCGCAAGATGAACGCGGGCATGCTGACCAGCACGTACATCAAGCTGTTCGACAAGATCGACAAGACCGGGCACATCCTGGGCACCCTGCGGGTCCACCCGGACACCATGGGAGTGAACTACAGCCTGGAGAACGCCCCGGCCAACACCAACTACCTGTGGGTCAGCCAGAACATCCAGGCCGCCAACGGCTACAGGCTGGACCAGAACGGCAACAACATCGCCGGTGAGGCCGCCTGGACCGTGGTCAACGGTGTGTCCAAGCCGTCCGACGCCTTCTGGGGTGCGATCGACTTCACCACCGGCACGCGCTACATCCTCCTCGACGACAACGCCGAGACCCTGGCTGCCGGCTGGTCGGCCCAGCGGATGTGGCACCGCACCACGATGAGGGCGTACCAGGGGCTGTACAGCTGGAAATGCGGCAACGACGCCGATTCCAGCTACATCCCGACCCCGCCCACGCCGGTCGCGGTGCACGACACCCTGTTCCTGCCGGCGGTGGACCTGACCGGCTGGGCCAACGCCCGGATCTACTATGCCCGCTGGTACCGGACCGACGGGGCCGCCGACGTTGTCTCGCTGCTGAGCTCGACCAACAACGGCGCCACCTGGACCTCAGTGTTCACTTGGTTCGGCAACGCTTCTGCGTGGAATTCAACGAACTTAACTCTCACCCCTGGCGCGGTGACCCGGTACGCGTTCGCGTTCGACACCGACGCGGTCGGCAATGCCAACCCGAACGAGGGCACCTACTGGGACAACATCTCGATCCAGGTCTGGTAACGCCCGGTTTCGGCCCAAGCGCCCCCGCGGCTCGCGGGGGCGCTTTGCTATTTACAACCGGGCGAAAATGTGAGATAATACCATCACTTTGGTGAAAACCAAAGCGATGCAAATTCCAAATCGCAAATACGAAATCCGAAAACAGAAGCGAATGAGGTCAATGGTATCCGTTCCAAACGAATGTACCTTGGCTCTATTTGCGTTTTCTCAAAGATCAACGGCGTTGGATCCCCGATTTCCCGGGGATCAAGCAATGTCAATTCTCTGCGGTTCCAGATCATCATTCCGAAGAAGCCCTTGATCGAGCGGGTCATCATCATCGTGCTGGACGGCTGCGGGGTCGGTGAGCTTCCCGATGCCGCGGAGTACGGTGATGCGGGCAGCAACACGCTGGGCAACCTGTCGCGGGCCGTGCCCGGCGGGCTGGCCCTGCCGAATCTCCAGCGGCTGGGGCTGGGCAACATCACGCCGATGGCCGGGGTCGCTCCGGTCGCCGCGGCCACGGGTTGCTGGGGCAAATGCCGCCAGCGGTCGCAGGGCAAGGACTCCACCTCGGGCCACTGGGAGATCGCCGGGCTGGTGGTGGACAAGCCGTTCCCCACCTTTCCCAATGGCTTTCCGCCGCAGGCGCTCGACCCCTTCCGCAGGGCGATCGGCCGGGAGATCCTGGCCAACACCGTGGCCTCCGGCACCGAGATCATCAAGCAGTTCGGCGAGCGGCACCAGCGCACGGGGTTCCCCATCGTCTACACCTCGGCCGACAGCGTGTTCCAGGTGGCCGCCCACGAGGAAACGGTGCCGCTGGAGACGCTCTACCAATGGTGCCGCGCCGCCCGGGCGATCCTGGCGGGCGACCTGGCGGTGGGGCGGGTGATCGCGCGGCCGTTCGTCGGTGCCCCGGGCAGCTACCGGCGGGTGGGCGGGCACCGCCGCGACTTCTCGCTGCCGCCCTCCGGCCCGACCATCCTCGACCGGCTCAAGGACAGCGGCCGCCAAGTGATCGGGTTGGGCAAGATCCACGACCTGTTCGCCGGGCAGGGCCTGACCGAGAGCGTCCACACCGACGACAACCGGGACGGCATGGCCAGGCTGCTGGAAAGCCTGCCCCGGCTCTCGCGCGGACTGCTGATGATCAACCTGGTCGACTTCGACATGGCCTGGGGCCACCGCAACGACGCCGCCGGGTTCCACGGCGGCCTGAGGGAGTTCGACGCCTGGCTGCCGGCGCTGCTGTCGAGGCTGGCGGAACGCGACCTGCTGATCATCACCGCCGACCACGGCAACGACCCCACCACGGCCTCGACCGACCACTCGCGCGAGTATACGCCGCTGCTGGCCCACGGCCCGGGCCTGCGGTCCGGCGTCGACCTGGGGACCCGGCAGAGCTTCGCCGACATCGCGGCCACCGTGGCGGAGGCCTTCGGCCTGCCGGGAACCGGGAACGGAACGGGCTTCCTGGCGCAGCTCGGGCGCCGAACCGACGGGATGCAGGAACCATGAGAAAGAGCGACATCGCCCGGCTGGTGGCCGCGGCCCGGGAGGCGCGCGCGCGCGCGTACGCGCCGTACTCCAAGTTCCCGGTGGGCGCGGCGGTGCTGGCCGGCGACGGTTCGGTGTTCTCCGGCTGCAACGTGGAGAACGCCTCCTACGGCCTGTCGTGCTGCGCCGAGCGCAACGCGGTGGCGGCGGCGGTCCGGGCCGGGGCCCGCCGGCTGACGGCCGTCGCCGTCGCCGGCAACTCGGCCGCGCCGCTGGCGCCCTGCGGGGCCTGCCGCCAGGTGCTGAGCGAGTTCAACCCCGCGATGACCGTGATCATGGCGTCCCGGGACGGTCGGACCAGCACGACGCGGCTGGACCGCCTGCTGCCGCGCTCGTTCGGACCCCGGTCGCTGGCCCGGCGAGCCAAGAAACAAAGCAAACAATAGAAGGAGACACCAGTGTTGAGCGTGGCATTCGCGATGGGACAGCCGGGCGGAGCCCCGGCCCAGGGGGCGCAATCGGGCGGCGGGCTGCTGGGCCTGCTGCCGATGGTGCTGATCTTCGTCATCATCTATTTCCTGATCATCTGGCCGCAGCAGAAGCAGCAGAAGAAGCACGCCGCGATGCTGAAGGGCCTGCAGAAGGGCGACAAGGTGATCGCGGCCGGCGGCATCCACGGCACGGTGGCCGGCGTGGATGACGCCCGCGGCATCGTGGTGGTCAAGATCGACGACAACGTCAAGATCGAGGTCCAGCGCTCGGCAGTCAGCGCCAAGCTGGAGAAATGATTCCGAGGGCGGAGGCGAGGCGGGCGGTGAACGGAAAAACAGGGACTGCGGCGGCCCCCATCCGCATCTACGGCGATCCCGTGCTGCGGCGCCGGGCCGACCCGGTGGAGGCCATCGACGGCGAGCTGGAGGCCGTGATCGAGTCCCTGCTGGCCTCGATGGCCCAGGCCCGCGGGCTGGGGCTGGCCGCTCCCCAGATCGGGTGTTCCCGCCAGCTGTGCGCCGTCAACCTGCCGGCGCTGGACGAGCGCCGGCAGCGGCCGCTGGTGCTGATCAACCCCGTGGTCGAGACCCTGGACGGGAGCGCGACCCAGGAGGAGGGCTGCCTCAGCTTTCCCCAGCTCTACGCCGAGGTGGCGCGGCCGCAGCGCATCGGGATCCGGGGCCTGGACCGGCGGGGCAAGGAGATCGAGATCGAGGCCCAGGACATGATGGCGCGGGTGTTCCTGCACGAGGCCGACCATCTCAACGGCGTGCTGTTCATCGACCACCTCAGCCTGATCAAGCGCCAGCTGCTGCGCAAGCAGCTGAAGGAACTCTCGCGGCGCGCAGCACCCGGCGCCGGCGACTGACGATGTTCGGGTGGCGCCGCCGCGGCGTGATCGCGCCCGTCGATCCCCTCCGCCCGGACCGCGACGCAGTCGACCGGGCGGCGGCCGTCTTGGACCAGGACGGCGTCGTGGCCTTCCCCACCGACACGGTGTACGGGCTGGGCTGCCGGGCCGGCCGCGCGGCCGCAATCCGCAGGGTCTACCGCATCAAGGGCCGCCACCGGGGCAAGCCGCTGGTGCTGATGATCCCCCGGTCGGCGCCGCTGTCGGACTACGCCGCGCCGCTGCCGGAGGCCGCCGCGAGGCTGGCGGAGCAGTTCTGGCCCGGCCCGCTGACGCTGGTCGTGCCCGCGTCGCCCCTGGTCCGCGGCTGGAAGCTCGACAGGGGCGGCACGGTCGCCGTCCGCCGGCCGGCCGGGGCGGTGATCAACGCCATCCTGGACCGCCTGGCGGCGCCGCTGGCCACCACCAGCGCCAACGCCAGCGGGCAGCCGGATTCCCTGACGGCCGATGAGGTCGTTTGCAGCCTGGCCCGTCCGGCCGACCTGATACTCGACGGCGGACCGTCACCCCGCCGCGAACCGTCGACCGTGCTGGACCTTTGCGGACAGGTGCCCGTGATCCTGCGCAAGGGCGCGGTGGCCCGCGCCGACCTGGAGCGGGCGCTGGGGGCCGCCGTCAGGCTGCGGGCAGCGGTCGTGATGTTCGTCTGCACCGGCAACACCTGCCGCAGCCCGATGGCCGAGGGATACCTGCGGCGCATCCTGCCGGCGGAGTGGCGGGGCCGGGTGACCGTCCATTCCAGCGGCACCGGCGCGCTGCCCGGGATGCCGGCCGCCGACCGCGCCGTGGAGGCCGCCAGGGCCGCCGGGGCCGACATCAGGCGCCACCGCTCGGCGCTGCTGACCGACCGCCTGATCCGGCAGGCCGACCTGGTCGTGGCCATGGAGGAGCGGCACCGGCAGGCGGTGCGGCAGCTGGTCCCCGGCTCGGTGCCGGTGCTGCTGGCTCCCGACGGCGTCCCCGATCCGATCGGCGGGGAGGCGGAACAGTACCGCGAAACACTGGAACTGATCAAGCGCGAGATGCCGGACATCCTGACGCTGATCGGCGGCCTGCTGGACCCCGGCGCGGTGCGGCGGTGACCGGAGATCGGTCCGGGGGACGATAAAACGGCCGGATCAATCCGGCCGTTTTATCCTGATGGGGCCCCGAGGGTATTACTGCCCTGCGGCGGGAGGGCCGTACTCCACCACCAGCTGGGGCGCATACCCGGCCATCTTCGCGTACTCCTTGCAGACGAAATCGCGGTCGACGCCGGCGTCGCCGACCGGGTCGAGAGCGATCCCGAAGGGGGGCTTGCCGGCCGCCCAGCTCGCGACGACGGCCGTGACGTCCCACTCGCACCATCTGCCGGGCTGGCCGTAGCCGATGGCGCCCTTCAGGGTCAGCGACGCGACTGCCGGACCGAGCTGCGGGCGGGTCTTCCAGGTCACCTTGGATTCCTCCCACGGCCCCAGCACGGCCTTGGCCTCTAGCGTCAGCGCCGCGTCCGAGCCCGCGAAGTCGTTGTAGGCGCGCAGCGTCGCCCTGGATGGTTTGCGGCCTTGCGGCAGGGCGTTGGTGTCGAACCGGAACAGCCCCAGCTTCTCGTCGGTGCCGCCGAACCCCAGGAAGACCTTGGGCACGGTCAGGTCCTGCGTGGGGTCGGTGCGGTCCTTCCAGCCCAGCCCGTCGCCGTAGTTGCGGTCGGGGCGGAAGGCGTAGACCCAGGTGTCCTGGCTGACCGGGCAGATGAATCCGCCCGCGGTCGTCTTGGTGTCGGGTGCCGGTTGGTCGTTCACTGTCGTGCTCGCTTTCGGTGTCGGTTTGCTGCCCATGGCCTTCAGCGGGGCCTGGGCCGCGAGGACCACGGCCAGAACCAGTTGCAGGATCACGATCGGACCGGCCGCGGTCGTTCTGGGATGCATGCGGTGCTCCTCCCGTTGTTGTGTGGCGGTTGATCGTACCGGTGCGGGCGTCAGCGGTGCGTGATGGGCGGCGCCGTACGGAAGAATGATATCCGTTCCCGGCCGCGCTGTCAAGCGGTTTCGCCGTTTCGGCTGCGTGCGCTGCGGCGGCGCTATCGGGCACGCGGCGCTTAAACCATACAGCCGCATGGTGCGTCAAATACGTGCTGCGCCGGAGTGGCAGTGACCGAACTTCTGTGCTATAATACCATTCTAGTCCCCCGTCGGATTGAAGCATGAACATCAAGTCGTAACACGATCGTGGCATGAAACCGAAGCGCAGGCACATCATCATCGTCGCCGCGGCGATCGCCGTCGCGGCGGTCGCCGCCATCGCCTGGAACGTTGCGCACCGGAGGTCGGCGGGCCGGCGTCAGAACGTGCCGGTGGTACGGGTCCAACGGCCGGTGCGGGACACGGTGTCGTACGCCCTGCGGTACTCCGGCGACATCGTCGCCATCCAGCAGGCCACCATCGTCGCCCGGGTCGGCGGCACGCTGGAGCGGGTCGACGCCACCCTGGGCGGCTGGGCGGACCAGGGCCAGCTGCTGGCGGTGATCGACTCGGCCGAGGCGTTCCAGCAGGCGCAGCAGGTGGCGGCGTCCTATTTCACCGCCCGGTCCGACTTCGACCGCGCCCGGCAGCTGTTCGACCAGGGCCTGCTGTCCCAGCGGGAGTTCGACAACGTCCAGGCGCAGTTCAAGGTGGCCGAGGCCGGCCACCTGCTGGCCAAAGCCCGGTTGGGATACGCCCGGGTCACCGCGCCGTTCGCCGGGTACGTCACCAAGCGGTTCCTCGACCCCGGGGCGCAGGTGGTCGCCAACAGCACCAGCCTGTTCACCCTGATGGACCTGGGCCGGATCAAGGTGGCGGTGGACATCATGGAGAAGGACGTGCCGCTGGTGACCGTCGGCAAGCGGGCGCTGATCACCGCCGACGCCCTGCCCGAGAAACGGTATCAGGGCAGCGTGGGACGGGTCAGCCAGGCCGTCGACCCGGCCACCCGCACCATGCGGGCCGAGATCATCGTCCCCAACCCCGGCGGCCAGCTCAAGCCCGGGATGTACGCCACGGTCAGCATCCTGCTGGACCAGCGCGCCGACGCCATCACCGTGCCGACGCGGGCGGTGCTGTCGGACGACAAGGGATCGTTCGTGTTCGTGCTGGCCGGCAAGACGGCCCGGCGCGTGGCGGTGACCGCCGGCCTGGACCAGGGCGCGACGACCGAGATCACGTCCGGACTGGACGGTTCGGAACAGGTGATCACCACCGGCCAGCAGTACGTGCGCGACGGCGGCCCTGTGGCGGTGCAGGGGGACTCCGCATCCGGCACCAACGAGCGGGGGAATACGAGAGAAAAACGAAAATGACGTCCGAGGCCCCTTTCGTTGCACACACATATAAAGTACTTCACGCATGAAGGTGAAAATCGCAACATGGAACATGGACTACTGGCACCATGTGAAACAGCATCATGAAGCCTGGGATCACTTCGTAAACAGAATAGAAGCTGATCTATATTTTTTTCAAGAAGCTAGACCAACTGATGTCTTACTGGAGCAGCGTGGTCATATACTATGGAACGAGATAGGAGGGAAACGCAATTGGGGCTCTGGCATCTATAGTCAGGAATACGAACTACTCGAAGAAAAGATCGAATCGCAATTCGAGGGGGTCTTTTCGGTAGGGAAAACGCTCATCGGCACCGTGCCCATTACGTTGGTCTCATTATACGGTCTGATGGAAAGCAGTGGTCCAACCCAAGGGTATTCCATCAACAACCTCCATAGGATGCTTTCGGACTTGACTGGTTTGTTTAACGGTCACATCGGCGGAAAAAGAAATTTAATCATGGGCGGTGATTTCAATGCGAGCACACAACTTGACCCGCTGCAGAATAACAACTCCCATAAGATCCTGTTCGATAGAATCGACGACTTTGGATTAAAAGATGTTTTCCGATTGTCGGGGAATACGAGCCATGTTCAAACCCTGCGTCATGCCCGCAGTGCACAGCCCTGGCAAAATGATTATTTTTACATCAGCGAATCGCTTGCGGGAAGGTTTATCAAGTGCGATATAATTGATGACGCACGAACCAGGTTATTCAGCGATCATAATGTGGTGACAGTAGACCTCGACTTGTAAAACGGTAATCAACACGGAACAATCAACCGAGAACGCCCGCTCATGTGGCTTACCCGGCTCGCCCTCAAATACCCCATCTCCACCTTCCTGTTCGCCGTCACCATCATGGTGCTGGGCCTGGTGTCGCTGTCGCAGCTGCCGATCGACCTGCTGCCGGACATCAGCATCCCCACCGTTTCGGTGTCCACGTCCTATCCCGGGGCCAACCCCCTGGACATGGAGCAGACCGTGACCACCGCCATCGAGCGGGCGGTCAGCTCGGTCAACAACGTGGACTACATCCAGTCCACCACCCGCGAGGGCAGCTCCCAGGTGCGGATCAACTTCAACTGGGGCGCCAACACCGACGTGGCCATGGTGGACGTGATCCAGCGGGTCAACCGGGCCCAGCGCCGCCTGCCGGACGGCGTGGACGTGCCCACGGTCCAGCGGTTCGACGTCACCAGCCAGGCGGTGTGCAACATCGTGGTGTACGGCGACATGGACCAGCGCGACCTCTACGACCTGGCGGTCAACGTGATCCAGCCCCAGATCGAGCACCTGCCCGGCGTGGCCACCGCCCCGGTGACCGGCGGCCGGCGCCGCGAGATCCACGTGGTGCTGGACCGCAACCGGCTGCAGGCGCTGGGGATCACGGTGCAGTCGGTGCTGGCCGCCATCGCCGCCGCCAACGTCACCGTGCCCTCGGGCGACATCAAGACCGGCGCCTACGACTACGCCCTCAAGACCGAGAGCAAGTTCAACATGGTGGCCCCGATCGAGGACATCGTGGTCAAGATGGCCGGGGGCGTGCCGGTGCGGATCAGGGCCGTCGGCAGGGTGGAGGACAGCTACGAGGAACGGAACGAGATCTCCCGCATCAACGGCCACCCCGGCCTGACCCTGCGGGTGCAGAAGCTGGCCAACGCCAACACGGTGGGCGTGGTGGACAACGTCCGGCGGGCGCTGCCCAGGCTGAACGGCATCCCGGCCACGGTGCGAATGTCGCTGACCGCCGACCAGTCGCGCTACATCCGCCAGACCATCGACGGCCTGGCGCGCGAGGCGCTGATGGGCGCGATGCTGGCGATGCTGGTGATCCTGCTGTTCCTGCGCAACGTGCGGGGCACGCTGATCGTGGTGACGGCGATCCCGCTGTCGATCCTGATCACCTTCATCATGTTCCGGTTCGGCAACGTCACGCTGAACATCATGACCTTCGGGGGGCTGGCGCTGGCCGTGGGCCGGCTGGTGGACGACTCCATCGTCGAGCTGGAGGCCATCTCCCGGCACTACGGCCTGCGGAAAAAGGGGCAGTCGAAGATCGAGGCCACGCTGGAGGCCGCCCAGGAGGTCGCCGCGCCGATCTTCGTCTCCACCCTGACCACGGTGATCGTCTTCCTGCCGGTGGTGTTCCTCTCGGGCGTGGCCAAGCTGCTGTTCATCCCGCTGACCATCACCATCGCCGTGGCCCTGTTCGGCTCGTTCTTCGTCTCGCGGACGGTGACCCCGCTGATGTGCCTGCAGTACCTGCAGCCCGAGCGGCCGCTGGACCGGGCGTCGGCCAGGCTCTGGGACCGGGTGCGGGCGCGGGCCCACGACTGGATCGCGCTGCTCGATTCCTGGTACGAGGCCCGGCTACGCTGGACCCTGGGGCACCGCCGGAGGATCATCCTGGGGATCTCCGGGGCGGCCCTGCTGTCGGGGCTGCTGATATTCCTGATCGGCACGGAGTTCTTCCCCGACCAGGACGAGGGCCAGATGAGCGTGTCGGTGCGGCTGCCCGTCGGGTCGCGCGCCGAGCAGACCGACTCGGTGGTGGCCCAGGTCGAGAGGATCCTGGAGCGGGAGGTCCCCGAGGTCCAGACCATGATCGCCGACATCGGCTCCGGCTGGCGGAACACCGGCAGCCACGCCGGCAGCGTCCAGCTGACGCTGAAGCCGGCGCACCAGCGGCGCCGCTCCGTCTTCCAGATCGTGCGGGAGGTCCGGCCCAAGCTGATGAAGGTGCCCGGCGCCACGGTGTTCATGGGCACCGGCGGGTTCATGCGGTTCCTGCTCAACTTCGGCGCCGGCGCCCCGATCGACGTCGAGATCCAGGGCTTCGACCTGGAGACCGGCTCGCGGCTGGCGCGGGAG
This sequence comes from bacterium UBP2_UBA2255, assembly GCA_002347565.1. Lineage (GTDB taxonomy): Bacteria > Edwardsbacteria > AC1 > AC1 > EtOH8 > UBA2255. The sequence goes on along the minus strand of DDXR01000043.1, from coordinate 7,022 downwards.
GTGGCCGAGATCGTGCGGTCGGTGCCGGGCGCCACCGACGTCCAGGTCAGCCGGGAGGACAACCTGCCCGAGCTGCGGGTCAAGATCGACCGGAACAAGGCGGGCGCGCTGGGCGTCAGCGTAGCGGACATCGCCAACACCATCAACACCTGCATCGGCGGGACCACGGCGTCGCTGTACACCGACCCGGTCAGCGGCAGCGCCTACAACATCCTGGTGCGGTTCGACCAGCGCTTCCGCTCCGGCCCCGAGGACATCAAGCGGATCGTGCTGGCCGGGGCCGGCGGCGCGCCGGTGCTGCTGGGCAACGTCGCCGACATCGAACTGGCCAAGGCCCCGGTGCAGATCGCGCGCAAGAACCAAGAGCGGCTGGTGGACGTCACCGCCAACGTGGCCGGGCGGTCGCTGGGCAGCGTGGCCGGCGACATCAACCGCAAGCTGGCGACGCTGGCGGTGCCGGCCGGGTTCACCGTCACGCTGAAGGGCAACGTCGAGCAACAGCAGAAGACCTTCCGCGACCTGTTCCTGGCCTTCCTGCTGGCGATCATGCTGGTGTACGTGGTGATGGCCTCGCAGTTCCAGTCGTTCCTGGACCCCTTCATCATCATGTTCACCGTGCCGCTGGGCATCGTCGGCGTGCTGTGGACCCTGTTCCTGACGCGCACCACGCTGTCGGTGACCTCGGGCCAGGGCATCATCGTGATGGTCGGCATCGTGGTCTCCAACGGCATCCTGCTGGTGGACTACACCAACCACCTGCGGGCGCGCGGGATGGCGCTGCACGACGCGGTGATCACGGCCGGCCGCACCCGCTTGAAGCCGATCGTGATGACCATGCTGACCACGGTGCTGGGCCTGGTGCCGATGGCCATCGGCCTGGGCGGCGAGTCCACCCAGGCGCCGCTGGCGATCGCGGTGATCGGGGGGCTGTCCGTCTCCACCGCGCTGACGCTGTTCTTCGTGCCGGCGCTGTACACGGTGTTCGAGGATCGCATCAAGCGCAAGCCCGCCGCCGCGGCCTAGCGCCGGCCGGAACGCGAAAACGGCAACCCTTGCGGGTTGCCGTTTTCCGTTTATCCATGGTGGGCAGTACAGGACTTGAACCTGTGACCTCTGGTATGTGAGACCAGCGCTCTAACCAGCTGAGCTAACCGCCCGTATTTTCGAAGACAATAAGTATAACAAAAAAACGCTGATTTATCAACAAAAATCCAATTATCGATAATCGGGCGATCTTCTTGCTTTTACTGACCAGGCGACTGCTCATCGCAATCACAACTAATTGATATATAAAAGGTTAAACACTGTCGAAAGTATAAAAAACCTTTGCAATTCACCATATATTGTGGTATAATTTACAATTAACTACATCCCATAGTAGTATACGCTCTTTTACGTCAACTCCCGACCAATGCGCCTGACCAGTCTGAACGGTACCGGGTTCCGCAATCTCGCCGGTTTTTCCCTGGAATTTAATGCCAGCCGGAACATCTTCATCGGTCCCAACGGTGCCGGCAAGACCAACCTGCTGGAGGCGATCTACTACCTCTGCATCGGCCGTTCGATGCGCGCCCATGCCGAGGACCAGCAGCTGGTCGGGTTCTCATCCGGCCTGTTGCGGCTGGAGGGCCGGGCCGTCTCGGCGCAGGGCGAACTGACGGTCGAGGTCGGCTACGACAAGGCTGAGAAGCGGGTGCGGATCAACGGCGAGCTGCAGCAGCGGCTGTCCGGGCTGATCGGCCGCCTGCCGGTGGTCAGCCTGTCACCCGAGGACGACGATCTCTGCAAGGGCGGGCCGGCCGAGCGCCGGCGGTTCCTGGACCTGGCGATCTCGCAGCTGTCGCGCAGCTACCTGGCCGATCTGCAGGAGTGCCGCCGGGTGCTGGCCCACCGCAACAAGCTGCTGGCCGGCTGGCGCGACGGCCGCTCGCGGGGCGATTCGCTCGACGCGTGGAACTCCCAGCTGCAGGCGGTGGGATCGCGGATCACGGCCAAGCGGCTGGCGGTGGTCGATTCGCTGGCGCCGCTGGCCGAGGACCACTACCGGGCGGTCGCCGGCAACGGCGAGCGGCTGGGCCTGCGCTACCGCTTCTCGTACCCGGTGGAACCGGGCGGAGACCCCGGCGCCGCGCTGGGCCTGGCGCTGTCGGCCAACACCGCCTTCGAGCGGTCGCGCGGGCTCTCCATGTACGGCCCGCACCGCGACGACCTGGAGATCGCCCTCGACGGCCAGCGCATCCGCAGCTTCGGGTCGCAGGGGCAGCAGCGCACCGCCGCCATCGCGCTGAAGCTGGCCGAGGCCGGCCTGCTGGCCCGGGAGCTGGGCGACCAGCCGCTGGTGCTGCTGGACGAGATCTTCGCCGAGCTGGACGGCCGGAGGGGCGCCAACCTGGTCGGGCGGCTGGACCCGGGCTGCCAGGCCTTCATCGCCTCGGCCCACGACGACGGCATCTCGGACACCTTCGCCATTAAAACGATCCTGATCGACTCGGGCAGGATCACGACCCCCTGAAGCAAACCACAGAGGGCACAGAGAAAGCATGAGGAATGAAAACATGGGAAGGCCTCTGTGTGCTCTGTGGTTGCTATCCCTGGTTCTCGCGACCGGCTGCGGGCCGCGGCGCGAGGCGACAGAGACTTTCCTCTGCCGGATCGACACCGGGCGGCTGGTACCGGGCAGCATCACGGTGGGCGCCGACCGGCGCCACCTGCTGTGGGCCGAGGCGGACGGCAAGCGCCAGCGCGTCGTGTTCGACGGCCAGGCCGGCCCCTGGCACGACGGGGTGCTGGCCGGGACGCTGGCGATCTCGGCCGACGGCCGGCGCTTCGCCTACGGCGCCGGCAGGGGCAAAAGGCGGTTCGTGGTGCTGGACGGCATCGCGCAGCAGCCCTGCGACGGCATCCGCGAGGGAACGCCGGTGTTCAGCCGGGACGGACGGCGGGTGGCCTGGGGCGAGTTGCGCGGCGGGTTCTGGACCATGGTGGCCGACGGCCGGGAGGGATGGAAGTTCGACGAGCTCTGGCCGCCGCTGTTCAGCCCGGACGGCGTCCACCTGGCCTACGCCGCCCGCACCGGGCCCAGGAAGTTCGCGGTGCTGGACTCGCTGCCGCAGCAGCCGTACGACGACGTGCTCGTCCCATCCCTGTCGTTCCGGGGCCCGGGAGGATCCCTGGCATACACCGCGGTCGACCGGGGGAAGCAGGTCCTGATCAGGGACGGCCGTCCGGCGGCGGAGGCCCCGGCGCCGCGGCAGCGGGACCGGATCGAGCCCCGCCGGGTGGGCGGCGTCACCGTGGGACTGTCGGTGGTGCATGATAGTATTCCCGGGCCGGTGTTCGACGAGGTCGCGGGTACGGCCTACAGCCCCGACAGCGCGCGGTTCGCCTATGCCGCCCGCCGCGGGCCGGACTGGTACGCCGTGGTCGACGGGAAGCAGGGGAAGTCCCACCCGCAGATCCTCGGGAACAGCCTGGCGTTCACGGCGGACGGCCGCCACGTCCTGTTCGTCGCCCGGTCGGGCGGCCGCAGCTGCGTCGTGGCCGGCGACCGGCCGGGCCGGCCATACCATCTGCTGTTCTCCGAGCAGGACCGGCCGATCGCGGTCGATTCGGCAGGCGCATTCCATTACCTGGCGCTGCGGGGCGACTCGGCCTTCGTGGTCGAGGAGCGGATCCGATGACTCCCGGTGTCATCCCCGTGAAAACGGGGATCCAGCCTGGATTCCCGCTTTCGCGGGAATGACGCGAAGGATCGACCGATGAAGCTGGCCACGCTCTGCTACGTCCGCCACCAGGGCAAGACCCTGATGATGCATAGGATCAAGCGGGCCGGTGACATGCACTACGGCAAGTGGAACGGCCTGGGCGGCAAGCTGCACCCGGGCGAGACACCCGAGGAGTGCGTCGTCCGCGAAGTCCGCGAGGAAAGCGGGCTGGAGCTGGCGCAGCCGGCGCTGAAGGGGTTCATCACCTTCCCCGCGTTCGACCAGTACGAGGACTGGTACGTCTTCGTGTTCGTCGCCCGTTCGTTCGTTGGTTCGTTGATCGAATGTCAAGAGGGGCGCCTGGAGTGGATCGATGACGCGGAGCTTCCGAAACTGGACCTGTGGGAAGGCGACCAGGTCTTCCTGCCGTGGCTGGACGGAAACAAGGTGTTTTCGGCCAAGATCAGCTATGATAAGGGCAGGTTCACCGGGCACCAGGTGGCGTTCTACTGAAACGTGAGCCGTGAAACGAGAATCGTGAAGCGCAGCCAGTGATGGCGGCCGCTCGAAAGCCGGAATCGGTCGGTACGATACTCCAGCGGCTGCTGAAAAGCCTGGAGCTCGACCGCAAGATCGACGAGAACCGCGCGCTGGCCCTGTGGCCGGAGGCGGTCGGGCCTGCGCTTGCCGCCAAGACCCGCGCGGTTTCGGTGCTGCGCGGCCGGCTGACGGTGGAGGCCAGGGGCCCGGTGTGGGCCAACGAGTGCCGGATGATGAGCCCGCAGATCAGGGAAAAGTTGAACAAGAAGCTGGGGGCCGACGCCATCAAGTCGATATCGTTCCGGGTGGGAGAGTGGAAATAGGATACTGGACCATTCACCGCAAAGACGCGAAGACGCGAAGAATCCCGATTCCACGCTGAATTGTTCCGCAGTCCCGTGCAGTATCGTTGAATTAGATAGAGGGTACACCATGACAGCCAAGGAATCCTACGGCAGCGAAAAGATCACCGTGCTCAAGGGCCTGGAGGCGGTACGGCGCCGGCCGGCGATGTACATCGGCGACACCACCGGCCGCGGCCTGCACCACCTGGTGTACGAGGTGGTGGACAACGCGGTGGACGAGCACATGGCGGGGTTCGGCGACCACATCGCCGTCACCGTCCGCAAGGACGGCGTGGTGGCCGTCGCCGACCAGGGGCGCGGCTTCCCGGTGGACATCCATCCCACCGAGAAGAAGCCCGGCGTCGAGGTGGCACTGACGGTGCTGCACGCCGGCGGCAAGTTCGACAACAAGTCCTACGCCATCTCGGGCGGGCTGCACGGCGTGGGCGTGTCGGTGGTCAACGCCCTGTCGGAGTGGCTGGAGGTCGAGGTCCACCGCGACGGCAAGGTCTACCAGCAGCGCTACGAGCGGGGCGTCACCAAGTACCCGCTCAAGACCGTCGGCAAGACCGCCCGCACCGGCACCACGGTCACCTTCCTGGCCGACAAGCAGATCTTCAAGGCCACGGCCTACAGCTTCGACACCTTGTCGGGTCGGCTGCGCGAGCTGGCCTTCCTCAACAAGGGCCTGGCCATCGACATCAAGGACGAGCGCTCCGGCAAGAGCCACAACTTCAAGTTCGACGGCGGCATCGTCAGCTTCGTCAAGTTCCTGGACGAGAACAAGAACTCCATCCACAAGCCGATCTACGTGGCCAAGGAGGGCGACGGCGTGCAGGTGGAGGTGGCGCTGCAGTACAACGACAGCTTCGACGACAACATCTACTCGTTCTGCAACAACATCAACACCGTCGAGGGCGGCACCCACCTGATCGGCTTCAAGTCGGCCCTGACCCGCGTGATCAACGACTACGTCAAGAAGAACAACCTGCTGAAGAAGGACGATTTCACCCTGTCCGGCGACGACGTGCGCGAGGGCCTGACCGCGGTGGTCTCGGTCAAGGTGCGGCAGCCCCAGTTCGAGGGCCAGACCAAGACCAAGCTGGGCAATTCCGAGGTCAAGGGCATCGTCGAGTCGCTGGTCAACGAGCAGCTGGCCGCCTACCTCGAGGAGAATCCGACCAACGCCAAGCGGATCGTGCTCAAGGCCCTGGACGCGGCCCGGGCCCGTGAAGCGGCCCGCAAGGCCCGCGAGATGGCCCGCCGCAAGAGCGTCCTGGAATCCTCGTCGCTGCCGGGCAAGCTGGCCGACTGCCAGGAGCGCGACCCGGCGCAGTGCGAGCTGTACATCGTGGAAGGGGAATCGGCCGGCGGGTCGGCCAAGCAGGGGCGCGACCGGCGCTTCCAGGCGATCCTGCCGATTCGCGGCAAGATCCTGAACGTCGAGAAGGCGCGGTTCGACCGGATGCTCGGCAGCGAGGAGATCCGGACGATGATCGCGGCCCTTGGGTGCGGCATTGGCGAGGACGACTTCGACGTCAGCCGCTTGCGCTACCACCGCGTGATCATCATGACCGACGCGGACGTGGACGGGTCGCACATCCGGACGCTGCTGCTCACGTTCTTCTACCGGCAGCTGCCCGAGCTCATCAATCGCGGCCACGTCTACATCGCGCAGCCGCCGCTGTACCGCGCGAAGCGCGGGAAGGCGGAGACTTACATCAAGGACGACCGTGATCTCGACGCGTTCCTCGTGCGGCGCGGCGTGGAGGGACGGCAGGTCCGCTTCAGCAACGGCGGCGGCACGGCGGCGGGCGAGAGCCTGGAGCAGTTGCTGCAGCGGCTGATCGCGTTCCGCGAGCAACTGCACGCGGCGTCCCGTCGGGGGGTGACCGGCCGCGTGCTGTCGGCCCTCCTGGACCTCGGGGCGCGCGACCGGTCGTTCTTCGCCAGCCGCGAGAACGTGGAGGCGCTGGCGGCCGCGCTCGGCGGCGACGGGCGGTCGGTGGCGACCATCCTGGACGAGGAGCACAGCCTGTACCGCCTCGAAATCGAGGAGCGGAACGGGCACGCGCACGCCATGACCGTGGCCGCCGACGTGGTGCTGTCGAGCGAGTTCCGGGCCCTGTCGGCCACGCACCGCGACCTTCGCGGCCTGTCGTGGCCGGCGGTGGTCGTGACCGACGCCGGGGCCGACGCTGGAGACGAAGACGCGGCCGGCGACTCGAGTGAAGGCGAAGGCCGAGCGGGCGAGCAGACGCCGCCCGCACCCGCGGCGCCCGAGGCGCTGGCCTCGCGCCCGCGGCCGGGCAAGGGCCGCGAGCCGGAAGTCGAAGTGGCCGGCCCGGACGACCTGATCGAGCATTTCCTCGCGGCGGGCAAGCGGGGCGTCGCGATCAACCGCTACAAGGGCCTCGGCGAGATGAACCCCGAG